>NZ_JOMG01000004.1:0-600000 GCF_000711225.1 Pelobacter seleniigenes DSM 18267
CACCGAACCTTAGCAGCATGAGAGAATTGGGGTGACAACGCCTTCCGCCACCGGGAGCTGCTGCGATGATGGGTTGAAATTATCAGTTCCTTCGGTTACATAGGGGAAAGCTTATGGGAGAGTGAGATGAGAATCAAAGATATCGCGGCAGCAGCCGGTGTTTCGACGGCAACGGTTTCCAGGGTTTTGAGTGGCAAACAACATGTGCGCCCGGAGGTCCAGGAAAAGGTGCTGGACGTCATTAAGGAAATGAATTATTCCCCGAACCGGGCGGCCGCAGCCTGCGTTCGAAAAAATCCAGTTCGATCGGGCTGATCGTCGCTGATATTCAGAACCCGTTTTTCGCGTCCCTCTGCCGGGCGGTCGAGGATGTCGCTCAGGACAACAATTTCAGCGTCATTTTGTGCAATACGGATGAAAATCCGGAGAAAGAGCGCAATTATCTCGAACTGATGCAGAATGAAAACGCGGCTGGAATCATTCTTGCCCCCACTGGCCAGTTAGCGGATCATTTTCCCCAGCAGCTGGCTGATGTCTGCCCCATGGTGATCATCGACCGGAAAATAACCGGCGCGGCCGTGGACAGCGTCGTGATTGATAATGTGACCGCCGCCCAGCAATTGACCAGTCATATGCTCCAGCATGGGTATCGCCGGATCGCCGGTTTGTTCGGTGTCCACAGTGTCACCGCCGGGATCGCCGGCGCGGCTTCAATCTGGCTTTTGCGGATGCCGGGATCGTCCCGGAGGAGGAGTTGATCATTGATCTGCCGGCCAGGGGAAGCGGACGGGCATGCCGCGGTCAGCCGGCTTCTTGAACGCAGTGATCCGCCCGATGCCATTCTCACCAGTAGCGGTTTGTTGGCCGGGGGAGCGTTTCGGGCCATTCGCGATAAAGAAATCGCCGTTCCCGAGCAACTGGCCTTTGCGACTTTTGACGAGTCGCCATGGACGGCCATGACCCGCCCGGCCATCACGGTGATTGAACAACCGACCTACGCCATCGGCCAGACGGCCGGAGAGATGTTGTTCAAACGCATTCTTGACCCGACCCGGCCGACCCGCCAGGTGGTATTGTCAAGCCGGCTCTTGGTTCGCCACTCCTGCGGCTGTTAGCCCGCCTGATCCCTGGAATCCAGAACCTGTCTGATTACATTCAGCAGCTCCGAAACTTCCAGCGGTTTGGCACAGAACGCGGCAATATTGAGTTCGCGGGCGGCTTCCGGAGGAATTCCGGAGCTGTAGCCGCTGCAGATGACCACCGGCAGCTGCGGGTTTATTTTATGGGCTTCCCCGGGTCAATTCGAGCCCGGTTAGTCCCGGCATACTCTGATCGCTCAAGATCAGGTCAAACTGCCGGGGGTTCTGTCTGATCCTTTCCAGGGCCTGGAGACTGTCGATCTCCACCGTGACTGCATAGCCTTTATCCTCAAAAATTGTGCGATTGAGTTCGGCCAGCATCTGATCATCTTCAACGATGAGGATGGCTTCCTGGCCGCGCATCACCGGCATGGCTTCTTGGTCCGGTTGGGTTTCGCAGGAATCATTGGTGGCGGGAAAGAAGAGCGAAAAAGTCGAGCCCTTTCCGGGCTCACTCTCGACCCGGATCAACCCGTCGTGCTGTTCAACAATCCCTTTGACCGTGGACAACCCCATGCCGGTCCCTTCATCGACCCCCTTGGTCGTAAAAAACGGGTCGAATATCCGTTCAATGGTCTCGGCCGTCATTCCGCAGCCATTATCAGAGACCGCCACGCAGGCATATCTGCCCGGAGTCAGGTTTGACTTGAGCGGCAGGTCCTGGAGCTTCAGTTCCGCGCTGCGCAGGGACAGTTGCAGGTCGCCGTGTTCATTCATGGCATGGACCGCATTGGTGCAGAGATTGATCAGGGCTTCCTGAATCCGGGTCGGATCGGCGAGAATCGTCAGGGGGGGATTCTGCTCGGTCAGGGAGAAGTTGAAATTAACGGTAGACGGCATGGTTGATTGCAGCAGACTGAGTGTTTCCTGGATGATCGCCGCCGGTTGTACGGGTCTTTTTTGTTGGGGATCCTGGCGGCTGTAGGTGGCAATCTGGCGGACCAGTTCCCGGGCGCGATGAACTCCGGTGCGGGCGTTTTCCAGGTATTGCAGCACGTTGGGATGATTGCCGAGCTTGGCTGTGGCCAGTTGCAGGTTGCCGAGAATAATGGCCAGATTGTTGTTGAAGTTATGGGCCATGCCTCCGGCCAGCAGGCCGATGGCTTCCATCTTATATTTCTGCTGCAGCTGACTTTCCAACTGTCGGTTGGTCTGTTCGGCCTGCTTACGTTCTGAAATATCGCGGGCCGTCGCCAGCAGGAATTTTTCGCCATTCAAATCGACCACCGAGGTATTGATTTCAACCGGGAAGGACTCACCCGATTTTTTGACGTGAATCGTTTCAAAGATCATCTGCTTGTGTTCAAGCAGGTGGCGTCTGATTTGCGCGGCTCCGTATTTGCGGGCCTCTTCGGCCGCTGAAATATCCTGCGGGGAAAGCTTGAGCAGTTCTTCCCTGGTATAGCCGTAGCGTTTCAGGGCCATGTCGTTGACTTCGACAAAATGGTTGAATCCTTCGTTCCGGTAGCGGTGCAGGAAGACCGCATCGTTCTGATTGTTGAGGAGGGCGCGGTATTTAGCCTCTTTTTCGCGCAGAATGTCTTCGTTTTGCTTCTGCTGCGAGATATCCTGAATGGCCCCAAAGATGATCTCGCGTCCTTCCAGGGCAAATCTGTGGGCTTTCAGCCAGACCGGGAAGGTCTTTCCGTGACGGGTGACAAAAGTATCCTCACGCAGGGTCGCGGAGCGATCGCTCTGTTCCTTGAGTCGGCTGTTGGCCTGCGGTGATGAATCCGGTCGGGCATGATGAAGTATACTTTGCGGCCGGCCTCTGAGCTCCTCCGGGGTCCATCCGGTCATCTCGGCCAGCGCCTGGTTGCATTCAAGGATCTCTTTGCTGGCGGCATCGACCAGGGCGAAACCGATAGTGGCCTGGTCGAACAGCATGCGGTATTTATGCTCGGATGTTTCGGCCCGCTGGCGGGCCATCAGTTCGAGGTCAAAGCGCTTTTTCAGAAACAGGTAGGAGAATAACAGCAGTAAGGATCCCGCCAGCCAGATAATGATGCGGCCGGTCAGATGGGTTCCGCTCATCTTGGCATAAGCCTGCTGGTAGGGCTGCATGGGAATGCTGACACTGATCCCGCCGCGAATATCTCCAGGCTGATAACCCTGTCGAGCATGGCATTTCAGACAGCTGTCCTCGGTGATCATCGGATACATCAGGCGCAGGTATTGCTGGTTGCGGATGGTCGTGACCGTGCTGACTTCGTGTTCCCCCTGATGAAAGCGGTGCAGGGCCTGCTCCTCCCACGGATCCGGAGCGTTCCCCGGGCGCAGTGGTTTGAGGCTGGTGATATGGCCTTTGGCGCCGAACTGCACCTCGGCTAAATCATAGACTTGGCGGGTCATATAGGCAGGGTTGACCAGGGTCAGAACCGTCCCGTCGGCCAGGGCCAGATCTCGGTCGGGAAGATGGGAAAGATAGGGGTTGGCTGGGGTGTAGTCGGATGTTTTGACATAAACGCCACCCTGTTTGGCGACCCAACGTCGGTAAACGAGGTCCTTGTTGTAACTGCCTTTGGCTTCGGCTTTGGCCAGGTTGTTGACCGTCAACAGCTCCGATTGACGATCCTGCCAGCCCAAAAGGACGATCAACAGACTCCACAGGAAAAATCCCGCAATCCAGAGCAGTCTCAGTCGTCGAGAAGTCATGTCCCATCCTTCCTACCGATATTGGTAATAATCTGGAGGAGTGAATAAGTCTTTGGCATTTGGGGCTTCCTGAAAGACATCCCAGGCAGCAGTCGCTTTTTTGATTCTTCTAATTTTTACAGTATATTGTTGCAATTAGGATGAGAAATCAATAAAA
Source organism: Pelobacter seleniigenes DSM 18267 (assembly GCF_000711225.1). Taxonomy (NCBI): domain Bacteria; kingdom Pseudomonadati; phylum Thermodesulfobacteriota; class Desulfuromonadia; order Desulfuromonadales; family Desulfuromonadaceae; genus Pelobacter; species Pelobacter seleniigenes. Next base: position 3,952 of record NZ_JOMG01000004.1, read on the forward strand.
ATTTAAAATAAACTAATGGTTGAGAGAGAGGGCCGCTTTCAAGGCGGCTCGCGAGAAGGTTCTTTGTTCGCTACAAATGGCGTGCTTGCCGGCTTGCCCAGTCCTGGGCGGGGACTACAAACGCCCGCAACGAAATGCTGAGCTGCGGGCGTCTGCAATTGGGCAATTTTAAAACGGTACGATTAGCCGGGCTGATAATCGAGGGTTGGGCCGGTGTTCCGAAGGGAGAAGCGTTGCAACATCTCCCGCAGCTGGGCCGCCTGCCCGGATAGCTGTTCGGCGGCAGCGGCGCTTTCTTCGGCACTGGCCGTATTCTGCTGGGTGACCTGATCGATCTGGGTCAGTCCGGTGGTTACTTCATTGATCCCCTGGGCCTGTTCATTGGCGGCGGCCGCGATCTCCTCGAGCAGAACGGAGACCTCGGTCGTTCCATTCATGATCTCTTTCAGCGCCTCCGCGGTTTGTCTGGCGATCAGGGTGCCCTGGCCGGTCAGCGACACGGAGCCCTTGATGAGTGCGGTTGTTTCCTCGGCCGCTTTGGCGCTACGTGCCGCCAGATTGCGCACTTCTTCGGCGACTACGGCAAACCCCTTGCCATGCTGACCGGCACGGGCTGCCTCGACAGCCGCGTTCAGGGCCAGCAAATTGGTCTGGAAGGCAATTTCTTCGATCACCTTGATGATTTTGCTGATGTCCTGGCCGGACCGTTCGATCTCTTCCATGGCCGCGAGCATCTCCACCATCTGCTGATTGCCTTTTTCGGCAGCCTGCTGTGCAGCACTCGACAGCTGATTGGCCGAACCCGCGTTTTCCGCACTGTTGCGGACCTGACTGGTCATTTCATTCATCGATGCCGTGACCTCTTCCAGGGAAGCAGCTGACTCTGTCGCTCCCTGCGAGAGGGACTGACTGGCATCGGCGACCTGGCTCGACCCGGAGGCGATCTGTTCGCCGGCCACCTGGATGCCGCTGACCATTTCGCGCAGTCCGTTAACCATCAGTTTCAAGGCGTTGCCAAGCTGGTCCCTGGCCGAAGCAACCTTCACATCCTGAGTCAGGTCGCCTTCGGCAATGACTTCAGCCAAGCGGGCTTTCTCTTCCAGGTTGGCGGCCATGCGGTCGAGGGCGTTCCCCAGCCGACCGATTTCATCCTTACGGGCAAGGTTGAGGCGTTGCGAAAAATCGCCCAGGGCGATGTCGTCGGCCAGGGCAACGCCCTGTCTGATCGGTCGGCTCAGACTCCGGGTGATGACGAAACCGAGTAGAGCACCAATGACCATGGAACCGGCTACGACAATAATCTGCCAGAAGATGGCGCTGCTACTTGACTGTCGGCCGGTGATTTTGGCCAGGGTCATCTCGCCACCGGCAAGCTCTTCAATTTTGCTGAGAATTCCGGCGGCTTCTTCTCCTGCCAGGTCAAGGCGGCTCATAGTGGCTGCGGTCTCGGCGGTTTGCGTGATCAACTGGCGGCGGGCCTGCATCAGGTTGGTTGCGGCCGCTTCAAGTTTGCGATGATTGTTCTGCAACTCGACAACCATGGCTTTAACTTCGGGGCTGTCGGTGGCAATGACTTTCACCCCGTCGATTGTGCCACCGGTGGTGACGGCCGTTGCCATGGTATCGAATTCTGTCAGCAACGTTTGGTAGAATTGTTCCAATTGATCCAGTTCCGCGAGATTATTGGTCTGGGCGTATTCTTCGAGCAGAATCCTGGTTTTGGCAATGACGTATTTCATTTCCATGGCCATATCGGCAACGGGAATCTCTTCCCGCAGGATCGCTTGTCCGGCAAGGTCGAGATTTTCCTCCTTGATGCGGCGATTGACTTTTTCCGTGATCTTGGATTCGACCTCTTCCGCCGCTGAGCCGATCAGCTTGACCATGTCTTCGACGTTGCCCATGGCCTCTGTTTCGCTTGTTTTGATGGCCAGCAGGCGACGACCGTCTTCCATCAGTTCCTTGGCCGTTGTCTCATATTTTGCATCATGGATTTCAGCGGCTTTGCGGACCTGCTCCGCAAGCAATGGGTTATCGGTTTTTATAACCGCGACATCACCCATATGGCCGCCGTTGAGGATCGCCTCGACACCCTGATCAAAGGTCCGGGCGGCTTGCAGGTAGGCCTTTTCGAGGGTAGCCAGCTTGCTTTCATCCATGGTGGCCATAACCGCAGTGGCGGCATGGAATTCATCCATTGACGCCATTGCCTCCATCAGAGAGATTTTCATCTCCATTGATGCATCAACCACCGGGGCCTCTTCGTCGCTGATGACCGTCATGGAATGGCCGACGCTCTTTAACCCCGAATAGCCAACGATGCCTCCTGCCAGAATAAGGATCAGCATAATACCGAAACCGATGGTGAGCTTAAGGCCGATATTTAAGTCCTGCCATTTCATAAGCTTTCCCTCTCATTTTAATTAACGTTGATAGCCCTGATCTTGAGCACTCTAATTGAATCGGCATTGCTATATTAAATAGGAGGCTGGTTGGGTATTTTAATTATCTATAATATAAAAATCATTAATATTCAACGTTAAAGTTAGTTTTTGTTAATTTTTGGATGCTTTTCCCTTTCCCCCCAGTTTGATCTCCCTCGATTCTTGGCTTGATAATTATTTGCTCAATCATGGCTGAATCACCATCAGATCTGGGCTGAACGCAGGCGCTTACCCGGATGTGCAGAAGCTCGTCAGGCACTATGTGGTTTTTTCGGGAAGGAGAGATATGTATTTTTTTCTTGCATTTGATATTACTAATGTGTAGTTTTTGGTGAGTGCTCGCCAATGGAATTTTCTTCTTTCCCTGCTTCTGGAATTTCGGCAACTAACTATAATTATTATGAAATAATTATAGGACAGCATGACCCTGCTATATGAAAATGAAAACATGGAGATTTTTTAATGGAGTTTGCGCCTGAGATCAGCAGGTTTGCAAGCTGATATTAAAAATTTTAGCTTGCGGTTTTGAAGCTGTTTTTATTTCACGCCAAATGGATCGCTTTAGGGGGGAATAACCTGGCATGCTGAATATTCATTCAGAAGGAAATGGCGGATCGGCTGATCCTCTTTCTTCCATAATTCACTCTTTAACCGAACTCGTCCATCGCGCCGAAGATGATTTCCTGGCGCTGGGTGGACATCTGCAACAGGTCCAACTCCAGTCCGCCCGTCAGCGGCAACAGATTGCCGAATCCCTGACCCTATTTGAGAACCAGGAAAATAGTGGCGCATTGCAACGAGTGTCCACTTTTGTTGCCGACTGCCGCCGAAGTACCCGTTCTGCTCAGGAGAGCGCGGTTGCTCAACGCGATAATTTTGCCAAGATGATGAGCCTGGTCGAGCGTATTGCAGGGCAGGGTGATTCCCTTGACCGAGTCGGCTTGTTTCTGCATGTCATTGGTGTCAATGCCGGTATCGAGTGCGCGAGAAGTCAGCGCATGGAAGCGATGTTCAGGGTGGTATCAAAAGACACCATGGCTCTGGCAGCACAGATTCGTCAGTCGACAGCGACCTTAGTTGATAATGCCACGAGCGCTGGGGTGGAACAGAAACAGACCTTGGCCAAAGTGCAGAATAATATCGAGTCTCTTAACGAACTGGGGCAGCGTTCTGAAGAAACCACTCTGACCGCGTTTGCGAAGGCCCGTGAAATCATTGACCAAGCTCTGCTCATGGCAAATCAAGCGGAGCAAGCAGCAGCAAATATTACTGCCCAGGTTAACAATGTGATTATCGGCGTACAGTTTCATGACAACCTCAGACAGCGGGTTGAACATATCGCAAAGGCGTTACTGGAACGGCAGCCCGATTCAGGCGAATCCGCAGAAGAACGGCGGGGAAAAGAGTACCTGTTAATCGAGTTGCAAAAAGCACAACTGGATCAACTGATCGACGATCTCGGCCAACTGTATACAACCCAAACACAAGCTCTGGAAACAATCATTGCGGAAATCGCCGAATTGGAGCATGGGCTGGAACGGATGACCGAACAGCAATTGGCTGAAGCAACCCGGAATGACCCGTTAAGCGCCTTGCAGCACGGGTTAGCGGTTATGGCTCAGTTGAATGAGGATAGTCATCTGCTGGGAGAATCGATCGCACAGAGCGCACAGCGCGTCGGCGGTATAGCAGAAACAATTCAAGGTGCTATCGAAAACACCATTGCGTTGGCGACCCACGTCAAAATTAATGCCTTGAATGCCATCATCAAGGCCGCCAAGTTCGGTCGAAACGGGCTCGCTCTGCAAGTTTTGGCTGAAGGGATGGTTGGCGCGGCAAAGGATGCCCACGCCGCGAGCAATGCCTTTTACGACATTCTCGGGCAATTGGGCACGTTGACGCAGACCACCCGGGAGGGTGGAACTGCGGCCGCTGGTCCAGCGACTGGACAACCACAGCAATGTTTATTGGAACAGGCTGTTCATGATTTTAACGGGCGCATGTTTTCGGTCCGGAGCGAATGCAGGCAGTTGACGGAAAAACTGCAACGCGAGTTGCAGGCGCTGACTTTTATTCAGCGTTTGAAAGAAATGTTTGCGGAACATGGCAATTTGATTGCCGCCCATGCCGAAGCTCTGCACCCCGGAGATGAAGAGCTGGTGGCGCGCCTGCGGCAACAGTTTGGGCGCCAGTTGGAAGAGCGTTATACGATGGAGCAGGAGCGCAGCGTGCACCACGGAGTGATTCATCATGCACGGCTGAGTCAGGCCGTGGCTCCTTTCAGTACGCTGCCGCCGCAGCCAACTGAAAGCCCTGTCGAGATTGATTTGTGGGGGCTTGATGATTCGAGCGCACTCGATTCAGGGGGGCAGGAGAACGACAGTGAAACCGCAACAGAGCCTGGGCTCACCGGTTCCGTTGCCGTAGAACTGTTTTGCGACAACGACGAAAAGATCTCGGAATTGGATGAAAATAATAATGATAGCGAAGAGTTCGGGGCCAACGTCGAACTTTTTTGAACTTAGGAAATAAGGAGAAAAAACAATCATGGCAGCAACGATTTTAACCGTAGATGATTCAAAAAGTATCCGCCAAATGGTGTCTTTTACCCTTCAGCAAGCTGGATATCAGGTCCTTGAAGCCGGCGATGGTAAGGAAGCCATGGCGTTGTTGAATTCGCAGGTCAAGCTGGTTTTGTCAGATTTGAATATGCCGAATATGGACGGAATCGCCCTGATAAAAGAAATCCGCAGTACGCCGGGGTTTAAATTTTTACCGGTAATCATGCTGACGACGGAAAGCCAGGATTCCAGAAAGCAGGAAGGCCGTGCTGCCGGCGCAACCGGATGGATTGTCAAACCTTTTAATCCCGAGCAATTGCTCGCCGTGGTGAAAAAGGTTCTTGGCTAGGGGTCGGCTCAGCAGGTGATGCAAAACGGAGGGTACTATGCTTGCACTCAATGAGGAAGTCGCTTCCGACGGTGCTTTGGTCGTGAGCCTGGAGGGAGAAGCAACGGTGGAAAATCTCGACCAGGTAAAAGAGGCACTGTTGGCGGCACTCCTCAACCATGATCAGGTCCTGGTGAATTGCGACCGGCTTGAATCAATCGACATATTTTTCATCCAGCTGCTTTGCTCCGCTCATCGCACCGCAGTTGCCCAGGAAAAAAAATTCGCTCTTCTTGATTCTCTTCCGTCTTCCTTGCGTGACACCGTCAAAGTGGCTGGGTTTATTCGTCAACACGGCTGTCGTTCTGGTAGCGGCGGCGATCGGTATTGCTTGTGGATTTGATAAGCAGAACCGGCTTATTGGGTAAGGATATTTCATCATGATGGACCAGTACAGCCAAGCGTTTAAAGAGGAAGCTGAAGAACTCCTTGGAGAACTGGAAAGTTCCCTGCTCGAACTTGAGGAGACCCCGGACGACATGGACCTGGTGGCCAAGGTCTTCCGGGCTATGCATACCATTAAAGGCTCCGGGGCCATGTTCGGATTTGATGAAATTTCTCGTTTTACCCATGAAGTCGAAACCGTTTATGACCTGGTTCGCAACGGGAAGCTCCAGGTTTCCAAAGAGTTGATCAATCTTTCGCTCACCGCTCGCGATCATATTTGCAGCCTGCTGACCGATGGCGAAGGGAGGTCTGGCTCTGCAGGGAACGGAGAGGCGCTGATCGCATCTTTCCAAAACCTCATCCCCGGCAAGCCTGCAGCCCGACAGGAAGCCGTTGCTGCGCCGCCGGAACCGGAGGAGGCCGAAGGGGTGACCTATCGCATTCGTCTGACCCTTCCGGAAAATATTATCCTCAGCGGGACGCGTCCGGACAGTTTACTGCGTGAACTCAACGACCTGGGTTCCTGTCGGGTGATCGCTCAGGGAGATCGGATTCCATTGCTGGATGAACTCGCTCCGGAGAGCTGTCATGTGCACTGGGATCTCATTTTGACAACGGAGCGGGGCGTCAATGCGATCAAAGACGTCTTTATCTTTGTTGAAGAGGATATCGACCTGAAGATTGATGAGATTGACGATAGCTTGCTGCTGGATGAGGACCCTGACTATAAGCGTTTGGGTGAGATCCTGGTCGATCGTGGTGACCTGTCCCAGGACGATCTGAACGCCCTGCTGGCAGAAGCAAAACCCTTTGGCCAAAAACTCATTGATACCAGCAAGGTCCCGGCGGACAAGATCGAAGCTGCTTTGCAGGAACAGCAACTGGTTCGGACCGCCCGTAACCGAAGGCAATCCAGGGAGGCTGAAAGCAGTGTCCGGGTGCCTGCCGAACGCCTTGATGACCTGGTCAATATGGTTGGTGAACTGGTGACGGTTAAAGCCCGATTGGCTCGGGCTGCTGCGCTTCTGGGGAATTCTGAGCTCACGGAAATTGCCGAAGAAGTGGAGCGTTTGACCGACGAACTGCGCGACAACTCCTTGACCATGCGAATGTTACCGATTGGCGCAACTTTCAGTAAGTTCAAACGCTTGGTGCGCGACCTGGCCGCTGGTTTGGGCAAGAACGTGGAATTGAAAACCGAAGGGGCGGAGACCGAGATTGATAAAACAGTCATTGAAAAACTGAATGACCCGTTGGTGCACCTGATCAGGAACAGCCTCGATCATGGCATTGAGTCGCCTGAAGAAAGGACTGCCGCCGGTAAGCCGAAGGTCGGGACCGTTGTCATGACGGCCGGACACGTCGGCGATTATGTCGAAATTACCATTAAAGACGACGGTAGGGGGTTGGATCGAGAGACCCTCTTGGCCAAGGGGATCGAGCGGGGCCTGGTTGCAGCGGATGCCGAGTTGAGCGACCAACAGATCTTTGAGCTGATCTTTGCTGCCGGTTTTTCCACCGCCCGGAAAATTACCGATGTCTCTGGACGCGGGGTGGGGATGGATGTGGTCAAACAAGCCATTGATGGGTTACGCGGGGCCATCACCATTGCGAGCCAGCCACAGCAGGGAACGACGATTAACATCCGGCTTCCTCTGACTCTGGCAATTGTCGAAAGTCTGCTGGTGCGAATTGGTGACGAGGTTTACGCCATCCCGTTGTCCATCGTTGAAGAGTGTGTCGAGCTGGCCGAAGAAAAGATCGAAAACCAGGGTCGTCACCTGATCAATGTGCGGGGGAAGCTCGTCCCTTATATTCCTTTGCGAGAACAGTTTGCCATCAGCGGCCGGCCAGCGCGCTTTCAACAAATCATTATTACCCGGCTGCAGGGAAACCGGGTCGGTTTCGTGGTCGATCAGGTTATCGGTCAGCATCAGAGTGTCATCAAGACCCTCGGGCGCATGTATAAGGATTTGAAAGCGTTTTCCGGCGCGACCATTCTGGGAGACGGCCGCGTCGCTTTGATTCTCGATGTCAACCATCTGTTTCGGCAACTCGAGCAAGGCCAGGGGCAGTTTGGCACTGAGGCCAAAAGCGCCGCAATGGGACATTAACGGCCGAGCCCGTTGTGACCGGTCCATAGTTTTGTACGCGAACCAACAAGGAGTACCGCCATGGAAAAAGCCAACCTTATTGATGCCAATCAGTATCTCACCTTCAAGCTTGGAGATGAGGAATTCGGCCTGACTATCGCAAAAGTGCGCGAGGTGCTGGATTTTACCAGCCTGACCAAGGTTCCTCAAACCCCGGATTATATGTGTGGCGTGCTTAATCTGCGTGGCAGTGTCGTCCCGGTGGTCGATCTGAAATTGAAATTTGGCCTGCAGCAAACAGCGAGAACGGTGAACACCTGTATCATCATTGTCGAGATCGAAATTGATGGTGAAGTTACCGTACTGGGAATTCTGGCCGACGCTGTCCATGAGGTTGTGGAAATCGATGCCGAGCAGGTTGAGCCGGCGCCGAAAATTGGGACTCGGCTTGATACCGCTTTTATCCAGGGGATGGGGAAACTGGAGGACGATTTTGTGGTCATTCTTGATATCGACAAAGTTTTTTCTCTTGATGAGATTGCCGGAGTCAGGGCGGCTTGATCGACCAGGTAGACGCCTTTGCCTGTGACCGGAATTCCAACGTGATAAATGCAGGCAGAGCACGAATATTTAAACAGAGCAGGGTAAATTAAACGTACGCTTTGCATAGGGGAATGCATATGTTCGCAAAAATGAAGCTGGGTAAAAAAATCGGTGGTGGTTTTTTCGTTGTTCTGGTGTTGACTGGTGTCATCGCACTGACCGGATGGTTCGGGCTGGACAATGTTGTGCAACAGCAAGAGCAAATGTCCGAGATCGATGCCATTGTTAAACAGTTTCTCAATATTCGTGAAGATAACAAATCCTACATCATCACGGCAGATAAGCAGAATTATGAAAAGGCGGTGACCGAGGCCACAGAGCTCACGAGCCATATCCAGGGACTGCTTGGCCGTTATGAAGATCAGGGGATGCGGCAGGCACTGGAAAAAATTCAAGATGGGTTGAATCGTTATGGGAAGGGCATGAGCGAGTATGTTGCCCTGGATGACGAAAAAGCAGCTCTGTTTAAACGTTGGGGAGAGCTTGGCTGGTCATTCACTGATATCCTGGCCACCGTGACCCGGCAGGAAATCTCACCCAAGCTGCAACAGGCTATGGCCAATAACGATCTTAAGGAATATGCGAAGCTGTCGGACATCAAAGAGTTGTTGAAAGAGAATGTCCGGCAGGAATTTTTGTTGCTGCGGGTGAGTGCCGTTTATTTTGGCTGGCGGGCCGACGAAGACGCCTGGAACAAGTTTCAAAGTCAAGTGGATAAAGTTCGTTCCGGGCTTGTCAACTGGCAAAAGAGCGTGGCCGATTACCCGCAGATGGTGACGGCGGGGGCGAAAATAGCGTCCCTGGTCGACGAATATCTGCAGATTGGCAACACCTATCATCAGGCTTTCCTCGATCAGAACAAAAAGAATGATGAAATGTTGGCTGCCGCTGTCGGGGTCGGGACGCTTTCAGCTCAAGCCAGCAAGACCCAGCATGAGCATATGCAAGCCCAGGTCAACAGGTCTCAGCTGTTTATGGCCATATGTACGGGTGCATCGATTGCCGGCGGCATTTTTATCGCTTTCCTGATTACCCTCGGCGTTCTTAAGCAGATCGGTTGCGATCCGCTGGTGATTGCCGAAGTCAGTCGAAAGATCAGCAACGGAGACCTCACCGTGGCGATGGACTTGCCAGTGAAAAACGAAAATAGCGTTTATGCCATATTGAAAAAAATGGTCGAGAAACTGCAGGCGGTGGTCACCGATGTGACGATGGCTGCGCACAACGTTGCTGCAGGCAGTCAGCAGTTATCGGCCAGTTCGGAAGAGATGAGTCAGGGGGCTACGGAACAGGCGGCAGCTGCGGAAGAGGCATCCAGTTCCATGGAGGAGATGGCTGCTAATATTCGCCAGAATGCGGACAATGCCATGCAGACCGAACGAATTGCCGTCAAAAGTGCCGATGATGCCCGGACCGGAGGTGAATCCGTGGCCAAAACCGTTTCGGCAATGCGCGATATTGCAGGAAAAATATCCATTATTGAAGAGATTGCCCGGCAAACCAACTTGCTGGCTTTGAATGCGGCAATCGAAGCGGCCCGGGCCGGCGAGCATGGCAAAGGGTTTGCCGTTGTTGCTGCAGAAGTTCGGAAGCTGGCAGAGCGCAGCCAGAATGCCGCCGCTGAAATCAGCGAATTGTCGGCAAGCAGTGTCGAAGTTGCCGAGCAAGCCGGTGCCATGTTGGAACGGATGGTGCCGGATATTCAGCGGACTGCTGAACTGGTTCAGGAAATCACTGCCGCCAGCAAGGAACAGGATACCGGTGCCGAGCAGGTCAACCGGGCAATTATTCAGCTGGATCAGGTTATCCAGCAGAACGCCTCCGCTTCTGAAGAAATGGCTTCAACCGCCGAGGAATTGTCCAGTCAGGCTGAACAACTCCAGGAAACCATCGCCTTTTTCCAGATCAAATCGGAAAGTTCCGTTTTGAAATCACGGTCCCATGTGCCGCAGATTGGAAAACCCTCGGTCAAAATTGTTGAACAGCCGGCCAAGTTGAAAAAGGTGACGGCCGCAACTCAGGGATTAAATCTAGACATGGGCGGCGATGATCGGCTGGATGACGAATTTGAACGGTTTTAATCTGCAGCGGCAGTCGTAGGGGGGATGGTTATGTCCGAGGTTCTGAGTCGAAATCATTTTGAACTGCTCAGCCATTTTATTTACAACGAGCTGGGAATTAAACTGCCGGACAGTAAAAGGACAATGCTGAGCGGACGTTTGAAAAAGCGTTTGCGCGATCTTCACCTGAATCATTTTAAGGACTATTGCGACTATCTCTTCAGCCCACAGGGGCGGAAAGAGGAAATGCCTCATTTCGTCAATGTGGTCACCACCAACAAAACCGATTTTTTCAGGGAACCAGCCCATTTCGATTATCTGCTGCAAAGTGTGCTGCCGGCGCTGCCGAAAGGCTCGGCAGCGCCACTGCAAATCTGGAGTGCCGGCTGCTCTACCGGTGAAGAACCCTATACCCTGGCAATGGTTTTGGCTCAGGCCTTGGGCGAAGGCTCTGGTCGACAGTTTCGAATTCTAGCTACGGATATCTCCACCCGCGTTCTTGATACGGCCAAAAAAGCGATTTATCCGATTGAAGATATCCAGCCGGTGCCGGCTGAGTATAAGAAAAAATACCTGCTGAAGAGTCGTGACAAAAGCAAGGGTCTGGTACGGATCGTGCCTGAACTACGAAAGATTGTTTGTTTTGCCCAACTGAATCTCATGGCTGAAGACTATGGCCTGGGAGTCCTGCTCGATATTATTTTTTGCAGGAATGTCATTATTTACTTCGATAAAGCGACCCAGCAAAAGCTTATGGTTAAATTCTGTCGCTGCCTGAAGCCCGGCGGATATCTGTTCTTGGGCCATTCCGAGTCATTGCATGGTTACGATCTGCCGTTGGTGCCGGTTGCCCCAACGGTCTATCGAAAGATCAGCGTGGACTCTTTTCAGTGAGCAGCCGAATCAACCTCAATCCTGAGGAGATCGTGATCGCGGAAGTCCCCATCGCTGTATCCACAGTGCTAGGGTCCTGTCTGGCGGTGGTTTTTTTCTGTTGCCGCCTGCGGATCGGCGCTATTTGCCATGCCACTTTACCGCAAGGCAGTTGTCGTTTCGATGGCAAGTACGTCAATCAGGCGATCGCCTACATGTTCCATTATTTCGAGGGGTTGAAGGTTCGCCCAGCGGAATTAACGGTTAAAGTTTTCGGCGGCGCAGAGATGTTTGGCGTTACGGATGGGGTCGGAATGAGAAACCAGCAAGCCGCCTTAGAGGCACTGAAACAGCTTGGCCTGAACCCGTCAGTGCTGGATGTCGGCGGCAACAGAGGGCGGCGATTGGTTTTTTTCTCAGAAACCGGCGAAGTTTATCGTAAATGGGTGAAGAGGACAACGCGTTGAAAGAGAAAATTAAGGTTCTGATTGTCGATGATTCGGCCAGTGTCCGCCAGGCCATGGCTGAGATTCTGGCTGGCGATCCTGATATTGAAGTCGTCGGCACTGCGAACGATCCTTTTGCCGCAGCCAACCGCTTGAAGACAGTAATTCCTGATGTCATCACTCTCGATGTCGAGATGCCGCGCATGGATGGGCTGACTTTTTTGCAAAAGATTATGAGCCAGCATCCGATCCCGGTGGTCATGTGCTCCAGTCTGGCAGAAAACGGCTCGGACATCGCCCTGCGGGCCCTGGAGTACGGTGCCGTTGATATTATCACCAAACCTAAACTCGGGACCCGGCAATTTTTGGAAGAATCCCGTATGCGGATCTGTGATGCGGTCAAGGCGGCCTCTCAAGCCCGTCTGCAACCGCTGAGCAAATCCACTTTGAAGGTCGCCCCCAAGCTGACAGCAGATGTGGTCCTGGCCAAACAAAGCAGTGTGCAGCAACGGTTGATCGAAACAACAGAAAAAGTCGTTGTTGTTGGTGCGTCCACCGGCGGGACCGAAGCGCTTCGGATTTTTCTCGAAGCCTTTCCCGCCGATTCTCCCGGAATCGTGATCGTCCAACATATGCCGGAGCATTTTACCTCGACCTTCGCCGAACGGTTGAACGGCTTGTGCCGTCTGGTTGTCAAAGAGGCCGAACATAACGATACCGTCGTGCGCGGGAGGGCTCTTATCGCACCAGGAAATCGGCACCTGTTGTTGAAAAGAAGCGGGACCCGTTACTATGTTGAAATCAAAGACGGCCCTCTGGTTGCACGCCATCGTCCTTCTGTTGATGTTTTATTTCGCAGTGCGGCCCGGTACGGAGGCAAAAATTGCATTGGAATCATTATGACCGGCATGGGTGATGACGGGGCGCAGGGGTTGCTTGAGATGAAAGAATCCGGGGCTTTCACCCTGGCCCAGGATGAAGCGACATCGGTGGTGTACGGGATGCCGAAAGAAGCTGTCGCACGCGGGGCAGTGACCAAAATCGTCCCTTTGCCCTACCTCGCCATGGAAGTCCTGAAATTAGATTAGTTTCTCTCCGGAAACGGAATTTTCCCCTGTCGCAGCGTCAATCTGCAGGCTTACTTGTGCGGCTTAGCGGTGTACGCCTCCGCGCAAGCCCTTGATTTCCTTGCTACAACGGAAAACTGCTCGTTTCCAATCTGAAAACTTAATTATTGCCATCCAGAGTTTCCGGATGAGTCTAGTTTAGCAACTTTGTAGTAAACTCGGGGCTGTCCCCAGGGTCATCGGGGGCTGTCCCAAGAGTTTGCGAACCATGAAACTGTCGCGGTTAGCATCGCAAAGACCTGGGACAGCCCCCATGCGGGGACAGCCTCGGTTTTGCTGCCATCACCCCTTAAATCAGCGCCATTCGGGCTGTATCCCTCTGCATCTGATAGATCCTTCCCGCCCCGGACCAATCCCCTCTCAACCGCATTCGCAAGTGCTATCCGAGCAGCAGCTGTCCTTGCTTTTCCGAAACAGGACCAGCCCGAACAGCACCAGAGCACTGAGCATTCCGAGCAGACTTGGACCGTCTTCTGCTCCGCCAGTCTGCCAGTTTATCGTCAGCCCGCTGAGGGCATAGATTTCATCGACGGCAAAACCGAGCACCAGGGACGAGATCATGATGCCGAGCACATAGAGCAGAGTTGATTTGCGGCCAAGGATGGTGGAAATGACCGATATGGCCGCCGCATTGGTGGCCGGCCCGGCCAGCAGAAACACCAGGGCCGCTCCAGGATGAAGGCCCTTCAGAACCAGCGCTGCGGCGATGGGGGTGGACGCCGTAGCGCAAACATACAGGGGCATTCCTACGATGAGCATCACCAGCATGGCGACAAATTGGTTGCCCAGCCAATGTTCGACCAGAGCGGGTGAGACGAAGACGGTGATGAGTCCGGCGATACCGACTCCGACGAAAAACCAGGCTGAAATGTCGCCGAACAGGTCGCCGAAGGCGAACCCCATCCCTTTGCGGAGCCGTTCAATGATGCTTGGTTTGGGAGGCGTAGAACTGCAGCTACCGCTGCAGCAGCAACTTGAAGAACTCGCCGGCTTGGCCGCAGCGACTGGTTGCGGAGCAGGGGCGGGCTGCTGAGGATCGAAAACCCGCACCAACTGACCGGTAAAGATTGCGGTCAGAAAAGCGGCCAGGGGGCGCAGGACGGCCATCAGCGGGTCAAGGAGCGCCCAGGTGACGGAGATGGAATCGACCCCGGTTTCCGGTGTCGAGATTAGGAAAGCTGTGGTGGCTCCCTTGCTGGCTCCTTGCCTGCGAATACCGGCGGCAGCAGGCAGGACCCCGCAGCTGCACAGCGGGATCGGCACACCAAACAGGGCCGCTTTGAACAGGTTGGTGCGGTTGTCCTTGCCCAGGTGGCGGGCGATAAAATCGTCAGGAATAAAGGCCTTCAGCAGCCCTGCGATAAAAAATCCGAAGAGCATATAGGGCGCTGAGAGACAGAGAATATTCCAACTTTGCAGAAGGATCTGGTTGAGCAGGTTCATGAGGATTCCTTTTAATGTTAAACATGTGACGATATGTTCATCTGTTTAACGGTAAAAAAAGCGGGGATGGATCCCGCTTGAACACTGTGGTCCATAATATTATTCGTTGACGTGTTCCAGGCCGTGTTGCAACAAGATGGAGACATGGTCGTCATCCAGGCTGTAAATGACATTTTTACCGTCTTTACGATACTTGACAATTTTTTGGGAACGCAGCACCCGGAGCTGGTGACTGACGGCTGAAGAACTCATTTTCAGCAGGCAGGCCAGGTCACAGACACACAGCTCCGAAAAGGACAGGGCGTGCAGAATGCGTACCCGGGTTGAATCCCCCAAGGCTTTGAACAACTCAGCCAACTGAAAGAGAGCTTCATCCCGATCCATGCTGGCGGCAACCCCGGCAACGGTGTCAGAGTGAATGCATTCGACCTGGCAAACGTCTTCAACTTGTCCCATAACCATTCCCTTGTGTGAACATGTGTTTAAGTGTGATTCTGTTTCCAAAGAATGTCAACCTTTTTGTAGTGGCTTTTTAACTGCTCTGCCTTGTGCTTGCTTCGTCCCGGAGGACAGGAATCGTGACGACCCGGTTGCGGCCGTTCTCTTTTGCTTGATACAGGGCGATATCCGCTGCTTTGATCAGTTCGTCTAAAGAACCCAGCTCCGGGCTGAGTTCGGCAACTCCCAGGCTGATGGTGACCCTGGCGCTGCGGCCGTCCGGCAAGTTAACCAAGCTTTCGGCAATTTTCTGGCGCAAGCGCTCGGCCAGTTGCAGGCCCCCCTGGAGCCCTGTCTGCGGCAGCACGATGGTAAATTCTTCACCACCTATCCGGCCGATGATATCGACTTCCCGCAGGACAGCGGTCGCCTCTCGCGCCAAAGCCTTGAGAATCTCGTCGCCGCCGTCATGACCGAAGGTGTCATTGATGGTTTTGAATCTGTCCGCATCGAACATGATCAGAGTCATTGGGTTGCGATAGCGGCTGGCACGCTGAAATTCCTGCTCTGCCAATTCCATGAAACGGCGTCGGTTGAGCAGGCCGGTGAGTTCGTCCGTTGTCGCCAGCCATTGCAGATTTTCCTCCGTGGCCTTGCGTTCGGTCGCGTCCCGCAGACTGCCGTGAGCATAATATCTATTGTCCAAGGAAAACGCGGCCACCGAAAGATCGACGGGAAAACAGCTGCCGTCTTTCCGTAAGGCTGTCACTTCCCGGACATGGTTGATGACCGGACCGCGACCGGAGTTGATGAATTTGGACAGGCCCTCCTGAGCTTCCTTCCGGTATTGCTCGGGTACGATTAGATCGTGCAGCTTTTGCTGCAGAGCCTCCTGCTTACTCCAGCCGAACATTTTTTCTGCAGCCGGACTCCAGAATATAATCCGGTCTTCAGAATCGATGGTGATCAGCGCATCCAGCGAAGCTTCAGCCATGGCCCGGTTCATTTCTTCGCTGGCGCGCAGGGCGAGTTCGGCCAATTTTTGTTCGGTGATATCCAGGATGGTTCCGGTTATATGGAGCGGCTTGCCAGTATCGTCAAATTCTACCTGACCCCGTGCCTGGACATAACGCCGCGAACCGTCCGGTTGAATAATCCGATGATCCAGCTCATAGCTTTCGCCGGTTGTCCTGGCTTGTTCCAAAAAGGCTTCAAACTTGGGCATGTCATCCGGATGGATCTGCTCGTGGATTTTGTTAAGATTAGGCTGAAAAGAGCTGGGCGATACTCCGAAAATCCGATAACTTTCCTCCGACCACCAAGTGGAATTGTCTTTGAGATCAATCTTCCAACTGCCCAGGTGGGCGATCGCTTGAGCCTCGGCCAGGCTTTTCTGGATCGTTTCAATCTGGTGGTTATTCTGGGTCGATCTAAACATGCCGACCGCCAGGGCTCCGCCTAGCAGCAACAGCAAGCCATGAACGGTGAATGCAAAGGGCGGGGCCGTCGACGTTAACCAGCCATGTTTCGGTAATCCGGCTAGCTGCCAGGATCCTCCGGGGAAGGTGACATCCATCAGGACCGCTTCTCGTTCTGGAGAGAAGAGGTCGCTGCTGCCCAGGAAAACAGCACCGTCGGCGCCAAAACCATCTACCCCGCGCAAGGCGATGGCCAGATGGGAGTCGTTCAGGCCGGATTCGGCAAACAGTTTATCCATGTCGATCACCGCGGAGATGATTCCCAAGACCCTTTCTGCACCCTGCTGCTCGACCGTCACTGGAGCTCTGCCGATGAGCCCGGTTCCTCCCTGAACCAGCTTAAGCGGACCGGTAGCAAGCAATTGTCCGGTTTCCGCCACCCGGCGGACCTGGTCCCATTGCCCTGGCAGCAAACGATAATCCAGACCGAGAATGGGTTGGTTGGCGGTCAGGGGAGAGACGAACTTGATTTTAAAATCCTCTGCAAATGCCAGGTTTTTGAGTAAAGGATTGTGGTGCAAAAGACTGTGGGCGTAGCGATCAAAGCCGGCCTGGGTCAGCCCGGGGGTCAGGGCGATATAGTTGGCCGTCCCCTTCAACAACAGCAGGCTGCCGGTCATGCGGGTTTCCAATCGTGCCCTGACCTCGGCAAGGTGCAAGGATACGGCAACAATCCGGTTGTTTTTGTACTGTAGGAAGAGCTGATACTGCAGAAAGATGTCCAGCAGCAGTAGACCGGCCGTTAACAGGACAAGTTTTTTCAGAAATTGTTTTTTCATGGTCCTGCTTGTGGAAAAGGCCTCTTGCAAGGTCCGGATTATGCTTGAGCAACACAGCTTGCTGAGTCTATTGCTGCGTCTGGCATGTCCCGGGCGGGACATTTGTAACAAGATGTTGACGGTTGGCAGTCTAACTCAAGAACAGAGCGGCTGTCCATTAAGAAGGATGATGATCAGAGCCAACATCTGCCGGGCGGGAAATGTCGGTTGCCGACTTGTCCGTAGCCAACGGATAGCTCTATCCTGAAGGTAAGCGAGGCGTCTGGCGAAGACTTATCCTGCCGGTCAGCATTGATACCGGACCGGTTGAACTATCGCCTCAGCTGACAATGGAGGATTTTATGCTCAAGGACAAACTGACGGAACTGAAGGTGGCCGCAGCGGCAAAGATCCCTCCTGCCGTCATGCAGGTCATGCAGCAGTCAAGATCCACGCTAAAAGAATCGGACATATTGAGCAAAACCATCAAGCCGGGTGACCGTATTCCCGATTTCAGCTTGGCCGATGGGCAGGGTGTTCGGGTCGATATGGCAACATTGCGTGCCCAGGGTCCGCTGGTGATCAGTTTGTATCGAGGGATCTGGTGACCGTACTGCAATGCAGAGCTGGAGGCCCTGCAGGAGATTTTCCCGGAGCTTAAAAAGCGCGGCGCAAGCTTGATCGCCATTTCACCGATGCAAGCGAAATACTCCACCCAACTGGCCCATAAATTAGGCCTCGAATTCCCTGTGCTCAGTGACCCGGGCAGCAGCTATCTGACCAAGCTGGGAGTCATGTTTCCTGTGCCCGCGGCGCTGGTGGAAATCTATCAAGGGTTCGGCATTGATCTGGAGCGCTTTAACGGCGATCCGCGCTGGCAATTGCCGCTGCCCGGACGGATTATCGTGGATCACCTGGGCGTGGTTCGCAATGCTGATTTTTTCACCGATCATACCGAACGGCCTGAGCCTCAGGAAACCCTGGTTTTGCTTGAGCAGCTAAGTTGAGGCGAGCGGCCGTTCGGCGACTTCAACAGCGGCTGCGCAGCCAGGCTCACCGAACTCTGCCGCCAGCCCTATCTGGTCAGCCAGACTTCAACCCGGCGATTTTTTTCCCGGCCCGCTGCCGTGTCATTGGCTGCCACTGGCATGTCGTCACAGAACCCCTGGATTGTCTCGGCACTGACGCCATGTGCTTTGAGAACCGTTGCGACTTTCTCAGCGCGGATCTGGGATAATTGACAGTTGGCTGTGCGGGAACCGATATTATCGGCGAAGCCGAACAGCTTAACCGCGCGTTGCCGGTTCTGCTGTCGACCGAGGAAGCTGACCAGACGGTCGATATCGCGCAGTCCGCGGTTGTCGATTTCCGTGCTGCCGCTGCGGAAGCGGAAGTTCAGAGACAAGCGCGCGGCGGACGCGGCGTTCTGACGGTAATTCTGTGACGCGTTTGCTGCAATTTCCGGGGTCATTTCATCAATGGTCAACTCGACAAAACCGATCTCCCGGGCAATCTTTTGCCCGGAATCGCTCAGGGCAAATTCAACGAAAGGCCTGCTCTGGGGATTGGTCGGGTTGGCGGGGATATAAAGAAACAGCCGCCGCGCCAGAGGATAGTCCTCGGTTGCCACGGTAAAGGTGGTCGGAAACACCGCTTCGGTTCCCTGCTCGGACACCGCCACCGCTTTGGAGGGCTTGATATAGGGCAGGCCGATAAAGCCGATGGCGTTGGTGTCGGCCGCAACCTGAGCCGTCAGTTCGCGGCTGTCCTCCAGCCGTTCGGCGCTGCTCAGCAGCGACTGGTCGCGTAGCACCAGATGTTTGAAGGTATCCCAGGTTCCCGATTTTTCGTCGCGGGCAATGACCTTGATCGCTCCGGACAGACCGCTTTGGGGGATCTCCTGCCAATCCTTGATCCGCCCGGAAAAAATATCCGCGATCTGCTGTTGTGCCATGTTCTGGACGCCGTTGGCCGGGTGGACGATGACCGCAATGCCGTCCAGGGCCAGGACGTTTTCGCTGGCCGGTCCGGTCATATTGCCGAACCGTTGGAGTTGTTCAACCTCCTTCGGCTTGATGGACCGGGACGCCATCCCCACGTCGCACAGGTCCTGGTTCAGGTCCTTGAACGAGGTACTGGAACCATGGGCCTGAATTTCTATGGCCACCCGACGGCCATCCCTGAGGGTCCCTTCGATGTTCTGCTCATCCGGCTGACCCGGAACTCTGACAATATCCTTGGCCTGCATGACCTGTTTCAGGAACTCAGTCGCCAGTGCCGGCGCCAGCTTTGCGCCAATGGTGTTGGAACCGTGCAAGCGGAGGATGGTCGTAGCCGGAGTCGACGGAATCGCTGCCGGACTCGCCGGAGGCGGGCTGGCCTGAGCCTGATTGGCGGCAACCAGATTGGTTTTGTCGCTCTGCGTTTCGCCGAGCAGAAAGAAGAAGCCGGCTCCGAGCAGCGCGATCAGGACAAAGGCAAGCACGATGAACAGGGGCATGATATTGCGTTTTTTTTGTGGCGGTTCCGGCCCGGCGAGCGGGACAACGCTGTCTTGCGCAGCGGTGCCCATCGCGGGTGTGGTCGGTTGACCGGAATCCGCTGTGGTTTTCAGAAGGTTGTCCAGATCGGCCCGGAGAACTTCCACTTCCAGGTCAATCCGTTCCGGGTTGGCCTGGGGCCGACAGAGGACAAACAACTGCCCGAGGGGCAGGTAGTAGACGAAAAATTTCTGTTCGAGATAACGGAACTCACAACGTCTGATTTCGCCGACCGCTGCACTGGCCGCATTACGGTTCTGGTTGAGCAGGCGGGTGGCCTTCTGCAACTGCTCCAGGCTCAGAAATTGCGGCATGTTGGCGCCGATGATGCGGCCGTCCCGGTGGCTGATAAAGGCGCCCTCGACCTCTGGCAGTTTAATGAATGAATCCAGGCAGTTCTTATTCATGGCAGGACGTTACTTTCTGGCCAGAGTTGCGCGAATGGCGCTTTCCACGGGGGGATAATCACAGTTGCCGGGAACCGCAACCACCATGGAACGTTTGGGAGAGTGAAACACCAGACAGTGCCCGGCTAGCCCACTGACTGCGGTGTAGTGGCAATGGCGGGCACCGAACAGGTTCCCCAGCTGGGTGGCGATATCACCGAAATAATGCCCCTGTGCACTCAGTCGGGCGGCGCTGTCACTGTCATCATCAAACGGATGGCCTTGATCGTCGATTAAGACTGCAAAATTGACACCGGGGATCGGCAGAACCTTGCGGATGGTTTTGTTCATGCTGAGTGTCTTTGGGATCTCCGGACTCCGGTAGGCACCGTCTTCATCCAGGCGGCGATGGCATTCGAGCAGTAGCTGACTCATGGACATGCGGATGCTGGTCTGCAGGGTTTTCAGGTTGGGGTGGCAGGAAAAATGCCCGCCTTGCCAACTCAACATGCGGTAGATGGCGTCAATGCCGGCAATACTGTCCTGCTCGGCGTGAATGACCTCACCTTCGCGGAAGAAAATAACCCCTTTTTCCTGCTGTTGCTGGACGGACAGCCCGCCGGAAAAGCGATTCTGGCTGTGCAGCTGTAACACATCGGCCAAATGAACCTGTGGCAATTCCCCCGAAAAACCGGTCTGCAATTGTTCCATCATCAATCTCCTTTGAAAAAACACGTCCGTGTTTAACCAGGGGATTATTAGAAAGTGATGAGGAATGAAAAAATAAATTTAAAAAAATTATTAATTTCAGGTTGATGAGCTGCTAGGAACACGCCATTGGATGTGGGTAACAGGTTGAAGTATATGAGGAAAATACAGAATTAGCTGGTTTTCATCAGAAAACGGACTTTTTCGCCGTGGCGGTGTCACTCTGCGGGCTTATTTGTGTGGCGTAAAGAACTACGCCTCCGCATAAGCCATTGATGTCCTTGCCACAACGAAAAAGTGCTCGTTTCCAATCTGAAAACTTATGCGTTGGCATCCGGAGTTTCCGGATGCCAACTCGCAGGGACAAGCAGACAAAGTGACTCTGTGATCGATCCCTGCCGATGGGTTTTGGTAGGCTATTGCACGGCCGCCTGCTAAACCCCACGGATAAGCGATCAAAATCAATGATGCTTTTTAGAGTTCGTTGATTTTTTGAAATGAGACATGTGCATCTATTCTCCACCGTGTTTGGAATAAGTCTCCGGATGGACCAACCAGCTGTTAGCGCACCAGTTGACAGATAGCACGGATGTCTTGGGGAGAGGTCCGGCAACAACCGCCAACAATTCTGGCTCCATCGGCCAGCCATTGTTTTGTCAGGGCCGCAAAATCGCCGTTATCGCCGGGACGCCATCGTTTTGAAAGCGGGTCGTAGTGTTCCCCGGAATTCGGATAAACGATAATCGGTTTATCCGTCACCGAGCTGATTTCCTTGATCAGCGTCGTTACATGGCGCGGTGCGGTGCAGTTGATGCCGATGGCGGCGACTTGGTCAAAATCATTGAGCCAGGCGGCGCAATCGCTGATTTTGTCGCCATTGCAGGTTTGTTGGCCGTCTTTAGCCGTGAAGCTGATCCAGGCCGAAATACCGGGGTTTTCCGCCAACAGCCGGACCAGTGCCCGGGCCTCACTGAAGCAGGGCAGGGTTTCGCAGGCCAGCAGATCCGGTTCCGCTGCGACCAGGGTCTGCAGTCTGCGGCGGTGAAAATCCATCAGTTGCTCTTCTGAAAGCGAATAATTGCCACGGTATTCCGAACCGTCGGCCAGAAATGCGCCGTAGGGGCCGACCGAAGCCGCGACCAGCGGGCGCGGACGGTTACTGCCCGCACTGTGTTGCATCCAGAACCGGTCCCGCACCTGACGAGCGATGGTGATGGAACGGGTCATCAGGGCTGCCGCTTCGGCCTCGCTCAGCCCCCGGGCGGCAAACCCCTCAAAAGTCGCCTGGTAACTGGCGGTAATGACACAGTCGGCCCCTGCAACCAGGTAGTCCTCATGAACAGCTGCAATCAGCTCCGGATTCTCCAGCAAAACTTTGGCGGACCAAAGCGGATCGTTCAGGTTACAACCACGTTTTTCCAGTTCCGTGGCAAAGGCTCCATCCAGAATCATGGTCGGAAATCGGCTCAATATCGATGCAATCGGGTTCATTTTTTACTCCTGTTGTGGTGGCCAGGGGGGATCAACGGCTTGGTTATAGCCGATTTTCAGCGTGGCGGGGGAACTTTTTCAGCATCTGGTTTCAGGGCCGAATAAAGTGTCACGGTTCCAAACAGGGTGCTGAAGGTCTCTGTTATGGTGATTTTGTCAAAGCCGGCCAGGCTGAATATGTCCGGTAGGCGGCCGGCAATATTGTCTTTGGTGGAAGCAAAGCCATCGACCAACTGGACGGGGAGAAACAGGGCTCGCATGAGCAGGTTGGCGGCTTTGCCCCAGTCGAGCACGAGCAGGCGCCCGCCTGGTTGCAGAACCCGGAAAATTTCTTTGCTGGTGGCTTCCTTTTGGGGGCGGTCCAGGTGGTGAAAGAAAAGACTGGAAAAAACCTGCTCAAAACTGCCGGTTCGATAGGGCAGTTGGTCGGACGTGCCCTGTTGATAGGCGATTTCGGCCCGAGCTCCCAGGGCTTTGGCCTTGGCCTTGGCCTTGGCCAGCATCTTCTGATCGGCATCAAGACCGTATACCGCCAGATCCGGGCAGGCCTGTTGGCTCCAGAGTGCCAGGGTCCCGGTACCGCACCCGATGTCCAGAACTTTTTGCCCTCCTTGAAAATCCGCCTGGCGGATCAAGGCTCGTTTGATGGTCTGCTCCCGCACCGTGAACTGGGCAATCAGATCGTAAAATGGAGTCAGCCAATGGTAACCGAGTGCCGGAATAAATTGAGGGTTCTGCTTGCCGGTCATCGCATCCTCCCGTTTGGATGGTTGTTTTCAGGGCCTGGGCGCAAGATCTTGGGCCAGAACAATACCGAATGACCGGCTCCTGTTCCGTTGGTATGGAGGGCAGGGCCACCGCGGATAAGTTTGATACTGCTAAAGGCCTGAAAGATCCATGAGTAAGAATATGTTTATTAATAGAAACTCTTTTCTTCTTGAATTATGAGGTTATTCTATCTATTTTATTTTTTGCTTCAACCGCATGAAAAACCTGTTACATCGGAATGGATTGAAATCTAACAGTCGATCAGAACCTGTCGTCCCATGCCTTGGAACTGTCCGCCTGAAAAAGCCTAAAACTCAAAAGGAGAACCTCAACTGAACAAAAGTATAACCAGAGGCATTTATTAAATAAACCATAGCCCTGATATCCCGGAGCTTAACGCAAAGGAAAGTTCAATGACGAATTATCGCACGCCGCTTTTGTTTTTGACCGCTTTTTTGCTTGGTGCCTTTTTTCCAATCGTTTGTTTTGCTGCCGAAGGCCAGGATCGCGTCCTGACTTTTGCCTTTCAGAACAGCCTTGAGCATACCCAGGGGCAAGGAGTTCTCCGTTTTGCGGAACTGGTCAAGGAGAAAAGCAGTGGACGGATGGTTGTTGAAACCTTCCCGGACGGCAGGCTCGGGGGAGATTTGAAGACGGTGGCCGCTTTACAGCGGGGGAAGATCGATATGACGGTGACCAACTCCGGGTTGTTGTCCGGTTTGGTCAAGGGCTTTGGCATTTTTGATTTTCCTTTTATTTTCAGCAGTGTGGATGAGGCAGATGCGATTGTCGATGGCTCCTTCGGACAAGACCTCCTGAAACAGCTCCCGGATCTCGGCCTGATCGGTCTTGGCTACTGGGAACTCGGATTTCGCAATGTGACCAACAATATTCGCCCGATCAACTCCCTGGAAGATTTTCGGGGGATCAAGTTACGGATACTCAAATCTCCCGTGATTTTAGATACATTCAATGCCCTGGGGTGCAAGACCGTGCCACTCGCCTGGCCCCAGGTCTATCAGGCGCTGGAATCCGGTTACGTCGACGGGCAGGAGAATCCGGTCACCAATATCCAGTTTGCCAACCTCTACAAGGTCCAGAAATATTTGTCTTTTTCCCGCCACGTTTACTCGCCGCAAACGGTTCTGATCAGCAAACTCACCTGGCAGAAATTATCCAACCGGGAAAAGGAGATCATCATTGACGCAGAAAATGAGGCCAGAGCTTATCAGCGAAAAGTCAATCGCGCGCAGATGGATGAATCTCTTCGTTTCCTGAAGGGACAGATGTCCATCAACCAGATCTCGACCAAGGAAATGCAGAAAATCAGAAAACAGATCAAACCGGTGATTGATAAGTATTCCCAAGAAGTCGGCGTGGAGACCGTGAAGGCCTTCAATAAGGAAATAGATAGAATTCGCCATGGGCACTGAAGCATCAAGCGGAAAAGCATTCCGCTGTCTTGGCAGCCTTTAGTGGGCGGTTGCCAGCCCGAGACTATGGACTGGCGATCAAAATCAGTGATGGCGCCGTAAGTCATGGCTTTTGTAAGGTGGAGAAAATCGTACTTTTCTCCACCGGGTTGGAAAACGGCCAGGGCCGGACTTCTTCAACAACTCGTTAGCGAAGCCTTTCTCCGTTGCCTGCGCCAAGAGCCGATTCCAGACAAGACAATTTTTTCGGTTGGCGACGGCCCAGCAGGATCAGGGCGGCAACCCAACTTTGGCGAGTTGCCGAAGCTTCTTTTTTAAGGTCGATAAACTGAGCCGGCCAGCCGCAAACGTCCATCAGAGCCAGCAGGTCGATACCGAATCCGGACATGGACGGGCGAGCCTGGTGCGGATAACGACAAGGACCGGTTCCGGCGACCACCGGGCATTCGTCCTCTTCATGGCAAAAGATTCTTTTGCATGAGCCCCCGGCATAGGCCTGGGCATGCTGATATCCCAGCCGCAATGCCTCCTCTTCCAGATCGGCTGCAAGGCTCTGCAAGCGCTTCATGACAGCGTTGCTGCGGCTCGTCATCAGGTCGGATTCGGGCACCCGGATCCGCAATACCAGGGCTTCGTGACTGGACTGGCGAAGCAGGCGAAATCCGGCCGGACCCGAACAATACGGCGGACACCCTGGCGCCTGGCCGTAATCGGCGCAACGGGGTTCGCGGCAAAGTTTGGCCAGGTCAGGGTTGATCGGCACCTGGTGGGCCGGGATCAGGCAGGCCTCATCTGCGCCAGCGGCGTAGGCCCGGATGATCAGTTCATCCATAATGATATTCTTCCTGATTGGGGAAAAAAGCAGCTGATGGCCTGGCGGATTTTTACCAGAGCGCAATTATGCTGTGGAACTGCCTGATCAGTCAAATATTCTGAGTGTTTTTTCAGTAGATTTGCTCGTGAACCCTGTTTTCAGAGGGTGGGCTGCCGGCTTAAAGAAGTATGACCAATTTAGTCTCCTTTTGCAGGGTCGATTGTGCTAAGCTTGATTCGACACTGGAAAGGAGAATCGCTATGGGCTCACAATGGAAAATCGACGGAACCTATTTTGAGACCTGCAACTGTGATGCCGCCTGCCCCTGCGTTTTCTTGAGTGCCCCCACCACAGGCGACTGTACGGCGCTCGTCGGCTGGCATATTGCCAGCGGTCATTTCGGCGACCTCGATCTGCACGATCTCAACGCCGTGATGGCCGTTCATTCCCCCGGCCACATGGCCGAAGTCCCCTGGCAGGCTGCGCTCTATGTGGACAGCAAGGGGGACTCCGCGCAGCAGGATGCCCTGACCCGGATTTTTTCCGGACAGGCTGGAGGCCATCCGGCCATGTTGGCCTCCCATGTCGGGGATTTTCTCGGGGTTAAAAGCGTTGCCATTGAATACCAGGGGAGCGGTAAAAAACGCAGCCTCAACATCAGCGGAATTGCTGCCGCTGAAATTGAAGCCATCAGCGGCCAGGGCGGCGGGGAAACGACCGTTGCCGGACACCCTCTTTGTATTGCTCCCGGGTTTCCGCTGGTGGTTGCCCGGTCCAGCCAGGTCCATTACGATGATCACCAGCTGCACTGGGAAATGTCCCGGAAAAATGGCTTCTATTCGCCCTTTGCCTATCACGGATGAGCACGGCCGAACAGGTCTATAGCCGCGACCGGGCGCTGGTTCTTGGCGGATTGGCTGGGCTTTGTCTGCTCGCCTGGCTGTATCTGTTCTATCTGGGCTGGATGATGGGGCGGATGCCGACCACCATGGCCGAACCTCAGCTGCAGGGCTGGACCCTTGCCGAGGCCATGTTATGTTTTGTCATGTGGGCGGTGATGATGGTCGGCATGATGGTCCCTTCCGCAGCACCGATGGTCATGGTTTTCGCCCGGACCTGCCGCCAACGCAGCTGCCAGGGTGAGCCTTACGTGCCGACCGGCCTGTTTGTTTTTGGATACCTGCTCATCTGGGCTCTTTTCAGCCTTCTTGCGACCACAGCCCAATGGGGCCTGCATGTTACGGCCCAGTTTTCCCCCACCATGCTCAAAAGTACAAGCCCGTTGCTTGGCAGCGCTATCCTGGTCGCCGCCGGGGTTTTCCAGTGGACCGACCTCAAACAGCGCTGTCTGAGACACTGCCGTTCGCCCTTGAATTTCTTGCTCAACGAATGGCGTGACGGTCGCCAGGGAGCTGTCATTATGGGACTGCGGCATGGGATCTTCTGCCTCGGCTGCTGCTGGGCGTTGATGGGGTTACTGTTCGTCACCGGAGTCATGAACCTGCTGTGGGTGGCGCTGATCAGTATCTTTGTTCTGGCGGAGAAAGTTTTGCCGTTTGCACGCTGGATCAGCGGGATTGCGGGAGGTCTGCTGGTCGGTTGGGGGATCTGGCTGTTAACGATCTGATGCCGGGTTGTGCCTCTTTCAGCGGGGACACCAGGTTCAAATCAGGCTCCTGCCGCTATTTTTCGAGGGGGGAGGGTTGTCTGTATCTGGTGACCCAGCTTTTCAGCTCTGCCGGGAGTTTTTGAAAGTGCATGTAATCTATGCTTCCCTGCGTCCAGTTTCCGCCCCATTCCCAGCCTGCCTGTTTAAACGCCTGAACCACCGCGGATTCAGCTGTCAGCGTTCCCGGCGCAGAAGGGACATAGGCCGCGCCAGGCGGAATAATGAGTGCCCCTTTGCTATAAGGATTCTGGCGGGGATTGATATCGATCGCCAACCCCAGGGCGTGCATGGACAGACGTGCACCAACAACGACCGGTCGCCAGACATACCCAGAACTGTTGTCGGTGTCCGCGGATAGGCCGTAAGGGCCTTTTTCCTGGATCAGGGGATGGGCAATAGGCAGCGCCGATGCAATGGGAAAACGACTGATTCTGATCGTCTCGAAAATGTTGCGGATGTCATTTGCCAGGGTCTGGTGAATGACCACTTGCCCCTGGTGCAGGTTGCCGTCGAATCCGTAATAGCGGACCGCAACCACCACCAGTTGCTGTTGAATATCCGCGTTGACATCAGGCGGTTGATGGCTATAGATGGCCTGTTCTCTGCTGAGTTGGCTGTCAATCCGGAGCGGACTGCAGCCGATGAGCAGCAGTAGTAAAAGCAGGAGCCAGTAACGGTAGGGAATTTTCATCATGGCGCTGTGAAATGGTCAGGCAAATAGTTTCCGTTCCGTCGGGAACAGCAGGCATTCTAACAGAAACAGCGCCTTCTGCAGCAGCTTTCTCCGCTGAAAAAAACGTGACTGCCAGCGCGATTTTTCCCCCTTAACGGACTGGGGCATATGTTGCGCCCTGAGCAAGGACGGAAAACTGCGGGCTCGGATCTTTCACAATATGGGCGGCCGGGAGCGGCCGGGAAATGAGATAGCCTTGGGCCTGATCACAACCGAGCAGTCTGAGGGCATGTAAGGTTTCCTGGTTTTCGACTCCTTCGGCGATGACGTTCAGGCCGAGGCCATGGGCCAGTTCCACCGTCGATTTGATAATGATCCGATCCTGTTCGCTGCAGAGCATGTTCTGCACAAACGACATGTCTATTTTCAGGGCTTCGATGGGCAACTTGTTCAGCAGGGTCAGGGATGAATAACCGGTCCCGTAATCGTCGATGGAGATGCTGATGCCCAGATCGACGATGCGGCGAAGAACTTTTCCAGCGCTGTTCGGGTCGGCGATAATCGCAGTTTCGGTCAGTTCAATTTCCAGGGCTCCCGGCGGAATGGCATATTCGGCAAACAGTTCCTGAAGCAGGTCCGGCAGCCCCTGATCCAGCAGCATGCGGGGGCTTAGGTTGACCGCAATGGGGACTGGCCGGCCCGCATCGGCCAGCTTGCGCCACTGGCGTATGCACATGGTGAAAATGACCTGGGTCAGCGGTGCGACGATATCGCTGTTTTCCGCATAAGGGATGAACCGGTTCGGCGGGATCATCCCTTTATCCGGATGATCCCAGCGGACCAGTGCCTCATAGCCGACCAGGCGGAAGTTGTCGAGAGCTATTTTCGGCTGATATACCATCATCAATTGTGCGTTGTTGATGGCATAGTGCAACTCTGACATCAACTGCAACTGCTCCTGGGAATGAAGGTCCTGGGATTTTTCGTAAAAGCGGATATCGTGGATGTCTCCTTTCGCCAGATACATGGCCATATCTGCTTTGCGCAGTAGCTCAGACTCTGAATCACCGTGTTCCGGATAGCAGGAGATTCCCAAGCTGGTACTGATGGTAATTTCGAGCCCCATCACATAAAAGGGATCGCCAAAAAGATCAATAATGCGCTGGGCCAGCTGGGCGATCTCATGGCCATCGTCATAGGCCGGCAGCAGAAAAACAAACTCATCGCCACCCAGTCGGGCAACTTCAATATTGGCAAGTTTCTTTTTAAAGCGGGCGGCAAGATCTTTCAGCAATTGGTCCCCGGCCTGATGCCCCAGGGTGTCATTGATCTCTTTGAATTTATTCAGATCCATCAGCGCGATGGCAAATTTTTCGCCCTTGGTTCTCGCCTCTGCCAAGCGCTGATCAAGCAGCGCTTTGAACCAGTGTCGGTTCGGCAGGTCGGTCAGTGAATCGTGGGTGGCCTGGTAAGTGAGCAGGTCTGCGTTGCGGACTGCACGGGTCACGTCCTGAACCACGGATAACACCCCGCGCACCTGGCCGGTCTCGTCCCGCAAGGGGGTGTTGGTCCAGTCGCAGATGATCTCTTGTCCAGTTTTGGTGCGGTTTTTCCCGCGGCGGTGGGCGGTCTCGTCACCCGCCATCAATTTGGCCTTGACCTCGTCGGTTTTGGGTATCATTTCTGGCGGAACGATAATGTCGTAAGGGTGTTTCCCGAAAGCTTCTGCCTCGGAGTAGCCGAATATTTTTTCTGCCGCTTTGTTCCAGTGGGCGACCTTGAAATTCTTATCCCAGGTGATGCAGCCCAAGGGCATGCGATTGACCAGTAATTTCATCTCCTGGCCGTAGGTGTCGGTTATTTTTTCGTGTAGCTTTTGGCTGGTAATATCCTTAAACAGGACCAGCAACTCGTTGAGTTCGCCGGTATCGTCCAGAGCGGGGCTGACACTCATGCTGAGCCATTTGCCATGCTCGGTGTGAAAAAAGTCTTTGCGTAACGGCTGTTTGCTCTGAAAAACTTCTTCGCAGGGGCAATTGAGGCAGGGAGCCTGAAGATCGAACAGGGAATAGCATTTTTTGCCGATAATGTCCCGGCTGCGGCTGCCGAAATACCGATAACCGGCTTCATTCATGTGAATGATGTGGTGTTCGCGGTCCTGCAGATACATGACTTCGGACATCGTGTTCAAGACTGCTTGCAATAACTGGTACTGGCTTCTTTTATTCACGGAACCCCCTCGTTGGTGGGTGAAAGAACAGAGAAGTCGAGCCCTGAAGTGTATTAATACAGTCTAAGAGTTGACTTTACGTGAAAGTCGGTTATTTATCAAGGGATTAGTGATCTGACCTCGAACAGAATGAGTTGGTATGCTTTTTTGCTGGAAAAAATCGCCGGCAGATTTTTCCCAACCTGCCGGAGGATTGCTCAAATTAACTGGCTGAACCGACCACAACGGTCCATTCCCGAATCCGCCAGGTCGGGACCAACCTGTTGACCACATAGGGATCATTGCTGACAAAGTCTTCGATGATTGATTTATCCTTAACCTTGAAGGCGATTGCGGCCCCATCTGCAGGATTGGCAAAAGCTCCTCCCAAAAGCAGTTCGCCACGTTTAGCATAGTTTTGCACATGGGCCAAGTGAGCTTCCCGAAAAGGGGTACGCAACTCCAGGATGTTGTCGACATAGTCGTAGAAGAGTAAAAAATACATGGAAATCTCCTTTTGGGATCGGTATTTAAGAACGCTGGATTATTTGTAGCCATTTTACACGAGGTAAAGCAGATTTGCTGGAGATGGCTTGATAAAGTTTGAAACGTTCCCGGGACGCGATGGATGGACGCGCCGAGGGTCTCGAAAAACAGATCCAAGGGTCTGTTCAGGCTTCGCTTGAAATGAACATAAACTTGAAATCGTGCTTCGAACCCTGAAATCGCAACCAAGGTTGGGGCTCAAAGAGGAAGAGGCGGCCAAAATCGCCAGTTTCCTGGAACGATTGTCTGGAGAACAGCCTGAAATCAGACATCAGGTTGAACCGGATCCTGATTTTTTTCGAACCTGATCTCCTCAACCCTTCTTTGCTCATATGAGCGAAGGACGGTCGGAACTCTGAATTATTTTGCGGCGGTGCATCAACAGCAGTGATTGTTCTTCCGAGCGTTGAAAAAAGGGCCCTTCTTCGATAATCACAACTCAAGCCATTTGCAAGCCTGCAAACTTGGGATGTTCAAGGCGTGACGTTGCCTTCGTGCTAAGGGGAGAGTCAGGAAATTTTTCGATGCAGTCCCGATAATACATGCTGGCGGCATTGATATGATCCATGCTCTCTAGAATTCGGGCGCACTGAAAAAGAGCTCTCTCCAGCATTGCCGGTGGTGTCAGTTTATTTTGACAGACAGATTCCAGGCACTGGGTCGCTGCCTCTAAATCGTCATTGCGATGATAAATATTTGCCAGGCGGAACATGGTGTCCGAATCAAGCCCTTTGTAATAGACCTTGTAATATTCATGGAAGACCATCATTGCTTCTTCCTGATTCTCCAGGATTAATTTTGGAATCACTTTGCGATAGAGATCATTCCCCTCTTCCGTTGCGGTAAACTTTGAGCGCAATCGCGCCAGCAGCAGGAGAGCCTCCGTATTTTCGGGATCTTTTGTCAGCAGCAAGCGCAGGGATTCTTCACCTTTTTCAAGGTCACCGGCACCGATTTGAGCATTGACTGCCTGACTGCCGAGTTCAATATGACGTTCCAGAATGGCCTCCTTGTTAATGCGGAACATCATCGCCAGCAGGGTTCCGCACAGGATGCCCCCGATATGAGCCCAATGCCCGACGTTTGAACTGCTCGATCCTTGAACCTGCTCGATTCCGCCACTAAGGTCGGCTAGGAAAAAGAGGCCGATGATGACCAGGGAGTTCAGCCGTATTTTCAGACTGACCGGAAGAATCAGGGAAAAGATTCCCAGAATCGGTAACGGGAAGACCATGCTTTTAAAATAACAACGTACCGCAAAAATCCCCATGACCCCGGCAATGGCGCCAGAGGCGCCCAGGATGTGAGCAGGCGAGCCTGTCAATTGGCAGCTCAGCAGGTACAGTAGATTGCCGCAGATACCGCTGATCAGGTAAAAGGCAAATAAGCGCCACGGACCGATACGTCTTTCGACCATGGTCCCGACTGCCCAGAGGAAGAGCATGTTGCCCCACAGATGGCCTTGCCCGGAATGGAGAAAGAGAGATGTGAAGAGGCTGAGCGGAACATTGACCGGAGTCGGGGCATAGGGGAGAAAGATCAGGTTGTTACTGATCAACTCGGGGGAGACAGATAGCTCGAACAGATAGAAAATCAGTATGTTGGCAAGGATCAAGCCGTAGGTCACCAGCGGAATGTACTGTTGCTGCCGTTCCTCTTTGGCATACATGACCGGCATGAAAGTTATGTGCTCGCTCAGCAGTTGCGTGGCTGATTGGCCTGTGACTGTGGCCTGCAGCCGGATGTAAAGCAAAAACACGACCGGGAATAACAGCATGAAGAGCGGTAGAAAATTGCTGAGCAGTTCTTGCACGAGGATAATCAGGCTGATGACGGCAAACGCTTTAAGAATGAACAGTTGCTCGGGATGGACTTCAAAATAGGTTTTGGTGGTTTCCTCCGGCCTGGCTTGATCAGGATCATCCATGGCTGCGCGACGCGCCTTAACTGCTTCGTAACGGGCAAAAATCACCCCGCATTGCTGACAGGTATCTTCGGTCTGGTTGGCGCTGAAACATTTCGGGCAAGTTCGGCCTGCGGGAGGGGCCACGTGGGTGGGTTCGGCCTGGGGAATGGTCTGAGTTTGTTGCCTTGCAGCAGGAGAGGTTTCCGCTATAACGTCACATAACAGGCCGAACTGATCAAAATAATTTTTATAGCGATTGGCTTTGACCTCATCCAGCCCTTTCTTCAGGATGACTTTTCTTCCGGAGAGGATTTTTTCAATCGCCGCGGGCTGGTATCGACATTTTTGCTCCAGGTTTATTCGTGCTTCCTTTTCGTCGGTGTCTAAGGCCAAGTTGCCGCTGAAGACAACCTTGTAGGTTTTGTCGCTCATTTATTTACTCGTTGTGTTAGGGGTAACGACGTGCCTTATTCATGGTTCCCTGATCGTTTGGGGCAGGCTAGTGAAAGGAACCATCCACCGATTCAGGATCAAGAAAAATCCTGTTTTGTCGGCGACGAGTGTTTTTCAGATAGGGGGGGAAAGAAAATAAGATTTACTCGTGGTAAAACATAAAAAAAGCCGCAGGCAAATCCAATTTGCTCACGGCTTTTAATTTATTTTGATCGATCTTTGCAAGTCCCCACCTCCAAGAAACATCAACCTTGAAGCTAAACTAATAAAAATAATCGTACAATTCAAGAATTAAATTGGTCTATCCATACGTTCCCCTTTTGCCGGCAGAAGCGGAAGAGTGATGACAATCTGACAGCGTCGTCCAGATTTTTAGCTCTCAATCATATTGAGTCAGGGCTATTTCCTGATGACTTCGAACGCAGAATGCATGTTTTCGTCAGATTGCTCATGGCTGTCGGGGGGGGGGGGGGGACAGGTTGGTTTTACCAGGAACACGCCGACTGACAGCGCTGGCGCTGGCGCAGAAGATGACAACCCTGCAGCAACAACTCTGTCGTTCTCTCATGGTATTTTTGTCGAAGGAAATCAGCTGATTGTGGCGGATTCAGGAAATTCTCTTAACCCTGTTTACGAAAGACAATCGTTCTAATTTTGCATGATGTTCCGGACAAGCCGCAAGTTCTTGTCCGGAACATCTGCTTTGATCTGCTCCCTCCTGAATGTATTGACGCTTCAGATCTCTTGGATGCTGGCCCGGCCCACTACGCTTAGCGTTCCAGAGCTTCTTCTATATTCATATTCCCCTGCCTCAGATTCACGATCAATCCTTTGGTGGAATTATTCGCCAGGCAATACAGTGCCGCAGCAGCGACATCGGCACGAGGAATGATTCTTTCATCGGGAGTGGCCGGAAGATTGATACTCACCTTCCCGGTGCCCGGTTCATCCGTCAACCTGGCCGGGCGCAGGATGCTGTAGGGCAAAGCGCTGTTTTTGAGATACTCATCGGCGGCAAATTTGGCGACCAGGTAATGTTTGATGGCCGCAGGTCCTTTGTCGGGGTCGGCAGCGTTCATGCTGCTGATCATGACCACATGGTCAAGCCCTTTTTCTTTGGCGTAGTTGACGGTTTTGATCGCACCCCACAGGTCGACAAGCAGGGTCTTGTCGGCGCCGGTCGCTCCCCCTGAACCGGCGCTGAAGACCACCTTGTCGCAATCCTCAAAGGCAGTTGAAAAGTCACTTTCCAGATCGCCAAGAACAGCTTCGACACCAAGTTCATTAAATGCCCGGATCTGTTCCGGGGTCCTGACCATGACCCGAAAAGGCAGGTCTTCTTTGACCAACAGTCGGGTCAGAAGCTGGCCGATTTTGCCGTTGGCGCCGAGGAGAAGGATTTTTTTCATGAATTGGCTCCTTGTTTAATCGATTGTCTTTAGGGGGTAAAAAATAGGTTTGCCGGGCTTTGGGAAAGGATAGCATGGGAGAGTGTTTTGTGGAGCTGTCGATGGCCCAATCCCCCTTAATCCCCCTTTGCTAAAGGGGGAAATGAAACAGGCAGAAATTTCTTTATGATTGATGGGATGGGGGTGACGTGGCCTGTCAACCACCAAGCCAAACTCCCCCACGAAGAGACATAACGTCGTTGACTGCTCAAAACAGCAAAGCCCCTGCGAAAAGGGGCTTTGGAAAAATGGTCCTTCTCATTGCAGAGAAGGCTCTATGTTAATCCGTCCTTCAATGTCTGATCTCAATCTTCTTCGGTTTGGCGGCCTCAGCTTTGGGGATGATCAGCTTAAGGACACCGCTGTTCAGCTCAGCCGTGGTTTTGTCGGCATCGATACGGTCAGACAGTTTGAATTGACGGTAGTAGTTGGCGGAAGAAAACTCCCGCAACAGGGCTTTGCCCTTGGTCTCGCCATGCACTTCTCCTTTGATGGTCAAAACTCCATTCTCCAGGTTGATGTCGAGCCCGTTCTTGTCGACCCCGGGCATGTCAGCCAAAAGGGTCAGGTTTTCTTCGGTTTCAAATATGTCGACGGCGGGCACCAGCGTCCGTCCGGTCGAACGGGTTGCCTCACGCGGTTCAAGATTGTTGTTATGATATTTTGCCATTTCTTGCGCAGTCATGGTTGTCCTCCTTACTCCTGGTTATTTATGACTCTGTCCGTTGGCCATTGCGGTGTTCGGGATATGGTTAATTGGCGCGGACAGAGATTTTTTTAGGTTTTGCCTGTTCCTGCTTGGGCAGCGTGATCAGCAGCAAGCCGTTGCGATATTCGGCATCAACCTTGCCGGAGTCGATATTGTCCGGCAGTTCGATACTGCGCATGAACTTGCCTGCGCCCCGTTCATGGCGATGCCAGGTGCCGTTCTCGATCTTATGCTCCTTGCGCTCACCGGACAGGGACAACGTGCCCTGCATGACATTGAGGTCAAGATCCTGCGGATCGATTCCCGGAACCAGGGCTTCAACATAATAGTTGTTTTCGTCCTCACTCAGGTTGAAGCGCGGATAATCGCCTGTGCCGATTCCCGGCAGGAAGGACGGCTGAGTGAAGCCCATGCCGACGCCGCGAAACGCGTTATCAAGTTCCCTGCGAAGTTTATCCATTTCCTGAAACAGATCCCATTGTGCCATAGCGTCCTCCATCTTTATCGTTCTCTTCGAATGTTCAATTTTCCGCCGGCTATTGTGCCGTGCTGCCATTCTCAATATCAAATCCTGTGCCAAGCCGCAGAGATTTTTGTACTGCAAAAAAAATCATTTAATTCAGATGGTTATCTGCAGCAGTGCGGAACTGAAAATATTGGCTGACGGGTGGGTGTCGCAATGGACTGTCGCAGCACTGTCGCCTGCGACAATCGTTGGAACGTCGCACCCCGGTCTCACCAGCTGGCAACCTGCCGGATTTGTTGACATCTCTTTTTGGCACGGCTTTTGAGAAGAATAAGCGTCAGAACGTCATTCAGTGTGACCGGCGTTTAACATATAGGAATAAGAATCGGAGGTTAACCAATGGGAAAAATAATCGGAATTGATTTAGGAACAACGAATTCATGTGTTGCCGTCCTTGAAGGCGGCAAACCGAAAGTCATAGAAAACAGTGAAGGGGCGCGCACTACGCCGTCTATTGTGGCTTATGCCCACGGGCATGAAGTCCTGGTCGGCCAATCGGCCAAACGGCAGGCGATCACCAACCCCCGCAACACCCTGTTTGCCATCAAACGGCTGATTGGGAGGCGCTTTGACGATAAGATGGTCGTCAAGGATAAAGACATGGTTCCCTATCTGATTGTGCGGGCGGATAATGGTGACGCCTGGGTGGAGGCTGGCAATAAGCGGGTCTCCCCGCAGGAGATCTCCGCCAAAATTCTGCAGAAAATGAAGAAAACAGCTGAGGATTATCTGGGTGAGCCGGTCAGCGAAGCGGTGATTACCGTGCCGGCCTATTTTGATGACTCGCAGCGGCAGGCAACCAAGGACGCCGGTAAGATCGCCGGGCTTGAGGTGAAGCGGATTATTAACGAGCCGACCGCCGCGGCGCTGGCTTACGGGCTTGATAAGAAAGGCGATCAGAATGTGGTGGTCTATGACCTCGGCGGTGGGACTTTCGATGTCTCGGTGATCGAAATTGCCGATGTTGACGGCGACCAGCAGTTCGAAGTGCTGGCGACCAATGGCGATACCTTTTTGGGCGGAGAAGATTTTGACAACCGGCTGATCGAGTTCATTATTGAGGAGTTCCGGAAAGAGCAGGGGATCGATCTGCATGGTGACCAGATGGCCTTGCAGCGTTTGAAAGAAGCGGCGGAAAAAGCCAAGATCGAACTGTCGTCCACGGAACAGACCGATATCAATCTGCCGTTCATTACCGCGGATGCCAGCGGGCCTAAACATTTAAGCCTCAAGATGACCCGGGCGCGATTTGAGTCGCTGGTCGCGGACCTGGTTGAGCGGACCATCGAGCCCTGTCAGCAGGCCCTCCGGGACGCCGGTCTGAGCGCTGCCAAGATCGATAGCGTGATCCTGGTTGGCGGCCAGACCCGGATGCCGCTGGTGCAGCAGAAGGTCAAGGAATTCTTCGGCAAAGAACCGCGCAAGGATGTCAATCCGGACGAGGCGGTCGCCATCGGCGCCGCGGTTCAGGGCGGTGTGCTCAGCGGCAGCGTCAATGATGTGCTGCTCCTTGATGTCACCCCGCTGTCCCTCGGCATCGAAACCCTGGGCGGGGTCATGACCAAATTGATTGAGAAGAATACGACGATTCCGGCCAAGGCGAGCGAGGTTTTTTCCACCGCTGAAGATAATCAGTCTGCCGTGACCGTGCATGTCCTGCAGGGCGAGCGGGAACAGGCGGTACACAATAAACTGCTTGGGAAGTTCAACCTGGAAGGCATTCGGCCGGCTGCCCGCGGACTGCCGCAGATCGAGGTGACCTTTGACATCGATGCCAACGGTATCCTCAATGTTTCAGCCCGGGACAAAGATACCGGTAAACAACAGTCGGTGGTGATTAAAGCTTCCAGTGGGCTGAGTGAGGCAGAGGTTGAGCGTATGGTTCGCGAAGCCGAAGAGCACGCCGCCGAGGACCGGCGTTTCCATGAGCTGGTGGCGGCCCGGAATCAAGCGGAAAGCCTGGTTTACACGGCCAGAAAGAGTGTTGAAGACGCTGGCCCGCAACTTGACTCGAACCTCAAGGGTGAGGTTGAAGCTGCGATCGACGGGGTTGAAGCTGTCCTTACTGGTAACGACAAGGGGCGGATCGAGGCCGCAACCCAGACCCTTCATGCGGCGATGAGTCGATTGTCCGCCCAGGCCGCTCCTCAGGGGCAGCCCGCCGGTTCGGGTGTCGACCCTGCGGTTCACCAGGCCGGAGATGTGGTCGACGCGGAATTCGAAGAGGTCGATGACGCTCATGGCCAGAATAACAACGCAGCCTGAATGGCTGCCAAGTCAAGGGTGGGGCTCGGGTTACTCTACGGGCGGTGAAAGACAACTGCTGCTGACCGGAGCCGGGCTCTGCCCGAGTTCACGGCGGGAAACATACCGTCGCAAGAAAAGGAGTTATCATGTTGGCTAAGAATTCCAGCGGGAGTCGGACCTCCGGATTGTCGAGACACCAGGTCAACCGGATCCAGACCGCCTTGCTGTTACTGTTTTTGGCCGCCTATCCGGCATTGCTCGGTTGGATGGTTTGGGGTGGCAATGTCGTGGTTTGGCTGGCCCTGTTCGGGATCGGCTTTGCCCTGTTTTCACCGGTCAACTCGCCGCAGTTGGTGATGCGATTGGTCCGGGCAAAGCCGTTGGCCGTGGCGCAGGCGCCCCGCTTGCATGAGATGGTTGCCCTGTTGGCCCGGCGGGCCGGGCTGGCAGCTGTGCCCGCCCTTTATTATATCCCGTCAAACCAGGTCAATGCCTTTGCTGTCGGTCGTAATGGGGAGGCGGCGATTGCCGTCTCTTCCGGCTTGACCCGGTTACTGGACCACGACGAGGTGGCCGGGGTCATGGCGCATGAGATCAGCCACTTGCGCAATGATGATATTCGGGTTATGAGCCTCGCAGCGCTGTCCGGACGGGTCACCGGAGCCTTTTCCCTGTTCGGGATGTTTTTGCTGCTGTTTAGTCTGCCCCTGATGCTGGTCTCTCAGGTTCATGTCAATTGGCTGGCGCTGGCGTTGTTGATTTTTGCTCCGCAGCTGAGTGCGTTGGCTCAATTGGGATTGTCACGGGTCCGCGAATACCGGGCCGATTTGTCAGCGGTAGAATTGACCGAAGATCCGCAGGCTCTCGCCTCGGCATTGTGGAAAATCGACCGTTCCGCTCGCCCGCTGTGGCGGAGGTTGTTGCCGAAGGGGACCATCCCTGATTGGTTGAGTACCCATCCGCCGATTGCCGAGCGGATTCGCCGTCTCCAGGAACTGGCTCCCGGGTCCCGTTTCCACCGACCGGCTGCGGAACCTACGCTACAACAGTGGCCGCAGTGGTGGTCATTTTTCACCGCGCCCGGTTGTCGCAGGGGCGGGCAACGGCGTTCAGGCTTTTGGCGGTGTTGATGCCCTGCGTCCCCGGTTGCGAAAAAATTGGTCAGGTACCGAGCGAATCGGATAGCACAGCCCGGTTGCGGCCGTTTTCCTTGGCCTGGTAGAGCAGGGCATCGGCTCTAAGGATCAAGGTTCGTTCGGTCGTTTCAGGGGTTGGGATCAAGCTGACGCCGCCAATACTGCAGGTGACATAGTTCGCAGCCTGGGAAAAATCATGGGGCAGGGCTGCCTGTTTGATGCGGTTGCCCAGATTGTTGACCAGTTGTTCCATCTGGACCAAATTGGTATTGCTGAGCAACAGGATGAATTCTTCCCCGCCGAAGCGGGCGACAATGTCGTTGGAACGCTGCAGGGTTTTCCGCAGGATTGTGGCGACTCTTTTGAGACATTTATCACCGGCAACATGGCCGTAATGATCGTTGTATTGTTTGAAGTGATCGATATCGAGCATCAGCAGGGCAAGCGGGGCCTTCTCCCGGGCCGCCCGGCCCAGTTCACGTTGCAGCAATTCGCCGAAATAACGCCGATTGAAGAGTTTGGTCAGTTCATCGGTGCGTGACTGGACAATCAGCTGCTCGTTCAGATTCTCAATTTCATTCAGCATGAGGTTGGCGGCGCGCGTCATTTCCCTGATTTCATAAGCGCCTTTGACTTTAAGCCGCTCATGAACGGTTCTTTGCTGCGCAAAGGTTGAAAATCGTTCCGCCAGATATGATGTCGGCCGCACCACCACGCGATGAACCATGAGAACATTAAGCAGAATAACCAGAAGTCCGATCGCTAAGACAATTAACAGGGTGTGTCGAAAAACCTGCCGGATCTTTTGATCCAGTGAGCGTTTGATTTCAGTGTGAAAAAATATCCGGTTTTTTCGGTCACTGTCGAGGATTGATATGTCAAGCAGTGCTTTTGAGTCGTTGACGAAGTAGACCTTTTCACAAAACTCACCGAAGCTTTCTTCTGGAAGACATTCGAATCCTGATATGTTTTCCGAAGCTTTTAGCTTAAGCGGTTTGCCGATAATCCGGCTGATTTTTTGTACGAACGCCCTGTCAATCAATTTGATCAAGAGTAGGTAGCCATCGACGTATTCAGGCTGGCCGGCCAGGCTGATTGGATGAATCACCGCCCAGAAATTCAGTTTTGCTTCCGGGTTGAAGAGCAGAATTCGGTGAACTTCTTGGCGGAGGGAGTCTGTAAACAGATCTTTTTTGGCCTGTACCTGTGAGACAATCTCCTGAAATTCTGTTTGGGTTTCTTTCTTGATATTGGGGTAGGAAAAATGGCTGCTGAAGTTTGTATCGAGAAAAAGGATTCCATCGATCTCGACATTGTTTAGATAGTTCTGACTGAGATTTTCCCTGATAAAGTCAAGATTGCCATTCTGCATAAAGATGTAGGTTTTGTCCCGCTCACCCCAGTCTTTTGCCAGCGTGACAAGTCGGTCGATTTCATTTTGAATGGTACGGATGATCAGCCTGTTTTCGGTTTTGAGGGTTTCCTTTTCGGTCTGATCCAGAACGGAAAAAGCCTGGTATTTCAGGCCGCTGTAAATGGCTAAGCCGGCAATGGAAAAGATTAATAGCAGATGCAGGAAGAAGAGGTTTTTGATCCGCATTTTCATTTTTCTTTGCTCCTAAACAATCCCCCCCATCTTTGGAATTTATCTTTTGTTTGGAATTGTCGGAGATTTACTTATTCTGCTAAAAAAGGCCACATCTCCATTGATGCAGCCTCTATTCCAGAGAGTAAAAATCAAACATAATGATTAAGATAATATTGTTTTAATAATTTTTTGTCAATGCTTGCTGCTGATGGTTTTACCCTGCGCTGTATTTTTCATTTCGTTCAGGGCAAAACTGGCAAGATTTTTGGTGAAGAACGATTTCTTTTTGCAACTGATTTCAGTACACTCACAGTCCATTCAGGCGGCGGTTTTGACTGCCGACTGAAAATTTTTACGGAATGGGGTTTGTCACCATGATTATCGGTTTTGCCGGAAAAGCGGCCTCGGGAAAGACCACCGCAGCGAAATTTCTATTGCAACAGCAGGGGCTCGTTATTGAGGTTCTGCCCATGGCCCGGGCTTTGCGGGATGAGGTGGAGGATTTTATCCGTCAGGTCGGAGCGGCGGATAAAGTGCCGCTGGTTTATGGTGATCAGGCCGACAAGGTGCGGATTTTTTATATCGACCAAGCCCGGGCAGGCAAATGCTGTCCGCAGTGGGATGATTTTATTCAGGTCAATGCGGATATTCAGGATCGGCCCGGCTGCTCCGCCGTGACGGTCAGACGCCTTCTGCAATGGTGGGGCACGGAGTATCGTCGCGCCCAGGACCCGGATTACTGGACCAAGGCCTGGGAGCGGAATCTGGCAAAATACGATCTAACCACAACGCATATCCTGGTGGATGATGTGCGGTTCGGCAATGAGTTGGCGGTCATCAGCAAGCACGGCGGGGTTTTTGTGCGGATCGAGCGCCCCGGATTCCATGGCGCCAATGATCACAGCAGCGAAAATTCCCTGGATCACGTACAGGACTGGGATCTGGTGATTCACAATGATGGCAGCCTGGCCGAATTCAAAGAACAGATCACCGCACAGGTCTTGCCCCTGTTTCAATTTTAATCAGCGTTTACCGACCGGGGCCAGGTAGACGGTAAATTCGTCCTTGCCGTCGATGCCCAGCAGTTGGTCCATCAACTCCTGATGATACGCCGCCACCGCACAGGTTCCGCAGCCGATCGCTTCGCAAGCCAGGTAGAGGTTCTGGCAGACATGGCCGGCATCAAGCAGAATAACTTTGTGGGCCGAGGTATGATAACGCCATTCCGTGCGATAGGGGAGCACGGTCCAGGCAAACACCACCGGGGCTGCGGCGATAAAGGTTTGCCCCAGTGTTGCCGGGGTGATTTTTCCCATCAGATCTGGATCGGTCGTTTCCTGAACCAGTGCATGTTCCAGCGGCAGATAGCGATAAACCCCGGCTGTCAACCCTGCGACCCGGGTCACCAGCAGATAGGTTTCAAAAGGGTGCCGACAGCCGGCCGATGGCACGGTGCGCTGGGCGCTTCCCGGGCTCAGCTCCTTTTTGATGCCCTGGCTCATCCAGAGCAGGAAGGCCAATTCCGCCAAGGTCAATTCCTGCGCCGCGAACCGTCGCAGGCTCTGGCGGTTGATAATGGCATCGAGCAAGTCGGTGCCGCGGAATTTTTCCCAGGCTTCCGCGCCGGGCAGCTCAATCAACTGTTGATCTTTTTCAATAGGTTTCTGCAGGGATGGAACCGACACCCCGCGGTTTTGATCCGTGCGCCGGAAATCGATGGTGCGGCGTAACGAGTCCTTGAGAAAATCCCGATGCTTTTTGATCTGTCTTTTATCCATGTACCAGTCCTTCCAGATATTTTGGCCACATACTAACCGATCTTTGCAGCAGTTCCAGCAATAAATTTCTGAAAAACGTCATGAACCAGATGCTGCCCAGATTTCGCTCCTGGCGGCGGATTGGCGAGGTTTGCCGACGTTGTCCGGCAGTGGCGGAAATTCTACCGCGGCGCGTTGTGGAAAATGTTTTTTCAGGCTACCCTTTCAGGATAAGAACAGTTCCTCCGTTTGCCATGACGGCATCGGTAACTGACTGTGGCGCAGCGAATTTCTTCCTACAAGGAGGTCCCTATGGAATCGTTTATTCCCTCTTATACTCCTCCCGATTTTACCCAGCCTGGCCTCAGCGATGCTCCCTCGGCCCGGTTTGAGCCGGCTCCGCAGGACGGGGTTGTCCCCGCGCAGTATCATGGCACCTCCAACCATCCGGAATATGTTCATCTGGGCGAGGGGCGTTGGCTGCTGGCGCCGGAAAGCCGCATGGACGCGGTTCTGGTCCTGAAGGGGGATGCCCTGGAGGTGGTCGAAGCGCGCCGGGTCAGGCAGGGCGATCTGGTTGCGGTCGGGCGCACTGAAAATGGCGAAGAAGGAATCTTTGTCCATACCACAGGTTTTGTTTCCCCGGCTGAGACGGCGGTCGACAAATTTTCCTTTCGCACCCGTGGAACCCGGGAAACGCCTTTTTCCCGGTCCTATGACGAACTCTACAAGGTGCTTCGCCATGATCGTGAGCATGGCAACATCGCCTGGGTGCTGGGTCCGGCGGTGGCCTTTGACAAGGACAGCCGAGACGCCATGCAGGGGCTGATCGAAAACGGTTACTGCCATGTGCTGCTGGCCGGTAACGCCCTGGCCACCCATGATCTCGAGGCGGCCCGTTTCCAAACCGGCCTCGGGCAGAACATCTACTCGCAGACCCTGCAGCCGCTGGGTCATTACAACCATCTGGATATCCTCAACGAGGTTCGCAAACGCGGCTCCATTTCACGGACGATTGTCGAACTGGGGCTGGATAACGGTATCATCTACGCCTGTGAGAAATGTCATGTCCCGTATGTCCTGGCCGGTTCCATCCGCGACGACGGGCCCTTGCCCGAAGTTATCGGCAATGTCTACCAAGCCCAGGATGCCATGCGCCTGCACGCTCGCAAAGCGACCACGGTCATCGCCCTGGCCACCCAGCTGCATTCCATCGCCTTCGGCAACATGGTGCCGAGTTATCGGGTGATGCCGGACGGGGCGGTGCGGCCGGTCTATTTTTTCATTGTTGATATGACTGAATTCAGTGCCGATAAACTGGCTAATCGGGGCTCGGCCCAGGCCGTGGCGATACTGACCAATGTCCAGGATTTCATGATGAACCTGTGGAACAATCTCAGGCGGGGCTGACCGGGACGAGGGACTTATGAGCAGAACCATCCGCATTATCGGCATTCCCATCGATCTTGGCCAGAGCCAGCGCGGGGTCGATATGGGGCCGAGCGCTATCCGCTACGCCGGATTGTCGACCCGTCTGCGCGCGCTGGGGTAC
Organism: Pelobacter seleniigenes DSM 18267; assembly: GCF_000711225.1. Taxonomy (NCBI): domain Bacteria; kingdom Pseudomonadati; phylum Thermodesulfobacteriota; class Desulfuromonadia; order Desulfuromonadales; family Desulfuromonadaceae; genus Pelobacter; species Pelobacter seleniigenes. Next base: position 47,610 of record NZ_JOMG01000004.1, read on the forward strand.
GAATTACATGACTCGGGCAACCTCTATGTGCCGGTACGGGACACCCTGTCGACAACCGATCAGGAGTCCCTGCTCAGCGCCATTCGGCAGGTTTGTGAGGCGGCCTACGAGGCCGCAGCTCTCGCCGTGCGGGAGGGCGACATCCCGTTGTTTCTGGGCGGGGACCATTCCCTGGCCATCGGGACCATCGGCGGAGTGACCGCCGGAAAGCCGGTAGGCATTATCTGGATCGACGCCCATGGCGATGCCAACAGTCCGGATAGCTCCCCGTCCGGGAATGTCCACGGCATGCCCCTGGCAACCTTGCTTGGGACCGGCTATCCGGAGCTGCTCAATATCGGCCGGCCGGGCGCTAAAATCGCCGGAACGGATGTGGTCATGATCGGGCTGCGGGACCTGGATCGGGAAGAGCGGCGTTGGCTGAAACAGAGCGGGGTGACGGTTTATACCATGCGTGATGTCGATGAACAGGGCATGGGGGCGATTGCCCGGGCAGCCCTGAGCCAACTGGCCAACCACCATTTCCTGCATGTCAGTCTTGATATGGATAGCTTGGAGCCGCACGAGGCCCCGGGGGTCGGTACTCCGTCCCCAGGAGGTCTGAGCTACCGGGAAGCCCAGCTGCTGATGGAAACCATTGCCGATACCGGCAAACTGGCCGCGGTGGATATCGTCGAGATCAATCCCATCCTCGACCTTGAAAACCGGACTGCAAAAATTGCCGTGGAACTTGCCGAATCCCTGTTCGGGAAAAGTATCTTCTAAGGGCGGCCAGGGGGAGAGGAACCTAACAGGTAAACAGGGCCGTCGTGATCCAGGCGGAGAGCTTTTCCTTTGCCTGGAATTTCTCAAAAACCTGTCCGGCATACAGTTCGGCTTCTGTCCGGTCTTCAGCCTTCCAATCCGATGAAATGATAGCCCTGCGGTGGCGGGGAATCTTGCACCCGAGCCGGTGAGTTCTTTTCAAAAAGTCTATGCCGTCCATCCCTTGTGGATTTTTGTGGTCGGTTAAAAGAAAATCGGTGCAGGGCGATGCTACCGGGCATGCGGTGATTCCGGGTTGGGAACAGATATAGCAGCCCGGATCGGAAAAAGCCGTCACTTTGACATCGAGAGCCCGGAATAGCTTGACCATGATGCTCAGGAAAAAATCATCATCATCAAAGACAACGGCATGGCGTGTCGACATAACTCCTCCTGTCTCAACCGATACCCGGTCTGGTGGAACGGGGGTGTTTCCATTTTACCAAGGTTTTCGGGCCGATGCGTTTTTAGCCAGCAATGGATCGTGCTGTGGGCCATTGTGACCTGAGCATCTCATATTTTTCTTAAAGCTCAGGGGAGACTGCAAAGGGAGTGGAAAAAAACGAACGGCAGCTTAAAAAAATCTGGAACCGCTGAATCCGCCGTACTGTTCAGCGTTGCAGATCAGGCCTCGGTGTTTCTGGCTCTCTCGGGGAAATAGCCGCTTGTGGTCTGACCTGCCATGTCGGATGCGCCCCAGAATGATTCGAGGATGTGTTCTCGTTCCTGTGCGGTAAAACCATCAGCTTCAAGAGCAAGCGCATAACGTTGGAGAACTTTTTTGGCCGGCACCCGCTGAGCGAAGTGGGTGTGGAGGTTATACAGCTTCCTGACCAGAACATCATGGGTCGGATCAACCAGCAGAGCCCTATTGGCAACGGTGATCGCTTCATCAGGGTGACCGGACTCAACCAATAGATCAAACCAGAATTGCGAGCCTTCCAGGTTCAGTAACAGCAGATCCTGCGCCTTCAGGTGCCCCTGGTCATTTAAAGGGATGCCCTGGAGAAAGCCCCCCTGCCAGAGAGTCAGTGCCGCGGCAAAGGCCAGATCCGCCTGCCAGAATTCCTTTTTGCGGACGTGGCGGATGCCCTGCCGGATCTTGCTGGTAAAATCGATAAAGTCAAAATAACAATTTTCCAGGCAGAGGACACCATTTTGCAAGGTGAGATAGTCTTTGGCCGAAGGGCTGAGCAGAATATTATCCAGGAGTTTACGCAAGCGTGAAATGAGATTGTCGAAGCTTGAGCGGGATTTCAGGGGCGGGCTGTCCGGCCAAAGTTTGACCTGGATGTCTTCCAGAAGCAGCTGATGCTTTGGCGCTACAATCAGCAACGCGAGCAGCTGGCGCATGCTGGGAGACAGATCCATATGCGAGATCTGCCGCCCATGACAAGAAATTTCAAGTGTCCCCAGGCAGTTGATCGTCAATTGATGCAGCGGGCGACCGTCTTCCAGAAAAGACATCCGCAGCCGTGAGGCAGACAGCTTGGCTAACGGTTCCAAAGCCAGTTTTTGTCGCGCGGCTTCTGCCAGGAGGTCGGTCATCACCTCCGGGTCCCAGCCGTAGAAGGATTGAAATGCACTTTTGGAAAGACAGTCGGCCATTTTGGTTATTTCTCTGGTGGCCAGCTGCTGTTTCTCTTGTTGCAGATAGGTCCAGGCCCGGTAGGCATGAAGACCGGGGCGGATAAAAATTTCGCCGCTATTGATGGATATGTCCAGTGCTTTGTGGAGCAACTCCAGCGCTTCCGGGTATTGTCCCAGCCGCGTCAAGGTCGCTGCGAGCAGCAAATTGTTCATCGCAATAAAATCCAAGCCCCCGGCCTGTTGTCTTAAGCGGAGAGACTCCCGGAGGGCTTGAACCGCTTTGTCGGCGTGGTTAAGCCGGGCCATTGAATAGGCCTGGTACTGCAGGTAAAGGCTGCGCATATGTGGCAGGGTGCTGCCAAAGTCACTGGCCAGGGCGACTTGCAGAATGTCCTGCATGCTGGGATCATCACCGCGAGCCAGGGCCAGGTCGAGTTGCCACATGCGGATAAGAGCGCCAAAAGAACTGTGTTCAATCAGCTCTTCACCATAACACTTCAGGTAACGACGCCGATGAAATTCAAAGTCAGCGCGCCTTCCTTCATTGATGAGAAGATTCAGGTGAGCCAGTTGCAGGGCCGCTTTATTGACCAGGCTTACCTGCGGGCTTTGCAACAGCGGCAGGGACTGTTCCACTTCCCGGCGGCAGGACGTCAAGTCTCCGGCAAACAAATCCCGATAACAGCGGGCCATGCGCGCTTCAGCTTCCAGGCCTTTGCTGTTCAGCCGTTTTGCTTCGGCCAGGCCGAAATCTGCGAAAGGGTGGGTTCGTTCCAGATCGACACTGAACAGGGTCAGACCGATGACAAAGACATTGGCCGCATGTGCCTGCTGCATGGCATCCAGGGCATGACGCCGTTTTTCATACAGGGCAATGCCACGCTCCAGTCTTTGCCGGCCGGTCTCGAACTGACAGTCGACCGCGGAATGGAAATAGACTAACTGCACCAAGGCCAGGAGTTCTCCGGTTTCATTCCCCTCGCGGATGAATCCTTCCAGGGCCAGTTCAAAAAAGCTTCGCGCAGTTGGCGGGGCGCTGTCCAGGAGGATCACGCCATTATAAAACGCGAGCCAGGGATAATGGGGGTAGACCTGTTCAGCGATCGGGGCGAGTAGACTTTGCAGCGTGACCAAGCGGTTGCTGGCCAGCAGGTCCATGCCTATTTTGCTGAGAACGTCCTGGGCCGCGTTGAAATCAGCTGCGCGTAAAAAATAGCCCAGAGCAATCTCTGCTCTTGCCGGGGCATACCATTGGCCGGCTTGCCCCCAGATTTTTTTGATCTCCTGGTCCGACAAGCTGTTTTTGGCAAGGGTGGTGAGGCAGTCACGAAACAGATGATGGTAAGAAAAAACGGTTCGCTGCGGATCCAGGGAGCGAATGAAAAAATTTTGGTTTTCAAGTAACGCCAGTTTTTCCTGAATCGCTGGATCTTCGCCGATAATGGTGGCCAGTCCTGCAGGGATCTCATCCAGCAATGACAGGCGGATCAGCGCGGTTTGCAGCTGGCGTGGCAGATTGCCTAAAATCTCCTCTGCAAAATAGTTGAGAAACGTATCCGGGCCCAAGGCTTTTTGACTGATGCTCCCAGGCCGGGGGCCTGCTTTTTGCCGGGAAGCAAGGAGTAAGCCCATGATCCAGCCTCCGTTAGCCTGGAACAGGTCATTCACCGTGGCGGATGAAACCGCAATGTTCAAACAGTCATTGAAGAGCGCGGCAATTTCCTGCCGGTTCAGGGATATATCGTCGTTGCGAAGAATCACCGCCGGGGGTGGAGGGTGCTTTCCCAGCAGGACAGGAAAGACCGGCTGGCGGGATATCAGGAGCAACTGCACCTTTTGGCGTGGTGCGATCAGCAGCGCAGTCAATACGCTCTGACTTTGGAGCCGCCCGTTTAGCAGATGCAGGTCATCCAGCACCAGGAAAAACTCGTTGACCAAGTGATTTTCAAGATCCTCGAGTAAAAGCTCGGCCAGCTGAGAAACCTGTAGTGGCAGGGGACCTTTCTGCGCTAACCAGTCCTCCACTTGCGGCGCGCGGAATTCAGGCAAGGCGTGCCGCAAGGTGTCCAACAGTTCAAGGAGCAGCAGGACCGGGTCGCCGTCGTCCGGGGCAAGTTGCAGCCAGGCGAATTTTTTCCCGGTGCTGCTGAGAAACTGAACCGCCAGCTGCGATTTGCCCTGGCCGGGTTGTCCTTCGATGACGATGGTGTGCCGGTCTGCCTGCAATTGGGATTGCAGCCCGTGAATGACCTTTTTGCGCAGCAGATGCCGGGCGGGGTCAAAAAGAGGAGGGCTGAATTTTCCATGCTGGATCGGATTCATATGAATTCACGATTCGGTGAAGGCAACAGGCCTGTTCCTATGCCAGGGAACCCGCGAACAGCTGCGGGATTCAGGTGATTTAACAGTTGTAAAACGAATATTAAGTCAATTTGACTGAAATATATAATTGTTTTTGCGGGAAAGGCGTGAAAAAGCCTTCTTAAAGAGGCAGTTCCGTTTTTTTAAGGACTGTTTTCAGGGCAAAGGAGGACTGCACCCGTAGAACGCCGGGCAGGCTGGTCAGCCGATTGTGGATCCGCATGTAGTCTTCGTTGTCGCGGATGATGACCCGCAGTAAAAAGTCGCTGTCGCCGGACATCAGGTAGCACTCCATGACTTCTTTAACCCGACCGATTTCCTTTTCGAAATCCTGCAGTTTGTCCTGCTGCTGTCCTTCCAGAGTGACCTGGACAAAGACCGTCCCGGGTTTACCGACCGCGGCCTGATTGATAAGCATGACATAGCGATCGATAATGCCTTGCTGTTCGAGTAGACGGACCCGCCGCAGGCAGGCGGATTCAGATAGCCCGACCTTTTCGGCCAGTTGCACGAAACTGAGCCGGCCATCCTTTTGTAGCGCCGTCAAAATTCGTTGATCAATTGCATCAAGTTGATTTTTTGAAGGATAATTCGACATAGGGCGATTCTAGCAACGGAATTCGCTATTTTACAATGAAAAATCCTCTTTTTTTGCAAGGATACTCCGCAAATTTGCTGATAAACTGACAAAATAGAAATTCGTCCGGTTATTCCTGCCGCTTATGTCCGAAAGGAGCCCGCTATGGTTGTTGGAGTGCTGAAAGAGATTAAGGTTGAGGAAAATCGTGTCTGTATGACTCCTGCGGGGGTCGAAGTCATGCTGGCCCATGGGCACCAGGTGCTGGTCGAAACAATGGCCGGCCTGGGCAGCGGGTTCAGTGACGAGGACTACCGGACGGCAGGTGCGGAGATTGCGCCTTCGGCGGCGGATGTTTATGCCCGCTGTGAAATGGTCATGCATGTCAAAGAGCCGCAGCCGCAGGAATATGCCCTGATTCGTCCCGGGCAGATCGTTTTCACCTATTTCCACTTTGCCGCCGATGAGGAGCTCACCCGCGCAATGCTGGCCAGCGGGGCGGTTTGCGTCGCCTATGAAACCATTACTTCCGCCAGCGACCAGCTGCCGCTGCTCACGCCCATGAGCGAAGTGGCCGGACGGATGGCTGCCCAGGAAGGGGCCAAGTACCTGGAGCGTTCGCAGGGGGGGCGCGGCATCCTGATGGGTGGTGTGCCCGGTGTTGCACCGGCAACGGTGCTGGTGATCGGCGGCGGGACGGTTGGTGTTCACGCGGCGCAGATGGCGGCCGGCCTCGGCGCCAAGGTCTATCTGCTCGACAGCAACCTTGAGCGGTTGCGTTATCTTGATGAAATCATGCCCAAGAACTGTTTTGCGCTGATGTCCACCCCGGCCACAATTCGGCAGCTGGTGACCGAGGCCGACCTGGTGGTCGGTGCGGTTCTGGTGCATGGGGCCAAGGCTCCCAAGTTGGTGACCCGTGATATGCTGACCACCATGAAGCCCGGTTCTGTGCTGGTGGATGTGGCCATCGATCAGGGTGGCTGTTTCGAAACCTCGCGGCCGACGACCCACAGCGAACCGATTTACGTGATTGATGGGGTGGTCCACTATTGTGTTGCCAATATGCCGGGGGCGGTGCCCTTGACATCGACCATGGCATTGACCAACGCAACCTTGCCTTACGCCCTTAAACTGGCCGATCTCGGCTGGCGGGAAGCGGCGCAGGCAGATCCCGGGATCCTGGAAGGATTGAATATCGTGGCTGGACAGGTCTGTTATCCCGGGGTTGCCGAAGCTTTCGGCCTGGAATTAACCATGGCTGTCGACATTCTCCAGGCTTGCTGACCAAGCCATAGGCCTCGGCAGCAAAAGACCGGATAATCGGGGCATGAAAAAACCGCAGCCAAACATTACTTGCTGCGGTTTTTTCGTTGCTGAGCGGGGCGACCCCGTTAATTGAGTCTTCTTTTGCAACCGGGCTGATGCCAGCCTGTCGGTTCAGGCATGCTTTTCCCGCAGTACTTTCTTGTTGATTTTACCGACGCTAGTTTTGTCGATGGCCTCGACAAATTTGAACTTCAGCAGCACGATCTGTTTGGAGATCATCCCTTTTTCGATGAACCCGCGAATATGGGCGAGCAGTTCTTTCTCGCTGACCGCCATGTCTTCTTTGGTGACGATCAGGGCGAGGGGCTTTTCACCCCATTTGCTGTCAGGCAGGCCGATGACCGCAGCTTCGGCCACTGCCGGGTGTGAACAGAGCAGGTCTTCAACTTCCAGGGAAGAGATCCATTCGCCGCCGATTTTGATGACGTCTTTGATGCGGTCGGTAATTTTGACGTAATTGTTTTTATCTCTGTTCGCCACATCGCCGGTATGCAGATACCCACCCCGCCAAAGCGCTTCGGAGTTGCGCTGGTCCTTCAGATAGCCCTGGGTCAGCCAGGGCGCGCGCACCACAATTTCACCGACGCTGGTGCCGTCGGCCGGGATATCCTCCAGCTTTTCATCGACAATCCGCAGATCGACCAGGGGGAGAGGGCGGCCAGTCTTACAGCGGATCTCGGTCTCCTCATCCGGACTCAGGTCCGCTTCGGTGACATGGGCGATGGTCAGAATCGGGCAGGTCTCCGACATGCCGTACCCGGAATAGATGTCGATCCCGCGGGCCAGGGCGGTTTTACACATCTGCTTGGGCAGGGCTGCGCCACCGATCAGGACTTTCCAGCGGGACAAGTCGGTTTGGGCAAACAGGGGATGGTTTATCAGCAGGTGCAGAATAGTCGGCACACAGTGGGAAAAGGTGACCTCTTCTTTGGCAACCAGTTTCAACAGCATATCCGGAGTGTAGCGTCCCGGGTAGACCTGTTTGATTCCGAGGGTTGTGGCCATGTAAGGAAAACCCCAGGCATGAACATGGAACATCGGCGTAATGGGCATGTAGACATCGCGCTGATGGACCCGCCCCTGATCCAGCACACTGCCCAACGCGGCTATCGCACCGAGGCTGTGCAGAACCAGCTGGCGGTGGCTGAAATAGACGCCTTTGGGCATGCCGGTGGTGCCGGTGCTGTAGAAGGTCGTCGCCCGGGTGTTCTCATCGAAGTCGGGAAACTCGAAATGGTCGTCAGCCGCACTGAGCAGTTCCTCGTATTCACCGACAAAGGAGAGGGTGGTCTCGGGTTGTTGCTGCCCATCCTGCAACAAGACATAGCTCTTCACCGTATCAATCCGCCCCTTGATCTGCTCGAGCAGAGGCAGAAATTCTTCGTTGACGAGCAGATAATCGTCTTCGGCATGGTCGATGGTATACAGCACCTGTTCGGGAGACAGGCGGATGTTTACGGTATGCATCACCGCCCCGATCATGGGGATGGCGAAAAAACATTCCAGGTAGCGATGACTGTCCCAGTCCATGACCGCAACCGTATCCCCGGGCTGCACGCCCATTTCGGTGAGGGCATTGGCCAGTCTGCAGATCCGTTGGCGGAACTCGGCATAGGTCATGCGGAACTGGTCGCGGTAGACAATTTCCTGTAGCGGGTCGTCGACAATCGGGGACTGCAGAAGATTTTTGATCAACAGGGGATAGGCATAGGCCGAAGCTGTGCGCTGAATCAATTTTTCGGTCATGGGCTCACCTCTTTGTGAAAGAATGTCGTAGGGGCAAAGTATGAATTTGGCGAAAGCGAACTATACGATTATCGTCGAGCATGCGCAAGGATTGTTGCTTGTCGCGTCCTTATTATCCCGTTAAGATGGCCCTTCACCTGAACCGGAGGCACTACCGATGAAACTTCCTTCCCCCCTTATTGAGGGGACCTTGCTGCGTCGCTACAAGCGTTTTCTCACGGATGTCGAACTGGCTGACGGCAGTGTGGTGACCGCTCATACCCCGAATACCGGCAGCATGAAGCAGTGTGCCGTGCCGGGCTATCGGGTATTATTGTCCAAAGCGCAAAACCCGAAACGTAAGCTTCCCTATACCCTGGAGCTGATTCAAGTCGGGGAACATTGGGTGGATACCCATACCCAGCGGACCAATCGGGTGGTTGAAGAGGCTTTGCGGCAGGGCTGGATTGCCGGTCTCAGCGGCTATCGGGTGACGCCGGAATACAGCATCGGCGCGAGCCGGATCGATTTTCTGCTGGAAAACGATACGGAAAGGGTCCTGGTGGAGGTGAAGAATGTCACTCTTTGCTGCCGGAACAGCGTCGCCTGTTTTCCGGACGCCGTGACTCTGCGCGGGCAGAAGCATTTGCGCGAGCTGTTGGCGGCCCGGGGCAATGGTTTTCGGGCGGTGATCTTTTTCCTGGTGCAGCGCCAGGAAGCCGAGGCTTTTGCTCCTGCTGATGAGATCGATCCTGAGTATGGGCGGATCTTGCGCGAAGTAGTGGCCGGCGGGGTGGAAGTTCTGGCCTATAGAACCGAGGTGTCGCCCACGGCCAACCGGACCGGCTCAGCCTTGCCGGTCCTGCTGTGAAGCCGAGGGGTGCGCATGCGTAGCGTCGGCTTGATTACCGAATATAACCCCTTTCACAATGGCCATCTCTATCATTTGCGGCAAAGCCTTCATGTGGCAGATGCCGAGGTTGCGGTCGCGGTCATGAGTGGCCACTTTCTGCAGCGCGGCGCCGCCGCGCTGGCGGACAAATGGGTGCGCACCCGCATGGCGCTGGTCGCCGGAGTCGACCTGGTCATCGAATTGCCTTTGCCCTGGGCCTGCAGCAGCGCGCCGGATTTTGCGCGGGGGGCTGTTCAGTCCTTGACCCTGCTGGGCGGCATTGACAGTCTCTGTTTCGGCAGTGAGTCCGGGGAATTGGCGCCGCTGCGCCAATGTGCGGATTTGCTCCAGCAGCAGGATGCCCTGGTGACGGAGCGGACCGCCAGACTGTTGCGCGGCGGACAGAACTATCCGCAGGCACGGGCCATGGTGCTGGCCGAATTGACCGGGACGGAGGACGGTGCGGCTCTTCTGGCCGGTCCGAATAACATTCTCGGGATCGAATACCTGCGGGCCTTGAACCAGACGGGCAGCGCCATGAAACCCTTGACCATTGCCCGGCGTGGCGTGGGGTACCATGCCACGGATGTCTGCGGTGATATCGCCAGTGCCACCGGAATCCGTGCCCGACTGGCTGCTGCGGAGCCGGTCAGTCAGCTGGTGCCGGCTGCCGTTGCCGCCATTCTGGACGAGACCCTGGCTCGTGGGCAAACCTTTTCAGCGCAAGCCTGTTTCAGACTGTTGTTGGGGAAAATTTACAGTGCCGGAGAGCAGCTGAGTCGCTACTGGCTGGTTGACGACGGGATTGAAAACCGTTTGCAGGAGAGTGCCGATGCTGCCGCTGACCTGGAGGAGCTGATCCAGGGAAGCAAGTCGCGACAACTGACTCGGACGCGCATTCAACGCATGCTGGTTGCGATCCTGCTGGGGCTGGAAAAAGAGACTGCCCAGCAGCTGTTGGCGGCCGGGCCGCAGTATTTGCATCTGCTCGGTGTCAGCAGTCGGGGACGGCGATTCCTGGCCAGGACCAGGACCCGTCGGGACGTTCCCCTGGTGCAGAACTTCTCGCGGATCTTTGCCCAGCTCAAACGCCGCTATGATCAAGGCTCGGCCCGTTATGAGCTGGCCATGCGGCAGTTGCAGCTGGAACTGACCGCGACCCGCATCTATGGGCTGTTGCTGGAAAATCTGCATGCCGGGCGGAAGAGCCGGGATTTTTATGAGCCGATCATTGAATCAGTGGCCGGTCATAACAGCTGAATGAACTCTGCCGTTGCCGAGTCCCGGTTCCCGACCGGTTACGTTGGATGCGGCGGGTTTAGGAGGACAGGCGCTTGCGGATTTCATCGTATTCCGCTTGCGAGATCGCGCCCTCGGCCAGGCGTTGATTCAGCGTATCCAGGGCTGCGCTGTTGCTGCGACTGTGATAAGCCGGTCGCCGTAACAGGCGAAACAGTTGATAAATGATAAAGGCGATCAACAGCCAGAACAGTAATTGGGTGAATATTCCTCCTGGTCCGCTAAAACCGAACGGGCCGCAGGCCCAGCCAGAGTGGTGACCATAGAACATGATGAACTCTCCTCGCAAAAGGTTTGCCGGATAGCAAGCAGATGATAACGTCGGTGGCCTCTTTGTCCTGCCCGCTGACGTATGCAGTTTTTCCTTGTGACGCGTTAGCGGGCGATCCTTTTAACCGATCCCAAGGGTAGCACCGCTGGCCGGTCGTGCGGTGTAAAGAATTGTTAAGTCCGGCTGTGCGCCGTAAGGTTCAGCTCTTCTGCTCGATAATCAGATTGGGCAGTTCGTCGGTATCATCATCCTTGCGCGGAAAATGTTCCTGCAACAGCTCGCCGCAGCGGGCAATGGCCTGGCAGGTGGCAGCGCAGGCGGCCCCACTTTTCAGCCCGGTGACGATCATGGCAACGATCTCGTCCCAGGTATTCTGGGGGACTTTGGCATTGATGCCGCTGTCGGCCAAGACCTGCACCCGGCGCTCAAAGAGGGAAATCAGAATCAGAATTCCGGTCTTGTCGCGGGTCTCGTGAAGCCCCTGTTCCAGAAAACAGACCATGGCCTTTTCCTTGACTTCAATGGTGAATTCTTCGGGATGGATCAGCTTGCGTTTAAAGGCCGGCCAAGCCCTGATGACCAGAAAAAAAAGCGCAAAGGTAATCAAGAAGACCGGTAGGAACCACCAGATTGACTCACCGCCTACAGCCCAGCTGACGAACAGGCCACAGGCCAGCGACAGAGTGCCGCTGCCGATCAGTTCGGCCCGGGGATATTCATAGGAGCAATCGACCACCATGGGCACGATTTCACCACTGGTGGTCAGTTCAGCCGCTTTGACGGCCTCTTCGATGCGTTGTTGTTCTTCGGCGGTAAAAAAATCAGCTGCTGTTGCCATGCCTGCCTCGTTCCCTATTCCACTGTGGTTGCCGGTCTCTGATGTATTAAAAATGAGGTTCTTGAGCCCTGTTCCGGGTTGCTTGTTTACCAGCCGCCGGAGGCCCCGCCACCGCCGCCACCTCCTCCTCCACCGGAGAACCCTCCGCCGCCGAAGCCACCCCCACCGAAACCGCCGCCCCCACCGATAAAGGGGCCGCCGAAGAAGATTCCGCTGCGGCGGGAACGTCCACTTCTGCGCCCACCGATACGGCCAAGCAGCGGACCGAGAAAGAAGAGCAGAAAAAGCAGTCCAAAAGGACTGCTTTTCCGCTTGTGACCTGCGGTTTTTCCCGTCCCCTGGTATTCTCCGCGCACTGCTTCAGCCATGGCGACGACCCCGCTGACCACTCCACCGTCGAAATCCCCCTGTTTAAATCTGGGGGAGATTTCGTTGTCAATGATCCGCCCGGCGAGCAGGTCGGTCAAACGGCCTTCCAGGCCATAACCGACCTCGATCCGAATTTTGTGATCATTTTTGACGATCAGCAGCAGCGCACCATTGTCTTTTTTTTTCTGGCCCGGTTTCCAGCTGTCAAAGACCTTGAGCGAATAGTCTTCGAGCACCGCTCCTTCCAGCGATGGAATCGTCAGGACCGTGATCTGGGTCGAATCGCTGGCTTCGAACTGCTGCAGAAACTGATCCAGCTTGAGCCTGGTGGTCGGCGAGATCATCTTGGCCAGGTCGGTGACATAGCCGGTCGGTCGCGGGACATCAAGAGCCTGAACGGGAAAACCGCTCAGCAACAAAATAACCAGAGCTAAAAACAGCCTGCGCATCAGAAGGATACCTTGGGAGCTGTGGCTGCGCCGGCATCAGCTTTGAACGGTTCCTTGCGTTCCAGCTTGAGCAGAAACTTATTGGTCAGGTTGTTGGGAAAGGTCCTGATCGAGGTGTTGAAGGTCTGGACCGCAGCGTTATAGCGCTGGCGGGCGACATTGATGCGATTTTCAGTCCCTTCGAGCTGGTGCTGCAGATCACGGAAGTTCTGGTTGGCCTTGAGGTCCGGATAGCGTTCCGCAACCACCAGCAGCCGCGAGAGGGCACCGGACAATTCCCCCTGGGCCTGCTGAAAGTTCTGCATGGCGGCGGGGTTGTTGAGATTCTCTGCCGAGAGGCTGACCTGGCCAACCTTGGCCCGGGCATTGGTGACAGCGGTCAGGGTTTCCCGTTCGTGAGCGGCATACGCCTTGACTGTTTCAACCAGGTTCGGGATCAGGTCGGCCCGGCGTTGGTAGGTGGCCTCGACATCACCCCAGGCCGCGGTGACCGCTTCCTCGTTTTTCTGAATCGTGTTATAGCCGCAGCCGTTTAACAGCAGTACGCTGCTCAGCAGCATGAGTAAGACTTTAATTTTCATAAAACGTTTACCTCCCGATTGTGACGGATGCTGATGACAAGGGAGGCAGTATAGCATATGTGGACGGATTTGCTCAGCGGTGAGCATGAAAAATAGCGGTCTTGGCTGGGTCGTTCCGGTTTGTTGCGGTTGCGGAGGGTGCTGTCTGCATTTAGTAACGAAACATTTTCATTAGCATTATTCTGTATAGAATTGTCTTGGCTGTAGATAATTGATTGAAATGATTGGCCGTTTCCTCTTTGTGCCAGGAGTTTTCCTTTAATGTTAACAGGTTAGCTCAATGTTGTGATGAAATTAAATGTGCCTCAATTGAATATTATTTTGAGAAAATATAATAAAAACAGGTTGTTGAAGTGTATATTCAGTGTTGTTTTAAAAAAATAATCGACTAACGCAACTCCCATATAACTTAGTGGCCCATCGTTCGATATAGGAAGAGTTATTTCACTTTTGATGTAAGCCTATTTGATGGACGAGGTGCTGACATGAGATGTTTCTGCTTGCTGCTGACGGTTGTTTTTCTCTCCGGGTGTACCGGCTGGCATCCATTGTGGTGGCGCCATGGAACTCCCGGAGGAAAGTTGCAGCGTGGGGTTGTCCATTATGATAGTGGCCTGGATGGTCAGCTGGCCAGTTTGATGACGCAGGTGGCAGATCAACTGCGTGGCTACTCCCTTTATGATGTCGGGGTCAAGGGGGTCTCCAACCTAAACGGCAGAACGGGGCGGCTTGAGAAGTACTTGGAATCCGAGTTTGTCAGTCGGCTGGCCCGGTTCGGTAATTTTCGGGTTTTTGCCCCGGTTGATCCGGGGGAGGATAAGGGCGCTGCTGACACAACTGCCACCAAGCCACCGGTTGATCCTGGCGCACGGCTGTTTACCATCAGAAGTGGGCGGATCGACGCCTATGTCATCGGTACGACGGTGGATCTTCCCAATGGAGTGAAAATCGGGGTGGAACTGGTCCGTAAGGATACCGGCGAAGTCCTCGGGGTTTCCTCCGTACTGGTGCGCAATGATCGGACTGTCGCTGCTTTGCAGCAACAGGTCGGTGTTCAGGAAAATCTGTCCGCCGCCGGTCAGGATCGTTCAACCGGGCATATTATCAAGGCATCCGATAACGATTACCTTGAGCTGGTCCCGGATAAATTTATTCTCTACGTCAAGCAGATCAATTATGAATACAATCTGTTTACGGATAAACAGTCCAGTGTCGAACTGTTCCTTAATGACGAGTTCAGAATTCTCAGCCTTGGCGAGATGATCAGCTTTTCCGTAGGCCGTGACCAGTATGTTCTGGCCTTGCGCCGAATCGTCGATCATACCGCCCTGTTTACCTTTGCCAATGTTTCCCGGGGCATGCCTATGCCCGCTTCCACCCTGGGCACACCGGGCAAGGATGTTCCGGACAAGACCTCTTCGGGGAGCGGTGATGCCAAGCCGGCGGCGTCTTCCTCCGTTCCCGCTGTGGATCAGTCGGTATCGGCAGCAGATCTTGTGCAGCAGAACCTGTGGCTTATTATCTGTGGCGTCTGTCCGTTGCGAAATTATCGCTTCTCGGTCTGAGGCGGGCGGCGCGCAGGATTTAAGTTGTTATTAATAAAATGTTACCAAAGTTTTGTTGCCTGTATTGCAAATGTTAGCTTACTCTTAACCAGACCAACCATAATTTCCTATCCTTTATAAAGGAGGGCCTATGATCATCGGACAGCCAACAGATAATATCACCAAGTCTGCCGCTTACTCATTGCCGGATTTTCAGTCGGCAGTTCCGTCTTCCGGTGCAAACGAAGGTGCTGCCAGCGCTCCTGCGCTTTTGGATACCGTATCTCTTTCCGCGAACGCCGGACCGGCGGCGAATGACGGCCAGCCGGGCAACGGTGATCTTGGATCGCTTAAGCCGGAACTGTATACGGCCCCAACCGGCAGAGATGAGCAACCGGTTGGGCAGGTCGCAACTGGTGCCGCCGCTCCGGTGGAGGAAGCGAAGGTAGGGGGGGGGGACGAGGATGAGTCGGACTTCGGAACCGATGACCTTAAATTTTTGGCCATGGGTACGCTGGGTCTCGATCCCTCACCCGACCAGCCGGACTGTGACAGCGGTTATTACAAAGTCGGTCAATACTTGAAAGCTGCCGGAACCGTCGGCGGTTTTGTTGCCCTGTTTATCTGACCGGACCCCCTTCGCGCGGTTAATCCTCGGGTAGCTGGACTGCGCGGGGGACGGTTTCGATCTGTTCCGGCGTGTCAATATCCTTGCTGCTGCCACTGCCGAGTTCCTTGAACTTGCGTGCGGAAACCATGACGCGACTGTCCAGGGACGCCATCCCTTTGTTGTAGCTTTCTACCGCTCTGCCCAGATTTTTTCCCATTTGTTGAAAATGTTGATTCAGTGTGGCCAGGCGGTCATAGATTTCCCGCCCCAGTTGGCTGATCGCGGCAGCGTTTTCAGTCAGCTGTTCCTGCCGCCAACCGTACGCGACCGAGCGCAACAGGGCGATCAGGGTGGTCGGTGTGGCCAACAGCACTTTGCGGTCGACCCCCGCTTCGATCAGTCCCGGGTCTTTGGCCAAGGCTGCGGAAAAAAAGGTTTCCCCGGGCAAAAACAGGACTACGAATTCCGGGGTTGGCTGAAACTGTTCCCAGTAGTTTTTGCTCGACAGTTTTCCCAGGTGATCGCGAATCTGCCGGGCATGCCTGGTCAGCAGCGCTGCACGCTGTTCGTCATCGTTCGCTTCCAGCGATTCCAGGTAGGCCTGCAGCGGGGCCTTGGAATCGACCACGATGTTGCGCCCGTTAGGCAGCTTGATGACCATGTCCGGGCGCAGCCTGCCGCTGTCGACGGTTTCCTGTTCCAGAAAGTCGCAGTAATTGACCATCCCGGCCATCTCCACAACCTTGCGCAATTGAATCTCTCCCCAGCGGCCGCGGACCGCGGGCGTGCGCAGAGCGCGAACCAGGTTGCCGGTTTCCGATTCCAGCTTTTGCTGGCTGCTGAGCAGGCTCCTTAATTGCTCTTCCAGGCGGGCATAGGCACCGCTGCGCGCCCGCTCGAGCAGTTCGATTTTACCATCCACCTTGTGCAGGGAATCCTTGAGGGGCTGAACCAGTTGGTCGATGGCCTGCCGCCGTTGATCCAGGTCGCCCCTGGCCTCCTGCTGGATCGTGGCCAGCTTGGATTGGGCCAGATCCATAAAGCTGCGGTTGTTCGCTTCCAGGGCCTGGGCGGAGAGGGCTCGAAAACTGTTTTCGAGCTGGCGGCGGTTTTCTTCCAGCAGGTGCAGTTTTTCTTGGCCGCTGCTGCGCTCTGCCTCGAGCCTGGCCTGGTATCCGGCCAGCTCTTTGACCAGTTCTTCCCGCTGCTGGGAAAGTTCGGCAACGCGTCTGCGGCGGCGGCCGGTCCCAAGCAGATAGCCGATCAAGCCGCCGCAGGTCAGGGCGCCAGCCAGACCGATAGCCGCCACAAGCAGATTATTGTCAATTTCTGAGATCATTGATAACCCTTGGAATATATGTGGGATTTCTGGACACGATAGCAGAGCGGCGGGAAATCGACAAGGCGCAGGTTTGTTCTTGTCGCGATCTGCGGCTAGAATGGAAAGAGTTTGCAGGCAGTCCATAACCGGGCCAGCTGTAGACAGGAAGGATTCTGCGATGAACAGTGATCTTTCTCTTCTCTACCGGGTCACCCGAGACAGGTTCTGTGCTGCGGGGCAAGGGGCTGCCGCGCTGGACGAGGTGTTGGCCGTGTTGCGTTCGCTGTGGGATGAGGCGGAAGGGCTTCTCGCCAACGAAGACGCCGGCGATCGCAGCTTGATCGCCTGCGGGCCGGGCTGCGGGACCTGCTGTGTGGTCAATGTGGCCAGTTCTTTCCCGGAGGCGGTTGCCGTGGCCCGCTATCTGGTCGATACTCCTGCCATTGACCAGGACGACATTTTGGAGCGGCTCCATAAACTGTGGCGGGACGTGCGCGGGATTGAGGACGGTGAACGGGTTTTGATGCATCGCCCCTGCGCTTTTCTCGATGCCGCCGGTCATTGCCTGGTCCATCCGGTCCGCCCGCTGATCTGCCGCAGTGTGACCTCCACCGATCCGGAGCTTTGCCGGGCCGCAGTTGTCGCCGAGGTCTGCGGCTGTTCCGCGCCGATTGTCATGCACCAATTTCAGCAACGGCTTTACGAAACCCTGTTCACCGCGCTGACCGCTGGTTTGGCTCTGGCTGGCTGGGACGACCGCAGCTTTCAGTTAAGCGGGCTGGTGCGCTTTCTGCTCCGCCATCCGAGGGAAGAGACCCCGTGGGGACGTGACCAACCCCTTACCTGGGCAGACCTGTATCCGTAACTCCGATGGGTACCGCGTCGGGCTGAGCTTAACAGGCGGTTTTTTTACCGCCTGTTAATGCGCCAGCATTATAAAACGGACGAAAAATCCCAGTCCGACCAGAGAGATGATCAGGCTGATCAGCAGGGTTACATGAATATGGTCATCCTTGCGCCGCAAGCGCCTGCTGTTCAGGATCAGACCGACAATGCCAAGCAGGCTGCTGATCACCAGCATGACCCCGATATAATTGGCCAGTTCCAGGTCCCAGGTTTTGCGCAGAGCAATTCCATAATAACGATCGAAGAAGGTTTCCACTTTGGGCTTGGCCACGGCCAAGATCAAAAGCGCTGCTGCCAGCGCGATGACCGCTGCTGAATGACACCAGGTCAGCAGGCGAAGAACCGGGTCGGAACGCTTACGACGATTGGCGGGAGTCTGCATCATGGAATCTCTTTTTTGTCAGGCTGTTCGTGAGCGTTTCTTTGTGATAACATTGCTAGCGTTAACGAATAATGAGGACTGTGGGACTGTATGGGAAATTCTGATACCAATACCGGCAACAAGGCGAAAGTTCAAGTCAAAACCAAAGAGCATGTGGCCACGCCGTCACTGTTCAAGGTGCTGATGCATAATGATGATTATACCACGATGGAATTTGTGGTTGAGGTCTTGCAACAGGTTTTCCATAAGTCTCCGACAGATGCTGAAAAAATTATGTTGACGATTCATTTTCAGGGCGTCGGCCATTGCGGGACGTTTCCCTATGCGATTGCGGAAACGAAAGCAGACCAGGCACGGTTGCGGGCCCGTAAAGCGGGTTTCCCCTTGCGCTGTACGCTTGAGGAGGCATAACAACGGTGGCAGAGATGTTTAATCAAGATGTCCAGATAGCGTTTACCCTGGCTGTGCGCGAAGCGCAACGGCGGCGGCACGAGTACCTGACCACGGAACATGTCCTTTACGCTTTGTTGTTTGAAGGTGTCGGTCAGCAGATTCTGACTGCCTGCGGCGGTGATGTCGACGATCTCAAGCAGCAGCTGGAAAATTTCTTCGATATGCATCTCGAACATCTGCCCGAAGGGGTGGAAACCGAGGAAGTGCCACGGCAAACCTTGGCCCTGCAAAGGATGCTGCAGAGAACGGTCCTGCATATGCAGTCGTCGCAGCAGGCCGAAGTCGGCGTCGGTGACCTGCTCGCGGCGATCCTCGAAGAAGAAAACTCCCACGCCTGCTTCTTCCTGCAGAGTCAGGGGATTGAGCGGGTTGACCTGCTCGACCAGATTTCCCATGGTCAGTCGACCCGGCGAACCACGGAAAAGTCCAGCGAGCGGCCTGGGGAAACTCCTGCCACCGACCGAGGAAAGAGCAAACCGAAACAGGCGGATCCGCTGAAATCCTTTGCCATCGATCTGCTCGAGCGGGCCCGCGAGGGAAAAATTGATCCGCTGATCGGGCGTGACCAGGAACTTGAACGGACCATTCTGGTCCTCTGTCGGCGGCGCAAAAACAACCCGATCTTTGTCGGTGAACCCGGGGTGGGGAAAACCGCCATGGCGGAAGGGTTGGCCCTGCGAATTGCCGAAGGGAATGTTCCCGATCTGCTGAAAAATAGTGAGATATTTACCCTCGATATGGGTGCATTGTTGGCCGGCACCAAATTCCGGGGCGATTTCGAAGAACGTCTTAAAGCGGTGGTCGTCTCGTTGCAACAGCGGGACCGGGCGATTCTGTTTATTGATGAAATTCATACCATTGTCGGCGCCGGTGCCACCAGCGGCGGTTCCCTGGATGCTTCCAATATCCTCAAACCGGCCCTGGGCTCGGGAGAACTGCGCTGTATCGGCTCGACCACCTACGAAGAATATCGCAACTTGTTCGACAAGGATCGGGCGTTGTCCCGCAGATTCCAGAAGATCGACCTGCAGGAGCCCAGCGCCGAGGAGACCCTGGCCATCATCAAGGGGCTCTGTCCGCGCTATGAAGAACATCATCAGGTCAGTTATGCCGAGGAAGCCCTCGATGCGGCGGTGCGGCTTGCGGTTAAACATCTGCCCCAGCGACATCTGCCGGACAAGGCCATCGACGTCATCGATGAGGCCGGCGCCCAGCATCGACTGGACGGTCATCCCAACCGGCCGGTCGGGGTCGAGGATATCGAACGGGTCGTGGCACGCATGGCCCGGGTGCCGATTCGCACCGTCTCGGGCAGCGACCGGCAGCGCCTGCGTTACCTGGAGCGTGACCTGAAACGGGTGGTGTTCGGCCAGGACCCGGCCATCGAAAGCCTGGTTAAATCGATCCACCGTTCCCGTGCCGGCCTGGGGCATCCCGACAAGCCGGTCGGCTCACTGCTGTTTACCGGTCCGACCGGGGTCGGCAAGACCGAAGTTGCCAAACAGCTGGCCACGCAGCTGGGAGTGAAATTCCTGCGCTTCGACATGAGTGAATACATGGAAAAACACTCGGTGGCTCGTTTGATCGGCGCGCCTCCCGGTTATGTCGGTTTCGATCAGGGCGGCCTGCTGACCGAGCAGGTCAGTAAAAATCCATGGTCGGTGTTATTGCTCGATGAGATCGAAAAAGCCCACCCCGACCTGTTCAATATTCTGCTTCAGGTCATGGACCATGGCACCCTGACTGATAACAACGGCAAAGAAACCGATTTCCGTAATGTCATCCTGATTATGACCAGTAATTTGGGTGGCCGTGATATGAGCATTGTGCCCATCGGGTTCGGTTCCCGCGACGCGGTTCCTCCGAAGAATGCCGTCGAGAAGGCTTTTACTCCCGAATTTCGCAACCGGCTTGACGCTGTGGTCAACTTCGCCGCCCTGGATGAAAAAATCATGCTCCAAGTGGTTGATAAGTTCCTTGCCCAGCTTGCTGAACAATTGACGGAACGCAATGTCATCCTGAAGGTCTCTTCCGTGGCCCGGCGCGAGCTGGCCAAGCAGGGGTATGATCCGCTCTATGGCGCGCGGCCCCTGGGCCGCCTGATTCAGACCGAGTTGAGCGATCCGCTTGCGGAAAAGATTCTCTTCGGGCAGCTGCGGCAAGGCGGTGAAGTCCGGGTTGGCTGCAAAGGCGGAAAATTTACTTTCCGCTTCGCCTGACGGCCTGCCATGCCCTGTTATCGACTGGATGAAGATCTCTGGTTCCCCCCGGTCGAGACTGCTGAGGATTATGGTTTATTGGCGCTCGGCGGCGATCTGTCGCCGCAGCGTCTGCTGCTCGCCTACAGCCTGGGGATTTTCCCCTGGTTCAATCCCGGTGAGCCGATTCTATGGTGGTCGCCGGATCCGCGTTGCGTCCTTTTCCCTGCCGAATTACACGTCTCCCGCTCTCTACAGCACTTTATGCGCAAGACCCCTTTCCGGATCAGCTTCAATGAACATTTTGCCGCGGTCATTTACTGGTGTCGTCGGCTGCGGGCCGGCCTTGACGGGCAGGGAACCTGGATTACCAAGGAGATGAAAGAGGCTTATCAGCACCTGCATCGGCTCGGCTTTGCCCATTCCGTCGAATGCTGGGACGGAGATGAACTGGTCGGCGGGATTTACGGGGTCTGTATCGGCCGCTGTTTTTTCGGCGAATCCATGTTCAGTCGCCGCAGCAATGCCTCCAAGGTCGCGCTGGTGGCCCTGGTCCGCCATCTGCGTGAACAAAATTTCGTCCTTCTCGATTGTCAACAGACCACCGCCCATCTGGTCAGCATGGGGGCGAGGGAAATCCCCCGTGAGCAGTTTCTGCAGCAACTCAAGAAGGCGCTGGTGCCCCCTTATGGCGATCTGGTCAGCAGATTTTAAAGCCCGTAGTCAGGTTTCGTTCAGATGGAACGCTGGGCAAAATAGCAAACTGCCGACAGGTGGATTTATGCTACACTCCCGCTCAGAGATGTCGACAAGCGACAGATGGAGCGTTTGATACATGGCCATTATTAAGAAAACCTACAAAGACCAGGTTGTTGATCATGTTTATGAGCTGTTGCTGACCGGGGAATTGAGCCCCGGTCAGCAGCTTAAAGAGAGCTTGCTGGCAGCGCAGATGGGGATCAGCAGGGCGCCGATCCGCGAGGCGATGAAGGAACTGATCATGAACGGCCTGGTCGACTACCGGCCACAGGTCGGCAATTTTATCCCGGTGCTCTCACCGAAAGAAATCATCGACAGCTATACGACCCGCGGGGTCTTGGAAGGCTATGCGGTCATGGAAAGTTGCGGTAATTTTTCCGCGGACGAATTCGACACCCTGTTTGGCCTCACTGAAGAGATGGAAAATCATGCTCTGGCTCTGAATCAGAAACTGGTCGTTGAGGTCGGAGGGCAGTTCCATGATCTGCTGATCAGCCGCTGTCATAATTTGCAGGTGATCGAATATACCAACCGGCTCAGCCTGAAGCTGCATATTCTTTTTTATAAGTACTGGGGGACGCTCTATGATGCTCGGGAGATCGGCCGTCGCCACCGGCTTATTGCCGAAGCGGTTCATGCTCAAGAACCGTTGCGGATCGAGCAGGTTATTCGCGAGCATTATCGGCAAACCGGCAGCCTGATTGCCGAACTGCGGCAAGGAGCCTGAGCCGGAACCAAACTTAAGCCATTGCTCGAAACAAGAGAGGATTCAAGGAGACTGTCTTATGCGCGCGGCATTTGTGGTATTCGACCAGATGACGGCCCTCGATTTTATCGGTTTTTACGACCCCTTGACCCGCTTGAAATCAATGGATTTCATGCCCGGTTTCCAGTGGCAGCTCTGTTCGTTCAGCGACATTGTTTTTGATAACCAGGCCCTGCGGTTTTTGCCGGACAGCGTTGGCCGCTCGCTGGAAGGCTTCGATCTGGTGGTTATCCCCGGCGGTCACGGAACCCGGAGCCTGCAGCATAATGCGGAATTTATCGCCTGGCTGCAGACGGCAGCCGCGGTTCCCCTGAAAGCTTCGGTCTGCACCGGCTCCCTGCTGTTGGGCGCGGCCGGTTTTTTGCGGAATAAAAAGGCCACGACACACCCCAAAGCCTACCCGGAGCTGGAACGCTACTGTCGTCGTGTGGTCGACGCCCGGTTGGTCGATGAAGGCAATGTGGTTACGGCCCGCGGGGTCAGCTCTGCCATTGATCTCGGTCTCTACCTGGTCGAGCGCCTGGCCGACCGGAGGGTCCGCGCGGAAATAGCCGCGCAGATGGACTATCCATTCTTTACCGGCCCGGAAGAGGGCGCGAACCGCTCAGTGCCGGTGCCCCGGACTTAACTCAGCGAACCAGAGAAATTCCCACCCGTATCGCTTCCGTCCGGTCGCGGTAGTTGATCAGGCTTTCAGCCAGCGCATTGCTGTATTGGATATGAAAATAAATGTCCAGGTTGTTCTTTAGCAACCGCGATATCGGATAGCTTAAATCCGCTTGGAACGAGGTTCCTTTATCGGCAAAGCGAAAGTTGGTTGCCAGCATCAGGCTGTGAGCTCGGCCGATGCGGGTTTCCAGCTCGATATGGCCGCGATAATCCGGCAGGTCCGGGTTGGTCTCGTCATCATTGCCGATGTAACTCAGAAATTTGGGGCTGATCATCATTCCCAGCTGGGAAGGCCGATGGTAGAAAATGGCCATGGACCGGATATAGGCATAGTTGGTACTGCGGGAGACTGCCCCACCGCGGCCGTTGGATTCGTGCTGGATCCCGGTCTGAATAAACAGACCGTCCATCCAGGCTGGTCTGAATTTGAGGTTTGAAGTCAGGTAGAAAAACTCGGGTTGATAGCTGGTGTCCTCAAACGGCGCTGAGGCGGATTGCAGATCCCAGAAAGAGGTCTGTGTATAGGCGATGTGAAACCCTTCAAGCCAGGGATATTTTTGACTCAGACTGCCACCCGGGTTGAACAGGCGGTAACGGAAGCTGATCTGAAATTTGCTTTTCTGCGGATTGGTGCCAACCAGAAAGTAGGTTGGCCGATAGGGAGAAAAATTGGCCGCGTACGACTGGTAGAGCGACTCCAGGTTGCGCAGGGAAAGGTCCTCAGGTTCTTCCTGGTCGGGAGTGATTGTTGCTGTGCCAACGCTTGGCACCGACTGCGGCGCTGCAATCACCATCATGCCGCCCACCTGGCTGTAACCGGCCAGGCGGTAGCTGATCACCCCGCGCAGGTCGGTCGGTATTTTCACGCTGTACTGCTGCTTGCGAAAAGATCCGGGAGGCAACTGGATCTGTTCTTCGGCGCTGTCACAGAAGGCGCTCAGTTGCAGCTGACTGCCGTTTGCCGTGCTGACCAGCAATTGCAGCTGGCTTGGCAGAATCGTGGTCAGAGCGTCATTTCCTTCGTTGTGGAAATAAACCTCAAGGGGAATGACCGCCCCGGCGGTCGGCTTTTGCTGCGGCAGGGAGATCACCGGAATCAGGGCCGCGTCGACTCCGGCGCAGAACAGCAGCAGCGTCAAGATGAGTAAACCGATTTGTTTCAGACTGGGGAATACATTGCCGGGTTGGACCATTGGCATACCTGTCAGGGTCGCTGGTTGTCAGCCGGAAACGGTGGATGACAACGGTTACGTTCTTTGCTTGGAGCTGGGGCGAACGAGCTGTTTCCGATCAAAGCCAGCCGGGAATTCTATAAAACTGCCTGCTGTAGAAGCCCACTCTGGGCGATTCCATCGATCATGAATTGAACTGCCAGTGCGGTGAGCAGGACTCCGAAGATGCGGCTGATAACGTGCATCCCGGTGACCCCGAACAGGCGCTGCACCCGGGCCGCAGCCAGCAACAGCAATAAGCAGATCAGCAGCACGGCGAGGAGCATGGCAATGACGATCATTTCCGAGATCAGTTCCCCGCCTGCTTCGGCCATCAGCAGGATTGCCGCACCCATGGCTCCGGGACCGGCAATCAGCGGGGTGGCCAGTGGAAAGACGGAAATATCCTGTTTACCGGCCGCCTCAGTGGTTTCTTCATCAGTGGTGCCCGTCCCGCCCGAGGGGCGGGCGAAAACCATATCAATGCCAATGAGCAGCAGCAGAATCCCACCCGCAATCCTTAACGCCGCCAGGGAAATGCCGAGACTCTGGAGCAGGAACTCGCCGGCAAAAGCGAACAGAAGTAACAAAAATGCGGCAATGCTGGTGCCCCGAACCGCCATGCGCCGCCGGTGGCGAGGGGACGCGCCAGCGGTCATGGCGGCAAAGACTGCGGCCACATCCAATGGGCCTATGGTGGCAAAAAAAGTCGTAAATGCGACAGTGGCTGTTTCAAACATCGGGATAATCCTGGTTGGTGAAGAGTTTGCAAACCTGAACTATAGCATCATCCGTTCGGTTTTTCCCGGGGATAATTCTTCACCTGGTGTCGATTTGACAGGCCGTGGTGCCATCTGCGTGGGGGCGTTTTATTCCGTTGCTTTGATGACCATAAGGGTGATGTCGTCATCGATCTGGGCGTCACCCCGGAAACGAGCGATGTCGGCAATGAGCAGATCGGCTAGTTCCGAGGCCGAGCTGTCATGCTGGCTTTGCAGCAGCAGGTTGACCCGCTCGGCGCCGAACATATCTCCGCTGCTGTTGCGGGTTTCCCAGATTCCGTCTGTACCGACCAGCAGGATATCGCCTTTTGCAAAGGTGATCCTGGTGGCGGTCACAAAATCGGCCAGTTCGGCGATGCCGAGAGGGATTGCCGAACTGTACAATTCCTTAACCGCCCCGCCCTGATAGAGAAATAATGGGGCCTGACCGGCGGACAGCCAATCCAGCGATTTTGACTCGGGGTTGAGCACACCGTAGAACAAGGTCATGAAGTAAGCATCGGCGGTTCCCCGGTTGAGGTAGCGATTGAGCTCATTGAAGAGCGCGGTTAAATTGGTAGTGTGGTTTTCCACCAGGGAGTGCAGGGCGCCGCGCGCGGTCGCCATGACCAGGGCGGAGCCGATGCCGTGGCCCGATACGTCACCGACGGCCAGGCCGATGCCGCCATTGTTCAAGCGGATGAAATCATAATAATCGCCACCGGTTTCGTCACAGTAGATACTGCGTCCGGCCAGCTCAAAGCCCGGACAGGAGGGGACTTCTCCAGGCAACAGTTGCTGTTGAATCTCCTTGGCCAGCTCCAGGGATTGCTTCATCTGTTCCCGTTCCGCCAGCCGGCTGCCCAGGCCGTTGAATATTTGTCCCAGGTCTTCCAGTTCGTCACCGGTGGTGATGTTGACGCGGGCGCTGAAATCCCCTTCCGCCAAGCGATCCGCTGCCTTGGCCAGTTGCATCACCGGGCGGGTGACCTTTTTGGAGCGGACCAGGGCCAGCAGGATGGCGGCCCCGACCACCACAATGGTCAGGGCCGCACTGATGGTCAGGCCCAGCGAGATCTGCCGGTTAACATAGCTCTCGGCATCATCGGCCTTGGCCAGGATTTTTTTATAGGGAACAATCAGCAGTGGAAAGGGGTTGTTCCCCTGCCGTGCGCCATAGGCCCAAAGTGCTTTGGTGCCCTGATAGTCAATGTGTCGCACCGCCGAGACCCCGTTGTTGATATCTTCGCTGACCGCTGCAAAACGGGGCTCGGTCAGGTCAAAATATTCATGCTTAACCGGCATTTTCCAGTCGTGGCCGCGATTGTTATGGTGGCTGCGCAGGAGAATTTCCAGGGACTGTTGCGGTGCCAGCTGGTCATTGTAAACGAGGACCATGCTCTCGGTGGCTTCGGCCCATTCCGGGGGGATTGCCCAATCGGTGAAAAACTGGCGGTAGTCGATATCAAGGGCGGTGACTCCGGCCAGGGAGCCGTCCGGGTGGTAGACCGGGGTGGATAAAGTAAGGATCAGCTGGCCGGTCGTCAGATCGATCAGAATGCTCTGGGTCGGTCCCTTGTTTTGCACTGCATCCCGATACCATTGCCGTTTTCTGGGATCGTAATCGGCCGGGTAACCGTTTTTACCCGGATAACTCGAATGGACACCCGATGCAAGAGCGGTGTATTGCCAGAGAAACAGATCCGGCTGAATTTGATGCAGAGAGCGGTAGACTTCGACCATTCCGCTCAAGCGGGCCAGATCATCCGCGACCTGACCGGGGTCGGTTCCGGCCGCCAGAAAAAACACCTGCTGGGAATAGGAGATGGGAATGGGGACCGGCTTGCCGTCGGCGTCGTAGCGCAGATGTTTTTGCGACGGCTGCAGGTCGGCAGGTTGGCGCTTCGGAGAGTTGTAGTCGGCTGAAAAATAGATCGGCGCAGGAGTCTTCGGCGGGGGCTGGGCCAGCTTGCTTTCGACCGCCTGTGCCTGGTTCTGCAGGGTGAGCAGGGCCATGGTGCGGTCACGGGTCAGAATGCGTCCGTAATCATCCACCAGCGCATGCAACAACGTCTGGGCATTGTTGTTCAACAAGCTCCTGGTATCCTCCGCCAGTTTGTTGCCGAAATGGAGGATCGAGATCCGCTGAACCATAAAACTGAGGCTCAGCGGAACCAATGCCACGAGCAAGAGCAAAATCAATAGCCTGGTACGAAATTTCATAGGGACCTCAACGGCAGCTCCTTGTAATCATAGCAGCTTTGGATCGGAATGAAATCCGTGGGGCTCCCGGAACCGGACCGTTGCCTATTCATTCAGCCAGGTTTGAATGGCTCCTTGCAGATCCTGCCAACCATCACCCAACCGCAGTTCCAGAAAATCCCGCAGCAGGCTGTCAAACATCTGCTCGCCTTCTTCCGTTGCCGCCAGTTTGGTCAGGAAGGCGGCAACGGCCTCGGCCTGCGGGTCGTCATCGGGCGAACTTTCCGGTTTGATCATCGGCGTCCGATAACTGCCGAATTGAAAACGTTCCCCTTTCAAGGTTAACTTCCAGGCGTTGTCTTCGTCATGCTGGAAGTGGAGGGTCGCCTCCTCGATCTGTTTGCCCTGGGTCAACGCGGTTTTGACTTCCAGATAGTGATCCTGCGGTCCGGCGACAACGATCTTTTGTACTCCTTCCTGCCCTCCGCCGACCAGCACCAGGCGGTTGTCGAGAAAAGCGGTGAACGGCTGTTTCTCCAGCAACGGCCCGGAGGCGCTGACCTGATAGCGCGAATCCGAATTCAGGGTGCGATAAAACAACCAGAGCAGAAAATCATTGCCCAGCCAGCGATTTGCTTCGATCTGTTCCAGAACACTGTCGGTGGATGCCTGGTTGACCTGTTGCAGGCGTTCCTGCTGGGACTCGGGGAGAATTTTTTCGGCCCGCGCGAAAGGATGGAGCAATTGCAGGCGCAGTCCCGGAAAGGTCTGGTGAAAAAGCCCCTGGAAACTGTCGATCATGGTCTGCCCCAGGGAGCAGAAGCGGAGCAGTTGCCGCTCGGTGTCCCAGACCACATCATAAAACGAGGGGCTCGGCAGGGTCTTGACCAGCAGTTGTGAACGGGCACGGTCACGGATCTGCTCTTTTTCGGCCTTTGGGACATATTTCAGATCAGGTTTTTCCGCCAGAAACTGAGCGCTCAGCCTGCTGATCTGGCGTTTCAAAAGCGCTGCCGGAATGCGTCTGCGATCCTGGCGCAGGGTGAAACACAGAAAGTGATCATACCAGCATTGGGCGGTGTCGAATTCGCCGTTATCGTAATCGGTCATTTCAACCCAACCGGTTGCCAGTTCTTCAGCCGAGTTTTCGATGGAGCGGAAACCTTCGGTGCTCAGTTGTTCCGGCAACTCGGTAAATTTTTTCTGTGCATCAAGATTTCCGCTGACCTGAAAATAGCAAATACTCGCGGAGGAAGCCAGAAAGCCCATGATAACTCCTTAACCTATGAAAAAATTGAAATTTGTAGAATGAGGGATAGCCGGGGAACTCCCGACAAAAATTACTTGCGATGCCAATAGTAGTGCTGATTGGCGAAACCCTGACCGTAAGTACGGTTATGCTCTGCCTGGCGTTGTACCAGTTGCTGCATGGTGGTTTCGTCAAAATAGCCCTGCTCGACAAAAAAGAATCCCAGCGGTTTCTGCAAGCTACGTTGGTAAAATAATAAGGTGTTGACCTGTCTTTGGGTCAGCAGTTCGAGTTGGATTGCCTTCTCGCCGAATTTGCTCAAACCGCTGCGGGTATGCAGGACTTTTCTGACTCCCGCATCATCCAGCCATCCCCAGCGTTTGGCGATGTCACCAAGGTTCGGACGCTGGCGGCGTTGCCAGATAATTGCCGAAATCAAGGCATCGAAGGGGATGATTTTAAGATGGTACAGAAACATTCCGAATTGCAGCGGGCGGGTCGGCAGGGGAATGTTTTGTTGGCTCCATTTTGGTTGCTCCTGCCTGGTCCGGGACGGCTGCGGGCGAACCGTGGAATAACTTGAGCTGCTGCGCGTGTCTCGCGCAGTTCTTTGTTTCAAATAATCCTGGACTGTCTGATGTGCCTGATTCAAATCCTGAAATAAACGGTGATGCTTGGCCTGCAGGGCCGCTGCGGACACGGCAAAACGATCAGGGTGGATGACTTTGGCCTTTTTGCGATATGCCGACCGGGCACCTGCCGGTTGTAGATAGGCGAGAAACTCTTGACTGAGATTGAGTTCAGGCCCGAAAAGCGTCCGGCACGCGCGAAAAACTTCAGCTTCTGTCACCTGTGGCATGAAATGGTTCCTGCAGATCAAGTAGTCCGATGGGGCTGTAAAGCGATGCTTTTTTATAGCTTAGAATATAGGCGCTGACAAGCAAGAAGAGATCGTTATTTCAGGAGGCTTATTTTGGTTTTTGACTGTTGATGAAATCCTCGATCCGCTGCTGATCATCGCACAGAATATTGATGAAGCGCATCCCCGCAGTCATTGCGGTTTCGTCCTGCATGCAGGTCCAGACGATTTCAGCGATTGTGCAGACCGGCGGTTTTCCGTCATCAAGGGCGATCAGGATAAGACAGAGTTCCCCTTGGTTGGCAGGCGGTTTGATGGTCAGGCGAATCCCGCCCGAGCTGATATTGACGCGGGTTTTGCGGAACCCATCAAAAACCAGCGGCGCCTCCGGGCTGGAAAGGACTTCGAGGTTTTTCTCCCAGATACCACGCATGGTCTGCAGGGTTTTGGCCGCTCTGCTGAAACGGATTCCCAGGGAGCAGTCGTAGCGCTGGCTGATCCGGCGTTGGAACATTTCCAACTCCGGCTCCAGTTTCAGGGCAAAACGGCTGGTACCGATCTTTTTAAAGAACCGCCCTTTGGCCCGGACTCCTAAGCCCAGGGCATCGGTTGTGATTTCAAACTCATGGCCGGCTTCAAAGGGATATTGGTTGTCGGCATCCTCACCGTAGGGGAGGGTGAGGATGAGAGTATCACTTTCCGATGCGACCACTGTGGCGGAAATCAGTTCGGTGCGACCGTCCTGTCTGGTTTTATTCAGAACCCGCAGCAGCAGTTGCTGGCCAGATTTAAAATATCGTTGGAATTTCATTGCGAGAAACCAGTCTGATAATTTCTGTAGGCATTCAATCCTATCTTCGATAGTATATTTGATTTTAAGTGGTAAGAACAAACTAATAATTAATTTTAATGGATTTGCCAGAAGTGCCGGCCCCGCTTTCCGGGCTTAGCAGGGCAGGATTCTAATATGATTCGCGCTGACTGGATGAACTTTTGCAATGCTTGGAGCGACTGGTGGTCCCCAAAGAGAATCTGTATTTTGCAATTATAGCTCCCGGTTTTGAGCCGATCTGCGCTGGTGAACTCAGTGCGCTCGGGATCGTACCGGAGCAGATAGAACCGGGAGGGGTCAGCTTTCGTGGCGGACTGCGCGAACTTTACCTGGCCAATCTCTGGCTGCGTAGCGCCTCGCGGATTCTGGTCCGTCTTGGTGATTTGACCGCGCGCGATTTTCCGACCCTCTATCAGCGCCTGGTGCGTCTCCCCTGGGGGCGTTTTGTCAAGCCCGGCCAGGCCTGTGACTTCAAGGTTTCCTGCCGAAATTCACGACTGACCCATAGCGGTCGCATCGCCGACACCTGCCGTGAGGCCATGGCCAAGGCCCTGGGGGGCTCCTGCCAGGAGGCCGAGGCACGGTTGGCGGTTTTTATCCGCTTGATCGATGATCGTTGTACGGTTTCCGTGGACAGTTCCGGGGCTTTGCTGCATCGCCGCGGCTATCGGCAGGCTCATGGCGCGGCTCCACTGCGAGAGACACTGGCGGCCGGCTGTTTGCTGGCCTGCGGCTATGATGGCAGCAGGCCTTTGCTCGACCTGATGACCGGTTCGGGCACCTTTGCCATCGAGGCTGCGCTGATTGCCCAGAATCGGGCGCCGGGGGCAACCCGGAGCTTTGCCTTTATGGCTTGGCCAAAGTATCGTGCCGGCCTGTGGCAGCAGCTTCTGGAAGAGGCGCACAGCAAAGCCAGGGTGCGTCCTGCGGCCGCGATTATCGGCGTTGATAACAACCCGAAAGTGCTTGCGGCGGCCCAACTCAATCTGGTGCAGAGCGAGCTGCAAGAGGTGGTGGAACTGCGTTGCTGCGATATGCGTGACGTTGAGCCGCCGGCAGCTGACGGGTTGCTGATCTGTAACCCGCCTTATGGTGAGCGACTGGGGAAGAATGCTTCGCTCAGCGGTTTCTATGCGCAGCTGGGCCAGCTTTACGCGCAGCGCTTCAGCTCCTGGCGGGGTGCAATCCTGTGTCCCGACAACCGGTTGATCCGTGCCTCGGGAATAGCTTGGGAGACTCTCCTGCAAACCGTCAATGGCGGTATCAAGGTTTCGCTCTTTGGCAAGCGTTAATCCGGACGGCGGGGGACGGTATTTTTGCTTGACATTGTCGATGAAGACAGGTATAAACGCGGGCTCTTGCACCTGATGCAAAGATTTAAGGGAAAGCGGGGTGATTGTCCGTGGAAATCACTGTCATTGACGGGAACGTCGAAAAGGCGATTAAAGTCCTCAAGCGCAAATTGCAGCAGGAAGGCCTTTTTCGTGAAATGAAACAGCGTAAATTTTACGAAAAGCCGAGCATCAAGCGTAAGCGCAAAGAGAAAGAAGCTCAGCGCCGCCTGCGCAAGAAAATGCGCGCC
Source organism: Pelobacter seleniigenes DSM 18267 (assembly GCF_000711225.1). Classification (NCBI taxonomy): domain Bacteria; kingdom Pseudomonadati; phylum Thermodesulfobacteriota; class Desulfuromonadia; order Desulfuromonadales; family Desulfuromonadaceae; genus Pelobacter; species Pelobacter seleniigenes. The sequence goes on from NZ_JOMG01000004.1 coordinate 78,999, forward strand.
ATGAAGCGCTTCAGCTAAACGCAATTCAAAAGCCGATCCGGATTCCGGGTCGGCTTTTTATGTGCCGGTCAGGTCTCTGTCGGCACTTTGCAAAGTGCCGACCTTTGTTTGTGACGACCGCCAGTTATTTGTTGCCCTTCGTTGAGTCCGGCTTTTCCGAAACGCCTCCCCTGTCAAAAAAATGTTGATGGAACTCGACAATGTAGGAGAGGGAATTGATATATTCCGTGTCATTAATTTGACTTTCTCTCCAGATTTTTTCCAGTCTGGTGATCTCCTGGCGCATTTTCTGGTGGTCTTTAAGGTGGACCGGAGACAGGTCTCCGCTAGTTTTTTGGGGCCGGCGCTCTTCATTGTCGAGGCGATCGATGATTTTATCCGCGATTTGGGCAAGCGTCAGTTTTTCCTCTCGGTCTCCTGTTGACGTGGTTTTCTGCTCCAGAAACTGTGCGCTGATGATTTGAAATTGCTGCTTTTTCTGCTCTGCTGACCAGTCGTTGTTCATCCCTTTCCCCCTTTGCCGTTGCTCTATCAGACTGTTGAAAAAGCCCATCCCTGGCCTTTTTCAAGCTCGGTAGAGAAAAGTGCGATTTTCTCCGCCTTACAAAATCAATGACGTACAAGGCCGTCATTGGTTTTGATCGCCCGTCCATGGGGTCAACAGCCTGCTATTGCTTTCCCGTATCTCTCAAACAGGAGATAAGCGAAAAACGTGCCATTCTCATTAATTTTTTGGGTGGGCTGGTTTTTTAGGGAAGATAGCTGAAATCAAAGAAAAATTCTGAATAATTACAGAGATTGTTAGAGCGCTTGGGGGTGCCTGTTATCGCGGTTCTCCACAACGGTTTTGGCAAAAATACCTAGAGCCGAAGCCCTGGTTTTTTTGCGGGGAACTTAACCGGGAGCTGTCTGGGCAGGGGGAGAGCCTTGCTCAAGCAAGCCCGCTGCGTGTCGGGCTTGCTTGAGCAAGATAGTCAAACGGACCAGGCGGACGCTGGCTATTTGGGCCAGTGTTGCAGGTTCATGCCGGATACTTTGCCGACGATCCGGACCACCTGATAGCTGTAGCCGTATTCGTTGTCATACCAGACATAGAGCACGCAGCGGTTACCTTGAACAATCGTTGCCAGGGAATCGACGACACCGGCATAAATGGAGCCGACCATATCACTGGAGACCGCCTCCGGAGAATTGGTGTAATCAATCTGATCCTGGAGTGGTGAATCGAGAGACATCTGGCGGAGGTAGCTGTTGAGTTCTTCCACCGTGGTCTCCTGCTGCAGGGTCAGGTTCAGAATCGCCAGAGAGACGTTGGGGGTCGGCACCCTGATGGCATTGCCGGTCAATTTGCCGGCCAGTTCCGGGAGGGCCTTGGCCACCGCCTTGGCGGCGCCGGTCTCGGTAATGACCATATTCAACGGGGCGCTACGACCGCGACGTTCTTTTTTATGGTAATTGTCGATCAGGTTCTGGTCGTTGGTATAGCTGTGGCAGGTTTCGACATGGCCGTATTCGATCCCGAACTTGTCACTGACCGCTTTTAGGACCGGGACAATGGCGTTGGTGGTGCAGCTAGCCGCAGAGAGAATGGTGGCATCGGGTTGCAGGAGCTCATTGTTGACACCAAAAACAATGTTGGGAATGTCCCCCTTGCCCGGGGCGGTCAACAGCACTTGGCTGGCCCCTTTGGCCTTAAGGTGCAGGCCTAGCCCTTCGCGGTCGCGCCACTTGCCGGTGTTGTCGATAATGATGGCGTTTTCGATGCCGTAGGCGGTGTAGTCAATCTGGTCCGGACTGTCGGCATAGATGATGCGGATCATATTGCCGTTGGCAATAATGGCGTTCTCTTCTTCTTCAATCCGGATGGTGCCGTTGAAGTGTCCGTGCACCGAGTCGCGGCGCAACAGGCTGGCGCGTTTGGCCAGATCGTCATCTCCGCCCTTGCGGACAACCGCCGCCCGCAGGCGCAGTTTATTGCCGCCGCCGGCCTGTTCAATGAGAATTCGGGCCACCAGCCGGCCGATGCGACCGAATCCGTAGAGCACGACATCGCGTGGTTCGCTGAGCTGATTGCTCCTGCCGGTATTGAGCTCCTTGAGCTGTTCGCCGACAAAACTTCTGACGTCGCCACCACCCTGCTCCTGATAGCGGAGGAACAGTTTGGCAAGGTCAACCCGGCCGGGAGCCAGGTCCATGTCCGCCATGGCTTCAAGAAAGGGGAAGGTGTCCTTGACCCAGATTTCCCGATCGATGATCTGGCGGGCAAAGCGATGCACCCGCAGGATGTCATTGATCGGTTTGTTGACCAGGCTGCGATCGAAGACCGTGCAGATGACTTCGTGGTCGCGGTACAGCTTGCCGATCAGCGGTGTCATCGCCTCCGCTACGGCTTCGCGTTCTTTCCATTCTTTAAAATATTTATCCGTTTTTGCATCGACCATCTCTCACCAGTCCTTTCATAAAATGAATATCAAAGCACATTCAAGTCAGTGAAATGATCGCGGGACAGAACCTACCCACGGTCGCAAACGAGCGTATACTAATAGATGCCCTGGGCTATTGCAACCACCTTCCGGGAAAACTAAATTGAGACTTTGTTCAGCTGCTGCTGGACAACCTCTGGCAGGGTTGATAAAACTATCAACAAGGGGAGCAAAGCCCTGTTCATCAACCTCAAAAAGAGCTAAATCCTTTTTCAAACATGGAGGAACCACAATGAGTAAAGCGGTCAGTTATAAAGAGCTGGGGCTGGTCAACTCTCGGGAGATGTTTCGCAAGGCCGTTGACGGCGGTTATGCAATTCCTGCTTACAATTTCAATAATCTTGAGCAGCTTCAGGCCATTATAACCGCCTGCGTGGAAACCCGCTCCCCGGTGATTATTCAGGTGAGCAAAGGAGCCCGTAATTATGCCAACGAAACCATGCTGCGCTACATGGCCATGGGCGCCGTTGAGATGGCCAAGGAACTGGGGGCGGATATCCCGATCGTGCTGCATCTGGATCATGGTGATTCCTTTGAACTCTGCAAAAGCTGCATCGATTCCGGATTTTCGTCAGTGATGATCGATGGCTCTCATCTGTCTTACGATGAAAATGTCGCCCTGACCAAGCAGGTGGTTGAGTATGCCCATCAGCATGATGTGACCGTGGAAGGGGAGTTGGGGGTTCTGGCTGGGATCGAAGATGAGGTCGTGGCTGAAAAATCCTCCTATACCCAGCCTGATGAAGTTGAGGATTTCGTCAAGAAAACCGGCGTGGATTCCCTGGCGATCTCTATCGGCACCAGCCACGGTGCCTACAAATTCAAACTCAAAGATGGTGAGGAAGTGCCGCCGTTGCGGTTTGATATCCTGGCCGAATGTGAAAAGCGGATTCCGGGCTTTCCCATTGTCCTGCACGGGGCCTCGAGCGTTATCCCCGAATACGTCGCTCTGATCAACCAGTATGGCGGCAAGATGGAAGGGGCGGTTGGCGTCCCGGAAGATCAGCTGCGTAAAGCCGCCGCCAGTGCCGTCTGCAAGATCAACATCGATTCCGATGGCCGGCTGGCCGTGACCGCCAAGGTGCGCGAGTATCTGGCTAACGACCCGGCGGAATTCGATCCGCGCAAATACCTGGGTGCGGCCCGCAAGGAACTGATTGCGCTGATCAAGCACAAGAATGAGGCGGTGCTCGGCAGTGCCGGCAAAGCCTGATCCAGACCCGGACGGGGACTGACTAACAACAAGGCCGGTGCAATGGTTTGCACCGGCCTTGTTGTTATTGAATCGATCGGTGGGGGACTTGCCCGAATGGCGCACCTTTAAGCAACTTTGCAGTAAACTCGGGACTGTCCCCAGGGTCATCGGGGGCTGTCCCAAGAGTTTGCGAGCCATGAAACTGAAGCGGTTAGCACCGCAAAGACCTGGGACAGCCCCCGTGCGGGGACAGTCCCGGTTTTGCTGCCAGCGCCCCTTAAACGAGCGCCAATCGGGACTTGCCCGGTTTCGGACGGTTATTTGCTGCCGTGGGGCTGCTGACTGGCCGGGCTGAACCGAACCTCTTTGAGCTGTTCACGGTCTGCGCGCAACAGTTTAAGCTGCACACTGTCCCCGATTTGCTTCTGTTGCAGGGCATAAATCAGATCGAAGGGCTCGCTGATCGGGCTGTCATCGATGCCGATCAGAATATCACCCGACTCCACGCCGGCCGCTGCTGCCGCGGAGCCGGGCAGGACGCCCTGTACGGTCAGCCCTTTTGCACCCGGTTCGAACATGACCCCCAGTTTAACTCCCGGGGTCGGCAGATCCTCATATCTGGTATACATGACGAAGTGGTAGGGGGGCATCGGGTAGTCGGGTTTGACCACATTCATCAGCCGATCCTGTTTGTCGGCCGGAATATCGATTTCGTTGGAGCCGACCAGCAGGTAGCTGGCCGGAGCCCGGCGAAACATCCGTCGTGGAATGCCGAAACCGTAGCGGACATGGTTGCCACCGGCAATGACTTCTACCTGGTGGGTAGAAGGCGTTTTTTTCAGGTAGTCGGCCAGGTTGCTGGCCATGGTTTCGTCCCAGAGGGTCTGTACCCGCTGAAAGCTTGCCAACATGGCTGAGCCCATGGCGTGATCCTTGAACGTTGCTTCGACCATGGCGCGCTGGTATGGGTCGTTGAAGTCCATCTCCGGTAGTTTCTCGCGGACTGCTTCGGGGAGGTCCTCAATCGGATTGTGACTGACCAGCTTCTTGACGTCCTGCTCCGCATTCAAGGCGAGAATTTTGATGTGATGTTCCCGGCAGTACTGGAGCAGGGGGCGGTAAAATGCAAAGTTCATGCTCCAGGTACCGTACCAGTTTACTTCTTTAAGAAATTCCTTTTCGCTCAGCTTTCCGGCACTCCAGCGGTCCAGCACCTGTTGCTGAGAGGGGACGAACATTTCCATGGCCAGGGTGACATTGCCCGGATTGTGCTCCTGGAGGGCGGTCAGGATTATTCTTTCTAACCGATGTGAAGCCGGATTGTCGTGGGTTTCGCCGACAAAGACGACGCGCTCCCTGACGGCATGGTCAAGCAGGGTCTGCTCGCTGACATAGACTCCGGTCGGCAGGTGGAGGATCTCGCCGACCACGGGTTCCCGTGCCGGTGGATAGGGGAGCTCCGGATCGCCCAGCGGGAGTTGGCTCGTGCAGGCGGTCAATGACACCGCGGCCACGGTCAGAATGAGCAGACGTCTAAATGACATGCGTCCTCCATCAGTAAATATTTTTGGAATAGAAAATTTCCGTCATCTCCTGCTCAAGTATTTTTTTCACTTTGATGCGTTCTTCCTGCGACAGATCCTCGAAGGTGGTCGCGAAAAGGTACTGGTTCAGGTCAAAGTCCTTGAGCAGCATCTTGGTGTGAAACAGGTTTTCCTGATAAATGTTGATATCGACACATTGGTAAAGTTCGCGGATTTCGCGGCGAATATACTGCTGGATACTGTGGATGCGGTGATCGATATAGTGTTTGCGACCTTTGATGTCCCGGGTGAAGCCGCGCACCTTGTAGTCCATCAGAACAATGTCCGACTCAAAGGAGGAGATCAGGTGATTGAGCGCTTTCAACGGACTGATTTTGCCGCAGGTTGAGACATCGATATCCACCCGAAAGGTAGATAACCCCGATTTGGAATCAGTTTCCGGGTAGGTGTGGATACACAGGTGACTTTTGTCCAGGTGAGCCAGGACGATATCCGGCTTCGGCTCAATGGGCTCTTCGGCAATCAGGATGGTCACTGATGCACCCATGGGATCATAGTCCTGGCTGGAAATGTTCAGAATGTTGGCACCGATAATCTCGGCCACTTCGGTGAGAATCCTGGTCAGCCGTTCGGCGTTGTATTCTTCGTCGATATATTCCAGATATTCCGCCCGGGCCTGGGGCCGTTGTGCATAGCAGATATCATAGATATTGAAAGTCAGACTTTTGGTCAGATTATTGAAACCGCGCAGCTTGATTTTTGGCTTGCGGCGGGGGCGGGATACTCTTTTGGCACTCATCGGCAGATCCTCCTGAAACAGCACCGGGGTTGCCCCCGGTGCTGTTCTGATCATTCAAGGGTTGAAAAAAACGGCCGATTATAATGTCTGTCCGATTGGACGGCAACAAATTTCAGATCGCTTTCTTCTCGTTTCTTTCATTCATGACTTTGTAAGCGCACAGGGCTCCGCACATGGTGCAGGCACCATGTGCTTCATCCACCCCGGATTCGGCCCGCAGACGGCGAGCTTTTTCAGGATCAATGGCGACTGCGAACTGACCTTCCCAGTCCAGCTTCTTGCGGCTTATGGCCATGGCATTGTCTTTTTCCATCGCGCCGGGGATCCCTTTCACGATGTCCGCGGCATGGGCGGCGATGCGGGCCGCCATGACCCCTTCATGGACGTCTTCGATAGTGGGCAAGCGCAGGTGTTCGCTGGGCGTGACATAACAGAGGAAATCGGCGCCGGCAGCAGCGGCCAGGGTGCCGCCGATGGCTGCAGTGATATGATCGTAGCCCGGCGCAATGTCGGTGACCAATGGGCCGAGCACATAGAACGGTGCTCCATGGCAGAGCCGTTTTTGCAGCTTGATATTGGCTTCAATCTGGTTCAGGGGGACATGTCCCGGTCCTTCGATCATGACCTGAATGCCGGCTTCCTGGGCCCGCTGGGTCAATTCGCCGAGCAGGATCAGTTCCTGAATCTGGGCCCGGTCGCTGGCGTCGGCCAGACAGCCCGGCCGGAAACCGTCACCGAGAGAGAGCACGGCATCGTAGGGGCGCACCAGTTCCAGCAGCCGATCAAAATACTCATAGAGCGGATTTTCCGCGTTGTTATGAGTCATCCACTCAATGGTAAATGAGCCACCGCGGGAGACGACTTCCATGAGCCGGCCTTCCCGGTCCATCCGCTCCACCGATTCCCGGGTGACTCCGCAATGGACGGTGATGAAATCGACTCCGTCGTCGAGGTGCTTTTTAACGCCGGCGAAAATATCCTCGACGGTCATATCAACGATCGGTTTGCCCTGGGTCAGAACTGCGTCGCAGGCGGCCTGATAGAGCGGGACGCTGCCGATACACAGATCGGTTTCGGCAATGATCGCCTGGCGGATTTCATCGATGGGGCCGCCGGTGGACAGGTCCATCAGGGCGTCGGCGCCGGCCGCTGCTGCGACCTTGGCTTTTTCAAGCTCTTTGTCGATGCTGGTGTCGTCCTGGCTGGTGCCGATGTTGGCGTTGGTTTTGGTTCTCAACCCCTCGCCGACGGCCAGCGGACGGCCATTATTGTGTTTGACATTGCGGCAGATGACGGCAGTGCCAGCTGCAATCCGTTGGCGCAGGATTTCCGGATCGATGTTTTCGGCTGCAGCAGCCTCGCGCATAAAGTCACTGATCTGTCCCTGACGGGCCATTTCCAGCTGGGTCATTGAGTGATTCCTCTACAGAATAAAAGCAGCGCCTGACACCTTGTCGGTGCCTGCGCTGCAGTTAAAAGAAACGCTGATCTTCAAGTCGTGGGAGGTATCTTAATCCATTGCAGGCTGTTCATGCAAGAACTGCATGGCCGCAGAGAAATGATTGACCGGGCCATGCCCCTGACCGATTTGAAAAGAATCCCGTATTGCCAGGGAGATGAAGTACTTAGCTCTTTCAACCGCAAGTTTGAGCGGGTATCCCTGAGCCAGGAATGTCGCAATGGCCGCTGATAAGGTGCAGCCAGTTCCGTGGGTGTTGTGGGTTTCGTAGCGCTCCCCGTTCAGTTCGACGACCTCCTCGCCGAGCAGCAGGAGGTCGGTCGCTGCGGTGGCCAGATGGCCGCCTTTGATCAGGACATTGCGGGCACCCAACTCCTGCAGATGGCGGCCGGCTTCAACCATCTGCTCCAGGGTTTCAGGTTCAAAGCCGGTCAGTTCGCCGACTTCGGGTAAGTTAGGGGTCAGCAGATATGTCTGTGGCAGTAGCCTGGAAATCAGGCTGTCGTTGGCTTCCTTGTCGAGCAGAGATTGACCGCCTTTGGCGACCATGACTGGATCGACCACGGCGAGCAGCGATCTGTCTTCGATGGTTTTGGCGACTCGTGAGACAATCCCGCCCCAACTCAGCATGCCTGTTTTAACCGTATCGGCACCGATGTCGTCAAGGACTGTGTCCAGTTGTTTCATGACAAAATCGGTATGGACTGGGTAGGTATCTGTCACCCCGAGGGTGTTCTGGGCGGTCAGGGCGGTGAGCACACTGCTGGCATAACTGCCGAGCAGGGTGATGGTTTTGATGTCGGCCTGAATCCCGGCACCGCCTCCAGAGTCGGAACCGGCAATGGTCAGCACTTTGCCGTTGGGAAAAGGTCTCTGGCGGTTGAACAGTAAAGAATATTCCTTGGCGGCCCGGGCCGGATCGAGGTCAGCCATGATCCCGGAAATAATGGCCACCGAATCAGCTCCGGTTTGCAGCGCCTCATAGGCTCCTGCCGGGGTAATGCCCCCGATGGCGACCAGCGGAACGCGTACGGCTTTACGGACTTTGGCCAGGGTTTTCAGGCCGACCACGCTGGTGTCGTCCTTACTGGCGGTCTGAAAAATACTGCCGATGGCAACGTAATCGGCACCCTGGGCTTCGGCTTTGAGGGCTTCGTCAACATTATGGGAGGAGATGCCGATCAGCTTATTGCGACCGATAATCTGGCGTGCCTGGACCGCGGGCATGTCGTCCTGACCGAGATGGACGCCGTCGGCATCGACCTCGCGGGCCAGTTCCGGCAGGTCATTGACAATGAACAGGGCATTGTGCTGTCGGCAGAGTTCCCTGAGTTGGCCAGCCATCTGGCGCCGTTCATCCGGACGGATGTCTTTGGCCCGGTATTGGAGGATTTTGACTCCCCCGGTCAGGGCTGCCGAAACTTTGTCCAAGAGCTTTCCATCTTTATTGTTGTCCGTGATCAGGTAGAGTCCGGATAGCATACTGTGGTCTCCCTTTATTTTCATTTGGGTCCGGGATGTTTGCCTAAAGAAGCGGGTGGCGGGATAATTTTTAAAAAAATAGAATGAAAAAACAGCAATCAAGGAGAATCCTATCAGTTGCAAACCTTGGTGTCAATTAATCCCTTTTGGTTTTGTTGCTTTACAGAGTTTTCCGGCGGGTATATTTATAAACGGACTTTTTCTGCTAACAGGCTGTTGTTCAACATCCCGCATCCTTTGATCTGGAGACTATGAGGGCCATGATCGCTTTCTCAGAACGCCCGACCTGGGCTGATATCGACTTGGTGGCACTGCGCCACAACCTTGGTCAGGCACAGCGGTGCTGCCTGGAAACACAGCGGATTCTTGCCGTGGTCAAAGCTGATGCATACGGTCATGGATCGGTTCCGGTAACCCGTGCACTGCAGCAATGCGGGATCACCGATTTTGCAGTCGCCACCCTGGAGGAGGGACTGGAACTGCGCGCCGCCGGCGTTGTCGACCCCATCCTGGTGTTGGGTGGTTGCTTTCCCGGGCAGGAAGGAGCGTTTATCGAGCACCGGCTGATGCCCGCACTATTTGATGCCGACCTGGCGAGTCGCCTGAGTAGCGAAGCGATCCGGCGCGGCAAGCGGGTCCGGGTTCATCTCAAGGTGGATAGCGGAATGGGGCGGGTCGGTTTCCGGCGTGACCAGTTGCAGGAGTTCATCCCACGGTTGCAGAACTGTCCCGGGCTTGAAATTGCCGGATTCATGTCGCACTTGGCTTGCGCTGATGACCTGGATTCGCCGGTTACTGGCGCACAGCTCGAACTGTTTTTGCAGATGCTGGACATGCTACGCCAGGCGGGCATTGCTCCGCCGGATGTGCATCTTAACAACAGTGCCGGATTGGTGGCCTGGAACCGTCCTGAATTTACCCTGGCCCGACCCGGCATCATGCTTTATGGCGGCCTGCCCGGTCCTGATTTTGCCGATCGGGTCAGCCTGCGGCCGGTCATGAACCTGCGTACGCGGATCGCCCAATTGCGTGAGCTTCCGGCCGGGACCGGAGTTTCCTACGGGCACAGTTTTCATGCACCACAGAACATGAAAGTCGCGGTTTTGCCCATCGGTTACGCGGACGGTTATAATCGACTGCTAAGCAATCGCGGCCGGGCCATCCTCCACGGTCGGATCGTTCCTGTTGTCGGCCGGGTCTGTATGGACTGGATTATGCTGGACGTGACCGGGGTTGCGCAGGCCGAGGTCGGGGACTGTGTCACTTTGCTGGGCACTGCCGACGGACTGGTGATCAGCGGTGACGATTGGGCCGGGCAGTTGGAAACCATTTCCTATGAGGTGTTCTGCCGCATCGGCGAGCGGGTCCCGCGTCACTACCCGACAGTGACGGAAAACGGCTGAAAGCTGTTGTCAGCTCTGTCGAAACGTGCTAAAAGGTCCACTTTTTCAAATACATTCTCCATGGCGGTTGGTATCTGCCCCGCCGTAGCCCCTTGCTCTTTACTTTGCCGGTTTAAATATTAAACTCAAACTGTAACTTAAGATATTCATCAGCGGATTTAATTAACAGGCAGCCCGCCTTTTTTGGCGATGAGCTGCCCGTCCTTGTTTCTAGATCAGAACAACCCTTTGGATTGAAGGAAAGGAACCGCCCCATGCCTGCTATCAAGCGTGCACTGATTTCAGTGTCAGATAAAACCGGAGTCATCGACCTTGCTCGTGAACTCAACAGTTTTGGTGTCGAACTTCTGTCAACCGGCGGGACCGCCGGAATGATCCGTGATGCCGGTATTCCGGTGATGGATGTCTCGGACTATACCGGGTTCCCGGAAATGATGGATGGCCGGGTCAAAACCCTCCATCCCAAGGTGCATGGCGCACTGCTTGGCCTGCGGGACAATCCCGAGCACCTCAACGCCATGGCCAAACACGATATCGAGCCCATCGATATGGTGGTTGTCAATCTTTACCCCTTTGAAGCGACGGTGGCCAAGGACGGTTGCACCCTGGAGGATGCCATTGAGAATATCGACATCGGCGGGCCGACCATGCTGCGCAGTGCGGCCAAGAATAACAAGTTTGTGACGGTTCTGGTTGATCCGCAGGATTATGAGCCGGTCATTGCCGAAATGAAGCAGAGCAGCGGTGAGGTATCGGCGGCCACCAATTTCCAGCTCGCGGTTAAGGTTTATCAGCATACCGCAGCTTATGACGGGGCGATTTCAAACTGGCTCGGGAAAAGAACCTCCGTGGACGCCGCAGAGTTTCCGCCGACCTTGACTCTCCAGTTCCATAAAGCCCAGGGGATGCGTTACGGTGAAAACCCCCATCAGCAGGCCGCCTTTTACACCGAAAAAAACGTTGCCGAGGTCTCTATATCGACCGCACGTCAGCTGCAGGGGAAAGAGCTCTCCTACAACAATATCGGTGATACTGATGCCGCTCTGGAGTGCGTCAAGCAGTTCAACGACGCACCGGCCTGCGTCATTGTCAAGCACGCCAACCCATGCGGAGTTGCCACCGGCACGGACTTGCTCGACGCTTATCAGCGCGCTTTCTCAACCGATCCCGAATCGGCTTTTGGCGGAATCATCGCTTTTAATCAGGAACTGGATGCCGCAACCGCCCAGGCGATTGTCGACAAGCAGTTTGTCGAAGTGATTATCGCTCCCCGGGTTTCCGCGGAAGCATCCATGGTGGTGGCCGCAAAGAAAAATGTTCGCCTGCTGGAGTGCGGCGAGTGGTCGTCACAAAGCGGCCCGCGCTATGATTTTAAACGGGTCAATGGCGGGTTGTTGGTTCAGGATGCCGATCTGCTGTTGAGCGCCGATTGGAAAGTGGTGACCAAACGGGCTCCTTCGGACAAAGAACGCGAGGACCTCGAATTCGTCTGGCGGGTCGCCAAGTTCGTTAAATCCAACGCCATTGTCTACGGCCGGGACGGGATGACCATCGGCGTCGGCGCCGGGCAGATGAGCCGGGTCAACTCGGCCCGTATCGCCGCCATCAAGGCCGAGCATGCTGGCCTGGAAGTCAAAGGTGCCGCTATGGCGTCCGATGCCTTCTTCCCGTTCCGTGATGGGATTGACAACGCCGCTGCCGCTGGGATTACCGCGGTGATCCAGCCGGGCGGTTCGATCCGCGATGAAGAGGTGATTGCCGCCGCGGACGAGGCGGGCATTGCCATGGTCTTTACCGGAATGCGCCACTTCAGGCATTAACCGGTTGGTGAAAAGTCCATCCCGGGACTTTTTCAGGCACGGTCGGGACGCTGCGTTTGTTTCGGCCTAGCACAGCCAATGACACCGCAACGCGGCATTGGCTGTGATCGCCCACCCTGGACTCAGCCCGCGATTGAACAACGCTCACGGCTGGCTATTGCAGAAAAGGAAGACTCATGAAGGTACTGGTAATCGGAGGTGGCGGACGTGAACATGCCCTGGTCTGGAAAATCGTCCAGTCACCGCTGGTTGAGCAGGTTTATTGTGCGCCCGGTAATCCCGGCATTGCCGAGTTGGCCGAATGTGTTCATATTAACGTCGATGAAATCGAGGCCTTACGCGATTTCGCCTTGGCTGAACAGATCGATCTGACTGTGGTCGGTCCGGAAATTCCTTTGACCCTGGGGATTGTGGACAGTTTTAAAGCTGCCGGACTGGATATTTTCGGTCCCAGCAAGTCCGCTGCCCGGATTGAAGGGAGCAAGGGTTTTTCCAAAGACCTGATGGCCAGGCACGGCATCCCGACCGCAGCCTACAAGAGCTTTTCCGACCATTCTGAGGCCGTTGCTTACATCAAGGAGCAGGGCGCACCGATTGTGATCAAAGCCGATGGCCTGGCCGCCGGAAAAGGGGTGGTCGTGGCCATGACCGAAGCGGACGCTGTCGCGGCGGTGGATGAAATTATGCTGGACAAGGTGTTCGGGACGGCTGGCGCCAGTGTGGTGATCGAAGAGTATATGGACGGCGAGGAAGCCTCCTTTTTCGCGTTCACCGACGGCCGGAATATCCTGCCACTGGCTTCTTCGCAGGATCATAAGCGGGTCAATGACAATGATCAGGGACCGAACACCGGTGGAATGGGAGCTTATTCGCCGGCTCCGGTGGTGACGGATGTCTTACATCAAGTCATTGTCGATACCATTGTCAAACCGACCATCGCCGGCATGGCGGCGGACGGCTGTCCTTATTGCGGCATCCTTTATGTCGGGCTGATGATCAAGGACGGTCAGCCCAGGGTGGTCGAGTACAATGCCCGCTTCGGTGATCCTGAAGCACAGCCGCTGCTGATGCGGATGAAGTCGGATATTGTCCCCGTGTTGCAGGCCTGCGCCCGCGGCGAGCTGAAGCAGGACGCCATTGCCTGGCACGACAAAGCCGCGGTCTGCGTGGTTATGGCCAGCGGCGGATACCCGGCGGAGTTTGCCAAGGGCTTGCCGATTTCCGGACTGGACGCTGCCGCCGAACTGGATGACCTGGTGGTTTTTCATGCCGGTACGGCGTTTAAACAAGGGCAGATCGTCAACAACGGGGGGCGGGTTCTCGGAGTGACCGCCCTGGGCGATAGCGTACAGGATGCGATTGAAAAAGCTTATCAGGGGGTTGCCCTGATTGAATGGGAAAAGGTTCACTTTCGACATGATATCGGTGCCAAAGCACTGAACAGATCACATTAAGAGTTAGCAGGAGCGGTAAGTTGATGACAGAAAAAACACCACAGGTCGGAATATTGATGGGGAGTGACAGCGATTACGCGGTCATGGCTGAAACAGCGAAAATTCTTAAGCAGTTTGAGGTTCCTTTTGAGATGATCGTATCGAGCGCCCATCGAACCCCGGAACGGACCGCTGAGTATGTCAGCCAGGCGCGGGGCAGAGGGCTCAAGGTGTTGATCGCCGGCGCTGGTGCCGCAGCGCATCTGGCCGGTGTCGTGGCGGCCGAAACCACTCTGCCGGTCATCGCGGTTCCCATCGATGCCACCTCGCTGCAGGGACTCGATGCCCTGCTGGCCATGGTGCAGATGCCTGCCGGCATTCCTGTCGCCACCATGGCTATCGGTGCGGCCGGGGCACGCAACGCCGGGATTTTTGCGGTGCAGATGCTGGCCACAACGGATGTCGTTCTTGCCGATAAATTGGTTTTGTTTAAAGAAGAAATGGCTGCCGGAGTGATCAAAAAGTCCGCACGGTTGCAGGAAAAACTGCGCGCGGACGGTCTTCTCTGAGTTATTTGCGGATTGTATACAATATACAAATCCATTGACATGGCCAGGGGTTTTGTTTTACCTTTGCCACGGTGGTCAACCATTCAATCAAGAGGGAGGAAGTCTAATGAAGAAGTTTCTCGTATTGCTGGTCGTTGCGGCTTTTTTCGGAACAGCACTGGTTGCTGTTGCTGCCGATAAAGGGCCTGCAGAAGTCAAGTTGGAAGCCAAAATGGGGACGGTGACCTTTCCCCATGAAGCACACCAGGGGTTCATCTCCGATTGTAAAACCTGTCACCACACCGGTGAGTTTGCTGCTTGTACAAGTTGCCACGACGGTAGCAAAGCTCCCAAAGCGAAAGATGCTTTCCATAAAACCTGTACTGGTTGCCACAAAACCGAGAAAAAAGGGCCAACCAAGTGTAAGGAATGTCACGTTAAATAATGACTTTTTCCTGTCATCGGTTTCAATGCCAGTCCGGATCTCCCGGGCTGGCATTTTTTATGGGGAAAAGGGTTGTGCATGACTGAGGAGACGCTTGACGATCTGTCCCTTGGCGGGATTCGTTTGCTGCAGGCGCGAAACGGCTATCGGTATTCCCTTGATCCGATTCTTTTGGCTGATTTCGCGGCTGTGCGCAAAGGTGATCGGGCTGTTGATCTGGGAACCGGGAACGGCATCCTGGCCCTGCTGCTGGGGCGACTTTATGCGGTCGGGGAGGTTGTTGCAATCGAGCGGCAGGAGGCTTTGGCCGAGCGGGCCAGGCGTAATGTTGGCCTCAATGATATGTCTGCGCGGATTCAGGTCGTCTGTGGAGATCTTCGGGAGGTCTGTCGACAGCTGCCTGCCGCCGGATACGATCTGGTGGTCAGCAACCCGCCGTTTCGGAAACTTAACAGCGGCCGGATTGCTCCGAATGACGAGCGGGCGATGGCGCGTCATGAACTGGCCGGAGGCGTGACGGATTTTATAATGGCAGCGGCACGCCTGCTGAAGCATGGAGGTCGTTTTGCGCTGATTCATCTGGCCGAGCGATTGGCGGAGATTTGTGCCGACATGAAGACGGCCGGACTGGAGCCGAAACGGATGCGCCTGGTCCATTCAACCCTTGGTGACGAGGCCAAGCTGGTGTTGCTGGAAGGGCGCAAGGGCGCCAAGCCGGGACTGCTGGTGGCCGGGCCGCTGGTTCTCTACAACAGCAAGGGCGGTTCCCGCGATTATACGGACGAGGTGCGGCGGATCTATTCCCGCCAGGTGTCTGCCCGAGGCGAGGCTACCGACATTTCTGGTGTTGAATCTGACGGGTGAACAGGGTTCGCAGTTCATTTTTGAGTTCAGGGTTGTTCACTGCGGCCAGTTCTTTTTCAATATGTTCTTTTTCCGCGGGAGTCAATTCGACCTTAAGCCAGGGTGGCGGAGCGGCCTGCTGCGGTTTTTTTGGCCGGCCGGGGACCGGCCCTCGGCTTTGCCTGAGGAAGATATCGGTGATGCCCGCCTCTGGGGCCTGGGCAGCAAGCTTCTTGAGGATCTGCGGTTTGAGCATCTGCAACTGCTGCATCCAGACCGGATGATCGACCTGGACTTCGAGGACCCCTTGACGCAATTTCAATGGTCTGGCCCGGGCCGCAATCTGCTCGCCGACCAGTTGATCCCAGATCAGCCAGGCCTGATGACGGCTCAGCTGCCGGCCCAGTTCTGATTGGTCGAACATCTGCTTGATCAGGTGGCCGACCCGTTCGGCCCTCTTCATCGGGGGGCGCTCGATTTTTTTCATCGCCTTGCTCGCCTGCTGATGAATCCGCCCAGCAATTGCCCCGCCACGGCACAGCCAAGGGTAACGGGGATCCAGCGCCAGCTGAATCCGAACAGGTTGCGCAGGACAATGATGAAGGGGATGGAAAAGTGAACCAGGACAAACCAACGCAAAGAGAACTTTTTACTGCTTTCGCGAAAGAAGCCCAGCGGTACATTGCCGCCGAAGGCAACTGCGATAAGGGTGACAAGGGGAAGAATCTGATCTCTGTGCACGGGCCGTTCCTTTGTTTGTGACAGCGCAAAATTGTCGAGGCTATTGGTCAACATAGCATATTTTTTGCCTACTCTACCCTTGAAGAAGCCGCCCTGTCAATTTTCCCGGCAAGGTGAATATCCCTTGCATGGCAGCGGCAATCATGGCATGATGCGCGCCCGGATTGGGCTCGGTTCGCTTTGGACAGAGAGGTGGCTTTTTCGTGGTTGAGAATGGTGACATCGTGGCAATTTTTCATTCGATTCATCGGGTGATGAAAGCTGAGAAAGTTCTCAAACACGAGCAGCTCAAAGTTAAAGTCATTCCCGTGCCGCGTCAGCTGAGTGCTGATTGCGGAATGGCGGTGACGTTTAGTGAGGCGCTGCTGCCTCAGGTGAGAGCCGCTCTGGACCAGGCTGGGCTGGTTATGGTCGAGGTCTGGCAACTGGATTCGGGGGTGTTTTGCCGTCTGATGTGAAACCGGTTGTTTGTAAAAGCTTTTTTCTTGACAATGGGAAGTGCTGTTTTTATATTCATTCTTTCGTGGATTTTGCCACAGATTAAATTATGTTTGATACGCTTTCAGATAAATTAGATTCGGTTTTCAAGAAGCTGCGCGGCCATGGCCGTTTGACGGAGCAGCATATCCAGGCCACCATGCGTGAAATTCGGCTGGTGCTGCTGGAAGCCGACGTCAATTTTCGCGTGGTCAAAGATTTTATTGCCCGGGTCAGCGAGCGTGCGGTCGGTCAGGATGTGCTGAAAAGCCTGACTCCGGCCCAGCAGGTGATCAAGGTGGTGCGCGAAGAGCTCGCGGCGTTGATGGGGGAGGGCGAGGATAACAGCCTTGATCTCGCTGCGAAACCACCGGTGCCGTTGATGGTTTGCGGACTGCAGGGTGCCGGGAAAACCACCTCCTGCGGCAAGCTGGCGTTGAAACTGCGGCGGGAAAAACGTAATCCTTTGCTGGTGCCGGCTGATGTTTACCGCCCAGCAGCAATTGAGCAGTTAAAGACCCTTGGACGACAGATCAATGTCGAGGTTTTTGATTCGCAAGCCGGTCAGGACCCCGTTGATATCTGTAATCGTGCAATGGACTACGCAAAACTTAACGGTTTTGATACAATTATACTTGACACGGCAGGTCGGCTTCATATTGACACTGAGTTGATGGGGGAACTCAAAAGAATCGTTGCCAATATTTCGCCGCGAGAGATTCTGTTCGTTGCCGATGCCATGACCGGCCAGGACGCGGTTACGGTTGCCGCCAGTTTTGATGAGCAGCTTCCGTTGACCGGGGTAGTGCTGACCAAACTGGACGGCGATGCCAGGGGCGGTGCGGCGCTGTCGATACGTGCGGTGACCGGAAAGCCGATCAAGCTGGTTGGTATGGGGGAAAAGCTGGATGCTCTTGAGCAGTTCCATCCGGATCGGATGGCCCAGCGGATTCTCGGCATGGGCGATGTGCTCAGCCTGATCGAAAAAGCCCAGTCGGCGGTTGAAGCTGAAGATGCCGCCGCCATGGAGCAAAAGCTGCGCAAGGATGGATTCACTCTCGAAACCTTCCTTGAACAGATGCAGATGATTAAAAAAATGGGCTCCATTGATTCATTGCTGAAGATGATCCCTGGTGTGGGGAAGGCAATGAAGCAGGCCCAGGGAATGCAGCTTCCTGAAAATGAACTGAAGAAGATTGAAGCGATCATTCGCTCGATGACGCCGCAGGAGCGGTTGAATCATAAAATTCTTAACGGTTCAAGGCGGTTGCGGATCGCCAAAGGGAGCGGCACCCGGGTTCAAGATGTTAACCAGTTGCTCAAGCGCTTCACCGAAGCGCAGAAAATGATGAAAAAGATGCAGAAGATGGGCCCCAAGGGGCTCAAGGGAATGCTGGGCCGGGGTGGTCAGCTTCCTTTTTAAGGGCTACGAATAGAGACTCATTGTTCTGTTCGAAATAGAGACACTATAATCAGAAAAACCAGGAGGAAAGAAAGCATGGCAGTAAAAATCAGGCTCGCCCGCGGTGGCCAAAAAAAGAAACCGGTCTACCGGATTGTCGTAGCTGATGAGCGCTTCCCACGGGATGGCCGGTTTATTGAGGCCTTGGGCCAGTATAATCCGCGTCAGGACGAATTTCTGCTGGACTTCAAGGAAGATCGTGCTTTGGAATGGCTTAACAAAGGTGCTCAGCCGACCGATACTGTACGCCGGCTCTTGCGTCATGCCGGTGTCTGGACCAAGTTCAAGACCAAGGCGACAGCTGAAGCCTAATGCTTGAATCTGGTCCGAATCCGGGGCGCCGACCCCGCAACTACCCGGAGGATGACCTATGAAAGACCTGATCGAGTACATTGCGAAATCTTTAGTTGAACAACCTGACAAGATTGTTATCTCGGAAGAAGTTGCTGAAGATGGCAGTGTGTTGATCAAGCTTGCTGCGGCCCAGGAGGATATGGGCCGGATTATCGGCAAGCAGGGGCGAAATGCTAAGGCGATGCGGACATTGCTGAACGCCAAGGCAACTCGCGAAAATCAACGTGCTGCTTTGCAGATTATGGAGTAAGCGAAGACTTGGTCCGGTCTCTACGCCAAGGCGTTTATAGTTTTTAGATGAAGAATGAAACGGAAGCGCTTCTGGACGTTGGTGTCGTTGTCGGTACCCATGGTTTGCGCGGTGATATAAAAGTTCGATTGAGATCAGGTGATCCCGAGCTGTTGCAGAATATTGCTCAGGTTCACCTGGCTCTGCCGCGTGGCGATCGGCTGAAATTGCGGATCATTCGGCAGGCTGCGCATAAAAATCAGATTCTCCTCCGCTTTGCGGGCTATGAATCGATCAATCTTGTGGAACCACTGGTCGGCGGGCAGCTACTGCTGCGGCAGGATCAGCTGCCGGACCTGGAGGACGACGAATACTACTGGAGTCAGCTGGACGGGTTGCAGGTTATCGATGTGACGCGTGGTGAACTTGGCAGTCTTGTTGATTTGTTTTCCAGCTCCGCGCACGATACTTATGTTGTTCGGGGTGAATTCGGTGAAGTTCTTATCCCGGCGGTCAAGCAGTTTGTCCAGGACATCGACCTGGAACGCAGAATTATGAGAGTGGATCTCCCCGACGGGCTGATCCAGGAAGAACAATGATCTTTGATGTTTTGACCCTGTTTCCGGGAATGTTTACTTCGCCGCTGGGCGAGAGTATTCTCGGGCGGGCGGTCAGTCAGGGGTTGTTTTCGGTTCGTGCGCATAATTTACGCGACTGGGCCGAAGGAAAGCATTTGACCACAGACGACGCTCCCTATGGCGGCGGTGACGGGATGGTGATGAAACCGGAGCCGGTGGCCAGGGCGATTGCCCGTCTGCGGGAAGAGACGCCCGGCAGTAAGGTGCTGCTGATGACCCCCCAGGGGGTTCCTTTTCGGCAGCAGCATGCCAGGCAACTCTCCCGTGAGAACGGGCTGATCTTTGTCTGTGGGCGTTATGAAGGGTTTGATGAGCGGATTCGGCAGACCCTGGTTGACGAGGAATATTCGATCGGTGATTTCGTCCTGACCGGTGGTGAGTTACCGGCCATGGTGATGATCGATGCCATTGCACGTCATCTGCCCGGAGTCCTTGGCTCCAACGGCAGTGTTGAAACGGATTCGTTTGCGGACGGTTTGCTGGAATATCCCCAATATACCCGGCCGGCCGTGTTTAACGGGCTGGCCGTCCCCGAGGTGTTGCTTTCCGGGGATCATGGCCGAATTGCCCGCTGGCGCCGGGAGCAGCAACTGCAGCGGACCTTTGAACGGCGGCCGGAGTTGCTGGCGACAGCTGAACTGACTGAACAGGATCAGGTTTTTATTGAAAAATTACGCCGGCGAGCCGGCTCTGGGTAACGCGGGCGGGTTCGCTGAGAGTACCGCCGCTGGAAAAAGAATACAGGGATCATTCAAAAACGGACGAAATGAACCGAGGAGGATAGAAGAATGAACATTATCGATAAACTGGAAATGGAACAGATTAAAAAGGATATTCCGACCTTCAAGGCTGGCGACACCTTGAAAGTTCATGTCAAAATTACTGAGGGTGACAAGCAGCGGATCCAGATTTTCCAAGGGATCTGCATCAAACGCGTGAACCGTGGCCTCGGTTCTTCCTACACCGTGCGTAAAATGTCGGGAAATATCGGTGTGGAGCGGATTTTCCCGCTGCATTCCCCCAGTATTGACAAAATCGAGGTGGTCCGGATCGGTCAGGTTCGGCGTGCCAAGCTCTACTACCTGCGTAACCTGCGCGGTAAAGCTGCCCGGATCTCCGAAAAGCGGATGGTCTGATCAGCAAAGATTCGCTACAATGAAGCCCCCTTCGCAAGTCGGGGGCTTTTTTTGTTGCCGCCATGCCGGTGGGGTTGTGAACCCGCCTTTCGGGTCTGATCGGCAGCTGGTGATTTTGCCTTTAGTGGAATGATGAAGTGACAACGCTAAATCTCTTTACAGAAGCTGCGGTCTCCACCCTGTATTTCGAAGAGCAGGCCCGGCAGCGTGGTTTTCAGCTGGTCGCCGGAATTGATGAGGCGGGGCGCGGCCCTTTGGCCGGACCGGTGGTCGCGGCAGCGGTGGTTCTTCCTGAGCAGTTCCTGCTGCCCGGGCTGACCGATTCCAAAAAATTAAGTGAAAAAAAACGCGCGGCGCTGTACCCGGAAATCCGTCGGCAGGCCACCGCAGTCGGCGTAGGCGTGGCCTCGGCAGCGGAGATTGACCGCCTCAATATTCTTCAGGCGACCCTGTTGGCCATGCGCAGAGCTATTGCCCGGCTGGCAGAGTCCCCGGATCACCTGCTCATCGACGGGATCACTCCGCTGCCGGTCAAGATTTCCCAGCAGACCATCAAACAGGGGGACAGCCGTTCGTTGTCGATTGCTGCGGCTTCGGTGATAGCCAAGGTGGTGCGTGACCGGATCATGCTCAGTTTTGACAGGCAGTTCCCTGAATATGGCTTTGCCAAACATAAAGGTTACGGGACCAAAGATCATTGTCAGGCTATCGCTGCCTTCGGCCCCAGCAGCCAGCACCGCAAAACCTTTGGCGGTGTCAAAGAGCACGTTAGGGATGTGTGGTGAGCGATGCACGGCTGTCGCTTGGGGCCTGGGGGGAAGCACAGGCGGCCGAGTTTTTGAAAAAACAGGGGATGTGTATCCTGGAACGCAACTTCCGTACTCCGGTTGGGGAAATCGATATTATCGCCCGGCAGCGTGGCTGGTTGGTTTTTGTCGAGGTCAAAACCCGGCGAAGTAACGCTTTCGGTACGCCTCAGGAGGCGGTCGGTAGTCGCAAACAACGGCAGATCATCCGCACCGCCCAGTGGTATCTGCAACAACCCGGCAAGCCGGGCAGGCTGCAACCGAGATTTGATGTTCTGGCGGTTTTATGCCAGAGTGACGGCACGGCGCAAATAACGCACCTGCCAGATGCGTTTTCACTGCCTGACTGATCTTGTGACCAGGTTTTATGGAGAACTTATGACAGCAACCACTCAATCGGTTTCGCGGGATCTCAATGCTTTAGGGCTGTTCCGCGTCGGGGTCGCAACCCCGGAATTGAAAATTGCCGATATTGATTTCAACCTTGCCGAAATCCTTCGTCTTGCCAGCAGGGCCGCTGAGGCCGGGTGCCAATTGCTCCTGTTTCCCGAATTGTGCCTGACCGGCTATACCTGCGCCGATCTGTTTTTTCAAAAACATCTGCAGCAAGGGGCCTTGCAGGCGTTGGAGACTGTCGCCGGGTTTACCGCCGGGACCGATATGGTGCTGGTCGTGGGCGTTCCCGTGTCCTCGGCCGGCCGATTGTTCAACTGTGCCGCATTTTTGGCCGGGGGGGAGATCAAGGGATTGGTACCGAAGACTTATCTGCCCAACAGCGGTGAGTTCTATGAACAACGCTGGTTCTGTTCCGAATGGTCCCGGACCTGCGCCGAGCTGACTATCGGTAGCCGCCAGGTTCCCTTCGGGAGCGATCTGTTGTTTCAGGCCGAAAACATCCCGGAGCTGCGCATCGGCATCGAGGTCTGTGAAGACGGCTGGTCGGTTGCGCCGCCGAGCGGCCCTCAGGCCTTGGCCGGAGCGACCCTCTTGCTGAACCCTTCGGCCAGTCCGGAAATCCTCGGCAAGGAAGCTTACCGGCGTGCCCTGGTTGCGGCCCAGTCGGCTCGCTGTCTGGCCGCTTACGCCTATGCCTCGGCCGGGCCCAATGAATCGAGTACCGATCTGGTCTTTTCCGGTCATTCGCTGATCGCCGAGAATGGTCGGATTCTGGCCGAAACCGAACGCTATCAATTCACCAGCCAGTTGGCAGTGGCTGATATCGATTATGCCATGCTCTGTGGTGAGCGTCAGCGCAACACCACTTTCGGCAACGCCCAACCGGAGCGCGATTTTCGCCTGCAACCATTCCGCGCTGCCGCCTTAAGTGCCGGGCAGCTTTGCCGTTCGGTGGTGCGCACTCCCTTCGTGCCGCCGGATGATGGTGAACGGGCCGAGCGCTGCCGGGAGATTTTTCAGCTACAGACCAGCGGCCTGATCAAGCGCCTGAAACATACCGGCAGCAGGCAGGTGGTCATCGGCCTGTCCGGCGGACTTGATTCCACCCTGGCTCTGCTGGTGACGGTCAAAGCCTTCGACCGTCTCGGCCTTGATCGGCAAGGGATCGTCGCCATTACCATGCCCGGTTTCGGCACCACGGCCCGGACCCGCGGCAATGCCGAGGAACTGGCCCGGCACCTGGGAACCGAACTGCGGATTATCTCCATCGATGCAGCGGTGCGCGGTCATTTCAATGATATCGGCCATGATCCGGCCACGCATGATGTGACTTTTGAAAACAGCCAGGCCCGGGAGCGAACCCAGGTGCTGATGGATGTCGCCAATCAGGTTGGCGGCCTGGTGATCGGGACCGGTGACCTGTCGGAACTGGCTTTGGGCTGGTGTACTTATAACGGTGATCACATGTCGATGTATGCGGTCAATTCAGGGGTGCCCAAGACCCTGGTGCGCTATCTGGTCGAATGGTGCGCCCGCGAGGAATTCAGCGGCAGGACCTCGGCGGTGTTGGCGGATATCTGTGCCACCCCGGTGTCGCCCGAGTTGCTTCCGCCTGATGCTGAAGGACGGATCAACCAGTTGACCGAGGAAGTGGTTGGCCCCTATGAGCTGCACGATTTCTTTCTCTATCAGGTGGTGCGACTGCATTTCCCGCCTCTAAAGGTCCTGGCCCTGGCCGAACTTGCCTTTGGGGAGGATTATTCACATGAGGTTATTCTGGGCTGGCTGCGTAAGTTTTATCAACGTTTTTTCAGCCAACAGTTCAAACGCTCCTGTCTCCCGGACGGCCCCAAGGTCGGCAGCGTCGCGTTGTCGCCGCGTGGCGACTGGCGGATGCCCAGCGATGCGACCGTGACCTGGTGGCTGAGCCAATTGGAGGAATTGTAAGTGAGCGGTCTTCTCTATGTGGTGGCAACGCCCATCGGCAACCTGGAGGATATCACTTATCGGGCGGTGCGAATTTTGGCGGAGGTGGAGATGATCGCCGCCGAGGACACCCGGCACAGTCGCAAATTGCTCGATCATTATGCCATCAGAACCCCGCTAATCTCCTATCATGAGCATAATGAGGAACAGCGTGCCGAACAACTGCTTGACAAGCTTCAGGCTGGCCACTCTTTGGCATTGATCAGCGATGCCGGGACCCCCTGTATTGCCGATCCCGGCTTCCGGCTGGTTTCGCGCTGCAGAGCTGCCGGGATCGAGGTGGTTGCGGTTCCCGGTCCTTCAGCCCTGGTTGCGGCCCTGTCCATCTCCGGGTTGCCTACAGACGGTTTTCGTTTTGTCGGTTTTGTTCCGGCCAAGGCGCACGCCCGGCAGCAGTTTCTGGAACGCTACCAAAACGAATCGCATACGGTGGCTTGCTACGAAACCCCCCATCGGCTGCAGAAATGCCTGGCCGATATCGTCGCCGTCTGCGGCGCGGACCGCCCGCTGGCCATAGCTCGCGAGCTGACCAAACGCCATGAAGAACTGTTCACCGGGAGTGCCGCCGAAGCACTGGAGCATTTCAGCGCGGGAGCGGTCAAGGGCGAACTGGTCTTGCTGCTGGCTCCGGCCGTGCAGGCGGCGCCGACCCTGACCGTCACCGAATCCCTCCGGCAATTGCGGGCGGACACCGAGCTGAGCTGGAAGGAGATCGTCCGGCAGGTCGCGCGGGAACACAACCTGCCGGGCAGCGATGTTTATCGCGAATCGCTGGCCCTACGGGCGGAGGACTGACTCAGCAGTGGACGAGGCGCTGACGGTTTTCTAGTTGCTCCTGGGCTTCCACGGAGAGCGTTGCGATCGGATAGGCATGCAGCCGCTGCAGGCCGATCTCTTCACCTGATGCCAGGCAATAACCGTAAGAACCCTCATCCAGCCGGCGCAACGCGGCATTGATCTGCACGATGGTCTTTTCGACTCGGTCACGGGCGATGAAGTCCATGATTTTGTTGCGGTCATGCACACTCTGATCGATCAGGTCGCCGCCGCTTGGTTCATTGCTGCGGATTCGATCCTGCGATTGTTTCAGCTCGGCCAGCAACCCTTCCCGCCAGCACAGCAGTTTGTGGCGAAAATAGCTCTGCTGTTTGCTGTTCATGTACTGCTCATCCAGCTCCAAATGACAAAGATCGCTATCGACAATATTCATGACGCTCCCTCCTTTGTTTGGTAGCCTATATAAATCCGTTATTTTTTGAATTTGATGAGGGTTTTGTCATGATTTTGCAAAGGCCCGGGTATCAATTTGCCATTGTGCCGCTGGCCCTGCTGCTGCTCGTTCTGGCCGTGCTGCCGGCGGTAGCGCTGGGTCCGAAGAATATCCTGCTGATTGCCAACCGGGCGGTTCCCCACAGTGTTGAACTGGCCCGCTATTATCAGCAAAAAAGACTCGTCCCGGAGACCAATCTGCTGACGGTGACCATGCCCGCCGAGGAGCAGTGCAGCCGCCAGGAGTATCAACAGCAGCTGCTGGCACCGCTGCGGCAGAGGCTGGCCCAGCCCGGAGCGGAAAAGATTCACTGTTTAGTGCTGTTTTACGGGCTACCCCTGAAAATTCTGGCAGAGCAACCCGCCGCCGCGGATTCCACCGCTGAGGGCGCGCAAGCAAGTGGCCTGGCGGTCAGTTCTGCCGCCGTTGACTCCGAAATCGCCCTGGCCCGCGTAGAGGATTATCCATTGGCAGGCTGGCTTGCTAATCCTTTGTTGGAAAAGCGCGGGGGGCAGGGGGCTGTCGAAACGGTCCTGCTGGTTTCCCGCCTGGATGCGGCGACCCCGGATATCGTGCGCCGGATGATCGATGACAGTCTGGCCACAGAGCGCAGTGGGCTGCGGGGGAAGGCTTATTTCGATGCCCGCTGGCCGGCGAATGGCGGGCAGGGCGCTTACCAGCGCTATGATACCGCCCTGCATCAGGCGGCCAGGACCACGGCTGCCATCAGCCGTCTGGAGGTGGTTCTGGAGGAGACCGAGGCGCTTCTCGCGGCAGCCCCGCAGGCGGCCATTTACAGTGGCTGGTACAGCCTGGGTGCTTATACCGATATCTTTACCTGGCAACCCGGTGCAGTTGGTTACCATATTGCCAGCGGCGAATGTACCACCTTGAAGCAAGCTGCCAGCCAGGGCTGGTGTAAACGAATGCTCGATTCCGGCGCGGCGGCGACCCTGGGGCCGGTGGCCGAGCCCTATGTCCAGGCCTTTCCGCGCCCCGACCTGTTCTTCGGCTATTTGCTCGATGGCTATTACTCGCTGGTGGAAAGCTATTTTTACAGTCTCCCTTACCTGTCCTGGCAGATGATCCTTCTCGGCGATCCGCTGTATCGTCCGTTTCGTAACTGATCTGGACTAGGCGGTCTGGTTGCGCTCTGCCCGCCCTGCTCCCGGGCTAACCGCACATCGAGGTGCCACTGGCCGCCCGCACGAATTTAACAGCGGTAAGCTATCGGCCTGTTCCATAGCAGATCTGGCATTTTTTTCTTTTCATGGCGCTGTGAAATAGCGCATGATTATCGTTTCGGTTTTTTTGAAATTTATAATAGCCAAAAACTTATTTGGCCGATGCTCTGCCAGGAGGTTGCTATGCTGGAAGAATTTTTCAAAATCAAAGAGCGGCATTCGAGTGTCCGCACTGAAGTTATCGCGGGAATCACCACTTTTCTGACTGCTGCCTATATTGTTTTTGTCAATCCCGACATTTTGTCGGCCACCGGGATGGATCAAGGAGCACTAACCACGGTCACCTGTCTGACCGCCGGATTGGCCACGCTGCTGCTCGCTTTGTGGGCCAATGTTCCGTTGATGATGGCACCGGGCATGGGCCTGAACGCCTTTTTTGCCTTTGTGCTGGTTGCCGGGCAGAAACTGCCCTGGCAGACCGCCCTTGGCGTGGTGTTTCTGTCCGGGGTCTTTTTCCTGATTCTGACCTGGCTGGGCCTGCGCGAACGGATTGTTCATGCCATTCCCATGTCCCTGCGCCTGGCAACCTCCATCGGCATCGGTCTGTTCATCGCTTTTATCGGCATGAAGAACCTCGGCCTGATTGTCAAGAACGATGCCACCCTGGTCGGGCTGGGGCCGTTGACTCCGCCGGTTCTGCTGGGGTTGTTGGGCCTGCTGCTGATCGCTATTTTCGAGATCCGCAAAATTCGCGGTTCCATCCTGCTGGCGATCCTTATTATTGCCGTCATCGGGATGCTGACCGGCTTTTCTCCGGTCCCCACCGGACTGGTGGCGATCCCGCCATCAATCAGTCCGATCGCTTTTAAGCTCGATATCATGGGGGCGCTGAAACTGTCCATGTGGGCCAATATTTTCGCCTTCATGTTTGTCGATCTGTTCGACAGCCTGGGGACCATGCTTGCGGTTTGTCGGGAAGCCGGGCTGGCTGATGAAAAAGGTGATATCGTCGAATTGCCGGTCATGCTCAAGGCTGACGCCCTGGCCACGGTCGGTGGGGCGCTGCTGGGAACCAGCACCACCACCACCTATATCGAGTCGGCCAGCGGCGTGTCCGACGGCGGACGGACCGGCCTGGCTTCAGTGGTCACGGCCCTGTTGTTTTTGCTGGCGGCATTCTTTACCCCGGTGATCGTCGCGATCCCTGCCTTTGCCACGGCACCGGCTCTGATCGCGGTCGGTATCTTCATGATGCGCGGGGTCCGCGACATCGATTTTTACAATTTCGAAGAGGGGCTGCCGGCCTTTTTAACCTTTGTCATGATGCCGTTGAGCTTTTCAATCGCCAAGGGACTGGCTTTCGGTTTCCTGTCTTTTGTGTTGATCAAGATCTGCC
This sequence comes from Pelobacter seleniigenes DSM 18267, assembly GCF_000711225.1. Lineage (NCBI taxonomy): Bacteria > Pseudomonadati > Thermodesulfobacteriota > Desulfuromonadia > Desulfuromonadales > Desulfuromonadaceae > Pelobacter > Pelobacter seleniigenes. The sequence goes on from NZ_JOMG01000004.1 coordinate 106,528, forward strand.
TCGGCAAAGCGAAGGAGTGCGATCCGTTTTTGATCGGCGCGGCCTTTTTTTCCGCCTTGAGCCTGATCTATTAGCCGTCTGGGGAAGTCGTCTCCGGCGGGCCGCTCAGTATCGTTTGCCACAGGGTTGTGTGCCGGCCGCTTTGCCGTTTTGCGTCGGCGACCCGGATTTTTGCGTTTGACAGTTTCGCCCGCGTCACATTATACAGAAACTTGATTTTTGTCCGGCTGTCAGGACGTTGTCTGTCGCCGTTATATCGTCTGTCCGTTGCAAGGAGGTTTGCCATGAAGTGGGTATTGGTTTGGGGATGTCTATGGTTCAGTTGCCTGGCAACACCGGCGTTGGCGGAAGATCGGGTCGTGAATGTTTACAACTGGTCCGATTATGTTGCTGAAGACACGATTGCCAATTTTACCGCAGCAACCGGCATCAAGGTTGTTTACGATGTCTATGATGCCAATGAGACTCTGGAAGCCAAACTGTTCGCCGGGCGCACCGGTTATGATGTGGTCTTCCCTTCGGCGCACCCTTTTGCCGGCCGGCACATCGCTGCCGGTTTGTATGCCACTTTGGATAAAAGCCAACTGACGAACCTGAAGCATCTTGATCCGATGGTGGAGAAAATCCTGCAGGCCATGGATCCGGGCAATGCCCATCTGGTCCCATATATGTGGGGAACCACGGGGATCGGCTATAATGTCGCCAAGGTGAAAGCGTTGCTTGGCGAGCAAGCGCCGCGCAATTCCTGGGAACTGCTGTTCAATCCGCAGTACGCTGCGAAGCTTGCCGACTGTGGCATCTCCCTGCTTGACGACGAGCAGGAGGCGCTCGGTGCGGCCCTGCTTTACCTCGGCAAGGATGCCAATTCCACCTCTGCCGAAGATATTGCCGCGGCAGCCGAAGTGATCAACAAGGTCCGCCCCTATATCCGTTACTTTCATTCCTCCCAATATATCAATGATCTGGCCAACGGCGACATCTGCGTTGCCCACGGCTACTCCGGCGATGTCTTGCAGGCCAGGGACCGGGCTGAAGAAGCCGGCCAGGGAGTGCAGGTCGCTTACAGTATCCCCCGAGAAGGGGCCATCATGTGGATCGATGTCATGGCCATTCCGGCTGATGCCCCGCATCCGGAGGAAGCCCACGCCTTTATCAATTACCTGCTCGAGCCGCAGGTGATTGCCGGGATTAGTAATTATGTCGCCTATGCCAACCCCAACAAAGATGCCACCGCGTTGCTTGACGAAGGTATCCGCAATGATCCGAGTATCTATCCGCCGGAAGAGGTCATGGCCCGGCTGGTGGTTCCTACGGCCATGCCCAACAAGATCCAGCGTCTGAAGACCAGAACCTGGACCCGCATCAAGACCGGGTACTGATCCTACATGGCCCGGCCGGATTCCAGGGCTTATGAACCCTGGCAGGATGTCAACGCCAGTCCGTTGGTGAGGATCGAAGGGGTGACCAAGACGTTCGGTGACACGTACGCCGTCGACAACGTCAGCGTCGATATCTATCGTGGAGAGTTCTTTTCCCTGCTCGGGTCGTCCGGGTGCGGCAAGACCACCCTGCTGAGAATGCTGGCCGGATTCGAACAGCCGACGGCGGGGCGGATTTTCATCGATGGGACGGACATCACCCATGTCCCCCCCTATGAGCGTCCGGTCAACATGATGTTTCAGTCCTATGCGTTGTTCCCCCACATGAATGTGGAAAGGAACATCGCCTTCGGCCTGCGCCAGGAAAAACTGCCGAAAGGGGAAATTCAGGAGCGGGTGAACGACGCCCTGCAGCTGGTCAAAATGACCGAGTACGCCCGACGCAGACCGGAGCAGCTGTCCGGTGGTCAGCGCCAGCGGGTGGCTTTGGCCCGGGCGCTGGTCAAACGACCCAAAATTCTGCTGCTTGACGAACCTCTTGGGGCGTTGGATAAAAAATTGCGTGAGCATACCCAGTTTGAACTGGTGAACATCCAGGAAAAGCTCGGCATCACTTTCATCATGGTGACCCACGATCAGGAAGAGGCGATGACCATGTCAACGCGGATGGCGGTCATGAACGACGGGGTCATTGTCCAGTTAGGCACCCCGGCGTACATTTACGAATACCCGGCGACCCGTTTTATCGCCGAGTTCGTTGGTGCCGCCAATGTCATTGAGGGGCGGGTTCTCGCGGTGCAGGAGGATTGCCTGAGCATTTACAGTGATGCCTATGACTGCGAACTGCTGATCCAGCATCATAAGCCGATGGATATCGGCGCGCCGGTCGCGGTGGCGCTGCGGCCGGAGAAGGTCCACATGGTTGAGGCGCCGGCTGCCGCTCCGGCCGCGGTCAACACCATCTCCGGTATTGTCTCGGAAATTGCCTATCTCGGCGATATCTCCATCTATCACATCCGCACCACCGGCGGTCAGCTGCTGCAGGCGCAACTGACCAACCGTAACCGGGGTGAGAATCCCGGGCCGACCTGGGACCAACCCGTTCAGCTGACCTGGCATCAGTCCAGCGGAGTGGTCCTGGACGCATGAGCAGTCGTCGATCTCCACTCTTGTCGCAGACCCTGTTCGGACGTTTCTGGTTGTGGTTGGTCAGGGTGATGAGCTGGCGACGGGTGCAGGGGGTTGCTCATCGCCTGCACGGCCGGCCGCTGGTCATCCTGGTGCCGATCCTCTGGTTCAGTATCTTTTTCCTGGCCCCGTTTCTGTTCGTCCTCAAGATCAGCTTTGCCGAATCGCTGCTGGCGTTGCCACCGTTTTCAGCTTTGGTTCAGTTCTCGGCCGACGGCCTGCTGCAGATCCGACTGAATATCGCCAACTATCTGCTCTTGCTGGAAGATTCGCTGTATTTCCGGGCTTTTGTCAATTCCATCAAGGTGGCCGGGATTTCCGCATTTTTAACCCTGCTGGTCGGTTATCCCATGGCCCTGGGAATTACCCGGGTCAGGGCGCGCTGGCGGTTGGTCCTGCTGATGCTGGTGATTCTGCCGTTCTGGACCAGCTTTTTGATCCGCGTCTATGCCTGGATTGGCCTGCTGAAGAATAACGGCCTGCTCAACAATCTGCTGCTCTGGCTGGGAGTGATCGATCAGCCGTTGCCGCTGCTGCACAGCGATTTTGCCGTATATTTGGGGATTGTTTATTCCTACCTGCCGTTCATGGTGTTGCCCCTCTACGCCACCCTGATCAAGCTGGATCAAAGTTTGCTCGAGGCGGCCGAGGATCTTGGCTGCCGGCCGCTACGCAGTTTCTGGAGCGTGACCTTTCCCCTCTCTTTGCCAGGAGTGATTGCCGGCTGCCTGCTGGTGTTCATTCCGGCCGTCGGTGAGTTCGTCATCCCCGACCTGCTCGGCGGTCCGGACAGTCTGATGATCGGCAAGATTCTCTGGAACGAATTTTTCACCAACCGCGATTGGCCGGTGGCCTCGGCCATTGCGGTATTGCTGTTGTTGCTGCTGGTTGTGCCGATGATCCTCTTTCAGCGGGTTCAGGGACGGACCCAGGATCAGCCCGAACGCCTGAAGGGAGCTCCCGATGCGTAAGCCTTGGTTCCTGTTCAGCATGCTGGCGTTCGGTTATGCTTTTCTGTACGGGCCGATCGTCTCGCTGGTGATTTATTCCTTTAACAAGTCGCGTTTGGTCACGGTCTGGGGCGGTTTTTCAACGCACTGGTATCGGGAACTGTTTGCCGATGAGCAGATCCTTTCCGCAGCCTGGCTGAGCCTGAAAATTGCTGCCCTCAATGCCAGCCTGGCGGTGGTTCTGGGACTGTTCGCCGGTTTCTCCCTGGCCCGCTTCGGACGCTTTCGGGGGCGCGGATTCCTCTCCAGCATGGTCGGCGCGCCGCTGGTGATGCCGGACGTGATCATCGGGCTGTCGACGTTGCTGTTGTTTGTCGGTCTGCAGCAGCTGACCGGCTGGCCGGAAACCCGTGGGATGATCACCATCCTGCTGGCTCATGTAACCTTCAGCGCCGCTTATGTGACGGTGGTGGTGCAGTCGCGGTTGGTCGATATGGATATTGCTTTGGAAGAGGCGGCGATGGACTTGGGCGCCCGGCCGTGGAAGGTGTTTTTGCTGATTACCCTGCCGGTGATCGCTCCGGCGATCAGTGCCGGTTGGTTGCTGGCGTTCACGCTGTCGCTGGATGACCTGGTGATCGCCAGTTTTGTCTCCGGTCCGGGAGCCACCACCTTGCCGATGGTGGTCTATTCCAGCGTCCGCCTGGGGGTGAGTCCGGTCATCAACGCCCTGGCCAGTCTGATCCTGTTGGTGGTCACCAGCGGGATTGTGCTGACCGGGATTGTGCTGCACCGACAGGAACGGCGGCACGAGCGCAGCCGGCTGCCGCGCTGAGCGGTTTCAGGGCTCGATACTAAAAGTGCTGAACTCGCCGGTGGCTTCTCCCCAGCGGACCTGAACGTCGTCGACCCGGGCCAGGGCTGGACCCCGCCGACACCATTCCAGCATAGCTTCCAGGGCCTCCTGCTCACCTTCAAAAACGGCCGCTACGGTATGATCGGGATTGTTTCGACACCAGCCGGTCAGACCGTTCCGCTGTGCGACTCGGAAGGTGCTGTAGCGAAAACCGACCCCCTGCACCCGGCCGCTGATAATAACCTCCGCCCTTGTTTGCGGCACGCGATCACTCCTTTTCGAGCAACTGTAAAAACTCCTCTTCGCTCAGTACGGCGATACCGAGCTGCTCGGCCTTGGCCAGCTTGCTGCCGGCACCGGGGCCGGCTACCACATAATCGGTTTTTTTACTGACCGAGCCGCTGGCTCGGCCGCCCTGGGCTTCGACCAGATGTTCCCCTTCCTTGCGGGTAAAACGTTCCAGTGCCCCGGTGAAAACGAAAGTTTTTCCTTTAAACAATTCTCCGGCGGGCTGGCTGGCGGACGCTTGCGGTTTGACTCCCAGTTTTTTCAGCTCGGCCAGTAGCTGTCGGTTGCTCTCGGTGCGAAAAAACAGGGTCACGCTTTTGGCTACCTGCGGGCCGATTTCGTGCAGCTCAATAAGCTCATCATAGTCGGCCTCGGCCAGGGCGTCCAGGTCGGGATAGCGGCGGCTCAGAACCTTGGCCAGGTGATTGCCGACATGGCGGATGCCGAGGCCATAAATGAAGTTTTCCAATGGCCGCTGCTTGCTTGCGGCAATGGCTCCGAGCAGGTTCTCCGCCAATTTCTCGCCCATTCGCTCGAACTGGAACAGGTCATCCCGCTTCAGCCGGTAAAGGTCGGCCAGACTGCTGACCAGTTCCAGGCGCAACATCTGATCGATAAATTTATCACCGAGCCCTTCGATGTCCATGGCGCCGCGGGAGCAGAAATGCTTGAGGGATTCCTTGAGCTGGGCCGGGCAATCGACCCCCTGACAGCGCGGCACCACTTCGCCTTCTTCGCGAACCACCAGGGAATTGCAGACCGGGCAGCGCTCCGGCTGGACGATGGGTTGTTCCTGGCCGGTGCGATGCTCGGTCAGGACCTTGACAATATCCGGGATGACATCTCCGGCCCGCTCGACCACGACCGTATCGCCGATCATTACCCCGAGCCGTTCGATCTCATCCCAGTTGTGGAGGCTGGCGCTGGACACCGTCACGCCGCTGACATTGACCGGCCGCAGATTGGCCACCGGGGTGATAGCGCCGGTGCGGCCGACCTGAAGACGAACCGATTCCACCACGGTCTGTTCCTGGCGGGCCGGGAACTTACCGGCAATGGCCCAGCGCGGTGTGCGGCTCTTTTCCCCCAGTTCCTGTTGCAGTTCGATGGCATTGACCTTGACCACCATGCCGTCGATTTCATAGGGCAGGTCGTCGCGCTGCTCCATCAGTTCCAGGTATCTGGCGGCAACGCCGGCGATGGCCGGGACGACCCGGACAATATCCAGGTTGACTTTGAGCCCCCAGCGGCTGAGTGCTTCGAGCAGTTCCATATGGGATTTCGGGCTTGCTCCAGACATCTCGCCACAGCCGTAGCAGCACATGGTCAACGGGCGCGCCGCGGTCAGCCGGGCATCGAGTTGACGCAGGCTGCCGGCGGTCAGGTTGCGCGGGTTGGCGTAAGTGGCTTCACCTTCTTCGCGGCGCTGTTCGTTAACCTGGCGGAAGGCGGCAAGTTCCATGTAGACCTCGCCGCGGACTTCGAGGCGTTCCGGAAAATCCCCCCGCAATTGCAAGGGCACCGCATTGATGGTACGGATATTCTGGGTGATGTCCTCGCCGACCGTACCGTTGCCGCGGGTCGCGCCGCGCACCAGTTTGCCCTGCTCATAGGTCAGGGCCACCGCCACCCCGTCCAGTTTCGGTTCGCAGATATACTCGATGTCGGCGGTGCTGGAGAGGAACCGTTTGATCCGGGCATCAAATTCGATCAAGTCGGCGGTGTTGAAGGCGTTTTCCAGGGACAACATCGGTTGGGAATGCCGGGCCGGCGGGAAACTTTCCAGCGGGGTGCTGCCGACCCGCTGCGAAGGTGATTCCGGGGTGACCAGCTGTGGGAACTGCTGCTCAAGTTGCAGCAGCTGCTGCATCAGCCGGTCATATTCAGCGTCGCTGATCTCAGGCCGGTCCAGAGCATGATACTGATAATTATGATGGTGCAGGCTGGTCGCCAATTGCTGATGCTGCTGGCGCGCTTCTTCAAAATCTAGCGGGGTGTCTGATGCCATTGCTTTGTTCCTTGGGTTACCGAAGTTCAATTTGTTGAGGGCTTATAGCATGCAGTACGGTTTGTTGCAACGATCAGGGGCTGTTTGGATGATCCTTGAAATGTACCTTAAAAAATTGGTTGTGGTACAGGTGAAAAGGGGAGGGGGGTGGTTTCATCCCTGTCTTGGCATTTTCCCAGCAAAGGGGGACTCAGGGGGATTTGGCTTTTGTTGCGAGACCGAACCGACTTGCTAATCAACAATAGAAACCGTCGGGTCTCGGCCCGACAGCCGACCTCCTTTTTTTTGATCGCAAAATAAAAGGAGGCAAAAAAAACTCTTTTGATTTCTCTGGAGGAGCAACCCTGTTGGGTTACTCGCTGCGCCATTGCTGGGCTCGGCTATTTGGGCAGGGATGGGAACGGAAGCGTTAGCATCTCCGATGAATTGCTATGTGGAGCACAAATCGGCGCAGCATGAGCCCCTGACAAAATCAAGCCTTTTGACGGGGCGACAAGCTGTGGGGAAGGTTGATGCGACAGCTCTGCGTAGGTGGCTTGGGTATGCCTTTATCCGTTGCCGATGATGTTGTTCGTCAAGTACCGGATACTGTCCCATTCACCCAGCGCCCCACCAATCCCGCAGCCCCTGCCTCCGCCGATACGAGAAGCCCGCTTCTCGTTCAGGCGCATTCGACGACGGTCCGGCCAGCAGCGGCCAGGATCCGTGCGTGAATGCTACGCTGACCAACCCTGCCGAAACACCAGTGACCAACACAAACATAGCCGGCTTCCGGAACAAACGAAATTCCCGAGAAATTAAAAAGGCCATTTTTTGCTTCCTTTTTGTTGGCCTGGACAAAAAGGAAGGCGGCAGCGGGGCCGCGACTTTGATTTTACTGGTGATATTGCAAGTCCACATAGCAAGAAAACTCAAAGTTGTCGCATGTCAATTTCCAGCTTTCTTTTGCTGAAAAAAGAAAAAACCGAAAGTCTTCAAAAACTTCCACTTTTATGAGAATTGCGCTAAACTTCGCCCCACTTGTGATGTTTTTGCTATGCTTTATTTCATGCTGAAAAATCAGCAAATATGTCGTTCATTGGACATGGATAAATTCCCGGGGGAAGGATGACTCAAGAAACAACCTGGAGGCTGCTGGCTCTGCTGGCATTATTGTGTTTTTCCGGATTTTTCTCCGGTTCTGAAACTGCACTGCTTGCTCTTGATAAACTGCGGGTTCGTTTTCTCCAGCAAAAGGAATACCCCGGAGCCGATAAGCTTGCCAAACTGCTGGATAACCCGGATCGCCTGCTCAGCGGGATTCTGGTTGGCAACAACCTGGTCAATATTGCCGCTTCGGTCATTGCCACCGGGCTGTTTGTTACCTGGTTCGGGGACAATGGGGAACTGTTGACCGTGTTGATCCTGACGCCGGTGTTGTTGATTTTTTCCGAGGTCTGCCCCAAAACCTATTCCGCCCAATATCCGGAAAAGGTGTCCTTTATTGTTCTCAACCCGATTCGTTTGCTCATCTGGGTTCTGGCCCCGATCATTTTTGTGGTCTCATCCCTGTCACGACTGCTGACCAGCTTTATGCGCAACAGTAACCCGGAGAGCCTGTCGGTATCGGAGGACGAGATTCGGGCCATGATTCAGGTCGGAGAAGAGTCGGGGGTGGTCGCGGCCGAACAGCGGCGGATGCTGCACGGCATTTTCGACCTTTCCGAAACCCGGGTTCGTGACGTCATGATCCCGCGAACCGAGGTGGTCGGCATCGACATCTCCGGCAATTTTCAGGAAGTCCTCGCCATTGTCCGTGACGCTCGCCATTCCCGCTTTCCGGTTTACAGCGAAAGCCTCGACAGTATTGTCGGGGTGGTGCATTCCAAGGATATTCTCAGTTATGTCGGCCAGACCGAGCAATTTTCTCTTAAAGACCTGTGCCGCGCGCCCTATTATGTTCCGGAGTCGAAACGGATCGCGGTTCTGTTACAGAGCTTTCGGAAAAAACGTGAGCATCTGGCCATTGTCGTGGATGAATATGGCGGCGTTGAAGGACTCGTGACTTTGGAAGATGTGGTGGAGGAGATCGTCGGCGAAATTCATGATGAGTACGACGTTGCCGAAGTCGATTTCAGGGAGCTGGGCAAAGGTCACTACCTGCTCGATGCCTCCATGCCGCTGCGTGAGGTGAACAAACGCTTTAACCTGAACCTTCCGGAAGAACATGTGACCACCCTGGCCGGCCATCTGTTGCAGATTATGGGGAAAATCCCGGTCGAGGGGGACTCCTGTGAAGAGGGGACCCTGCTGTTTAGGGTGAGAAGGATGGAAGATCGGCGGATTGAAGAGGTTGAAATGCTGATTTCCGATGCCAAAGTCTAGTGTCCCGTACGGCTAGTTCTCTATCCCAATTCCGGTCATTTTTGCCGCTGTCTACGTTCTGCCTTCTCGGCTTAGCCCCAGCTAGGCCTGCGGCGGCACGCCTTGACAGCAACAAAAATGACTCAAAATTAATTCAAATAACTAACCAAACGGGACACTAGCGGCCCGTTGAAGGGCCGGTTGCAGGACCCCGGTTAGCGCGATGGCCGCGCTTTTCCCTTTGTGAAATGAAATGTTGAACGAACTTTTTTTGACGAAACAAGCAGACCCGCACCCGTTACAGCCTTGTCTCAGCCGGTCGGTCCGTTTGCTGATCGTGTCCGCCCTGGATTTTCTCGTTCCCGTTATAAAGACGTTCGCTTTCGCTGCTCTCACAACAATCGGGAGTAAGGCATTTCCGGCCGCCGGCATATTCTCCCACAGGCTTACGTTCCTCAAATAACCCCTCTATTGTTTCTTGGCCTGTTCTCATTTCCTTATAAATATTGGATAGTTCTGAGAAAGACCCCGGCTACGCTCTGTTCGGTATGGACAAGTCCTTGTGATATCATGTTTTTTCCGCTCTGAAAGATTATCCCAGGCGAGTGTTTCCCCTTGACAGTCCTTGACCGGCCAGCTATATTTTTTCAAACTGGTGTCAAACAGTGTCAATGGGTGTCATATGAAGTTCTCCGGTGAATATAATGTCAGTATCGACTTGAAGGGCAGGATCAGTGTTCCTGCTTCCTTCAGGGAAGAACTGCGTGACACCTATGCCAGCGACGGCCTGTTCGTGACGAAGTATAAAAACGGCTTGGTCGCGTATCCACCGAAGCGCTGGGACGAAATTTGCGCCAAAGTTTTTGCCATGGAGCCGGGGCCTTTGCGCGAGGCGAATCTGCGCAATCGGATTGCCCCTGCCAAAGAATGCACTTTCAATGCTCAGGGGAGGATTCAGATCCCCCAATCCCTGCGTGAACATGCCGGGCTGGATAAGGATGTCGTGGTTATCGGCATGTTTGAAAAAATTGAAATATGGAGTCAGCAGGCCCACGCCCAGATTGCCGCAGCGTCCGAAGCGCTGTTGGATGAGGACGCGCAAGGGCAGGCGGATCTGGGCTTTTAACTATGGCTGATAGCGATTTCGGTCACCTCTCAGTCATGCCGGCCGAAGTCCTGCACTGGTTGCAACCCCAAGTTGACGGCTGCTATCTGGATGGGACCCTGGGCGGAGCAGGGCATTCCCGCTTGATTCTGGAAGCAGCCGCCGGCATCCGCCTGATCGGTCTGGATCGTGACCCTGCTGCATTAGCCGAAGCTGCACGGGTGCTTGAGCCGTTTGCCGGCCAGATCAGTTTGCACCATGCGACCTATGATCAAGCCGGTGCGGTTCTGCAGCAGCTCGGGATCGCGGCGCTGGATGGCATGCTGCTCGACCTGGGGGTCTCCTCCTATCAGCTGGATACGCCGGAACGTGGGTTCTCCTTTCGTTTCGATGCTCCGCTGGATATGCGGATGGACCCGACCTGCGGTAAAACCGCGGCCGATGTCATCAACCAGGCGGAGGAAGCTGAGCTGGTCCAGATCTTTTTTGCTTATGGCGAAGAGCGGTTCAGTCGGCGTATCGCCGGGGCCATTGTCCGTCGTCGGCAACAGGAACCATTGACCCGTACCAGCGAATTGGCCGAGCTGGTCCGCAATGTGGTGCCGGGAGGTCGCAAGCCGAGCCGGATTCATCCGGCAACACGAGTTTTCCAGGCTTTGCGGATTTTTGTCAATGATGAATTGGGGCAGGTCGAGCGTGGTCTGGAAGCGGGGATTGAACTCCTGAAACCGGGCGGGCGGCTGGTTGTGATCAGTTTTCATTCCCTGGAAGACCGGATTGTCAAAAGACTGTTCCGGGACAAGGCAAAAGGCTGCATCTGCCCGCCGCGGTTGCCGGTTTGCCAATGCAATAAGACGCCTGAGGTAAAGGTTTTGACCCGCAAGGGGATCAAGGCCCAAGAGGAAGAAATTGAAATCAATGCCCGCTCGCGAAGTGCAGTTTTAAGAGCGATTGAACGTTGCTGATCACCCCACGGGGTCAGTTTATGGAAAAGGGGGTCAGAATGCCACAGGCACTGCCACAATCAGTTGTCAGAATAAACGATTTTTCTTTTCAGCGGCCTCGGCTGTTTCCGGTCTTTGTGGCCATCGTCCTGGTGTCACTGCTGGCCTTGTTGTTTGTCTGGTCGAGAATTCATGCCATCAATCTTGAATACGATATCTCCAGTCTGGAACGGGACATTCGGGCGCAACAGCAGCAGATCAAGGAATTGAGGCTGGAAACCGCCTTTTTATCAAGAGACGAACGGATCGAAAAACTGGCGCGAACCAAATTGGGCCTGCGCTATCCAGCTCCCGGGCAGGTCATCAGGGTCGAATGATATGGCGTTGACGGAAAGTGGAATTCAGCTGCGCATCCGCATTTTTGGGGTGGCATTTATCCTGGCATTCCTGGTGATTGCCGGGCGCGCCTGTTTTCTGCAGATCGTCCATGCCCCGGAACTTCAAGAACGGGCCGAACAACAACGTCAACAGGTGGTCAAACTGGCGCCGGAGCGGGGGAGCATTTATGATCGCAACGGCGATCCCCTGGCGGTGAGCCTGGCTGCCGAGTCGCTCTATGCCGATCCCAAGCTGGTCAAGAATCCGCAGGAGACGGCTACCAAGCTGGCCAAGCTGTTGGACAGTAACGAATCGGAACTGGTTCGACTGCTGTCGGAAAAGAAACGTTTTGTCTGGTTGCAGCGCAAATTGGATCCGCAGCTGGCCAAGCAGGTCCGGGAGCTGAAACTGGCCGGACTGCATTTTGTTCCGGAGCGCAAGCGTTATTACCCGCAGGCGAGTACTGCAGCGCACGTTCTTGGTTTTACCGGGCTGGATCCGAAAGGGCTTGAGGGGATCGAGCTTGAATACGATGGCGTGCTGCAGGGGGAGCCGGGCATGCTGGTCTCCTCCCGCGATGCCCGTGGTCGCGGCCTGGCTTCGGAAGGGCAGCTGGTGCAGGGCGGGAAGCCCGGCAATAACCTGTTTCTGACCCTCGACCGTTCCCTGCAGTTTGTGGCCGAAAAGGAGTTGGACCGGGCGGTGCGCGAATCCGGAGCGATCGGCGGAACCGTGATTATGCTCGAGCCGGCCAGCGGCAGGATTCTGGCCCTGGCGAGCCAGCCTGACTACAACCCCAATATGCCGGGGAAGTATCGCCCTGCAGCCCGGCGTAATCGGGCTGTTTGCGATGTTTTCGAGCCCGGCTCCGCGTTTAAGCCGATTATCCTGGCCAGCGCTCTGGAAGAGGGGGTGATTCATCCCGGGCAGCAGATTTATTGTGAAAAAGGGCGTTATTCGGTCGGCGGGAAAATTATCCGTGACCACAACAAAAGGTATACCAACCTGACCATTGAAAAAATTCTCAAGGTCAGCAGCAATATCGGCTTTGCCAAAATCGGCAAGGCCCTGGAACGGGAGCGGGCCTATTCTTATATCCGTGATTTCGGTTTCGGGGAACCAACCGGCGTCGATCTGCCCGGCGAGGTTAGCGGCCTGTTGAAAAAGCCGTCACGCTGGTTCGAAATCGACCTGGCGGCGATTTCTTTCGGTCAGGCGATCAGCGTCACTCCGATTCAGCTGGCGGCGGCCACCGCGGCGATTGCCAACGGTGGCCTGTTGATGAAGCCGTATCTAGTGGAAAAGATTACCGATGCCGATGGCCAGGTGATCCGCCAGCAGCTGCCGGAAGTGCGGCGGCGGGTGATTTCGGAAGAGACCGCCCGTGAAGTGCGCAGGATGATGGTGAGCGTGACCGAGCCCGGCGGGACCGGGACCAGGGCGGCGATTCCCGGCTACGAAGTCGCCGGCAAAACCGGCACGGCCCAAAAGGTCGACCCGGTTGCCGGTGGCTATTCCATCGATAAGAGCGTCTCTTCCTTTATCGGCTTTGTCCCGGCGGATAATCCGGCGATTGTCATGCTGGTCTCGGTCGACGAGCCGAAAGGGACCGATTACGGTGGCGTCATTGCCGCCCCGGTATTTGCGCATATCGCCAGCCAGGCTTTGAACCACCTCAATGTCTTGCCGAAGGGGTCGGTAGAGAATCTGGCTCAGGGCGAGCAGGATGTGGAGCCGCTGCCCGATCTTGCGCCGCTGCTGCCGGATGTCGCCGATAATGACGGACTACGGATGCCGAACTTTTACGGCATGAGCTATCGGCAGGTTCTGCGAACCATGGCCGAACTGAAACTGAATTTGAAATTATCCGGGAGCGGGCAGGCCGTCAATCAGTTCCCCGCACCCGGTAAAACCATCCCGTACGGGAAAGAAGCCTGGGTCAAGTTTGGGGCCTGAGCCAGAGAACCATCGACAAGGACAGCATATGACTTTGGAAAAATTACTGAGCGCTGTTCAACCATCGGCTGTTAACGGCCCAATGGACCAGTCTGTCTCCGGCCTGGCCTATGATTCCCGTCGGGTGGAGCCGGGATACCTGTTTTTTGCCCTGCCCGGTGTCAAAGTCGACGGTTTCGAGTTTATCCCCCAGGCGCTACAAAACGGAGCGACGGTCATTATCGCTGAACGCGAATGGCCGGATCTGCCCGCCGGGTGCTGCGCGGTGACGGTTACCGATGCGCGCCTGGCCATGGCCAAAATGAGTGCGGTTTTCTATGCCCAGCCGAGTTGCGGGGTGCCGGTCATCGGTGTCACCGGGACCAATGGAAAAACCACCATTACCTATCTTCTGGAAGCGATTCTTAAACAGGGTGGCTACCGGCCGGCGGTTTTCGGAACCATTGACTATCGTTATGCCGAGCAGCGCCACAGCTCGTCACATACCACGCCCGAGTCCCTTGAGCTGATTCGCATGATGAGGGAATTTCGCGATTTGGGAGCCGATGCCTTTATTCTCGAGGCCTCCTCTCATGCCCTGGAACAGCATCGGGTCGATGGTATTGAATTCGATGCGGCGGTTTTTACTAATCTGACCGCCGAACATCTCGACTACCATCATAATCTGGAAAATTATTTCGCCAGTAAAAAACGGCTCTTTACCGAATTGCTGGGCAGTGGCAAGGCGCTTATCAACGCTGACGATTCCTTTGGCGCGCGGCTGTTACAAGAAGATTGTTCCCGTTTCGCTTACGGCCGACAGGCCGATGCAGACTTGCACCCGCTGGACATCACCGTGGACCGCAATGGGATTCACGGAGTGTTTGCCGGCCGGCATGGCCAAGTGGCGGTGAACAGTGCCCTGATCGGCGATTTTAACGTCAGCAATCTGCTTGCCGCAGTGGCAGCCGCACAGGAGCTGGGGATCCCCAATCCGGTGATTGAGCGCGGAATTGAAGCGATGTCCCAGGTTCCCGGCCGGGTCGAAGTTGTGGCTAACGACAAAGGGGTGCTGGCGCTGGTGGATTACGCCCATACCGGCGATGCTCTGGAGCAGGTCCTCAAGACCCTGCAGACCTTGGAGCATAAGCGGCTGATTACTGTGGTCGGCTGTGGTGGTGATCGCGACCCGTCCAAACGCCCGGTCATGGCGCAGGCTGCGGTTGGTTATTCCGATGTCGCGATCTTTACCTCGGACAATCCCCGGACCGAAGATCCGCTGAAAATTCTCGAACAAATCAAAGCGGGAGCGGTTGCCGCCGGCAGTGTCGAGTTGTCGCGGGACGAAGCAATGGCGGGAACGCGCGGTTTTGTGATGATCCCGGAGCGGCGCCCTGCGATTGAATTTGCCTGTCGGCTTGCTGCCGCCGGGGACCTGCTGCTGGTTGCCGGCAAGGGGCATGAGGATTATCAGATCCTTGGTACCACCAAGATCCATTTTGATGACCGTGAAGAGCTGAAGCGGGCTTTCGACGTCCCTGAACAGCCCGAGTCTGGAGGAGCCTGAGATGTTCGATCTCGAGCGGATAGCCCGGATCACCGGAGGGGTGTGGTCAGGAAAGAAGGGTCCCTGCAGTTTGAGCGGGGTCTCCACAGATAGCCGCAATATGGTTCCCGGAGCGCTGTTCGTGCCGTTACGGGGAGAGCACTTTGACGGACATGATTACCTGAGCCAGGCGGTCAAAAACGGCGCGGCGGCCTGTTTGAGCGAAGAAGTGGTCGAAGGGCTCAGCGTCCCCGTGGTGCGGGTTGCGAATACCCTCACCGCGCTTGGCGATATTGCCGCGGCTTGGCGCCTGCAGTTGCGTGGCCCGTTGGTGGCGGTGACCGGTTCGGCTGGCAAAACCACCACCAAGGAAATGCTTGCGAGCATTATGGGGCGGCTCGGCCCGGGGTTGAAGACCGCAGGCAACTTCAACAACCTGATCGGCCTGCCGCTGACCCTGTTACGGTTGACCGAGCAGGATCAGTGGGCGGTAATCGAAATGGGCACCAGTGCGCTGGGGGAAATCGAACGGTTGACCGCGATTGCCCAGCCCTCCATGGGGATCATTACCAATATCGGCCCGGCGCATCTGGAAACCCTACACGGACTGGACGGTGTTTCCCGCGCCAAGGGCGAATTGTTTGCCGGGCTGCAGGGCGGAACCGCCATCATTAATCTGGACGATTCCCGGGTGGCCGGGTTACCGGTGGCCAATGGCGTGAAAAAACTGACCTACGGACTGTCTGCGGCGGCTGATGTGCGAGCTGCAGATATTACGGTGGATGCGGCCGCGGTCAGTTTTGAGCTGCAGTTCAAAGGTCAGCGGCAGCTGATTCATCTGCCCGTCCCGGGGCGGCATAACGTTCATAATGCCCTGGCGGCTGCTGCGGCGGCTATTGAATTGTCGGTGTCCCTGCCTGAAATTGCCGCCGGGCTGGCTGCTTTTGTTCCGGTGCAGGGGCGGATGAATCTTGCTGCGCTGCCCTGCGGCGGACTGTTGCTGGATGACAGTTATAATTCCAACCCGATGTCGGCTCAGGCGGCCCTGGAGGCGCTGAGCGAATTGAAGGGGCAGGGTCGACGGGTGGCGGTGTTGGGCGATATGCTGGAATTAGGGGATATTTCAGAACAGATGCATGAACAGCTTGGTGGCAGCGCGGCACGGACCGCCGAACTGCTGCTCGCGGTCGGACGTTACGCTCCTGCCTTGGCGCGGGGGGCCAGTCAGGCCGGCATGGCAAAAGATCGTATCATTGTGCTGGCCGATGCGGCAGCAGCCATCAACTATATCAATGAGCAGCGGCGACCGGGAGACCGAATTCTGGTCAAGGGGTCACGGGGAGTCCAGTTGGATCGCGTCAGTGCAGCATTGAAAAATACGGCAGAGCAATCCGCCGCTGAGCAGAAAGGAAGCTGACAGGTGCTATATCACCTTCTCTATCCTCTTCATACCGAATATTCGGTGCTGTATGTGTTTCGCTACATCACCTTCCGGACGATCTATGCAACGATTACGGCGCTGCTGATCTCGTTCATGATCGGTCCCTGGTTGATCTCCACTCTGCAGCGCCTGCAGATCGGCCAGTCGATCCGCAAAGTGGGACCGGAATCGCACTTTGTCAAAGAGGGAACCCCAACTATGGGTGGTTCGCTGATTCTGCTGGCGATCATTCTGCCGACCCTGCTCTGGGCCGATCTGTCCAATCTCTACATCTGGGTAACCCTGTTGGTCACGGCTGGTTACGGAGCCGTCGGTTTCATCGACGATTACCTCAAGGTCGTGCGCAAAAACAGCGACGGGATTTCGGCCCGGCAGAAGATGTTCTGGCAGATCGTCATCGCCCTGATCGCAGCGCTGCTGCTCTATTTCAGTAACGGCTTCGAAACCCATTTGAGCGTACCGTTTTTTAAAAACGTTAACCCGGATCTGGGGATCTTCTATATCCCCTTTGCGGTGCTGGTCATGGTTGGGGCCAGCAATGCGGTCAACCTGACGGACGGGCTTGACGGCCTGGCCATCGGGCCGATGATTATCGCCGCGGCGACTTTTTTGCTCCTCGCTTACCTGGCCGGGAATGCCCGGTTGTCGGAGTATCTGCAGATTACCGGAATTCCGGGGGCCGGGGAACTGGCCATCCTCTGCGGCGCGATGATCGGCGCCGGACTCGGTTTTCTCTGGTTTAACAGCTATCCCGCCCAGGTCTTCATGGGGGATGTCGGCAGCCTGTCGCTGGGGGGAGCCCTCGGGGTGATTGCCGTGATTACCAAAAACGAATTCCTGCTGGTTATTGTCGGCGGGATTTTTGTGATTGAGGCACTGTCGGTGATTGTCCAGGTGACCTCATTCCGTTACTGGCGGCGGCGGGTGTTCCGCATGGCGCCGATTCACCATCATTTTGAATTGAAAGGTTGGCCGGAGCCCAAGATCATAGTCCGCTTCTGGATTATCAGTATCATTCTGGCTCTGGTGGCTCTGTCGACGCTGAAACTGAGATGAAACAAGACTTTTTCAACACACGTGTCGTGGTTATCGGGGCTGGCCTGAGCGGTCAGGCCCTGGTGCGCTTTCTGGCTGAGCGGGGTGCCATGGTTGCCCTGTCCGATCAACGGCGTCACGACCAATTGGCCGGGCTGGAGACGCTGCAGGATCTGCCGGTACGCCTGGACCTGGGTGGTCACGACCTGTCCCTGTTCGAACAGGCCGACCTGGTCGCGGTCAGCCCCGGCGTGCCGCTGACCTGCCCGCCGCTGCAGCGGGCTGCCTCCTGCAATATTCCCCTGCTCGGCGAGGTTGAAATCGCGGCCCGGGAAATCGACGTACCGATTATCGGTGTCACCGGAACCAACGGCAAATCGACCACCACCAGCCTGCTCGGTGAAATCCTGCAGGCCTGGGGGCAGCGGACTTTTGTCGGCGGTAATCTGGGCACGCCCCTGGTGCAGGCCTGCCGGGACGATTATGACCGGGTCGTGGTGGAGTTGTCCTCCTTTCAGTTGGAAACAATCGATCACTTTCACCCGGCTATCGGCCTGCTGTTGAATCTGAGCCCCGATCATCTCGACCGCTATGCGGATCTGGAGAGCTACTACCGGGCCAAGCTGAGGCTGTTCAAGAACATGACAGTGGCCGACTTCGCGGTGCTCAATGCCGATGATCCGGAGGTCTGCCGGTTGGCTGAGGACATTGCCGCCACCAAGGTCTGGTTTTCGGCCCGTGGACGCATGGTTGACGGGATGGTTCGGTTGGGCGAACGGCTGGTCTGGAACTGGCAGGGTGCCAGCGTGGAACTGCCCCTGCAGCCGTTGCAGCTGAGCGGCGAACATAACATCGAAAATGCCATGGCCGCCATGGTTGCCGCCCTGCTGCAAGGGTGCCCGGCCGAGGTCGCCTGGCAGGCGGTCTGCGCTTTCCCCGGTCTGGAGCACCGCATGCAGCTGGTGCGGACCCTCAACGGCGTGCGTTGGATTAATGACTCGAAAGGGACCAATGTTGGCAGCGTGGTCAAAAGCCTGGCCGGTTTACAACCGGGCGCAACGCTGATTGCCGGAGGCAAGGATAAGGGCGGTTCCTATGCGCCGTTACGACCGCTGCTGGAAGCCAAAATCAAGCATCTGATCCTGATCGGCGAGGCGGCGCGGAAAATGGCGGAGGAACTGGTGGGAACCTGCACCATCCGCATGGCCGCGGACCTGCCCACGGCGGTGCGCATGGCCCATGTTTTGACTGAGCCCGGTCATGAAGTGCTGCTGTCGCCGGCTTGCTCCAGTTATGACATGTTCCACAGCTACGAGGAACGCGGCCACGAGTTTGCGCGGCTGGTCTGCCAGCTGCCGGAAACGGAGACTTTCTCATGATGCTGCGCCGCGATGTCGATACCTCATTGCTGGTTCTGACCGTCGCACTGACCTGCATCGGCGTGGTGATGATCTATTCCTCCTCGGCGATTATGGCTGAAGAGCGCTTTCATGATGGCTTTTACTTTCTCAAACGGCAGCTGGTTTATACCCTGGTCGGCTTTATCCTGATGGCTGCGGCGACCTATTTCAAATACCAGAACTGGCGCAAACTGGCGGTGCCGGCGCTGTTGGGGAGCATTTTCCTGCTGCTGTTGCTGTTTATCCCAGGGGTCGGCGTGCGGGTTGGCGGCGCTCTGCGCTGGCTGCGGATTCCCGGCCTGACCCTGCAGCCTGCGGAATTGGTCAAATTGTCGATGGTGCTGTACCTGGCCCATTCGCTGACCCGGAAAAAAGAAAAGGTCCGCTCTTTGAGCAAAGGCTATCTGCCTTACATGATCGTCCTTGGACTGCTCTTGGCGATGCTGCTGAAACAGCCGGACCTGGGCAGCGCCATGATCATCGCTGGGGTGGCCCTTGGTATGCTGATTGTCGCCGGGGTGCGCTGGCAGTACATCGGGCTGACCGTGCTGATGTCCCTGCCGGTTCTCTACTTCCTGGTCATGCAGGTCGATTATCGGCGGCGGCGGATTCTGGCTTTCCTCAACCCCTGGGAAGATCCTTTCGACACCGGGTTCCAGATCATTCAGAGCCTGGTCGCTTTCGGCAATGGCGGGATCTTTGGGCAGGGCCTGGGGATCGGTGAACAGAAGCTGTTTTACCTCCCGGAGGCCCATACCGATTTCATCTTTTCGGTGATCGGTGAAGAATTGGGCCTGGTCGGGGTGCTGGTGGTCGCGGCGTTGTTTTTGACGATGGTGCTGTGTGGCATTCGCATCGCGCTGAAATGCACCGATCCTTTCGGACGCAATCTCGCCTTTGGGCTGACGCTGCTCCTCGGATTGGAGGCGTTTGTTAATCTATCGGTCTGCATGGGCTTGCTGCCGACCAAGGGGTTGGCCCTGCCGTTTATTTCCTACGGTGGTACCAGCCTGGTGGTCTGCCTGGTTTCGGTCGGCATTTTGTTGAATATCTCTTCGAGCACGGGAGGCCAACCATGAAACTGCTGCTGGCCGGAGGAGGCACCGGGGGGCACTTGTTTCCGGCCGTGGCACTGGCCCAGCACCTGCTCGACCAGGAGCCTGACAGCCAGGTCCTGTTTGTCGGCACCAGTCAGGGGTTGGAACAGCGGATGCTGCCGAAACTCGGGTTGCCGCTGGCCACCGTTGACATGGTCGGCGTGGTCGGGCGGGGCTGGCAGGGACGCTTTGAAATGATTCCCAAGTTGCTGAAAAGTTTCCGCCAGGCACGGCGGATTTTGCGGGATTTCAACCCGGATCTGGTGATCGGGGTCGGCGGCTATGCCTCGGTGCCGGTCCTGCTGGCGGCGAAGACCGGTGGCATTCCCTACCTGATTCATGAGCAGAATGCTTTGCCGGGGCTCAGTAACCGCTTGCTGGGCAAAGGGGCCAGACGCATTTGCCTGTCGTTTCAGGAAAGTGCGGGCAGCTTTCCGGCCGAGCGCGTGGTGGTGACCGGTAATCCGTTGCGCCAGGGGTTGGAAGATGTTCCGGCGCTGCTGCCCGAACCCGGCAAGCTGCTGATTTTCGGCGGTAGCCGTGGCGCTCGCGCCATCAATCAGACGGTTATGGCCATGTTGCCGTTAATGAAGGAGTGGCCGGGTCGCCCGGAGTTTCTGCATCAGACCGGAGAAGAGGATTTTGCCCAGGTTCGCCAGGCCTATCAGGACGCCGGACTTGATCCGGCTCAGGTGATTCCGTTCATTGACGATATGGCGGCAGCCTATCGGGACGCCAGCCTGGTGGTCTGTCGGGCCGGCGCCACCACGCTGGCCGAACTGGCAGCGACCGGCCGTCCGGCGATCCTGATCCCGTTTCCGTTTGCGGCGGCGGATCACCAGACCTCGAATGCCCGCGCTTTTGACCGCAAAGGAGCGGCCGAGCTGTTGCCCCAGACCGAACTGAACGCCGAAACCCTGGCCATGAGAGTGCAGATTCTGTTTAACGACCGGGAACGTCTGCAGTTGATGGCTGAGAACAGCCGTTTGCTCGGCAGCCCGGGGGCGGCACAGCGCATCCTGACGGAATGCCGCAAGTTGTTGGAACGTAAATGAGAAGGAGACCGGTTCATGTACGGACGGATTAAAAAAATACATTTTGTCGGCATCGGCGGTATCGGCATGAGCGGAATCGCCGAGTTGCTGCTCAACCAGGGCTATCATGTGTCCGGTTCAGACCTGCGCGATTCCGATACGACCCGCAGACTTGCCGAACTGGGCGGGGAGATCGTCATCGGCCACCAGGCCGAAAATGTCCATGATGTCGATGTGGTGGTGACCTCCACCGCGGTCAAGGCCACCAATCCGGAGGTCGTGGAAGCCAACCGGCAGCATGTCGCAGTGATTCCGCGGGCGGAGATGCTGGCGGAACTGATGCGCATGAAGTACGGCATCGCCATCGCCGGAACCCACGGCAAGACCACCACCACCAGTATGATGTCGGTGGTGCTGCATCATGCCGGGATCGATCCCACAGCGGTCATCGGCGGCAAGCTGGATGTGTTCGGCTCCAACGCCAAATTGGGACGGGGCAAGTTCCTGGTTGCGGAGGCGGACGAGTCGGACGGGTCGTTCATGCACCTGTCGCCAACCATTGCCGTGGTGACCAATATTGATGCCGATCACCTCGATTTTTATTCGGGAATTGACGAGATTAAGCAGATTTTTATCAATTTCATCAACAAGGTGCCGTTTTACGGTCGGGCAGTGTTGTGTCTGGAAGACCGCAACGTGCAGGAGATCCTGCCCGAGGTCAAGAAACGTTACACGACCTACGGATTTACGCCGCAGGCCGACTTTTACGCCGACGACATCCGTCATCGCCAGGGGCGAACCAGTTTCAACGCTTTTTACAAAGGGCAGGAGTTGGGGCGAATTTCTTTCCGCATGCCGGGGCGGCACAATGTTCTCAACGCCCTGGCGGTTATCGCCGTTGCCCATGAACTGGAGATCCCTTTTCAGACCGTTATCGGCGGGTTCCGCAACTTCGGCGGATTGCAGCGGCGGTTTCAGCTGCGCGAAGAAGTCAACGGGGTCATGCTGATCGACGATTACGGCCATCATCCGGCTGAAATCCGCGCTACCCTCGGGGCGGCCAAGAGTGGCTGGAATAAACGAATCATCGCAGTGTTTCAACCCCATCGCTTCAGTCGAACCGCGGCACTATTCGAAGATTTTCTGACCGCGTTCTATCAGGCCGACCATCTGGTGGTCACCGATGTCTATGCGGCCGGGGAGGATCCGATTGAAGGAGCGACCGGCGCTGCCCTGGCCGCCGGCATAGCCGACCACGGCCACAAAGAGGTGACCTACCTGGCGTCTCTGGAAGAGGTCAGTGACCATGTCGCCGGACTGGTTGAAGCGGGGGATATGGTGGTGACTCTGGGGGCGGGCAACGTCAACCAGGTTTGCGCCCTGGTGGCCGAGCGGCTCAGGAACAAGGAGACCCGTTTTGAATGAGTTGAACACCGGCCGCATGCGTGGCAAGAAGATCGGCGTGCTGCTGGGGGGCTTGTCCGCAGAACGCGAAATATCGCTGAAAACCGGAACCGCCGCATTAACTGCGCTGCGTGAATTGGGCTACGATGCCGTGCCCATCGACGCCGGCACCGACCTGCCCGAACAACTTCGCCAAAGCGGGGTTGAGGTCGCCTTTATCGCTCTGCACGGCCGCTTCGGTGAAGACGGCCGGGTTCAGGGTCTGCTGGAGATGATGCAGATTCCCTACACGGGGAGCGGGGTCATGGCCTCCAGCATCGCCATTGACAAAGTGGTGACCAAGCAGCTGTTGCTCTTTCATGAGCTGCCCACGCCGGGGTTTGATTTTATCCGCCCCGGAGATTCGATTGCCGATCTGCAGGCGCGTTGTCAGCAGCTGCCGTTGATCGTCAAACCTTCACGAGAGGGATCGACCATCGGCATCACCATCGCCCGGACCGCAGACGTGCTTCGGCAGGGGATTGCTGCTGCTGCCGAACTCGACGGAACCGTGCTGGTGGAAGATTTCATCGACGGGGATGAGCTGACCGTATCGGTGCTGAATGGCAAAGCCCTGCCGATCATCAAGATCGTTCCCAAGAGCGGTTTTTATGATTACCAGGCCAAGTATTTCTCCGGCGATACCGCCTATCTGCTGCCCGCACCCATTGATGCGGAAGTTTATCAGCAGGTCCAGCGGGCCGCCGAAGCCGCTTATCGGGCCCTCGGTTGTCGAGGTGCCGCCCGGGTCGATTTCATGCTGCGGGAGCGTGAATACTATTGCATCGAAGTCAATACCATTCCGGGGATGACCGAAACCAGCCTGCTGCCCAAGGCCGCTGCGGCCGCGGGGATCGCCTTTCCGCAGCTGGTTGAAATGTTGTTGGACGACGCGGATCTGGACAAATAAGAGTTGAGACCATGCGTGATCTGAAAAGTCATCAACAGAAGACCAGGAAAGTGCGCAGGAATCGCCGCAAGCAGGAGCGCAAGCCCCTCGAAGTGCGTAAATTCCTGCATCGCGCTTTACGTGTCGGGGTGGCCCTGTTCAGCGCCGCTTTAGTGGTGGTGGGCGGGTTCTTCCTGGTCCAGCTGCTGATGGCTTCGGACATGTTTCGCATCGACACTATCGATGTGACCGGCAATACCCGGCTGACTCGGGAACAGATCGTGCTGTTGTCGGATATTGAGCCCGGGGTCAATACTTTCAGCCTGGATCTGGGCATGATCGGGCACAAAATCGAGGAAAACCCCTGGGTAAAGCAAGCCCGGGTGCAGCGGATTTTTCCGCGCCAGGTCAAAATTACCCTGGTTGAACGTAAGCCGGTGGCGATTATCAACCTCGGCTACCTGTATTACCTTGATGACCATGGCGAGATTTTCAAGGTCCTGGACAGCAGCGACCAACTGGATTTTCCGGTGGTGACGGGATTCGATTATGAGCGTGCCCAGCAGCATGAAACTGAATATGCCCAGTTGCTGAAGCAGATTGTGACGCTGATTGCCGATCTGAAGCAACGCAAGACCCTCAATCTGGCACAGGTCTCGGAAATTCACCGGACCGCTGAAAACGGTCTGACCCTGTTGACCATGAACGGCGGCGTCGCCATTAAGCTGGGCTGGGACCATTTTGCCAGGAAGATCGATCGCCTGGAACAGATTTATGCCCAGCTGCAGCCCAAGCTGCCGATCCTCGATTACATAGATCTCAATGTTGATGAAAAAGTCATTGTTCGAATACAACGGTCGAAAACTTCGGCCAAAAGCTGATACCAAGGGGGTGTCATGAGCAAGAAAACTGAAAATTTGATCGTCGGCCTGGATATCGGGACCACCAAGATCTGTTGCATTGTCGGCAACATGACGGAGGACGGTCTGGAGATTGTCGGTATCGGTACCAGCCCGTCAAAGGGATTGCGCAAAGGTGTGGTCATCAATATTGAAAGTACTGTCGCCGCAATCCAGAAAGCGATTCGCGAAGCTGAACTGATGGCCGGCTGCGAGATCAAATCGGTTTACGCAGGAATTGCCGGCGGTCACATCAAGGGGCTCAATTCCCAAGGGGTGATTGCCATCAAGAACCGCGAGGTCACCACCGAAGATTTGCAGCGGGTTATCGATGCGGCAAAAGCGATAGCGATACCGATGGACCGCGAAGTTCTGCATATTCTGCCCCAGGAATTCATCATCGATGATCAGGACGGCATCCGCGAACCCTTGGGGATGAGCGGGGTCCGCCTGGAAGCCAAGGTCCATATCGTGACCGGTGCGGTGGCCAGCGCCCAGAATATCATTAAGAGCTGTAACCGGGCCGGGGCGGATGTCGCCGATATCGTTCTGGAGCAACTGGCCAGCAGCGAGGCGGTGCTCTCCCCGGATGAAAAGGAGCTCGGGGTGGCCCTGGTTGATATCGGCGGCGGAACCGCCGACATCGCCATCTTCTCGGAA
The DNA here is from genome assembly GCF_000711225.1 of Pelobacter seleniigenes DSM 18267. NCBI lineage: Bacteria > Pseudomonadati > Thermodesulfobacteriota > Desulfuromonadia > Desulfuromonadales > Desulfuromonadaceae > Pelobacter > Pelobacter seleniigenes. The sequence continues at coordinate 131,346 of NZ_JOMG01000004.1, forward strand.
GGGGCGATCAAGCATACCTCGGTCCTCTCCATCGGCGGCGACCACCTGACCAATGACATCGCCGTCGGCCTGCGCACCCCCATGGCGGAAGCTGAGAAGATCAAACAGGCTTATGGCTGCTGCCTGACCTCCATGGTCGGCAAGGATGAAACCATCGAAGTCCCTTCGGTGGGCGGGCGCGAACCACGCATTCTGTCCCGGCAGCTGCTGGCCGAGATCCTTGAGCCGCGGGTGGAAGAAATCTTTTCCCTGGTCAACCGGGAGATTATCAAGAGCGGTTACGAGGATCTGATCGCTTCCGGCGTGGTCATCACCGGCGGCAGTGCCATTCTGCCGGGGATGCCGGAGCTGGCCGAACAGGTCTTCAATCTTCCGGTGCGGCGTGGAAAACCCTTGAATATCGGTGGGTTGGTTGATGTTGTTGCCTCGCCCATCTATGCCACCGGAGTCGGCCTGGTCAAGCATGGCAGCATGAACACCAAGGTGCAGACCTTCAAAGCGGGTGATGCCAACCTGTTTGAGCGGGTTTCACGCCGGATGAAGGAATGGTTCAGTGAGTTTTTCTGATAAATAATTATTATATAATTACTTGTCTATTTAGTTGAATTTTGGTAACTTATAGTAACTTGTATATAACCAGTTTTCGGGGTCGCGGAGAAACCGGAAACACAGCAACAGGGGAGGGCATTATGCCTAATCAAGAGGGAGTCATGTTTCAGTTTGAAGAGAATCTCGATCAGGTTGCGAGAATCAAAGTGATCGGCGTCGGTGGTGGCGGAGGCAATGCCGTTAACACCATGATCCGCTGCAAGGTCGACGGGGTCGAATTTCTTGCGGCCAACACCGATGCACAAGCGCTCCGCAAAAGCGAAGCGTCCATGAAAATTCAGCTTGGTTCCGGACTGACCAAAGGGCTCGGAGCGGGCGCCAATCCGGAAATCGGTCGTCAGGCTGCGGAGGAGGACCTGTCCCGCCTGGTCGAATTGTTCACCGGTGCCGATATGATCTTTGTTGCTGCCGGGATGGGCGGTGGGACCGGAACCGGTGCCGCACCGGTCATTGCCAAGGCTGCCAAAGAGGCCGGGGCGCTGACCGTTGGGGTGGTGACCAAACCCTTCTCCCGGGAAGGTCGGCAACGCATGCAGCGCGCCGATGAAGGGATCGCCCAATTGCGTGAGGTGGTTGATTCGCTGGTGGTGATTCCCAACGATCGCCTGCTCGGCCTGGCTGGTAAAAACATGAGCATCCTGGATGCCTTCAAGCCCGCCGACGATGTGCTGCGGCAGGCGGTGCAGGGGATTTCAGATCTGATTACCACCGAAGGCCTGATCAACGTCGACTTTGCCGACGTGCGCACCGTCATGAGTAACCGCGGTATGGCCATGATGGGGATCGGTATGGCCGAAGGCGAACGCCGCGCTGCCGAAGCCGCCCACAGTGCCATCAGCAGCCCGTTGTTGGAAGAGGTCGATATCTCCGGCGCCATGGGTGTGCTGGTCAATATCTCCGGTTCGTCCAACATGACCATGGAAGAATTTGAAGAAGCCTCCACCATCATTCATGAAAAAGTCCACGAAGACGCCAATATCATTGTCGGTCTGGTCATCGACGAAAGCCTTGGCGATAACATCAAGATCACCGCGATAGCGACCGGTTTCGGCGACCCTCAGGAAGAAAAGAAGAAGGTCTCCGACATCATTGATCAACGTGCCCAGATGTTGGCCCAGGCCAGCAGCAAGATCGATCTTGACATCCCGACCCATATTCGTAATCAACAACCGACCGGCGTCCCTTACGGCCGCAGGACCCGCGATCTGCCCAGCCAGCCGCGTGATCTGTTTGTTGACGACGAGCAGTTTGATATCCCGACCTTTCTCAGACGTCGGGTTGATTGATTCGTCCCGTTTTTTACATCGATCCTGTTATTTTCTGCACTGCCTTGCAGATGCATTGAAAGAGTATTGCCTCTGTCATGAACGCCGGTTCTCCGCCCGGCAGATGTACAGCAGTCTGTACATTGTTATGTACTCCCGACGACTCCCTCGTCCAAGGGGCCATTGTGGCCCCTTTTCTTTTTTTCTGTGCAATGGTTTAATATAAGCGTCTTGTCTGCTCGATGCCCACTTGGCCGTTCTCCAGGTGAGAGGAACGGATGTTCCACGGCGATCTGTTGCTACGCCCTGATCATTCAAGGGAAGCTCTTATATTGTTCTGATGGGAGGGAACATGGCGTTTCAGTTTCAACGACGAAACGACGACCCATGGATCAAACGGTTTGCGATGATTTGGGGGGTGTGCCTGGTTCTGATCGGCTTGGGCACCTGGGGATTATACAATTCCCTCTATCGCCAGGAGCTGATCCAACTCAAGGCCGAGTTGACCCGGAATCTTGATCTCAGTGAATTTTACCTCAAAAAAGAGTTGCACGACTTAACCGGTGACCTTGCGTTGCTTTCGTCCAGCAGCGTTTTAAGGACCTATCTCGATAGCCCCTCCTTCGTTGCCCGCCACAATCTGGAAACCCGTTTCAGCGATTTTGTCAACCTGCGCCACCATTACGACCAGATCCGTTTGTTAGCCCCGGACGGTATGGAAGTGATCAGGGTGAACGCCCTGCCGGGGAAGGCGGTCATTGTTGGGGATGAAGAACTGCAGGACAAATCGCAACGCTATTACTTCCGGCAGGCCATCGCCTTACCCCCGGGGGTTTTCTATGCTTCCCCCCTGGACTTGAGCGTAGAAAATGGAGCGATCGAACTCCCCTACAAGCCGATGATCCGGGTGGCTATGAAGCTCATCGACACCCGCAATCAGGTTGCCGGAGTGCTGGTGTTAAACTACCTGGCTGAAAACCTGCTGCAAGGGCTGAACGATATTTTTCCGACCAGTCAGGGGCAGGTTCAGCTCATTAACGGAGAAGGCTTCTATCTCAAGGGGCCCACTCAGGAAAAAGAGTGGGGCTTCATGCTGCCGACACGGCGGGAGTTCAATTTGGCCACAGAAGAACCGGACCTGTGGGCACAGATTAATGCCTCACCCCGCGGCTACTTTTTCAGTGAGCAGAGGCTCTCCGCCTTTCTGTCAGTCAATAGCGCCCAATTCCTCTTTAACCCCCGCATTGAAGAAGTCGCGCCGCAATCAGTTGAGCAACGCTGGACTCTGCTGGAGCGGCTGCCGCCTGGAACCATGCCCCGACTGATGGCTTCCCATGTCCATTCATTGAGGCTCGGCGTGGCAATTCTGGCCGCCATCAGCCTGCTGGGAGCTTATCTCTATGCCCGGGCGGCCCGGTTGCGCGATCAGTTCAATCGCCAATCCGGGCAACTGGTCGCGGCTCTCGATGAATGCCCTCTCGGTCTTGCCATTGCAGGGAAAAACGGCACTATCGATTATGTCAATCAGGGGCTGATGAGTCTGACCGGAAAATCGTCTGCAGAGCTGTTGGGGAAAGGGATATTTGAGCTTGGGGACGCAATTCTCCCCAACGATCAGGCCTCTTCCATTCGGGCGGCCATTGACAACGAGCTGTCCTGGACCGGTCGGTTCAGCGCTACGGGAACGGATCAGGCGACCCTGGAGAAAGAATTGATCTTGTCCCCCCTGGCCCGTGACAAGAAGGATGCCGGCCGGCTGATTCTGATTTTGCGGGATGTGACCCGTGAGGCCGAACTGGAATTCCAGCTGCGGCAGTCGCAGAAGATGGAAACCATCGGCACTATGGCTGGTGGAATTGCTCACAATTTCAATAATAATCTGGCGATTATCCTCGGCAACCTGGAATTGGCTCAACTCAAGATGCAGCGGAATACTGTCGGCACGGAGCATCTGCGCAATGCGTTCATCGCGGCTCAGAGAGCCAGTGACCTGGTCAGAAAAATCATGACCTACAGCCGCAAGGAGCCGCCCCGCTTCCTTCCGGTCCAGTTTTCCAAATGTCTTGCCGAGACGCTGCAGCTGTTAAGATCAACCCTTCCTTCCTCGGTGAAGATTGATACCCACATCGAACTCAAGGATCAGACAATCTATGTGAACGCTGATGCCAATCAACTTCAGGAAGCGATTATCAATATCTGCACCAATGCCGTTTATGCCATGGGGGAAAAAGGCACCCTGACAATTTCATTTAAACGGATTGAACTGCAGCAGGAACAGATTCCGGACCGGTTTAACGCGACCCCGGGGCATTTTGTGCGGCTTGGGATCGAAGATACCGGTTGCGGGATGTCCGCCGCAACAATCGAAAAAATATTTGATCCGTTCTTTACCACCAAAGGAGCGGCAGATGGGACCGGCCTCGGCTTGTCGACGGTTCTCGGCACCGTTAAAAAACATCGCGGATTCATCCAGGTGAAAAGCCGGCCCGGACATGGGACCAGGTTTGAGCTGTTTTTCCCGACCGGCCCAACACCGTTGGAGCAAACAGAAGTGGTGGAAGAAGAATTGCTCGGGGGGACGGAATCCATCCTGATCGTCGATGATGAGGAACTGCTGGTGCAGACTTTTTCCATGACCTTGGGGGCCATGGGCTACCAGGTGGCGGCGGAGACCGATAGCATTGCCGCCTTGGACCGGGTCAGCCGGGAGCGGGATAAATATTCCCTGGTGATTACCGACCAGACCATGCCCAAGTTGACCGGGGTGGAGTTACTTGCCGAATTTCATAAAATCAAGCCCGATCTTCCCATCCTGCTGCTGACCGGCTACAGTTCCAAGCTCACCGAAGCAGAAGCACTGAAGCTGGGCTTCGCCGGCTATCTGACCAAACCTTTGCCCTTGCCAAGGCTGTTGCAGGCGATCCGGGAGGTTTTGGACCGGAAACCCGTGGCCAATTTGGCCGAACCGTAGAGCGTTTCAGGGTGCCAGGCGCTCGATCACCCAACCGTTAGGTTTGAAGCGGCGATAGCGCAGCCGGTCATGCAGGCGATGGGCACCCTGTTGCCAGAATTCCAGAATCTGCGGAACCACTCGGTAGCCGCCCCAGTGCTGCGGACGAGGGACGTCCCGCCCCGCAAATTGCTGTTCCACTATGCTGAATTCCTGCTCTAAATATTGCCGGCTGGCAATGACCTGACTTTGCGCTGAGGCATGGGCTTCGAGCTGATGACCCCTGGGCCGGCTGGCAAAGTAATGGTCCGACTCGGCCAGGCTGAGTAGTTCCACGGTCCCTTCAATACGCACTTGTCGGGCCAACTCCGGCCAGTAAAAGACCAGCGCGGCAAACGGGTTTTCACCCAGCTGCTGCCCCTTACGGCTGTGATAATTGCTGAAAAAGGCAAACCCGCGCTCGTCGAGCCCCCGCAGCAGAACAATTCGCGCCGCAGGTTTTCCGTCACGGTCCGCCGTTGCCAAAGTCATCGCATTGGCCAGTTCAATACCGGCCTGCTCTGCGTCCGTCAGCCAGCGGCGAAACTGTTGAAACGGATCAGCATCTAGCCGCTGGCGGTGCAGAGGAGAGGATAGTTGTTCGGTCATGATATTGCCTCAGCTTCCTGATTGGGATGTGTGTTTACCAGTATAAACCAAGAGGACGGCGGGCGGCGCCACTGTCTTGGCTTTGGTTGTAGGGTTTTGAAGATTTTTGGCATGGCCGGATACGATCGTTGGGCAACAAGAAAAATCGGCGGGTCTCGTCCCAGCATCCTTTCTTTGATCGCGAAATTGACTATGGGATTGTCTCACCCCCATCCCGACCTTCCCCCATCAAGGGGGAAGGAGAACAACCTGCTTCAGTTAATAAAAAAGAAATGCTTGCCGGTTTTTTCCCCCTTAGCAAAGGGGGACTAAGGGGGATTTGGATTTTGCTGTGAGACCGAAACCCCAACGTTAATCAACGAAAGAAACCGGCCTTGTCCCGCCAAATATCCCCCCCTTACGCTACCTTCTTCCTGAACATGGTCAGCAGCATCTTGAACTTTTTCACCGCTTTGACCGCATGAGGGACTCCGCCGGGCATCAGCACGATTTCTCCAGTTTTGACCTGACAGACCTTGCCGCCGATGGTGATCTCCGCTGCTCCGTCCAGCACCTGAATGAACGCGTTGTAAGGGACGGTATGCTCGGAGAGGGCTTGCCCCTCGTCAAAGCTGAATATGGTCAGGGTGCCGCTGTCGTTCTGCAGCAGGGTCCGGCTGACCACGGATCCTTTTTGATATTCGGTCATTGACACCAGCAGTTCCGGGTTGGCTCCGTCGATGGTGAGTTTGTCGGCATCATTGCTCATGGTTAGCTCCTTTGCTTGGGGATCAGGATTTCTGTAACTATAACAAGTTTTGTCATCTTTGGCAGCGCAGGTTAGTGTCAAACTCGGCGGCAAGCATATTTGCCGCCCGGAACATGACGCGGGCTTCGCTGACTTTCAATTTAGCTAAAAAACTTCATCCTTCCTGCCGATAGAGAGGAAGGCATGGATAGCGGTTTTTCGTCATGAACTGACAAGGCCGGCCGTACAGGAAAGGAAACAGGTCATGAATATTCAATCCACCACCGGTTATGGTCTCTACAATTCGGTCAGCACTCTGTCGGGCAGGTCAGCGGACGCGTACGCCGCTGGCAACAGCGCCGCGGCCGCACCCAAGGGGACGGATAGCACCTCCATTTCACCGGAGGCCCGTAAGTTGCTTGCGGCTCAGGAGGCGGCGGAAGAGGGCGCTGTTGCTGCCGACGCAACGACCATGAATACCGACCGGGGCTGGGTCGGGGTTGATCTCAATGATTATTTTTCGGGGATGGACAGTATCAGTTTTAAAGACTCGGAACTGCCCCCGTTGTTGCTGCCGACCCAGAAAAACGTCGCTGCTTTGAGCGAACATATCTCCAGCGGCATGTCAGGGTTACTGGCAAAATACCAAATCCCTTCCGCACCGGACAGTATCAGCTACGATTCGCAAGGAGCCATGGAGCTGCCTGACGACTATCCTTATAGCTCACAATTCCAGCAGATGCTCGACGACAATCCCGCCATGGAGAAAGAACTCCGTACCGTCAATGCCCTGGCCTCCCACCTGGCAGGAATGAGAGATTCGCTGGCCTTCCAGGATGAATACCGGGCTGCTTCAGGGCAGGCGGAGATCGACGCCGTCATCGCCAAATACAGCTACCTGTTTTCCAGCCAACGTTCTGACAGCGATATCTCCCTGGAATTCTCGGCCGATGGACGATTGGCCGTGAAGGCCGATGGTGAGGCCCTGGTCTGACGATCGGTTTTAATACTGTGGCATTGATGTCCGTTTCAGGTGCAGGGCGTTGATATCCACCGTTTCCTTGTAGCGTTGGGCAATATCCCGGAATTGTTCCTTCAGTTCCATGAAGGCGGCAATGATCTGGGGATCAAAATGTTTTTCGCTGTCGGCCAGGATGATCTTTTCGGCTTTTTCAAAGGGGAGGGGCTCTTTGTAGCAGCGCCGGCTGATCAACGCATCATAGACGTCGGCCAGCGCCATCATCCGTCCCTCCAAAGGGATATTCTCACCTTTTAACCCTAACGGGTATCCGCTTCCATCCCACTTTTCATGATGACTGTAGGCGATGTTTGAAGCGATCGCCAGGAATTCATTGGTTTTGTTGTAGCTGTTGATGGCATTTTCAATGATTGTTCGGCCGATCTCAACATGGCTGCGCATGATTTCCGCTTCCTGTTCAGTCAGGCGTTCCGGTTTTTGCAGGATCACGTCAGGGATGCCAACCTTGCCGATATCATGCAGCGGCGCAGCCCGATAGAGCAAGTCAAGGATATGCGGGGTCAGGTAACTTTTATAGGCCGGGATATGACTCAGGTATTCGGCCAGGAGACGGATGTATTCTTTGGTTCTGATAATGTGGGAACCGGTTTCGACATCGCGGCTCTCGGCGACCATGGTCATGCTGTCGATGGTTGCGGAATGGGCTTCCCCGAGGTCCTCAAGAAAGCGTTTGCGCTCCACATAATGGAGCACGGCAAAAAACAGGGAGATGAAAAAAAACAGGATGGAGAAGGGCGTGAGAAAATAGCCGATCGAGAGATAGACACCATTCTGTAACTGATCCCAGGCGACAATAAGTGCGGCGGTGGCAGTGGCCAGATAGATTATCCAGGAAGTCAGATAATGCCGTTCAACGACCAGCCCGACCACGAACAGGGAACAGAAAAAGGAGAGTAGCAGGGAGAACATCTTTGACCGTTCGGGCTGATAAAGAATCTGCTCGTGGAGCAGGTTCTCCAACAGTGCGGCGTGGACAAAGACCCCGGGGATGATATCTCCCCGTGGAGTCATATACTGGTCGAACAGCCCGGCAGCCGTTGCCCCGATGAAAACGAATTTTCCGCTCAGCAGCGATGGGGCCAGCTTACCGGCCAACAGATCGGCAAAGGAGACCCTGGTAAAGGCCTGTTGCGGGTAGAGCAGGTTGAACACCTCGCCGTTGCGGCTTAAGGGGATGTCCCGGTCGGCGAAGGCGATGGAGGCCGCGGCCCAGCGGTGCCGAGGCGGCTGAATCTGCAACTCCGGCTCGACCTGGCGGAGCATGGCCAGAGCCAGGTTGGGCAGCGCCCGTCCCTGATAGGCCATGAGCAGGGGTTGCCGCCTGAACACCCCGTCCATATCGATCGTCGCGTTGATATAGCCGAACCCGGCTGCGGACTGCTGCAGCACCGGCGTGTTCAGCAGTAATCCTTTGATTCGGGGGAGCTCCAGGGTGGCGGGAAGGCGCAGAAAAATGTCTTGCCGGAGCGGCCTGGGCGGATTGGTCGGCGTTGTCACCGCGGCCGCAAAAAGAGGCAGTACGACCGGTCCGCTGGCCAGGACATGGGCAAGAATCCGGTCGTGGTCGAACAGTGCCTCGGGGAGCCCGTCGATGCCAATGGCAAGGCCCATGCGTTGCTGGTAAAAGCGAATGATCTGCTCCGGCGATGTTCGATCCGGCTCTGGAAAAATAATGTCCAGGCCGACGGCGGCGGGGCGTTGTTCGAGGATCTCTTCGAGCCCTTTCGCCAGCAGGATGCGCGGCCAGGGCCATTGCCCGAGCTGCCGGAGACTGGCTTCATCGATTTCTACCACCACCGTGGCATTGGTGGTCTGATCAAAGGGGGCGGTACGGCCGGCCGAGAGCAGGTCAAACAGCCGAAAATCAAAAAACGGAATGCTGCCGCTGGAATAGATCAGCAGGTGCATGCCGAGGGTGATAAGCAGGATCGTGGAGGTTTTGGCAAAAACACTCATCTACGCCACCTTAACGGATCAGAATTTCGACCCTGCGATTGCGCGGTTCCGGAACGTCGTCAGCGGTCGGAATAAGGGGATCCTCCTCGCCGTAAGATTCGACAATGATCGTTGAAATATCCAGCTTCTGGGTGTAGAGCCAGTCCCGGATCTGGCGGGCTCTGCGCAATGACAGGTCGATGTTGTAGGCTTTTGTGCCGGTTCGGTCGGCATGCCCGATCACATTGACGTCACAGGGGATTCGCTCCTTGATGGCGCTGCTGATGGCCGGCAGTTGGCGTTGCGAGGCGGCGGTCAGGCTGGTGGAGTCGGTTTCAAAGTAGAGCAGGAAGGAGATCGGCGCTTTTGGGGCGGCGGCTAGCAGGGTGCCGTAGGTCTGTTGCACCTGTTGCGGGCTGATGGGCTTGACCGCCGAGGATCCGGTTGCCGAAATATCCAGGTAGGTGTTTTTTTTATCCAGAACCTGCTGCCCCTGCTTGGTGATGATCACCACCGCGTTTTGGGCTTTGCCGTTGTCCAGTAAAATCACGCGACTGCTGGAACAGGCAGTCAAGCTCAGGGTGGCAAACAGGATAGACGCATAAAAAAGAATTTTCATGACGTTGTCTACCTCACTTCAACCAGGAATCTGGTGCCGCGGATACCGATGGACCCGCCGGGGACCTCCAGGCTGAATTTGTCCGGCGCAAGGGTGCCGATCTTCCCGGTTTCAAACAGGGTTGTTCCTTTGCTCAGGTCTAAATTGAATTTGAACTTGCTTTCAATGGGCTTGAACTCAAAGGCGGTGATGCGGAGCAGGCTGTTCTCTTCCAGCGTGAGCACGCTGCCGTCATGAAAGATCACGCCGATTCGGCTGCCTGCGGCCGTGATCAGGATATCGCCGGCTTCCAGGTTGTTGCTTGGCTGGGCCGGCAGCAGCTGGCCGGCGCGCTTGATGGAGACGGAACCCTGAACATGTTTGATGATGGCGATATCTTCAGCTGTCGCCTGACCGGAAAAAAACAACAGACCGATCAGGACCATGAACCAACGTGCCATTTTCCCCCTCCTGCCGATATGAGTGGAATGATCCTGGAGGTAGCGGAGCCTCTTTGCTGTGGAGATCTGCCAGTTCGCGGTGAGCAGCGCCGTGGAGTTGTGGTGAGCCGGTTGTGGAGCTGGCCGTTGTTTATGTCGGGGCTGCCGTTCCTGGCAGCGGATCGTCATTGATCCCGAGCACGCCCAGCCATAAGTTCAACAGGCTATTTTACAACAGCCCGGCAGCGGATGCTTTTTGCTTTCAATTTATTCAGTTTACCATGCCCTGCTCCAACGCCAACCCCGGCGCGGGAAATTTCCCGATCGGCCAGCTGCTCCACGGCCGGTGTGTCGAATCAATCGGCCCGGCGCAGGGCCAGCCTGGCGGCCCGGTCGACCAGGCTGAAGAGTTGGTCAAGCAGGTTCCGCTGGGCGGCGGGGGGATGGCCGGGTTGTTTAATAAAGGTACAGTCCCGCGCAGAAATGAGTGGATAAAGCTCCCGATAAAGCTGGGCGTTGTTGAGGGGCCTGCCGCTTCTGGCGCAGAAATCCCGCTTGCGCAGGCGGTCCTCTCTTGCTAACAGTCCGGCCACATTCCGGGAATCGGTATGGATGAATAAGGGGCAGGTGGTGACGGGCAACTCCTGCAGGGCCCAGAGCAAGGTTTGCAGCTCCAGCCGGGTGGAAGAGGTCTCGGAGAAGCGTCTGGTCCGCACCCGGTCCTGCAGCCCGGCGCTGGTCAGCGGCAGGCTGGTCAGAAGCAGGCAGGCTCCAAAGCCGATTTTGCTGCGGGGATCGACACTGCCGTCGATAAACAGGTGCAGTGCAGACACGGCCTACTCAGTGGTCAAAAGCGAGTCATCCCGGCAGGCCAAGTAGAGATCCTCCACTTGCTTGCGTGCCCAAGGGGTACGGCGGAGGAATTTGAGGCTTGATTTGACCGAGGGATCGTTATTGAAACAGCGGATACTGATTAACTGTCCCAACTCTTCCCAACCGTAATAACCGACCAGACGAAGAACGATCTGTTCCAGGGTGATGCCGTGCAAGGGGTCGTTGCTTTGCTGTTTAGCTGGATTCACTGGTCTATCTTTCTGGGTTAAAAGGAGCCGCGAGTGTATGTCGGTTGCCCCGGAGGACGCAAGCCTTATTGCTGAAAATTCAAGTCGTTGTGAATTTTTTGCTGTATTCTTTCCCATTCCCTGTTAAATTTCCCCATATATAATGTATTGCTGATATTTCCTCAAGGCACCTGTCATCCTCGTTAAGCCAGATCGATAAGGAGGCCTGAATGGAACGGAAATTCCCCCATCTTTGTCAACCTCTGATCCTTGGCAAAGTGACTTTGCGCAACCGCATGTTTTCTGCTCCCATGGGGGGCACGGATATCACGGCCGACTGCTGTATCGGTCGTGGCTCCACAGCTTTTTACGAACTCAGGGCCAAAGGCGGAGCGGCGGCGGTGACGGTCAGCGAGCTGATGGTGCATCCGCAAACCGACGGCTCCCATGCCTTCCATATCGACCTGGCCACCCCGGGTTCCCTGGCAGGCTTCGCCTATACGGCAGACGCCATCCGCCGCCATGGGGCCATCCCCAGTGTGGAACTCTCTCATTCCGGTCAGTTCGCGGGAACCTACCTGATCGATAAGGGGCGTAAGGGTTCGCTGGTCCAGTATGGACCGAGCGACGGGGTCAGGGCCGACGGCATCCCGGTCAAAGCGCTGAGCCACGAACTGATCGCGGCCATTGTCGAGGCGTACGGCGAAGCAGCGGCCCTGGTCAAACGGGCCGGATTCGAAATGGTCATGGTCCACGGCGGCCACGGCTGGCTGATCAACCAGTTTCTTTCCCCCTATTTCAATAAGCGCAATGATGAATATGGCGGCTCCCTCGAAAACCGGGTACGCTTCGCCGGTGAGGTCCTCGACAGCGTCCGCGCGCGGGTCGGGGTGGGTTTTCCCATTGAGTTCCGGATGAGCGGTTCGGAACTGTTCCCCGGCGGCTATACCATTGCCGACGGCATCGAAATCGCCAAACTCCTCGAAACGAAAATCGATCTGCTCCATGTCTCCGCCGGGACCTACCAGCGCGGTTTTGCCCAAACCCACCCCTCCATGTTCCTGCCCCACGGCAGCAATGTTCACTTGGCGGCGGCCATTAAACCCCATGTCCGGGTGCCGGTCGCGACCATCGGCGGGCTGAACGATCCGGCCATGATGGAAGAGATCATCGCCAGCGGAAAAGCCGATGTGGTGGAAATGGCCCGGGCACTGCTGGCCGATCATGAATTGCCCAGAAAGGTCATGCTCAATCAGGATGAGCGGATTGTCCATTGTCTGCGCTGTTTTACCTGCATGGCTGAACGGGCGGTCACCGCCACCCGCCGCTGCGCCGTCAATCCGCTCATCGGCCGCGAGTTGGATGGGATCGAGCTTCACCCCAGCCCGCGGCCGCGCAAGGTGCTGGTGGCCGGGGGTGGTCCCGGCGGCCTGGAAGCGGCGCTCACCGCGGCCCGGCGCGGCCACCGGACCATCCTCTGTGAAAAGACCGCCAGGGTCGGCGGCATTCTGAACTGCGAGAGTGCGCTCCCCTTTAAGCGTGAGATGTATGAACTCGGGGCGACCCTTGGCCGGCTGGCGGAACTGGCCGGGGTTGAGATCCGCTGCAATACCACGGTGACCCGGGAGTATGTGGAGGCGGAACAGGTGGATGCCCTGATTGTGGCCATCGGTTCCGAGCCGTTGCTGCCGCCGGTGGTGGGTCTTGCCGCGCCCCAGGTGATGACGGTGAACGAGTATCATCTGCGCCAGGACGAAGTCCGGGATCAGGTCGTGGTTATTGGCGGCGGCCTGTCGGGGTGCGAACTGGCACTGCATCTGGCCAGGCAGGGGAAACAGGTGACCCTGGTGGAGATGCGGGCCGAGCTGGCCGTTGACAGCAATATCAGGCACCGGCCGATTCTTCTGGCGGAACTGGAGCCGCTGGTGACGATCCACCTGAATATGCGCGCGGTCGAAGTGACCGCGGAAGGTGTTCTCTGCGCCGATGCCCAGGGGCAGCCGCAACTGATCGCCGCAGCAAGCGTGATCTGTGCGGTCGGCCAGCGGTCCCGCCGGGAAGAGGCCGCAGCCTTGCTGGATGCCGCTCCCGAGGTGCGGCTGATCGGTGATTGCGTACAGCCGGCTAACATTACCACCGCCATTTACCACGGCTATCATGCCGGGCTTGACCTGTGACCGCGGCACTGTCCTGAACTCAGGCAGGTTTGTTGACGCACCTGCTTGACTCCTTCGGAATCGGAGAGTATATTAGCTAGCTAATTGTTAGTTAGCTAATATATAGGAAAAGTGCAATGACAACTCCACCCGAAGATTATCAACAAGACGTCACCCTGGGCCAGCTGCTGGGCCGGGTCTGCCGATTGGTCGGCCGCAGCCGGCGCATGAAGCTGGAAAGTATCGGCCTCCACCATGCCCAGGGCATGATTCTGGCGCAACTCTGGCATCACCACGATGGCATGTCTCAGCGGGCGCTGGCCCAGGGGCTGCATATTGCCCCGCCGACGGCCAGCAATACCCTGCAACGGATGGAGCGGGACGGCTGGATCGAACGCCGCCGGGACCAGGACGATCAGCGCGTGGTCAGGGTTTATCTGACCGATAAGTCCCGCAGCCTGCACCAGGAGGCCCACGCGTCCTTCCGCGAGCTGGATCAGGAAATGAGCTCGGTCCTGAGCGTAGAAGAACAGGAAATATTCCGGGAATCCCTACTCAAAGTCCATCGTTACCTGAACCAAGCCTTGCCCCAAACGCCGGATAATCCGGGGACGGAGGGGGCATGAAATCCCTGTTAAGGTTATATGGATTTTTGCGCCCTTATCGGCGTGCGTCCTATGCGGCTCTGCTGCTGTTGTTTGCCATGGTAGCGGCGGATCTGCTCATTCCTCATCTGACCCAGCGCATCATTGACCAGGGGATCGCCGCCGGCAACCTGCAGGTGGTCATTTCCACGGCCCTGCTCATGACCGGTGCCGCGCTGGCATCGGCCTGTTTCGCCATCGCCAACAACTATCTTTCTGTCAGCGTGGCCATGAACTTTGGTGCCGACCTGCGCAGCGCCTTGCTCCGTCGGGTCCAGACCTTTTCTTTCGCCACTCTGGACACCCTGCAGACCGGCAAGCTGATCGTCCGTTCGACCAGCGATGTCAATGCCGTGCAGATGATCGTCATGCTCTCCCTGAGGATTTTGACCCGCGCGCCGATCTGGGCGGTTGGCGCAATTATCCTGCTGATTGTCACCAGCCCCCAGCTGTCCTTGATCATGGCCCTGTTCGTGCCGCTGATCATGGTCCTGGTCTGGCTCTTTGCCCGACGCAGTCAGCCCATGTTTCTGCGCGTCCAGCAGTTGCTCGATCGGCTCAATGTGGTTCTGCAGGAGAATCTGGCCGGGGTCCGGGTGGTTAAGGCTTTTGTGCGCAGCAGCCATGAATCGAAGCGCTTCGATGCCGCCAATGAGGCCCTCACCGAAGGGACCATCGGGGTCGCCCGGCTGATGGCGGTGTTTTCCCCGCTGATGCTGCTGATCCTCAACCTGGCGATTGTCGGCGCGGTCTGGCTCGGCGGCAAAACCGCCATTGCCGGCGGGATGACGGTCGGGGAAGTGGTCGCCTCCATCAATTACCTGTCCTTTGCCCTGTTCCCGATCCTCATGCTCACCGCCATGCTCGGGCCGGTCTCAGCGGCCGACGCTTCGGCGCGGCGGATTCTCGAAGTCCTCGATGCCGAGGCCCAGCCGCGGGCCACCACCTCGGCCGTGTTAGCGGCGCAACCCCGTGGGCGGATTGCCTTTGAGCAGGTCAGCTTCTGTTATCCCGGGGAGCATGCAGAACCGGCTTTGACCGACATCTCCTTTGTGGCAGAAGCGGGCGAGACCCTGGCCATTGTCGGCGCTACCGGAGCGGGAAAATCGACCCTGATTCACTTGATCCCGCGTTTTTACGATGTCAGTGCCGGGCGGGTGACTTTTGACGGTGTCGATGTCCGCGACCTTGAACTGACCACTTTGCGCCGTGCCATCGGCATCGCTCTGCAGGAATCCGTTCTGTTCAGCGGCACCATTGCCGACAATATCCGCTATGGCAACCGGGCGGCCAGTGACGCAGAGGTGCAAGCCGCGGCCGAGGCGGCCCAGGCCGCCGAATTCATCGACGAACTCCCGGACGGCTACCAGACTCTGGTCGGTCAGCGTGGCGTGACCCTGTCCGGCGGCCAGCGCCAGCGCCTCGCCATTGCCCGGGCGCTGCTGGTCAAGCCGCAGGTCCTGATCCTGGACGATTCCACCAGCGCCCTTGATGTCGAGACCGAAGTGCGGCTGCAGGATGCACTCGATCGCCTGATCGCCGAGACGAACCATGCCACCACCCGGATCATCGTGGCCCAGCGCATCAGCACCG
The DNA here is from genome assembly GCF_000711225.1 of Pelobacter seleniigenes DSM 18267. Taxonomy (NCBI): domain Bacteria; kingdom Pseudomonadati; phylum Thermodesulfobacteriota; class Desulfuromonadia; order Desulfuromonadales; family Desulfuromonadaceae; genus Pelobacter; species Pelobacter seleniigenes. Next base: position 147,011 of record NZ_JOMG01000004.1, read on the forward strand.
TGCTGCTGGCGGACAAGATCGTGGTCCTTGACCAGGGACGGGTCAGCGCCATCGGTAATCACCAACAACTGCTTGCCAGCAGTGAGGTCTATCGGGATATCTATCGGTCCCAGCTGGGTGAGCCGGCGGCCGTAACAGGAGGTGCCAATGGCTGAACAACGCACCGCATCAGTACGAATGAGCGGCATGCCCGGCCCGGGCGGCCGCGGCCCCGGCCGCCATAACATCGAACGGGCCAAAGACACCCGCCAGACCCTGCGGCGCCTGATGAACTACCTGCAACCCGAACGCGGCGCCATTATTCTGGTCGCGCTGATCGCCTTTTGCGGAACCGTCCTGGCGTTGACCGGTCCCTATCTGATGGGGCGGGCCATCGACCAGCTGCCGGGGCGTAATCTTCCCGCCTTGCTGCAGATGACCCTGTTCATGCTGGCCGCCTATGCTCTGGCGTCCGGCGCGCAGGCGGTGCAGGGGCTGCTGCTGGCCGGCATCTCCCAGCGGGCCATGCGCAAATTGCGCGCCGAGCTCTTCGACCGGCTGCAGACTTTTTCCCTGCGCTTCTTCGATACCCGTCAGCAGGGGGACCTGATGAGCAGGCTGACCAATGACATGGATGCCATCAGCCGGGTCCTCACCGACAACGCCGCGCAGTTCTTTACCGGGCTGCTGACCCTGGTCGGGATCCTCGGCATCATTTTCGTACTCAGCCCCTGGCTGGCCCTCGGTTCGATGATCGCCTTTCCGCTGATGATCGGCCTGGTCGGCACGGTCGGCAGCAAGACCCGTGCGGCGTTTCGCAGTTATCAGGAACGTCTCGGCGGACTCAATGCGGTCCTTGAAGAAACCTATAGCGGTCAGCGGGTGGTGCTCGCCTTCGGCCAGGAAGACTATGTTTTGAACCGTTTTGACCAGGCCAATGAAGAGGTGCGTACGGTTGGCGTCAAGGCCATGACCCTGGCCCTGCTGGTCATGCCGATGATGGGCATCCTCTCCAATCTGAATGTCGCCATCCTCTGCGGACTGGGCGGCTGGCTGGCCATCAAGGGGCTGGTCAGTATTGGCACCATCGCAGCTTTCATCACCTATTCGCGGCGGTTTGCCGAACCTCTGCGCCAGCTTGGCAACCTTTATAACCAGGTGCAGGGAGCTTTGGCCGGGGCCGAACGGATTTTCAACCTGCTCGATACTGCTTCGGAACAGGGGGATGCTCCGACTGCACCGGAGCTACCACGGGTGGCCGGAGAGGTCGAGTTCGACCATCTCAGCTTCGCCTACCAGCCCGACACACCGGTGCTGCAGGATATCTCCCTCCATGCACGGCCCGGTCAGCGCATCGCCCTGGTCGGGCATACCGGGGCCGGCAAGACCACCATCGTCAACCTGCTGTCGCGTTTTTACGACCCCCAGCAGGGGACGATCCGCATCGACGGGATCGATATCAGTACGGTTTCGCGTGACAGCCTGCGCCGCCAGCTCGGCGTGGTCCTGCAACAGTCCTTTTTGTTCAGCGAATCGGTGCTGGAAAACATCCGCTACGGCCGTCTCGACGCCAGCGACGAAGAGGTCATGACCGCGGCCCGGTTGGCCCATGCCGACGGTTTTATCCGCCGCTTGCCGCAAGGCTACGACACGCTGCTCTCCGAACGCGGCGGCAATCTTTCCGAAGGGCAGCGCCAGCTGGTCACCATCGCCCGCGCAATCCTTGCCGACCCGGCTATCCTGATCCTCGACGAAGCGACCAGTTCGGTCGATACCCGCACCGAAGCACGGATTCAAAAAGCTTTGCAGGAACTGATGACGGGGCGCACCAGCTTTGTGATCGCCCACCGCCTGTCGACCATCGCCACGGCCGACCAGGTGATCGTCATCGACCAGGGGCGGATCATCGAGCAAGGGACCCACGATACGCTGCTCGCCCGGCAGGGGACTTATCATCGTTTGTATGTCAGTCAGTTCCGGGGGCAGACGGCAGGGGCAGGGAAGGGCACGGAGCGGAGTGTCCAGGCCGGCCGCTAGCTTTGGCTTTTGGTTTTCTGCGTCAACCCAGGGGGATCAGCGGTCGGTGTGGGGCAGGTTTTGTGCACTGCCAACACCGCCCTGATGGTGGTGGCCAACAGCCGCAAGGCGACCAGCAGTTGCGCGATAACCAGCAAAAAGCAAAAGCCGATAAACAGCAACAGCAGGATATGGTCTGAGGTGTGGGCCTCGCCGGGAACGGCAGCTACAGGGGTGAGCAACATGAGGTGGAGGAGCAGCGACGATGGATCTGACAGGATTGGAAACATGGCCTTATCCTTTTGGTTCCGGGTTGCTTCAAGTCCGTTATCATCCCTCCTGCAATAAGCGGAATACTCTTTGAAACATCCCTTTTCCCAGGATTCTTGCAACGGATCAGGCGGCAGTTTTTCGGCAGACCACAGGGGCTTCATGCCAGGCATTGCATATTTTCAACAACCGCACCGCTTCGTTGGCTGTTAGCGTCAGGGGCAGCCTGTTCAATAACGGTCGTAATCTCTTCAGCAGTGAGTCGTCCACAGGTTTTCTCTTCTTGATAAAGCATTCCCCGTGCCATATCCGGTAAAAATCAATTAAAAGATCTAAGTGTATTGATATTGTTACAGAATGATCCGTCATTGAGCTGTGATCGGCCCTGTTGCCGCTGTCTCTTTTTGAGTCTGCAGAACATTTTCGGCCAGCCCGGCGAATCGGCAAAAGATCGCTGCAGGGGAATGCAACTTATGAGGATGACACGCAGTTTCCAGGCAGGCAAGAGAACTGGGCGCAGCAAGAACTTACCCGGGATGCCGTCAGGATTCTTTAACCGGTTGTTTTTATTGCGGAGCCGGGGCGGAGAACGGTGCTGTATTAGGATGCTATTGATGATTGTCAAAATGAGACAAATTCGGGAAGGATTCGCCGGGGCGGCTGTCTCCCCGGCTTGAGGTCGTGAGCGTCCGGCTCCTTGTGTCACGGCGACGACAGGGGCGGTGCAAGCTGATCTTCCCCTGCCGTCGGTCCGTGAACGGTGCAAGCGATTACTTATAGGGATATGCCGTGGCCACGAGCCTGGTGGTGTAAACCGTGCCGACCAGGGCATAGGTCCAGGATTCTTCGACCTTGACGTCGCTGATGTAATCTCCCCCGGCCTGGGCGCGCAGTTGCTGCAGGGCCCGTTCGTGACGGTCGTTGATGCTGATGGGGATGAACAGCAGCAATTGCAAGCCACTGGCCGAAGCTGAGATAGCGCGGCCACGGGTCATATCGACACTGTCCAGGCTGACCTGATGGTTGGCTGCGGTCAAGGGGGCCGGCCTGCCCGTACAGCCGGCCAGCGCCAGGCTGGTCAGTAATACCGCAAAGATAAGGGATCGTTTCATCATCATGGGGTGACTTCCTTTATGGCATCGCCGGTCAGGGTTACTTTTCGTGCAGTTCCGATCAGCCACCAGTACCAATCTTCCTGGTAGGTGACATTGATCAGCCCGGTCGCGCCCGGGGCTTTGCTCAGGGCATCCTGATAAGCGCGTTCAACCCGCGAATTGATCCCCATGGGGACAAAGTAATAGGCGGTACTCAGAATGCCGAGAGAACCGGTTGCCGTGCCGCTGACCGGTCCCAGGTTTTCATAATGGGCCGGTGGGGTGGGGCTGACCGTGACCAGGTGGGACGAACAGCCGGTCAGGGCAAGTACTCCCGCGAGCAGGAACAGGAGCCAGGTGTAGACTTTGTTTTTCTTCATGAAACCCTCCATTGGTGTGACCGACAGGGATTGGTTAAGCTGCCGGGTGATGAAAGAATTATAGCTGATTTTCAGGGGCCTGAAACAACGCCGGGCCTAAATAAATAGAGTCGGCAAAGCTACCGTTGCGACCCCGGGTCCCCGCATTTTGCGAGCTCCGGCGAGGCGATCATGATTGTAAGCTGAATCTTAATTCTATTGATTTTTCAGAGTCGCGAAGAAGTCCTTGATGCGGTGGCTGCCGTATTCCGGGGCGAGCATGTCCATGGCCATGACGGTGAGGAAAAATTCCAACGGGCCGTAGGTCTTGGCGGGAGTGAAGATTTTTGCCAGGCGCAGCACCGCGACTCTGAGCCAGTCGGGGATGCAGGTTATCTTCGGCGGTTTCCCAGCAACGGCAAATGCGCGTAGGGCGATCTCCCGCTGGCTGAGGGTTTCCGGGCCGCCGATTGCGATCTCCTCTTCACTGCCGTTGATCGCTGCCACGCAGCACCGGGCCAGGTCCGCGCCGTGAATCGGGTTGGCCCGCAGCTCGCCGCTGCCGAACAGGTAGATGCGCCCTTGCTGCGCCATCCTGAAAAATTCCGCCATGTCAGAGAAAAATCCGTTGGGCCGGACGATGCAATAATCCAACCCCGACTTGCGCAGCTCGGCGACAAACCGCTCCTTGGCCGCGCAGATCTGCAAATGGCGCAGCTTTTCCCCGTTGAGAACCGAGACATAAATAAACTTTTTAACGCCGTTTTTTTTTGCTTCCGCGAGCAGATTCAGATTGGCCTGGTAATCGACATCCATATAGCTCAGTCCGTCCTTCTGGCGGGTGATGCCGACCGTGGAAATCACCGTATCCATCCCTTGGCAGCAGCCCTGCAAGGTGGCCGGTTCGGTCAGCTCCGCCGCGAAGATGTCATCGACGCTGACCCCTTTGTTTTTAAGTTTGGCCGGGTTACGGACAATGGCCCGGCAGAAGCAGGAGCTGTGTTGCAGCTCGGCGGCGATATAGCCTCCCAGGTAGCCGGTGGCCCCGGCCAGTAAGACTCTATTCATGGTAGATGCTGATCCTTTGTTGCGCAGGCTGCTGGCATAGCGTCTGCTGAACCCGTGGTTGAGCGAGCAGAATCGATGGAAATCTGTTCCTTGTTTTTTGTGAGATGGAGACCTGCGCTAATGGCGCTTGTTTAAGCAACTATGTAGTAACCTCGGGACTGTCCCCAGGGCCATCGGGGGCTGTCCCAAGAGTTTGCGAGCCATGAAACTGTCGCGGTTAACACTGCAAAGACCTGGGACAGCCCCCGTGCGGGGACAGTCCCGGTTTTGCTGCCATCGCCCCTTAAACTAGCGCAATTCGGGACATGGACGTTTTCCCCCCGGGGTTGAAACAGTCTGTGGCTGGATTCCTAAGCAATTTGTCCGGGGCGGCAGGAGTTCGCCAGCAAATGTTCAAAGCCGCTGTTGTGTCGCGCCGGCTTGTCCCCTGCTCAAGGTGTAGCCCGTCAGTTCCGGTCTGTCAATGCCCGACTGTGTGCCCCCTGGATGGCTGATTCGTAGCTCGCTGTCGTCCGGGTATTATCCATGACAACAGGTCCGCCCAGGTGGTTATGTCCGGCCCGGTTCATGGCAGTGACTGACCCTGGTTCGCAGGGGGGGCTGCCTCGACATTAGCGGTATTTATGTTAGGGTAAAAAGAAAGGAGGGGAAAATAACCGCCCCGAAACTTTGAATATGATCACGGAATTTAAGGATTTTTTATCATGACAGATAATTTCTGGCAGCTTTATGGAGAGGCGGTCATGACCGCTTTTGGTTTCTTCTGGAAAGCTGGCTGGGCATTTGTCTTCGGTTACTTTGTCAGCAGTATGATTCAGGTGTTTGTACCCAAAGGCCGCCTGACGCCCTATATGGGAAATCCCGGCTTCAAGAGCCTGTCGCTATCGACCTTCTTCGGGGCGATCTCTTCGTCCTGCTCTTTTGCCGCCCTGGCCACCGCGCGCTCACTTCTCCTGAAGGGGGCTCACTTTATCGCCGCGGTCGCCTTCATGTTCGCCTCCACGAATCTCGTCATCGAACTCGGGATTCTTATCCTGATCTTCCTCGGCTGGCAATTCCTCGCCGCGGAAATCATCGGTGGTCTGTTGTTGATCGCTATCAGCAGTCTGTTGATTCGGCTGACCTTCCCCAAGAAATGGGTCGAGCAGGCCAAAGAGCGTATTGAAGAGGAGGACGACGAAGAACAGGATTTCGACTGGAAAGAGCGGATGCGCAGTGCCGAAGGGTGGCGCTTGGTCGGCCACAAGTTTGTCATGGAGTGGCAGATGGTTTGGGAGGAGATCTTGATCGGTTTCACCATTGCCGGGTTTGTGGCGGTTTTCGTTCCGGATACGCTGTGGGCAAAAATCTTCCTGATGGACGCGGCAAGTTCAGCCCCCGAATGGCTGCGGGCGGTGGAAAATGCCCTGGTGGCCCCCTTTGTTGCGGCGCTTACTTTTATCGGTTCCATGGGCAATATCCCCCTGGCCACGGTACTCAACGCCAATGGGGTGCTGTTTGCCGGGATCATGGGTTTTATCTATTCCGATCTGATGGTGCCGCCGCTGGTTGCGGTCAATGCCCGGTATTACGGCTGGCGTCTCGCCCTGTATATCGCCGGCATTATGTATGTCGCGATTACCATGACCGCGCTGATCCTCCATTTTCTTTTCCTGGCCCTGCAGATAACCCCGGAGAGTGCGCGCGCTGTGGAGGATGTCGCTCAGTTCAAGCTTGATTACACATTCTGGCTGAACCTGCTCTTTATCGGCGTGACGGGTTGGCTGATTGCACTGCATCGGAGGCATGTCAAAAAACAGGATATGAGCGGCATGGATCACGGCTCTGGTTTTTCGCTGAAACGGGTTCTGGTCTATGGCTGTCTGCTCATTCTGGCGGGAGGCTTGTTCAGTCGGGTTGTCTTCTGATTCTTGCTCAGCCCAGCTCTTTTTCAACCGTCTGCAGGAAATGATCGCTATATTTCATATATACTGTAACTATGCCTCGACCAAGCCGGGGATAGTCGATTTTTAGAGAACTTTCGATCCATTGACTTTGATCCCTAAAAGGAAAAGGGACCATCATGGCACAGTCGAAGGACAGGAATAGCGCTCAGCAATGGGGCGACTCCCTGCTGAAACGTCGCAGTTTTGCCATTACTCCGGGACGGTTCGCGCTGATTTACGCTGCCTGCGGAGTTGCCTGGATTGTCCTTTCCGATCTGTTGGTATTGTTCGTTGTCATCGATCAGGTCGATGCTTTTATCGTCGAGACGATCAAAGGGCTGGCTTATGTCACTCTGACCGCAGCCCTGGTCTACTGGCTGGCCGGTCGCGCGCAGCAGCAAATCATCAAGGTCCAGACCGCAGAAGAGCTGAAAAACACCCAACACCTCCTCGGCGTTATCCTGTCCAGTCTTGGCGAAGCCGTACTCCTGATCAATCCGGACAACCGGACCATTGTCGAGTGCAACCCTGCCGCCGAAAAACTGTTCGGCTATCGGCGCAACGAATTACTCGGCCTGAACACCCGCATCCTTCATGAAAACGTTCAGTCTTACGAAGAGTTCAGCCGTGTCGGCGAACCGGAGCTGACCAGACAAGGGGTCTACCAGGCGGAAATCCGCATGAAACGCAAGGATTCGACTCTGATCGATACGCAAGTCACGGTAACGACGATCAATGAAAAAACGGGTTGGCAGGGCGGGGTCATCAGTATTATTCATGATATGACCGAGCAAAAAAGTACCGAACAAAGGTTAAAGGAAAGTCGTAATCAGTATTTGGATATCGTTGAAGGGACACCGGATCTCATCACCAGGGTTGATAGCGATGGGCGGGTGCTGTTTGTAAACCATGCCGCAAACAAATTTTTCGGCTTGAACCCGCAGGAGTGTATCGGCCGGTTTGCTTTCGACTTTCTGCACCCGGATGACCGGGCCAGGACAATGGCGGCGTTTTCACGCTGGCTTGAAAGCAAGCAGAAAACCTTTTCTTTCGAAAACCGCCTGAAGAGTCTCACCGGCCAGGTTTATTTCATGGAATGGTCCATTCGGGCCGAGTATGACGATAACGGTCAAGTCTGTGGCTTTGCCAGTACGGCCAGGGATGTCACGGAAAAAAGGTGTGCGGAGGCAGAGCACGGCAAGCTGCAGGATCAACTTCTGCAGGCTCAGAAAATGGAATCGGTTGGCCAGTTGGCCGGCGGGATCGCCCATGATTTTAACAACATGCTCAGTGTCATCATCGGCCATGCCGAAATCGCCCTGCGCCGATCGGATCAGGACAGCCGCATCTATAATAACCTCAAAGAGATCCGGACCGCAGCCAAACGTTCCGCGGACCTGACCCGGCAGTTGCTGACCTATGCGCGCAAACAGACCATCCAGCCGAAATTGCTGGATGTTAACGCACTGGTGAGCGGGATGTTGAACATCCTGCGGCGGCTTATCGGCGAAAATATCGAGGTCATCTGGAACCCAGCCGCAGAGCTCTGGCCGGTCAAAATCGATCCGACTCAGTTCGATCAAATCCTCACCAACCTGTGCCTGAACGCCCGGGATGCCATCAGCGGGACCGGGCAAATCATGATTCAGACGAAAAACGTCATCCTCGGCCAAAAGGATCAGGACTCCCATCCGGAAATTGTCATTGGAGACTATGTGCGCCTTTCGGTTCAGGATAATGGCTGTGGCATGGATCCCGAAACCTTGGCGCATATTTTCGAGCCGTTTTTCACGACCAAAGATCCCGGTATCGGCACCGGCTTGGGGCTCGCCACGGTCCTGGGCGCAGTCAAGCAGCATAAAGGGTACGTTTACGCCTCCAGCGAACCTGGCCAGTGGACCATTTTCAATGTTTATCTGCCCCGCGCAGAAGGTGTCGTGCAGATTGAAACCAGTCCGTTGGATCGCCCGGTCCGCGAGGGGTCGGAAACCGTTCTGCTGGTTGAAGATGATCCCATGCTGCTCAACCTGCTGAAATCCATCCTGGAAGAGAATGGTTATACCGTCCTCGCCGCAACCAATCCGGCTGCCGCCTTGTCGCTGGCCCGCGAATATCAGGGATCGATCCTCCTGCTGCTTTCCGATTTGATCATGCCGGTGATGAACGGCCGGCAATTGTTCGAGAAACTACATCCCCTGCGGCCTGAGATGAAAGTTCTGTTCATGTCCGGCTATTCCGACGATATTATTTCCAGCCAGGGGGTGATTCATGAACATATCCATGTCCTGCAAAAACCCATTGAGACCGACTTGCTGATCAGTACCGTGCGCAACATCCTGGACGCTCCGGCCAGCAACTGAGTTGTTTTGAGGCAACGTCCTGTTTTAGAAAGTTTTTCTTGCCGCTCCGCAGGTGATGATTTATTGTTCCAGTACGCTAGTTTGAAACGAGGGACTTTCAGTCCAAGCTTTTCAAGCTCTATGAATTGATTCCTTCCCCCTTGATGGGGGAAGGTTAGGATGGGGGTGAAAATGCTGGCCAGTTTCCCCTCACCCCAACCCTCTCCCACGAGGGAAGAGGGGGCTATCTCAGGGCCTTTCAGCCTCGTCCCTCTGCACATTCAGTACATAGTCGTTTAGTGTCACGACAGGTTTTGCAGCAGTTATTAAGCGGGAGGGGGATGTATATGGGATCAACTCCTTGGATTCAAAACGCCACAGCATATGCCGGGTCAGGTGCTGTGGCGTTTGCTATTTTGAGCAGACAACAAGACAGACGTTGAGCGAGCGGGCAAGGATCACATATTTAAAGGGGGGACGATGAAGCACCTGATTGTTTGTTGTGACGGCACCTGGAACAATCCTCTGCAGGAAGAGAACGGCGTGCCTGCGCCGACCAATGTGTTCAAGTTGTATAACGCCCTGGCCGAAGCCAGCCAGGGCTGCGAGCAGCTGAAATACTACCATCCCGGTGTCGGCGGGGAGGGCGGGTTGGTCTCGTCCATTGTCGGTGGCGCGTTCGGGGCCGGGATCAGTCGGCATATCTGTAACGCCTATCACTGGCTGGCCGAAAACTACCTCGAAGGGGATCAGATCTACCTGTTCGGTTTCAGCCGCGGCGCGTTCACCGCCCGCAGTTTGGGTGGTTTTCTGGGCAAAGGGCTGCTCAATCTGGACAAGATCGATTCCAAAGAGGGCTGGGAACGCGTTCATACCGCCTATGAAAAAGGTTATCGGAAATGCAAGGAGAACTGGGCCAAAACCGACTGGGCGTTTTTCCACGCCGGTCAGCCCGCGCCGATCCGCTTGATCGGGGTCTGGGACACGGTCGGCGCCCTCGGTATTCCCGACGATCTGGAAATCCTTAACTTTTTCGATGATAAGGACAAGTGGGAATTCCATGACACGGAGCTGGGCGCCCACGTGCAGATCGCCCGTCATGCCATGGCCATCGATGAAATCCGTTCCAGCTTCAGCGTGACCCGCTGGTCCAAAACAGCCCCGACCACAGATGCCAAAGAAATCTGGTTTCCCGGGGTGCATTCTGATGTTGGTGGCGGTTACGCGGACTGCGACCTGTCCAACGGGGCGCTGTTGTGGATGATGCAGGAAGCGCAGAGCGCCGGGCTGAAATTCCGCTCCGACGCCATCGCCCTGATTAAAGCCGATCCTCTGGGCGTCATGCACAATTCCTACAAAGGGGCCTTTGCCATGCTGCGCTCCCGTCCGCGCAATATCCCGGCGCTCGATCAGGCCAATGCGACGGCGTTTCATTCCAGTGCGCTGCTCCGTCAGAAGATTTCGCCTGTCACGTATCCGGCCTATCACCCCACCAAAATCCTCGCCCTCGGTGAATCTGTTGCCATAGACATTTATGCCGCCGAGCGCTGGAACAACACCGGCCTTTATCTGGAAAAAGGGCACAAATATCAGTTTTCCGCCACCGGGGAATGGAAAGACAGCAAGGATGTCTGCGACTGGAAAGGCACCCAGAACGACGACCTGACCAAAGGGGATATCGTCCGGTTGGGGTCGTCCTTCCTGGGACTGTTCGAGGGAGCCTTCAAAAAGGTCAGCAAGAATGATTCCTTCGACATGCTCTGGACCAAGCGGGTTGAAAGCCTCAAATGGTTCGTGATGGTCGGAGCCATTGCCAACGATTCCGGCAAACAGAAGTCCGTCAAACAAGACGGCAGCCCAACCCCGCATCAGTACGTCGACCTGACCAAATACCAGAACAAACCCCTTGAAATCAGCGCGCCGGGTTATCTCTACTGCTTCCCCAATGATGTCTGGAGCCTTTATGACAATAACCGGGGGAGTGTGAGGTTGGTGGTTGAGCGGGTGGGGTGAGCTGCCAGTTCTCAATTTAGTAGGCCTGCAATATGGACATTGCCGACCGCAAAGCCGAACTGTCGGAGAATATCCGTGGCGATATTGCCCTGATTTATTTTTATATGAATGATGCCTATCCGGGGCGGGGGATTATCAGCGGTAAGAACCGCAAACTGTTTGAGGCTTGGGATAAACAGGACCCGGTTGACGCCTGGGAGTGTGAGCGGGAAAGGCGGATTCAGAAAGTGCAGGGGAATGGGACTCAGTTTGTGATGGATAGATGCTTGAGTAAATGAACGGGGTTTGCAAGTAATAAGGATGAATTTCTTTATTTATCAAATTTATAATATGTGAAATATTAGAGTTTAATATATTTTTTAATATGATTTATGGAGGGGCTATGTCAATTGAGCAATGGCTGATGAGTCCTGAGCGCCGTGAGCTGCTGGCATGGATAGGCTCTTTTGTTATAGGAGTCCCAACCGCGATTTATTCTATTTATAAATTTCTGAAAAAGTTTAAACTCACCACCTCTGATTCAAAATCTTTAGATTCTGGATTTCCTTCGTTCATTATTGATAGCGCGACAATTTACAACATCGTCAACAATAATGTTTCTCCAGAGTCATTTCAGACTTTAGTCGAAGAGCTCGGTGTTACCAAGGCAGCGCTGAAAAAATTCTTTGAGATCATTCAAGAGGAACATGTTTCTCCCGAGGATCTCAACAGCACCTTGTGCCGGATTGCTCAGAGTTTTCATGAGCTGAAAATAAAGCTGGCTTCTTTTACCTCAGACGACCCGGAAGTCAACACCCTAAAACAACAAGCATCTAACGCTTTGGAAGCCGGACAGTTTTTGAAGGCCGAAGATCTTCTAAACCAGGCTAGTGACTGTGACGTTAAAAAAGCAATGGAAATTCAAAAGATTGCTCACAAGAAGTTATTGTCTGCGGCAGAAAGTAAGGCCGAGAACGCCCAACTGAAGAATTCTCAATTCCAATATGCTGTTGCTGCCGAATATTATCGGCAGGCGGTGGAACTGCTTCCCTCGGGGGAAGATAAAATTTTGGCCTCTTATCTCAATCTTGAAGGAATGTCTCTCTATAACCTCGGCAATTACGATAGTGCCAACCAGAAGTTGTCTAAGGCTGTCGACCTAATGAAGGAAGCTTTTGGCGAAGAACATCTATGTTCCCTGACCTGTATGAACAACCTTGCGGAAACATTGCGAGCCCAAGGGGACTTGAAAGGTGCCCGTACGCTTCAAGAGCAAGTTCTGGAGGTGAGTCGGCGGACCCTGAGCGAGGAGCATCCAGATAGTCTGATCAGTATGAACAACCTGGCGTTAACACTGCAGGCCTTGGGAGACTTGCGTGGTGCCCGTAAACTTCAGGAGCAGGTACTGGAGGTGAGCCGACGGTTCTTAGGCAGGGAACACCCGGATAACCTGAGGAATATTAACAACCTTGCGGAGACATTGCGAGCCCAAGGGGACTTGAGAGGTGCCCGTACGCTTCAAGAGCAAGTGGTGGAGGTGAGCCGGCGGACCCTGGGCGAGGAGCATCCGGATAGTCTAAGAAATATGAACAACCTGGCGTTAACACTGCAGGCCTTGGGGGACTTGAACGGTGCCCGTAAACTTCAGGAGCAAGTGTTGGAGGTGAGCCAGCGGACTCTGGGTGAGGAGCATCCGGATACCCTGAGGGATATTAACAACCTTGCGGAGACATTGCGAGCCCAAGGGGACTTGAAAGGTGCCCGTACGCTTCAAGAGCAAGTGGTGGAGGTGAGTCGGCGGACCCTGGGTGTGGAACACCCATTCTCTCTGACCGGTATGAACAACCTGGCGTTAACACTGCAGGCCTTGGGGGACTTGAGAGGTGCCCGTAAACTTCAGGAGCAAGTGCTGGAGGTGAGCCAGAGGACCCTGGGCGAGGAGCATCCGGATTGCCTGAGAAATATGAACAACCTGGCGTTAACACTGCAGGCCCTAGGAGACTTGAACGGTGCTCGCGAGCTCCAAGAACAGGTGCTGGAGGTGAGTCGGCGGCTCTTGGGCGAAGTGCACCCGTTCACTCTGACCAGTATGGGCAACCTAACATTAACGTTTAGAGCTCAAGGGGACTTGAACGGTGCTCGCGAGCTCCAAGAACAGGTGCTGGAGGTGAGTCGGCGGACCCTGGGCGAAGTGCACCCATTCACTCTGAGCGGTATGAACAACCTGGCGTTAACACTGCAGGCCCTGGGGGACTTGAACGGCGCTCGCGAGCTACAAGAACAGGTGTTGGAGGGAAGTCGGCGGACCTTGGGCGAGGAGCATCCGGATACCCTGGGGCATATGAACAACCTGGCATTAACACTGCAAGCCCAAGGGGACTTGAACGGTGCCCATAAGCTTCAAAAGCAGGTACTGGAGGTGAGTCGGCGGACCCTGGGTGTGGAACACCCATTCACTCTGACCGGTATGAATAACCTGGCGGAAATGCTTCGGGCACAAGGGGATCTAAATAGTGCTCGCGAGGTTTTTGAGCGGGCGCTGGAGGTGAGCCAGCGGACCCTGGGCGAGGAGCATCCGGATAGCCTGAGGCTTATGAACAACTTGGCGTTAACACTGCAAGCCCAAGGGGATTTGAACCGTGCCCGTAAGCTTCAAAAGCAGGGACTAGAAGTGAGTCGACGACTATTGGGTGGGGATCACCCGGATACCCTGAAACATATGAACAACTTGGCGGAAACTCTGCGAGCCCAGGGGGATTTGAACGGTGCACGGGACCTTCAGGAACAGGTACTGGAGGTGAGTCGGCGGCTCTTGGGCGAAGTGCACCCATTCACTCTGACCGGTATGAACAACCTGGCGTTGACACTGCATGCCCAATGGGATTTGAACTGTGCTCGCAGTCTCCAGGAAAAGGTGCTAGAGGTGAGTCGGCGACTATTGGGCGGGGATCACCCGGATACCCTGAAACATATGAACAACTTGGCGGAAACTTTGCGAGCCCAGGGGCTTTTAAACGGTGCACGGGACCTTCAGGAACACGTATTGGAAGTGAGCGGGCGGACCCTGGGCGAAGAGCACCCAAGTACCCTCATCAGCATAGGAAACTTGGCAAATTCTCTTTGGGGGTTAGGGGAATGTAACGCTGCTATCTCATTGATGGAGCAAACGATGTATGTGTTAGCCAAAAAACTCGGTGATGATCATCCAATCACAAAAAATTCAAAAGAAACTTTAGTCATTTGGAAAAAAGAACTTAATCAGTAACCCCTTTTCCTCATTGACCCCTTACTCGGAGCCGTGCGTCATGGCCCTTTGATTCTTTCAAGCCCAGCCCCCGATATCTCTGTCCCTGCCTGTACTCATCACTGGATCAGGCCGAAAGCCCCAACTCCTCAAAAAGCATAAGGTTCCTACCGTAGAAACTCGAACATAAAGGGAACTTGATCGGTTCGGTGAGACCGACCCGGAATCGGTAGTATGGATAGGATTCTCCCCTCTTTACAGACCATATTTTGATCGACAGTAGCAGCGCGTATCTGTATGTTTATTCAAGTAAGATTTTTGAAAAGTGTGAGGGGGATACCGGGAAGCTGATTCTAGCAGTTTGCCTATTTGCATGTCTGGTTTCTGTGTCGTCGTATTTCCTCTCCTTTAATTTTTCTGAGTATTTGAGTCCGGCCTTGTTGGTGGCAAGTTTAGCAGGGTGGCTATAGGCCTTATTCTGCGGGCGCAATGTTTGTCCTTTCCTACTTTCTTCTTCAGAGAGGAGCATCCACGATGACAGGAATTTTGCGACGAGTGATTTTAATCGGGATTTTAATCTCCAGTTTCCTGCTGGCCAGTTGCGGCGAAAACAGCAGCAAAGATAGTGCAGGGCATACTGGATGGGGAACTCCTGCTACGATTACTGATGGCAGTGGGAACGCTAGTTGGCCGAGTATTGTCATGGACAGCGCTGGCAACGCCATTGTTGTCTGGCGGCAATATGATGGTTCTGTTAATAGCCTGTGGTCCAACCGCTACGATGCTGCCACCTCGTCCTGGGGAACTGCAGAGCTGATAGAAGCCAACAGCGCAAATACCTTCTCTTTCAAGCTTGCCATGGACAGTTCCGGAAACGCCATGGCTGTTTGGCTGCAATATGATGGCCCTACTTCTTATAGCCTTTGGGCCAATTACTACGATAGGACGGCCTTGTCCTGGGGAACAGCGGTCGAGATTGAGGGGTATAACGCAAGTTGGAGCGCTCCTAAGTTAGCTATGGATAATGATGACAATGCTCTGGTGGTCTGGGAAGAATATGACGGTTTCAATTATAGCCTTCGTGTCAGTCGTTACGATGCCGCAACTGCCTCTTGGGGAGCGATTGAAGTCGGCGGAAGTGGTGTCGGCGAGGTCGACGATCTCAAGATTGCCACAGACGGTGCTGGAAATGCCATTGTGCTGTGGCGGCAAATTGACGGTTTAGGCAATACAATTTGGAGCAGTCGCTACAATGCCGGAACCCTATCCTGGGGATCGCAGGACAAAGTAGCGACTGACGGCGGACCGGTGTGGGACTGCCAGCTGGCGGTTGATGAAGCGGGTAATGCCATTGCGGTCTGGGTGCACAAGGAAACCACTGGTGATTTACTTTGGGTCAGCCACTTCGATGTGACGACACTCTCTTGGGGAGGGGCTGAGGAGATAAAGAGTCGCAATAATGAAGGGGTGGAGTATCCGCAGGTTGCCATGGACGATGCTGGAAATGGCATTGTTGCCTGGCGGCAATATACCGCAGCAACTGATAGTATCAAAACTCGTTATTACAATGCAGTCACTTCATCCTGGGAAAGGGTCGCAGATATAAAAACAAGCAGTACTGAACTTACCGATTTCCCACAGATCGCCTTCAATGCGGGAGGCGGCATTGCCGTCTGGGAGCAGTCGGACGGTGCAGTTTCTACTCTGTGGACTAATCGCTTTAATACTGCAACTCTGACCTGGGGAGAGGCGGAAGCGATTACAAACGCTAATGACGAGGCCTATTTCCCACAAATTGCTATGGATAGCAACGGCAATGCCATCGTTGTCTGGGTTCATTCGGATGGTGCTGTTGATAATATTTGGGTGAGTCACTCGGAATGATGCTTTTCACGCAGGAGAAATAACTCCATTTTTTTTGCAGATGTAGTTTCTTAACAGAAAATATAAAACAGCCGCGACTTGTATGATTTAGAAAACCTGCGAGTCGCGGCTGTTTTGCATGCCGTTGGTGGTCAGTTTAAGCTATTTACTACTGTCGCTTGGTGCAAAGCGCAACTCACTGATCCAAGTTGCCGAAATCTCCGGCCTGCCCGAACCCCTGTGAGCGTACATCTTTCGCATAGGGTTTCCGTTTAACAGAAAGCTGTGGAAGACAGCTGTTTGGATCCCAAACTGGATTTTTAAGGGCTTTCCGGATCAATCCTTTGCATAAGGAGGCTTCGCTCTTCAGTCAGCCCAAGCATGCTCCTATTTTTAATTCTCTTTATTGGCACCCAAAAACTCAGAGTAAGCGACATCGTCAGCTAAAATGTGGCTTACCCACCATTTTTTGAGGTAATCGAAAAGCTTTTGGGTTGTGTTTTCGTTTGAACACGGCCTTGTCTCGCGTTAAGCGCTCTTTGGAATTTTTGCGGCGTGAGATAGCGGAGCTGTAAACTGGAAGCTCAATCCTTTCTCTTTGTTCTTCTTGACGCTTATTTTTCCCCCGTGCGCAATGATAATGCGTTTGCAGAGTGCCAGACCGAGGCCTGTCCCGCCACTTTTCCGGCAGCGACTGCGATCAGCCCTGAAAAAGGGCTCGAACAGGCGCTGCAGATCGGCATCCTCAACTCCGTCTCCACGGTCTTTTACACAAACGGAAAAATGCGTTGCTGATGCTGAGACATCCATGACGACGGGGTCGTTACGGCTGTTGTATTTTACGGCATTATCCAGCAGGTTGTCGCAGACCCGATTCAACAGTTCCGCGTCGATCTCAGCCGTCGGCAAGGATGGCTCCAGTTGGAGCTGAAATTGGGCATTCGGGTGATGGCGAAAAAAACGTTCCTCGACTGCATGAAAAAAATCATCAAGAAAAACGTTTCTTAACTTGAGAGGAAAATTGCCCCGATTTTCTCCGAGATCAAGTCTGGCACTGGTCAGAACGTTTTCAATCAGAATCTCCAGTTCTGACAGGTCCTCCCCGATGTCGCGCAGCCTCTTCAACATACGCCCGGAGTCGCCCGGTGATTCTTCGCACAATTCAAGGGCTACCCGCAGACGAGCCAAAGGAGTCCTGATTTCATGGGAAATATTGGCAAACAGCTCTTTTTCACTGTTGATGCGTTCCTCCAGGTTTCCCGCCATTTCATCAAGAGCAAGCGCAAGCTCACCAACCTCGTCTTTTCGGCGCAGACCACTACGTGTACTGAGATGACCTGCTGCAAGAGATCGCGACGTTGCCGTTAGGCGTTCCAGGGGGCGTGTCAATGCCCTTGTCAATAGCCATGACAAGATTGCAACAACCAGCAAAACGGTTGATATGGCAATTAGAAAGCTTAAGCCTCCGGAGCCTCGTCCCTCGATGAGCAGATAACTGGTTCCGTCGTTCAGGGAGACTGACTGTACCCAGCCGTCATCCTGGTGAATCGGGTGCCAGCCTCCGACTTTCTCCAGTTGTTCGGGTTTTAGGGCAGGCGGAAGCGAGTCTCCAACTGTTGCAATCTGTTGCCCGGCTGATGAGTAGATGACCAGACTTCGATTGAGAGCTGTGCTTATTCGCTGCAGCGTCCGTTGCAACTTTTGAGGATCATTGAATACTGCTTCGATGTCTGCTTTGAGGAGTTTTTGCAGTTGTTCGGGGCGACCATGAAACCTTGATTCCGGCTGAACGAAGACGGTCACCAGAGATACCGCAAGGGTGACCAGAACCAGCAAAAGCAGGCTGTTGAGATAGATTTTCCAGAACATGCGCTTGGGTATGAGAGTCATGTCGTTTCCGGAATCATATACTGATAGCCAACGCTTCGCACAGTACGAATGCGCTGCGGATGACGGGAGTTGTCACCAAGCTTCTGACGCAGCCTTGAAATATGAACATCGATGGAACGGTCGAATGCCTCATCGGCGTTACCCCGGGCCAGTTCCATCAGCCGGTCCCGTGACAGGACCTGTCCGGCACGTTCGGCCAGTGCCTGCAGCAGGGCGAATTCATAGCTTGTCAAGTCAAGTGGCCGCCCCAATAAGCGTGCCGACAATGACCCCGGATCAAGAGTCAGATCTCCAACAGTGACAACGGCGGTGCGCGGCCCACTCTGTCCACGTGCGCGACGCACCGTCGAGCGGATTCTGGCGAGCAGTTCACGGGGAGAGAAAGGCTTGTGAATATAGTCGTCCGCACCAATCTCCAGGCCAAGAACCCGGTCGGCTTCCTCTCCCCTGGCGGTAATCATAATAACGGGAACGTCCGAGTGTTCCCGCAACCGCTGGCAGACGGAGATACCGTCCCGGTCAGGAAGCATGAGGTCAAGCAGAATCAGGTCGAATCGATGCCTGAGGGCCTGTTGTAAGCCCTGCTCGCCATTTTCTTCAAGCGTGACGATGATGCCATGACCTTCAAGGTATTCCCGGGTCAGATCCGCCAGGCGGGGATCATCTTCAATCAGCAGCAGATCGATAAGCGCATCAGATTTCATAGCCGTTATCCGCCGATTTCCTTTTTGTAAGAGTCTTTATGAGGCCACCGAGCAACTGCCCGGTAACCACGCCCATCATAGCAAGGACAGTGAAACCTGTCTCCAGGGGAGATTTTGCCTGAAGATAGAGAATGACCGGCAGCGACAGTAGCGAATAGTAGAACCAGCCGAATGTGAATGCTTTTTGTCCTCTACGCATATAGCCGAGGGGGATATTCGCGCCGCTGGCGATAAACAGGTAAAAAAAAGTCGCAACCCCTCCGTCTGGCATTTGATTATTGTCCTTTCATTGATTCCGGGAACATTTTGTCGGAAGCGTAGGGAGTAATATCGATGCCGAAGTGAATATAGAGGTCGGGCTCGCCCGCCAGTGGGATCCAGTAGGTGTCAAGAACCATACCGACCATATTGACATACTCGACTGACCTCTCTGTCCTGTTGCCCTTCAGGGCAAAATTGGCGAGGCAATTCTGATGAGCCTCTTTCGGGCCCCTGTCACTGCAGCGAGTTCCAGGAATACACCCCATCGGCTCGGCTGCCTTATTCACTGCGATAACAGTCCGGTCCTTGTGGACCAGGATAACCGGAGCAGTAAAATTGTCCCAGTAGAGATGAAAATGTTTGATAATATCTTGACTGATCTGGGTGTGGTCCATCGTGTTAATCCTCCTGTTGCTGTTCGTTAAGTAGGTTTCTCAGCCGCTCGATCCTTTTACGGTTCGCCCCGAGGTCACTGTAGCCAAGCCGGGATGCCGAGCGCACATGAATCATTTTTTTATCCGGGAAATAAAACTCAACATCATCGACAAATCCCATGATCGCAGACTTGAATTCGGCATGGATGTAGTCTTTGCGCTGTTCGACCACAGTAACCCGAGGGGATGAAGCCAGGATTCTGTCAATGCTGGCCAAAGCCGTTTCTTTTGTGCCGTGGTAAGTCAGGGGGCCGATATAGTGTTTCTCGTCTTGCTGATCAGCCTGGCTGCTCACGCAATTTGGGGAATCAGGGCAATGTGCTAGACGGCCATTATTTACGCCGAGATTCGACGGAATTTTTCCCGAACATCCGAAAATGCTTCCCAAAATCATAAGTTCAATTGCTCCTGCGAGTAGTTTTTTCATAGGCTATGGATTTCCTGATGATCCGCTTCCGAAGGCTTATTCTAAGTTGTCATGAGCCTTATGATATTTTCGCTTAAGCTCTTTTCGCTGCTCCGGTGACAGGACCGCATTGATCTCAAGCATGTGGTCAATGGTGCGATGGAAAAAGGCTGTCATTTGCTCTGATTTTTCGTCGATCTGACTGTGTAAGCGGGCTGCATCCGGCTGATCGCTGAACAGACTGTCCAGGGTTTTGTTATGGTGAAATGAATTATTCCGGTACATTGATTTCGCGTCTTTCTGGATTTCACTTACGATGGCATGGATTTTGTCTTTCTGATCCGCCGTCGCGTCGATGCTGCTCAGGACATGCTCAACATGTTTTTCCAGTTTTTTCGCTATCCGGTCCGGATCGGGAGCGCGGTGTCGGTGGCATCCTGTCAGCAGCAGGCTCGAGACAACGATCGTAACGGCAATCAGGTAGCGAACATTTGTCTTTTTCATGAATTCTCTTCTCCTTGGCTAGATGTCGTTTTTTGTCTGTCATTTGGTGCTGATTAATCTAGCGATGTTTTATTGCCTGCTTTTGACGGAACTGTGAAGAAGTATGAAGCTGTTGATTATTTCGAAACGTATTTTGTCAGTCTCTCGGGATGTTTTCTGAAAAGGGGTGGGGGAGAAGTGCGTTGTTTCACGATTGGTCTGGTGATCAAGGGGAGTGAGCGCGTTGCTTGACTAAAAGGCTTGGCTCGGGCCCCTGTCCAAAGGCCAGGGGCGGATTTGATCCCTATGGATTGCTACAATAAATCGATTTGAAATCCCTCGGCATCAGTGCTGTACGAGTTCACGTTTCACTCTGTCGGGTACCATAATAAAAACGGCTACTTAATTTTATTGTTGAGTAGCCGTTTTTCGTTGATTGTGTGGGTTCAGGTAGACTTTAAACTAGATATTAACAGGAATAAATCTGCCGTTTTCTTGGATCCTTCTGCAGTTTCTGATGATTTTGAGAGCCGTATTGAGAGCAAAGCCTGCGCTTGGCGCAAATGCCCCAGGCCCTTCATAGAACATTCCTGTTTCTTTCCACTGCCGTTCCTTCAATTTTAAATCACTTGGCAGCTGGTTGATATACTCTTTCCCATGAGCCAGTTTATTGCGGATTTGAACAAATTTTTGGACACTCGAAAAATCTGCCTCCATTATTGATTTTAATTTCTGAGAAAAATGAGCTTCAGTAATTTTGCTCCATGAATCTGGGCGCCCTTTTGACGGCTCTTGATCCGTTAAATTTTCCAAGAAAAGATCTACAGCATTAAGGGCCATTATCACGGTCAAGTGGGGTGCTTTGTAAATTGAGAGTTTTGCTCTTAGGAGCATTTCCTTCCATGGCGGAAGTGGTACCTGTCCTGTTGGTTTTCCTTCAATGGTTAGTAACCCATTAATACTATTTGTGCTGTTGTCTGGGTTTGGAGCGATAGAAACCATCACATATTTCTGCTGTATGAATTTGGTAGTGATTCCTCCGGCAAGAAACTTAGCTCCATTAAAAAATCCTGTCTCTATAGAGTAGACCTCATCGAAAGTATCTTTTATGTCAACCAAATTAGTCTGCCCACTATCACATGAAAATGGTTTGCATACTTTTTTTCCTTCAGCCCATAAGGCAAAGGCACCACTTGTTGACGAGGCAAACATCTCATCTATTGCTGTGGCTATTTCATAGTCTTTTTGGCATGAGAGACAATTGACCGTTCCCCAATACCCTGCCCTTGTAATTTTTTCGAGCATTAGAGAATCCCCTCCATGACAGTATGGACATGAAATGAGTGGGGTGTCTAATAAGGTTTGCATTCGAAGCCTCCTTTTTAGCAAATGAAGAGTCCACCCGGACCATCCATCCGCAGGCGGGCAACTGGTTAAAGCTGGATATAGTACATTTCCAGCTGTTGGGTCGCGTTGTTCGGGACCCAGAAAATATTGCTATTGCCAGACCAACCGCCTCTGTTCCCGATGTCGGTTGTTGCTTCGTGGAGGAGACTTTTGTCGACTGTATCGACAATATTCGGATAGCCGTTTTTGATGGCTATAAGGACATCTGAGGTGCTATCCCAGTCGAGATCAAGGGTGGAGTTGACCGTTTGCCAAAGGTCGGGAATGGTATCAACAATATTCCCTGACGTGTCGAAGCTGGACAGGGCTGTTCCGTCTGATGCTCCACTCCATAGATTGATTCCGTCCCAGGCCAGTCCCTCGCAAATACCCGTGTCGGTTGTTGGGCAGTTGATTCGTTTTGAGGTCAAACCTGTGGCAGGGTCGATCTTGTAGATATAGTGATCGCTTGTTGTCCAGATCGCCGAACCGACACAAACGATTTCACTGCCACTGTTGATGTCGGTTTGGTTGTTGGGTGCCCTGGACAGAACATCTCCTGTGCCCGGGTCGATTTCCAGCCATTCGCTCAAGGCGGTATCATCCCCGGCAAGCATGATGAGGGTTTGCTCTGCCTCGTTAAAGCAGACATCGCCGACCGTTGTGATGCCATCAGGAAAAGCGAGAGTCGTTGCAAGTTTGGTCACCCGATATTTTTCTGAATCAACGCCTGCTTGAGTGACTGTCAGGGTTATTGTTTCGGAATCGCTCCACCTGTCATTGCTGACCGTGACTGTGATGACATAGCGGCCAGGTTTGTCCGGGGTGAAGGTGGCGACTTTGGAACTTGAATTTTCAATCGTTGCTTCGCTGCCAAACGGAGCGCTGTCAATGGTCCACTTGTAGTTTGATGTGCGGTCCAGTTCAGTATCCCTTGCATCAAGTTTGACCTGCTCCCCAACTGTTGCTGTGGTTGGTATGCTGGTATGGACAACTGGTTTTGGATCACCGCAACTGGCAAGAATGAGAAAAAGCAGTCCGATGAGAAGTGTTTTGAAGAATTGCATTGTCCCCCCTTTGGGAATTTAAGCCTTTCCGGCAATTGTAATGCTGATAATGCTGACAAGTCCAAGCCCTTTATTGACCTGGTCGGCACGAATTGTTTTGATGTCGCTTTGGGCTTGGGCTGTGGTTCTGTTATGTGTGTGGCTTTTTGTCAAAGTTTGCGCAGCTTACTTTCAAAATTATTTCAAATAACTAACCAAAAGGGACACTAGTGGTATCCCGCCCCCGGATAGAGCAAGTTAAGGAATACGGTATGTATTGGGTCAAATATGTACCCGAATACTTCCCAAGCAACAAACAAGCCCATGAATAACATAGGAGTATTATGTATAAAGTCCAGGTAGCTTATAGCTTTTTCCTTACTGATGAACAGAGGGATAATGCCACTGCCGTCCAGTGGTGGTAGGGGGATAAGATTGAAGATGCAAAGCATGATATTCAAAGTAAATGTTATGCTGAGAAGCACCGCTACTGCGTGGAGAGGTCCGTCTTGGTACGAAGAAGTTACTTGAGTAAAGTTGATATAATCAGGTGCATAAAACCAATCCAAAGCTATTCCAATGCGGATGGCCAGTCCGGTCATTAATACTAATAAAAGATTTGACAGCGGCCCGGCCAGTGACGTAACCGCCGAGCGGTCAGGATAGGTTCTTGCCCAGTCACGGTCGTAAGGGGCGCTTGTCCAGCCGATCATCCAGCCACTGACCAAAAACGAAAGGATCGGCACGACAATTGTGCCGATTGGCTCCCGCTTGATATGTGGTATTGGGTCAAGGGTCACCTGCCCACCATCATAGGCTGTGTTGTCTCCAAGCTTTAGAGCAGTAAAAGCATGTGATGCTTCGTGTACAACCATTGAAAAGATAAAGGCCAGATACCATAAAAGGCCTTCTGCTAGATTGCCCATACCCACCTCCTGGCTACGTCTAATTTATGCTGGAACGGTCTTTACTGGCAGGTTGTTGAAAAAGTCCATCCTTAGCCTTTTTCAAGCCCGGTGGAGAAAAGTGCGATTTTCTCCACCTTACAAAATCAATGACTTACAAGGCCGCCATTGATTTTGATCGCCCGTCCATGGGCTCATCAGGCTGTTTTTTAACAGCCTGCTAGTCACGAAATCAGTCAGGTCCGAATTGTCCCATTGGGGTTGCCGAAATTTTCGGCCTGCCCGAACTCTTTTTTGGGGGACAGGCTGCAACTATTGACTGACGGGCTGAAAAAAGTCTTCTCTTTCGGCCTATAAACAAAGGCGGTGGCTTGGTCTCTTGCGCTTTCCTGTCAAGTCGTTAAAGACTATTTTTTTTCGACGACTTTTTCATTCTGCGCGCATATTGATTTAACTGTCGTTGTAAAATCCTCAACTGTATCTTTATTCTCATTGATGAATTTTTCTTGAGAGCTTATGTATCCAATAGGCTTATACATTTCTATCGATAAAATTTTGTCATGACTAATATAACGGTAGGATTTTCCTCGTAAGTAGCTGTTAAGATTTTCTTCAAAGATATCTACAGAACAAAATCCATTACTTTTTTGATCAATGTAAATATTATCTTTTGTTCTACTTGAATCTGCTCTAGTGAAATAATACCTAATGTCAATGAGCTTTGATTTGTTTATATATATAATTATTTTTTTCTCTTTTGATATTAGTTCGTTTGTTGTTGTTTTCTCTTGCTCAAAATAATCAGTTTTTGTTGATTTGTATTCGACATTGAAAGGGAAAATAATTTCTGTTCTTGGAATCGTGCTGTCAATATATTTATTGCCATTGATAACTTCAGGTTTTTGAATATTGGCTGCGCACGAGGGAAGGAAGGGTAGGGTCATTAAAAGAAAAATAGGGAAAAATTTCACTGGTTCCTCCGCAGGTAAGGGATTTTCGGTCATGTAAGCTGATACTCGGTGTGTGATGAAATATTCTCAGGCCCTGGCTTTTCTATGGAGTCCTCAATTTTGAATGATTGAACGCCACTCAATTCTTGAATTCGATATTTCGGTTGATTGTTGCTATGACGGGGTGTGTTGAATAAATCATCAGAAAATCGCCCCCTCAACAATTTAAATGATTTTATACCAAATTTGGATGGCGGAGGAAGCAAATTCTCCTCATTGAATTTGCGAGTGATGCTTACGCGTTGGCTGAATGAGGTGTTCAAAAATCGGAAATTTTGTTTAGAAGCGATTCTTCCGACTGATTCCAAAGGTTTTCATAACGAGGCCGATTTGCAATAGATTGGCTGAGAATTTTTGCAGGCGTTTCCGCATCAAAAGGTCTGATTCTTGACAACACTGAGGCTGAAATCACTATTTTACCTTCCAGTGCTGTTCACCATCCGATAAATTCCAGTAACACCGGTCATATTTCCCCCAGACGATAGGATATCTGTTTCGTTGCGTCGGTCAGTTCATGACAAAGATTTTCCAACTGATCGTTGGCAAAACGATGTGCCAGGCCGACGATGGCAAGGGATGCTTTGATCTGATTGTTGTGATCGAAGATCGGTGCGCTGATGGCTGAAATCCCCTGCTCGCGTTCCTGATCATTAATGGCATAGCCATATTCACGCGCAAATACAAGCTCTTCCATGATTTTCTGTGGGTCGGTAATTGTGGTCGGGGTAAACCGTACCGGTTTTGCTTTGGCCAGAATTTTTTCGGCAAAGGAATCGGGCGAATACGCCATCAGGACTCGTCCGGCTGCTGTCGTATAGAGTTCTTCGACATCCCCCTCATTAATAACGTAAGCAAATCGACTGGGTCCAAGCTCACGGGCCAGGCAGATGCAGCGGTGCCTGTCAAGCACATACAGGGTTGATGATAATTGGGTCCTCATCGACAACTCTGCCATGATTGGTGTGGCAATCGCTTTCAGCGTGTTTGTTTTTTCATAGACCTTGCCAAGAACCATGACTTTTGGGCCGAGACGATAATTATTCTGTGCTGTTCGTGCCAGGTAACCAAGAGCGATCAACGTTTTGCAGAGCCGATGAACGCGGCTTTTGAAATACCCGGTACGCTGACCGATCTGCTGAAGGGTCAGTTCTGTTTCCTGGCCGTTAAAACATTCGAGAATCGCCATTGTGGTGACCACCGTATTGACCAGCTCAGGTGCTTTGTCCGGTTGTTTCTCTCTCTGTTCCATCTGATTTGTCCCATCACAATTCGACATCTGATAAAGCGGCTTACCGAAGCGGTCTGTCCTCTGATCGGATGCACTGCATCGTGATCTCTAAAACAATTAGTAAACTGTGCTGAAAAAAGCAACTGTTCTAATATAGTTAACGCAAAAAATTATATTGGAATGGAAATTGTGTTCTTGTAAAAGAGATCAAGCCAACCGGTTACGGTGATTGGTCTGGTCTTTACTGGCAAGGAGATACGCAGATGTTGAAATTAAAAGCGGATGAATTGGCAATGCTGGAAGGGAAACAAGGCAAGGCGACCCAGAAAGCAATGGAACTGCTGGTGAAGTATGCAGAGGGTCTCGGCGCAGAAGATTTCGTCAATACCAACAATGTCACGATCATTCCCGGGTCTGTTCCTGATGTGAAAATCGTTCGGCAAGTGGTTCCTTCGATGGATATCGATGAGATCGCATCGCGCTTCCTGCTTGACAGTGATGAGCGGGTGGTCGTTGACAAGGTCAAGGCTTTTACGACCACCAATGCCACTTGGCGGGATCAGGATTACCCTGACATTCAAAAAGGCAGCCGGGATCATTGCAATTTGCTGCAGCAATTGGCCGAGTACTGCAAGCGGGTGGGGATGATTCACCTGGCCACCTGCACGCCCTACCAGGTCGGCAATATTCCTGTCCGGGGCGAGCACATCGCCTGGACGGAATCATCGGCGATAGCCTATAGCAACTCGGTGATCGGTTCGCGGACCAATATTGAAGGGCTGCATAGCACTTTTGCTGCAGCAATTACCGGAAAAATCCCCAAGTGGGGCCTGCATCTCGATGAAAATCGTTACGGATCAGTGTTGATTGACGTTCAGGTTGATATGGCCAACCTGCGCGAGTGGTATCTGCTGGGCTATTACGTCGCCAGCAAGGTGGGGCTTGATCTGCCGATTTATCAGAATATCAACGATCGCCCTGACTTGACCAAGCTGATGGCATTGTGTGCTGCTGGAATTTCGGGCGGCAGTATCGTCATGCATCACCTGGTTGGTATCACCCCCGAAGCACCGACGGTTGAGACTGCCAGTGGCGGTCGGAAACTGAAATACGAACTCTGCTTCGGTGAGGCTGAGCGGCGGGAAGCTTACGAAAAACTCAACCGGACCAAGAAGGACGATGTCGAAATCGTGGCCTTGGGCTGCCCTCACTGCACTCTTGAGTACCTGCGTAAAATTGCCGAAATGCTCGACGGCAAAAAAATCAACGGCAACACCAAGCTGTACCTGACGACCAACAGCATGATCAAGGCGATGGCTGACATCCAGGGGTATACCAACTCCATTGAATCTGCGGGCGGGGTCATCATGCAGGATTCCTGCTGCCTGGAACTGGCCCTTGATCCCGACACGGTCTTTGTCACCAACTCGGCCAAGATGGCGCATTATGCACCGGGCGCAACCGGATTGAAGAATACCTGGTTCGGTACCCTGGAGGAATGTATCGACGCGGCGCTAACCGGGAAATGGAGAGGAGAACTGTGATGGAAAAGATCGTATTGAAGGGGCGCAAGGTTCATGGCGGCAGTGCCGAAGGGGAAGCTCTGGTGGCCAAGGCCCCCTTGGGTGGGTTCGGAACCTTCAACCTGAATAACGGTGATGTGGTCGACCTGAATCATGAATGGTTCGGCAAAAATGTCGCCGGGAAAGTGTTGGTATTTACCACTGCTTCCGGTTCTTCAGCCTGGACCATTGCTCATCAGGCGCTGCGTTACACCGGCTGTGCTCCGGCAGCCTATGTGGTCCGCAACAGCAACCCGCAAACCGCTCTCGGCTCTGTTGTCGCCCGGATTCCCTGTGTTACGGATTTTGATCAGGACCCGACGGAAGTCATTAAGGATGGTGACAGGGTCAGGGTCGATGCCGAAACCGGGACAGTAGAAATCATTAAAAAGTAGCTGGCTGCCTCTTGAGGCGCGGTCAGGTCATTTGGGATAAGCCGGGAAGGTGGAAGGGAACGATGAAAAAAATCGCGATTCTGGGCTGTGGCGCCCTGGGGAGCACTTTTGGGGGGCTGTTAACGGAGGCCGGTTTTGATGTCGCGCTGGTGAACCTGAAAACTGACCACACCGATGCCATGGAAAAAGCCGGATTGATCTTTGTGGAGAATGATCAGCAGCGGACAGTCCCGGTCAAGGTTTATACCGATGCTGCCAAAGCCGGCCCGGTGGACCTGATTATTGTCCTGGTGAAATCCAACTTTACCAGGGCGGCGATTGAAGGTGCCAGGGCTCTCATCGGTCCCGACACAGTGGCCATGTCCTTGCAGAACGGCCTCGGCAATGAGGAAGTGCTGGAAGACTTTTTGGGCAAGGGGCGTGTGTTGGGTGGCAAAACCTATGTCGGTGGCACCCTGTTGGCTCCCGGCAAAGTCAAAATCGGGGTCAAGGGGAAGAAAACCCTGATCGGTGAATTTGATGGGACGATCTCCGCGCGGGCTGAGCTGATCCGCACCCTGTTTAGCCAAGCCGGGCTTGCCACTGACGTCATCAAGGATATCCGCACCCTGACTTGGCAAAAGCTGCTGGTCAATGTTGCCACCGGAGCCGTCTGCGGCATTACCCGGTTGACCTACGGTCCGTTGCAGCAGAGTACCGAGGTCATGGACTGTGCGATGGCGGCAGTCGCGGAAGCGTTGGCGGTGGCCAGGGCCTCCGGAATCATCCTTGAGGTCAATCATCCCCGCGAAGTTCTTGGCCAGGCGGTTGCCGGTCTCCCCGCAGATTTTAAGACCTCGATTCTTCAGGATGTTGAACGCGGGACCCCATGTGAAGTTGATTTTATTAATGGAGCGGTCGTTCGCGCAGGAGAAAAGCTCGGTATCCCGACCCCGGTGAACCGGGCCCTGGTGGCCCTGCTTAAAGGGATTGAGCTGCAACAAAAACAATAAGGAGAAAACGACAAGTGAATACCAACAGACTCCGTGACAATCAGATTGTCCAGGTTTCTCCGGTGAAAACCCGGCGGATTGTCCATACCGACAACCTGATGATGGCGATCTGGGATTTTTCCGATGGTCCATGGGAAACTCCTGAACCATACCATTCCCATCCCCAGGACCAGATTGTTTATCTGGCGGATGGCGAGGTTGAGTTTTTTATCGAGGAGGAATCCTGTCTCCTGTCAGCCGGAGACACCGTTGCCGTGCCGGGGGGACTGCCACACACCGTAAGACTGCTGACCGAAAAGGTCCGTCTGGTAGATACCTGGACTCCTCTTCGGCAGGAATTTCTGGAAAGCTGACGTTGATCTTTAAGGGAGGAAACAATGGCAAAAATTTTGTTAATGCACGGTATCAATCACCAGATGTTCGGCAAACGCGACCCCAAACATTATGGCACCATTACGCTGCAGGAGATTGAACAAAAAGCGACGGCCTGGGCCAGGGAACTCGGTCATGAACTTGATTGTTTCCAGACCGATCATGAAGGCGAAATGGCCATCAAAATTCATCAGGCCTTTCTGGGGGATATCGATGCCATTGTTATTAACGCCGGCGCCTGGACCCACTACAGCTATGGCATCCTCGACGCCCTGAATATTTTTAAGGACAAAGGTCCGATTATCGAGACCCACATGTCCAATGTTCATTCCCGTGAAGAGTTCCGTCATAAGTCCGTGTTTGCGACGGCTGTGGTCGGTCAGATCTGCGGTTTTGGCGTCACCACCTACAAGATGGGGCTGGTCGCCGCAGACAGTATTCTCAAAGGCGAATAGCCAGAATCAAGTATGTAAAGCTGAAGAGGGCAAACTATGGAAAAGGTCAGGATTGGACTTATAGGTGGCGGCTGGATTTCAGCAAAGCATATCGAGGCCTCCAAACATGTCAGTAACGGTCAATTGGTGGCGTTGTGTGATATCGATCCGTCACGCAAGGTGCTGGCAGATGCACTTGGCATTCCTTTTTTTACTGATTACCGGGAACTGTTGTCGCAGGCAGAGGTCGAAGGGGTTATTGATGCCACCCCAAATCCCATGCATTCCATTATCGGCGGCGAATGCGCCGAGCGCGGTATTCATGTCCTGACCGAGAAGCCGGTGACGGCAACCCTTAAGGAGGGCAAGGCTTTGGTCGAAACCGTCAGGCAGAGCGGGATTCATCTGCTGGTCGGACATCATCGTCGCCATTTTCCCCTGGTGAAGAGAGCCCGGGAGATTGTCCGTGGCGGCGAACTGGGGCAGTTGGTCGGGGTCTCCATCATCTGGGCCCTCATGAAGGGGGATGCTTATTACCTTCCGGAATGGCGCTCATTGCCCGGGGGCGGTCCGGTGATGTGCAACATGATTCATGAAATCGACAACCTGCGTTACATCTGTGGTGATATTTTCGAATTGACTGCCAGAACCAAGCGCCTTGTGCGTAAGGGCCAGGTTGAAGATACCATTTCCATGAACTTCGAAATGACCTGTGGCGCGCTCGGGGCGGCTGTGGTTTCCGATACCACCCCGGCCCCCTGGTCTTATGAACTCAGTTCCGGGGAGAACCCGGATTTCTTCAAGAACCAACAGAATTGTTATCATTATCTGGGGTCCAAAGCCTCCTTGTCGTTCCCTGACCTGCATCTTTACAGTTATGCCCATGGCAGCACGAAAGGCTGGTGGGAGCCCCTGATGGTGCGCTCGGAAACGGTCCCCTATTTTTGCCCCTACACCGCCCAGCTTGAACATTTCTGTCGGGTTATTCAAGGCCGGGAAGAGCCGATCATCAATGCCGCAGATGCCCTGCTGACTCTGGCCACAACCTTGTCCGTTCTCGAATCGAGTGAAACCGGCCGCACGGTATCCCCACGGGAGTTACTTGAAAACAGCTAGTGTCCCGTACGGTTAGTTCTATATCCCAATTCTGGCCATTTTTGCCGCTGTCTACGTTCTGCTTTCTCGGCTTAGCTCAAGCTAGGTCTGCGGCAGCACGCCTTGACAGCAACAAAAATGACTCAAAATTAATTTAAACAACTAACCAAACGGGACACTCGTTGCCATCCGGAAACTCCGCAGGGCAACGGCTAAGTTTTCAGGTTGGAAACGAGTAATTTTTCGTTGTAGCAAGGAAATCAAGGGGGGACGCGGAGGCGTAGTCCTTTACGCCGCACAAGAAGACCCGCGGATTGACACCGCCGCAGCGGAAAAGCGCCGTTTCCGGATGAAAACCAGCTAGCCATCGCATTACGTGCCATCGAAAGGAGGTTGCCAGAATTGGAGGGTGAGAAGGTTGTATGACCTTCGCAGAAGGATGAAGTTTTATTATCGTTTTTTAACCGAACCCAGGAGAAAGCAATGAGAAAGAATATTTTTACCAAGCTGATTGTTTTTGCAGTGGCTGCCGCGCTTTTGGCTCCAATGACAGCTTTTGCTGCAGATATTAACAAGCATACGTTTAAATTTGCCTTTCAGAACTCCAAAGAGCACCCACAGGGGCAAGGTGTCGCTAAATTTGCAGAACTTGTTGAGCAAAAAAGTAACGGTAAAATGACGGTAAAACTATATCCGAGCGGTATGCTCGGCGGCGATCTGCAGACCGTTTCGGCTCTTCAGGGCGGAACTATTGACTTCACAGTTTTAAATGCCGGTTTGCTGGTCGGAATCGTACCTGGATTCGGTATTTTTGATTTTCCCTTCATGTTCAATGACGAACAAGAAGCTGATGCGGTTGTTGATGGCAGCTTCGGAAAAATGATGTTTGACAAACTACCGGCCAAAGGCCTGGTGGGACTGGGCTACTGGGAACTTGGTTTTCGTAACGTGACCAATAACGTTCATCCTATCACCAAACTGGAAGACTTCGCCGGGATCAAGCTGCGCGTTCTTCAATCTCCGGTCTTTATCGATACCTTCAATACCTTGGGATGCAACACGGTTCCGCTGCCCTGGCCGGAGGTTTACACCGCGCTTGAACAGCACGTTGTCGATGGCCAGGAAAACCCAGTGACGAATGTCCAGTTTGCAAGTCTCTTTGAGGTCCAAAAATACTTTTCTTTCACCAAACACATTTACTCTCCCCAATCATCTCTGGTCAGTAAGAAAACCTGGGACAAATTGACCGATGCGGAGAGGGCAATCATTGTTGAGGCTGAGCAGGAGGCCAAGCTTTTCCAACGCAAGGCCAATCGGGCTCAAATGGATAAATCGCTTGAGTTTGTTAAAACTAAAATGGCCGTCAATGAAATCGCTCCTGCCGAGATGGATCGCATCCGTGCCGCAGCTAAACCGGTTATTGAGAAAAACACTCCCAAAGTCGGACAAGACGTTGTCGATGCTTTCAATGCCGCCATTGCGAAGGTTCGGGGCAAATAAAATAGCAAGCTAATGCAGGTCAAAGAGCGGGGATGTAACACCCCCGCTCTTTTCAGTTCATGAATTTATTGTCAATAAGCAACATGAATGAATCCATTCATGTTGTCGCGAGTTATGCCTTACAGCAACACACTCTCATGAAAAAACCACTATTTATTCATCGGATCAATCGCGAGCCCCGTTCAATTCATGCTGATAACGAGGAGCGGGATGGGAGTGCTCCATGGTCAGGTCACGTCCTCTCTATGCCCCTTCATATTTCCCGCCTGACAAACGTTGCTGCATTGTTCATTAAAAATTAACTCTTGAGCAACGAACCGCTAACACAAATACATAGAATCTACATGTTCAATACCAAGACGTGACAACGCCGTCTTTGGTGATTTTGGACCGCGATGTGAATTCATTTATTTGTGGAGGAAAAGATGGCTGAAATGCGCGATTCGATCAAGATAACCAGGCGGGATTTTATTAAAAAGACCACCTCGACAATGATTGTTCTTTCGCTGGGATCTTATCTCACGGGATGTGCCTCGGATGATGATTCGGACAAGACGTTTTCTGGTGCTGACTTTGCGGTGATTTCCGATCCCCATGTTTATGACACGGCTTTGGGGACCGAGGGCGAGGCCTGGCAGCAGTATCTTATGTCAGACCGAAAGCTGCTGGCGGAAAGCGAAGCCATTTTAGCGGCCGCGGTTGAGCAGATTCTTGCCGCGACGCCACGGGTGAAATTTGTCATCGTGTCCGGGGACCTGACGAAAGATGGTGAAAAGCAGTGTCATGACCTGTTTGCCTCGTACATGGACCGCTTGCGCGACCAGGGGATCAAGGTTCTGGTCATTCCCGGCAATCACGACATCAACAACCCGCACGCCCACGCCTTTAGCGCTGAAGGGGTGACCGCGGTCGCCAGTGTGACCCCGGAAGAGTTTACCTCAATCTATTCGGCAATGGGGTATGCCGATGCCGTTGCCAGAGATGACCATTCCTTGAGCTACATTGCCGAGCCGGTCTCCGGGCTGTGGGTGTTCTGCCTGGACTCCTGTCAATATGCCAGCAATTATGAAAACGGTTATCCGGAAACCAGCGGCGCATTTTCCGCAGAAACTCTTGCCTGGATTGCCGAAAACATCGAAAAGGCGAAAAACCAGCATAAAACGATCATCGGAACCATGCACCATGGCATTCTTGAACATTTCACAGGCCAATCCCAATTGACCGGGTTAGGGGACGAGTATGTGGTGAATAACTGGCATACGATTTCGGAAACCTTCGCCATTGCAGGTTTGAGTCTGGTTTTTACCGGACACTATCATGCCCAGGATGCGGTTGAACGTAAATTCGAAGATGGGTCTTTCATTTTCGATGTGGAAACCGGGTCCCTGGTCACCTACCCGAATCCGGTCCGGTTTGTCTCGATTGGTGCTGATGACACAGTTGCGATTTCCACAGAGGTTGTGACTGAAATCGATTATAATACCGGTGGTGAACCCTTCCCCGATTACGCCCACGATTACCTGGTCAACGGTCTGACTCTGCAGGCCCCTTACTATTTGGTCAACGGCTTCGGTGTTGCTGAGGCGACGGCAACGGAAATGGCTCCGTACCTGGTTCGAGGCATGGTTGCCCATTATAGCGGAGATGAATCACCCACGGCGGATGATTTGCTCGCGGTGCAAACCTATATGGCTGATTCCGATCCCACCATTGCGACCGTAGGGAGCATCTTGGGGTCGCTGTGGGCTGACCTTGAACCATCGGATACCAACTTCAGCTTTAGTCTTGAAGACGGTATGGTCGAAGGCTAGTGCCTGACCGGGCGGCGTGAATGCTGGCAAAGGAAATGCCGGCAGTTCAACCTTTACTCTGCGAATCCTTTATTCTTCATTCAGGACTTCCCTGATCTTTTTGGTCAGGGAGGCCATGGAGATCGGTTTCTGCAGAAAATTCAGCCCTTCTTCAATCACTCCCTTGTTGGAAATGATATCTGCTGGATACCCGGATAGAAAAAGGACTTTCATGTCCGGTCTGATGGCGTGAAGCTTGTGACTTAATTCCCAGCCATTGACTTCCGGCATGATGATATCAGTGATGAGTAAATGAATGGGGCCTCTATGGGCTTGAGCCAGGGAGATAGCCTTGTCCGCGGTTTTCGCTTCTAAAACCTGATATCCGCACTGCTCCAACATTGTGGACTCCAGCTTAAGGAGCATTTCTTCATCTTCAACAAGCAGGATCGTTTCGCTTCCCCGATAATCAAGTGCTTGGGTATTTCTGATCTCTGCTTCATTGGTTTCAGAACAGCGCGGAAAAAAAATACAGAAGGCTGAGCCACGGCCAGGCTCGCTGCGCACGTCGATAAACCCATCATTCTGTTTTACCGCTCCGTACACGGTCGCCAGCCCAAGTCCGGTTCCGGCCCCGATTCCTTTGGTTGTGAAAAAGGGCTCAAAAATATGTTTCAGGGTCTCTTTGTCCATGCCACAGCCGTCATCGCTGACACAAATTTGAACGTATTCCCCGGCCGGGAGTTTAAACTCCTTAAACGTTTTCGGATGGTCTCCGGGCGTGAGGTTTTGAGTTGATATGCTGATGCCTCCGGTATCGCTGATGGCATCACGGGCATTGACGCACAGGTTGGCGAGAATCTGGTCCACCTGGGAGGGGTCCACTTTGATCTGCCATAGGTTTGGCGCGGGCTTCCAGGAGAGCTGGATATTCTCGCCAATAAGCCTTTGCAGCATTTTGAGGGTGGCGGGGATGACTTCATTTAAGTCAATGATCTGCGGTGTTATGGTTTGCTTGCGGGCAAAGGTGAGCAGTTGCTTGGTCAGGTCGGCGGAATGGTTGGCGGCTTTCTGGATTTCAGTGAGATTGGCGAGAACCGGTTCAGAGCGGAGGGATTTTTTCATTGCCAGTTCACTGTGGCCAAGAATAACCCCCAACATATTGTTGAAGTCGTGGGCGATTCCTCCGGCCAGTTGACCGATCGATTCGATCTTTTGGGTCTGCTGGAGATGGCTTTCCAGCTCATGGCGTTTTTCTTCGGCGCGTCTTAATTCAGTGATATCGCGGCCAACGCCCAGTACGCCGATGATAATCCCGTTGGCGTCATACATGGGAACTTTGGTGGTTAACAGCAGGATCCGCTCCCCGGTATCGGCCAGAGTGATCCATTCCTCGTTAGTGGTCGGCTTGCCAGCCTGCATGGCCAGCTTGTCATTGAAACGGAAAAAATCAGCCAATTCCTTGTCGACAAAGTCATAATCTGTTTTGCCGATGATATCCGCTTCCCTGGCGCCATAGAAGCGTTCAAAGGTGGTATTGCACGACAGGAAAACACCATCGGCATCTTTGAGCCAAATTAAATCGGGGATAGTATCCAGAAGTGCCCGGAAGCGGTTTTTACTTTCGAGCAGTTCGGCTTCATACGTTTTGCGGTTGGAGATATCCCGGACAAAAGCTGTATGGAAAATTTGTCCACTTAAGTACACTTGTTTGACGATCACTTCAACCGGGAAGATGATGCCGTCTTTGCGGCGGTGAGTTGTCTCGATGGTTGCGCTTTGGACCGTTTTCAGGTTTTCCCAGTGCTCATGCCAGCGGTCTCTGGGATAGTCGGGGTCGACTTCCCATAAGTGCATGGACAACAGTTCTTCCCGCGAATAACCAAGGGACTCGCAAGCAGCTTTATTCACATAACAGAAATGACCATCCGCAGCCATCCAGAAGACAGCTTCCGGAGATATCTCTATAGCATGAATGAAAAAATCATGATTGTTTTGAATAAATCCAGATTCCAAAGCGGGAAGGGCATCATTTGTTCTGTTCGGCATGTTTAATCCTGGGCGGAAAAATAGCTCTCAATGATTGATGACGCTCTATTTTTCTATGACGACGACGGTCTGTTGCTGCTAGCGTTTCAAATCATCTGTTTGCAAAACATCCCCCCTGGGTCAATGTGGAATTATTCATCTAAATATATTGTCATAGAAGAAGTCAAGTTTTAGAGAGGTCGGCCGCGGATGAATTAATTTCTGAGGCTAACTCAGTAGATTGCTGTTAACGTTTGCCTTATCTTAACTCTGCGGGTTTCTTGACTTGGAAGCCATTGCCGCGTAAGTTGCCAAAGATTGAAACCGTTGCGAAGGAGGGGGCCTGCGATAATGAGTCACTTGAATTGGTGGATGCCGGTTAAGTGGCTTTTTTTGTGGAACCTCCACACCAAACAAGTGTTCCCTGGTCTCCCTAACCAAACCGGAGCGCGGCTTAAGGCCGTGGACGCAGGCGTGGAGCAGTGGTCAGATTGACAGTTGTTACTGGTTGGATTGATCCTGGCGAATATTTTTCCCCACCGCTTTTTTTGACGAGGTCGTGACCAGAGCAGGCCTTGCAAGATGAGCCTGAGCTGGTGACCAATGGCCGTCAGCAGGGGGCCGGGAACCCCTCGGCAGTCCGGTTTATTGCCTGCTCTGAAGAAACGCCACGAGGTCCTCGACGTCCTTGGCTTTCAGGATGCCGCCGTAGGCCGGCATGTTGTAGCCGCCGTTAAGAATCCGGATTGTCATCTGCTGAGCGGTGAGTCGGTTGCCCACCGTGGTCAGGTTCGGTCCGCGCCGGCCGCCCTGGTCGGAAATGGTGTGGCAGTAAAGGCAACCCCGCTTCGAAAAGGCCAGGCCGCCTCTGGCAACAGGGCCACTGCTGGTGCCGATGACCGTTGCGCTCAGTGGTTTGGCGTTGAAATCAGGGGACCAGTCGGCCTGCAGACCGGCGAGCCAGAGCGCTCCCATGGCGGAAAGAATCAGGAGCAGCGAACAAAGCGCCCAGGGCCGATTAAGGGGATGTCTGTCGCCGCTGTTGGCGACCAGCGGCAGCAACAGCAGAACCAGGAAGCCGAGCAACGGTGCGAGCAGAATGACGTAGTTTTCGAGCCCGTGAGGTAACAGGGCAAGGACTGCGAAATACCACATGAAGTACCAATCCGGCCGGGGCTGGGCATGCAGCAGGCTCGGATCTGGCGGTACCCCGATATCTGGCGGACCAACAGCGAAGGCCAGGCTGATGATTGCGATAATCACCAAAACGCCGAAAACCGCGTCCCGCCAGACCGCTGCCGGCCAGAAGGGTTCGCCGCTGTTGCTGAGCAGTTCCTGATACCATTGCCGGTAGCTGGCCGGGTCGACCGGGCGATTGCGCTCAGGCGGTTCGGAAATTCCGTTGCGCAGAACCAGGTAAAGATGAAGTCCGACGACCATGAGCAGCAACCCTGGCAGCACAAAAACATGCAGGGCGAAAAAACGGCTCAGGGTGT
Source organism: Pelobacter seleniigenes DSM 18267 (assembly GCF_000711225.1). Lineage (NCBI taxonomy): Bacteria > Pseudomonadati > Thermodesulfobacteriota > Desulfuromonadia > Desulfuromonadales > Desulfuromonadaceae > Pelobacter > Pelobacter seleniigenes. The sequence continues at coordinate 184,577 of NZ_JOMG01000004.1, forward strand.
CGGCGCCGACGTTTGGTCCCCCCAACAGAAAATGGCCGATCTGGCTGCCGATAAGGGGTGTCCGGCCCGCCTGCTCGGCTCCGACCACCAGTGACCAGAGGGCGTTTTGATCCCAACGCAGGATCTGCCCGGTGAACCCCATCCCAAGAGTTGCAAAGAGCAGAATCGTGCCGCTGATCCAGTTCATCTCGCGCGGGAATTTATAGGAACCGGTCAAGAATATGCGGATGGCATGCAATCCCACCAGTAACACCATGGCCGATGCTCCGAAAAAGTGCGCGCCGCGTAAAAAATGACCAAAAGGGGCCTGCTCGGTGATGTATTGCAGGCTCTGATAAGCCTGCCCCGATGACGGGATATAGATGGTGGCCAATGCGATGCCGGTTACGACTTGAATCATGAAGGCCAACAGGGTAGCGCTGCCGAAGATGTAACTCCACCCTGTTTTCGGCGGGACGGGATGCAACAGCATGGGCCTGATCATTTGCCAGAGCCCGGTACGGTCCTCAAGCCAGTTAGCGATGCTCCTCAACAGTTTCATAGTGTCTGACTCCTGGTCCGGTTTCTGTCTCAGGTGATGGGCAGGGGGCGGGTCTGGATTTCGACCTGTCCATTTTGAATTCGGGTCTCGAAGCGTTTTAGCGGCTGCGGTGGCGGCCCGCCGGCAACCTCGCCGTTACCGTAGTAAACGCCACCGTGGCAAGGGCACATGAACAGCTCGGCCTCCGGTTCCCAGCGGACCGGGCAGCCCAGATGAGAACAGTTGACGTCGAAAGCGACAAATTGCTGTTCGTCTTCCCGGCGCAGCCAGGTGGCTGTTTTGCCGACCACCCCGGCCCAGGGTAAGGCCTGTGGGTCGTTGAAGGTCACCTTGACGGTCTCTCCAATTCGGAAACTGTCCGGCGCTCCTATCCCAACCCAGCTGGACGGGCGCTTACGTAGCAGCGGACCGAGCAAGAAGCCGATCACCGGAGTCCCGGCCAGGAGCGCTCCCAAGCCGCCAAGGGCGATCGAGAGAATGCCAAGGGCTCGCCGTCGCGCTGTCAGATCTTTATTGTCATGGTCAGTTGAGGAGGTCATTTGCGCAGCTCCTGGATCCATTGGAAGATGCTCAAAGCACATAACAACAAGCCGACAACGACAAAGACCCAGGACGTTAGAATCCCCCACAGGCCGATGGTGGCGGCCAGGGCCAAGACCATTGGCCAAGCGGTTGGAGGTGGAATAACCGCAGGTTTGGCATCGCACCATTCCGGTACAGGTTCGGCGCTGCCGTCTTGCCGGCTCTTTTGACCAGACTCGTGTTTATTCCTCTTGGACAGCATAACGCTTGATCCTCCTTTTCAGAAAGAAGCCTGCCTGTTCACTCCGCTGCGCTCCTCCCCGGCGGCGTACCAGCGCGTCAGCACCCCGAGGATGGCAGTGAGGAAGATAAGACTGCCCCCGACCCACATGAGTACGCCCCCCAATTGCTGGTCGGCGAGAGGAGAAAGTCCCCAGCTGTTTCGCAGCAAAGGCAGAATGCCGAGGGTATCATCGGGATGTTGATAGCCGAGGTAGATCAGCTGCGGGGCAAAGGTGAGGATAATGCCCAGCAGGCTGTTTGCCAGTGCGCCGGTAAAAAGATAGACCAGAGCATAAAACGTATTCAGTGCCCGGGACGCCGCCGGTCCGAACACCGGCCACCAGAAGATGGTGCCGGTTACCAAGAAACACAGGTGCTCAAATATATGGACATGCTCGTTGCTCAGGGTCGCGGCATAGAGGATCGGCAGGTGCCAGATCCACAAGGTTGCAATCCCCAGCAGCCAAGCGACCGGCGGTCGGCCGAGAATCCCCTCGATTCGGGCCGGCAAAGCTTTTTGGAGGAAGTGCCGGGTCGGATCCGCAGGAAGGCCGAGCAGCAGCAGCGGCGGAACAATCAGGTCGAGCAGCAGATGCTGGATCATGTGCGCGCTGAACAGATAATCGTCGCTGAGAATGTCCAGTGGCGACATGAGCGCGACCACGGTAGCGAGCGTCCCGAGCAGGAACCAGATGAATCGGCGTGGCGGATGCAGCCTGGTCAGTGCCAGATAGAGGATCCCCAGCCCCAGCGAACCGATCAGAACCGAGGGGTAAAAAGACCAGGCGCTGAGGAGTCGTGCCATCATAAAGCGGCCCAAAGGTAGACCACGGCAAAGATCACCACCCAGACGACATCGACGAAGTGCCAATACAGCGAGATAGACTCCGTGGCGGTTGGCGCTGGTTCCGTCTCCCGGCCAAAAACGGCCAGGCACCAGAGGATGGTCAGTAACAGCAGGCCGATGAAGACATGCAGCCCGTGGAACCCGGTCAGCGTGAAAAAGGTCGTCCCGAACAGGCTCCGCCCGATGGTGATGTGCTGCAGCAGCAGGTCTTTATATTCCAGCCCCTGGCCAACCAGGAAGATCGCGCCCAGGACAATCGTGAGCAGTAACCAGAACGCGCCGCGCCGTCGGTTTTGCGGCAGGCTGCGCCCGGCCCGCCAGACACTGAAACTGCTGGCAAACAGGAAGATCGAGTAGACGGAGGTTTTGCCGATGTGCAGTTGTCCGACACCTGCAGCCCCGCCGGCGGTTCCTTTGCTGTGGAAGAAAGCGTAGGCAATCACCAGCATCAGGAAGAAAATCACCTCCGAGGCGATGAAGAGCAGCATGGCCATTTTGTTCTTGTCCATCATCGGCTTGCTCCTCCCGCTTCATGTTCGGCTTCCAGCCGGGCTTCGGGTAAATCGGGATGCAGCTGATCCCAGAGCGGCCGGCGGTTGCGGATATAGGGAACCTTGTCAAAGTTGTGCGGCGGCGGGGGAGAGGAGGTTGCCCATTCCAGGGTCCAGCCTTCCCAGGGGTTGTCACTGGCTTGTTCCCCGCGATACAGGCTCACTATGAGGTTGGCAAAGAAGATCAGCAGGGACAGCATCAGGACTGCCGCCGAGCAGGAGGAGAGCATATTCATCGGGGCCAGGTAAGGGATGTCTGCCGGATAGGTGAAGACCCGGCGCGGCATGCCGAACAGCCCCATCAGGTGCATGACGAAGAAGGTGCCGTTAAAGCCGATGATCATCAGCCAGAAGTGCGCCCGCCCCAGCTTTTCGGAGAGGAAATGTCCGGTCATTTTCGGATACCAGTAATAGATGCCGGAAATGATTCCGAACAGCATCCCGCCCAACAGCACATAATGAAAATGGGCGACGACAAAATAACTGTCGGTCAGCTGCCAGTCGATGGGGACCGCGGCGAAGGCAACACCGCTTAAGCCGCCGATGGTGAACTGAATCAGGAAGGCGGTCGCGAACAGCATCGACGTGGTGAAGCGAATCGAGCCGCCCCACATGGTCGCGATCCAGTTGAAAATTTTGATGCCCGTCGGCACTGCAATCAACATGCTGGCCCCGGCAAAGACGTAGTAGACGGGAAATCCCAGCCCGGTTGCAAACATGTGGTGAGCCCAGACAGCAAAGCTGAGAAAAGCAATGGCGACCGTTGAGCCGGCCAGAAATCCGTAGCCGTAGATCGGTTTGCGGGCAAAGACCGGGATGACTTCGGAAATGATCCCGAAGACCGGCAGGATCAGGATATAGACTTCCGGGTGCCCGAAAAACCAGAAGTAGTGCTGCCAGAGCAAGGCTGAGCCCCCCTTGGCGCTCACAAAAAAGAGCGCGTCGAGTTGCCGGTCGGCAAAGAGCATCACCAGCGCAGTGTTCAACGCGGGCAGGGCGAAGAGGATTAAAAAGGAATTGATCGTGGTCATCCAGACGAAGAGCGGTAACCGGCGAAAATTCATACCCGGTGCCCGCAGGGTGAAGACCGTCACAATAACGTTGATGGCGGTGGCGATGGAGCCGGCCCCGGTCAGTAGCAGGGCGATGACCCAGTAGTCCTGGCCGCTGTTGAAAAGATAGGCTTTTTCATTGAGTGGGGCGTAGGCAAACCATCCGGCAAGGGGAGCGCTTCCTGACATGAAGCTGAAATAAAGGAGAAACCCGCCGAACAGAAAAATCCAGAAGCCGAAAGCGTTGAGGCGGGGGAAGGCCATGTCCCGGGCTCCGATCATCAGGGGCACAAAATAGACGGATAACCCAAGCATCAACGGCATTCCGACCAGGAAGATCATGGTTGTGCCGTGCATAGTGAAGATCTGGCTGTAGCTGTCCGGTGACAGAAACGTATTCTCCGGCACCGCCAGCTGAATTCGGATCAGGGTTGCCTCGACCAGTCCCAGCAGCAAAAAGAGTAAGGCCCCGAGCAGGTACATGATGCCGATCTGTTTGTGGTCCACGGAACTGACCCAGCTGAGCAGCCCTCGGTATTCCGGGATTGTTCGGATGGAACGCGGGACAGCTTGTGCCTGGCTCATTTGATTCATTGCAACTCCTCGAGATAGGCCGTCAGGGCGGTGAGTTCCGCCGGTTCAAGTTGAAGATCCGGCATATGGCAGCCGGGTTTGAATTTTTGGGGATCGGCAATCCAGGCTTCAAGATTGCCGGGGGAATTGTCAAAGACCCCGGCTGCGAGGGTCTGGCGACTGCCGATATGCGTCAGGTCGGGGCCAATGTCTTTGTCCGCTGGTGTGCCGGCGATCCGATGGCAGCTGCTGCAGGGACGACTCATGAACACATTGTAGCCTTTGACGGCAAGCGGTTCGGTCGGTTTGGCGGGAATGGCCAGTTGTTTCTTTTGCCATTGACTGAATTCTTCCGGAGTCTGCGCAACAACCCTGATCCGCATCCAGGCATGCTCCACCCCGCAGTATTCGGCGCAGGTGCCCAGATAAAGCCCCGGTTGGTCTGCCGCGATCCAGGCAAAGTTTTTCCGGGCGGGGATTGCGTCGATTTTGCGCGCCAGTTGGGGGACCCAGAAGTCGTGAACGACATCCGCAGAGGTGACGCTGAACAGAAGATTTTTATCGATTGGGATATGCAACTCATTGGCAGTGATGACCCCGGATTCGGGGTAGCTGAATTCCCACCACCACTGGTGCGCAACCACCTGGATGTCTGGCGGTCGGTTTAGCGGCGGCGGATCCACAGCGTGCATGGTTCTGACCGAAAGAAAGAACATGACCGTAACGATCAGCAGCGGGATCACCGTCCAGGTGATCTCAAGCTTGGTATTGCCGAAATCTTGGGTGGGAACCGGGTCGCCGGGTCGCCGCCGGAAGCGCACAGCGCTGTAAAGAACCAGGCCTGCCACAACCAGGAGGATGATAGCCGATATTATCAAGACGATCTGAAAGAGAAAATTGATATCCCGGGCTTGCAGGGAGGCGGGAATCAAAGGCGAAGGTATGTTCATTTGTGCCCTTTTCCTTTCAACTGACAGATTTTCTCAATGCACCATTTCCGGGATTTCGCCTCTTTCGCGGAGGGATCCCCGGTAAGATCTGTGGCGCATGGCAGCAATCGAATGACACGTCAGGCCTGCCATGTCCTCGTCACGTTATTTCCGAGTGTCCTGTGCGTGATTTGTTTCGATAATTCTGAGGCGTTTTGGTTCCTGGCCTGGTGGACAAATACTGACCTGGCTTGAGCCAAGTCGAGCCGGAGCAACGTTGCCAGTCAGCAAAAGAACCGGAATGAACGAAAGCGATTATCCGCACAGTACGTTAGGTCAATTTTGGAGAAGCAAAAAACAATTTGACAACCGGTAAGATGAATTCCCCTTTTTAAAAAGAACCGATTGATATGAAAAGTCTAACTCGACAGTTTGAGTCTTCAAGGAGGTGAGCAAATTAAGTCTATAAAATATGTCATTTTTAACTATAGGCGTTATCGTTGCGTGCCGAGTCTGTTATGCGGAGAAAAGATTGCCTTTACCCATTTTGGATTTGGAAAGGATATGTTAGAGGAAAAAGGGGGGAAGATTTTTCAAATTAATGCGAGCTTTTCACATCGCAAGGAGTGGTGGTCAATTCATGGAAGAAGGGGCCTTGGCAAGCTGTAATCTCAAACTTGCTGCTGTTGAGATTTCATAGTCTACGGGTATGCTTGTGGCGTGATGGCCTAGTCGTGTTCTGGTGCGGCTCGCGAACCAACTGCTTAGAGTCAGAGCACAGTATTCGTTCTAAGGAGAGAAACTATGACATCGATAAAACGTAAGTTGGGTTCCCAGGGGCTGGAAGTGAGCGCCATCGGTCTTGGGTGCATGCCCATGAGCCAGTCCTACGGCCCGGCGGATGAGCAGGAATCTATCGCCACTTTGCACCGGGCCATTGAGTTGGGCTGCAACTTTTTCGATACCGCCGAGGTCTACGGACCGTTTGCCAATGAGGAACTGCTTGGCCGGGCTTTTAAGGACCGGCGCGATAAAGTGCTGATTGCCACCAAGTTCGGCTATAAGTTTGCGGACGGTAAGCGGGTCGGCAAAGAGACCAACAGTAGCCCGGCCGGTATCCGCAAGGCAGTGGAGGGTTCGCTGCGCCGGTTGCAGACCGATCATATCGATCTGCTCTATCAGCACCGGGTTGATCGGGCTGTGCCCATGGAAGATGTCGCCGGCACGGTCGGTGAGCTGGTCAAAGAGGGTAAGGCTCGCTACTTCGGACTTTCCGAGGCCGGGGTCGCCAACATCCGCCGTGCTCACGCCGTTTTTCCGGTCTCGGCCCTGCAGAGTGAATATTCCCTATGGGAACGGAATCTTGAGCCGGAGATCATTCCACTGCTGAAGGAACTGGGCATCGGTCTGGTGCCGTTCAGCCCCCTAGGGCGGGGGTTTCTGACCGGAACCGCCAAACGGGCGGAAGAGTATCCGGCCACGGATCACCGCCACGGTGATGCCCGCTACCAGGGGAAGAACTTCGATACTAACCAGAAGGCCGCGGCCATCGTGCAGTATCTTGCCAATGAAATGGGGGTGATTTCAGGGCAAGTGGCGCTGGCCTGGCTGCTTGGCAAAGGGGAGAACATCGTGCCGATTCCCGGGACCAAGCGCCGTTCCCACCTGGAGGAAAATCTGGCTGCGGTCAACCTGCGCCTTGATGGCGAGCAAATGGCGCGTCTTGATATCGCCCTGGATCCGCGACATATTGTCGGACAGCGTTATCCGGATGACGGCATGGCGACCATTGACCGCTGAGCCATGATCTGTGCGGAATCCGGGCAACCAGCCTGTTGTCTTTTTGATTGAGACATGAAGAAATCCTGCTAACGGGTCGATAAGAGAAACAGGTTCCCCTACCATTGGCTGCGGATGTACCTTAATCGCAACAGGACGACCTTGAAGATTAGACTTTAACGATCTGTTAATCAGATCGAGTTAGCCGCTATTGAAAACCGGGTTTGGGAAATTCAATCTTCTTGCAAAGGCTGGAATCGGGAGTTTTCTATGACAATTATCGGCTGGAAAGAAGTTTATGAGACGGGGATTTTGGCCCTGGATAACGAGCATCGCGAACTTGTGGCCGCGGTGAATCAGCTATTTGAAGCAGTTCGGGATAAGCGCGGAGATGAAGTGTTGACTGAAACCCTGGGCAAGCTTGAAGATTACGTGCTCAAGCACTTCAAGAATGAAGAAAGGTTGTTGGAGCAATATAAATATCCCGATATCGAAAATCATCGGCAGGCTCATGCCGAATTGATGGCAGCGGTTGTGGAAATGAAAGAGCGATCCTCTGCGGAGAAGGAAACTCTGGCTAAAGATCTTCTTAAACTCCTGAGGATATGGATTTTGGATCACATTGTTGAAGTTGATAAAAAATACGGCCCCTTTTTGGAGGCCCGTGCCGGTCGGTTCGTAAAATAGGAATAACAACAGCTCAGAGCTTGAGCGTCATCCCCGGATTTTCTGGAAGAGGGTTGTTATGGATCTTTTTCAATGGAACGAAGCGTTCGAAATCGGATTTTCTACCATCGATGAGCAACATCACCACTTATTTGATGTCACGAATCAATTTGGAGTTCTGCTCGCAAAGGATGGTGTTATCCCTCAAGACACCGATGCTCTTTTGGAAGAGTTGCTTTCCTATACGACGTATCACTTTAGAGAGGAAGAAGAACTCATGCTGCGAGCCGGTGTTGATAGCAGACACATACAGCGGCATCAACAAAAGCACAAACAGTTCTTCCAGGATGTTTTTCTTCAGCGAAGGCAATGGTCCCCAGGCACTCTCCTGATTGAGAAAGGCCTTTTTGAATACCTGATTAATTGGCTTATTTATCATATTCTTGGCTGCGATAGGAACATGGCTCGGCAGATTGGTATGATAGAAAAAGGTGCTTCTGCGGCCGACGCTTATCAAGCAGAAGAACAAGGGCTGGATGTTGCGACTCAAACTCTTTTAAAAGCCCTCACTCATCTGTTCAATCAGGTTTCGGATCGTAACAGGCAGTTAGGTGAATTTAACCAGACTCTGGAGTTGAAAGTTGAAGAAAGGACAAAAGCTTTATTCGAGGCCAACCAAAGACTGGAAAAATTGTCAATTACGGATGCTCTTACCGGTTTAACGAATCGGCGCTTTGCAATGCAGACCTTAACCTCTCTCTGGAAGACCTCCAAGGCCATGGATCTTGGTTGCATGCTGGTTGACGCTGATAATTTCAAGGAAATCAACGATACCTACGGGCATGATGCTGGGGATGTTGTTTTGCGGGAACTGGCAAAAAAACTGCAGGATGCGATGCGGACTGATGATATCGTCTGCAGGCTGGGCGGTGATGAATTTTTGATCATCTGCCCGAACACGGATGCGAAAGGTTTAATACATGTCGCCAATCAGATGCATGCGCAGGTTATCGGTCAGGATATTTCCTTTCAAGGCGGGGTTTGGCAGGGCAGTATCAGTGTTGGTCTTGCATTGAAAACTGCAGCAATGGAGACACCGGAAGATTTAATCAAAGAGGCGGATAATGGTGTTTATGCCTCTAAGAAATCCGGTAGAAACTGCATCCGTTGGATCCGTTAATAGTTTTCCCTCTCTGAGGGTATTTGATGTCAGGCCTCTTGCCGGGCGAGCTCTTTTTATTATAGATCTGTTCTCCCTCAAATGATTTCTGGTCATTTGTTCGCTATCAATACTGCGCAAAAATTTCGGGACCGGTTCACCTATGTGACAATATTTTCCGATAGTATCAAGAAAAAAAATTGATTATCTGCTATACGGATAGTCAGTATCTGTTTTGAACCCTGCCGATCTTTCGCAACTGCGACTGCCGGCTGATCGTAGCAACCCTAAATGAAAAGTGGATGACTGCCATGACTCGACCTGCCAGAACTCAACTCCGATGGGGCATATTGCCATTTCATAAATTTCCACCCGTGACCCGGCTGCTCGGCTTGGCTTGCGCGCTGTTGCTTTTGCTGACGGCTTGCAGCGGCGGCGGGTCGGGCAACTCGGATCCGCCCGATGATGCGCCGGTCATCACCCTGCTCGGCAGCAGTGTCGAACGCCTGGCCCTGGGGGATTCTTATACCGATCCGGGCGCGACCGCCAGCGATGCGGAGGATGGTGACCTGAGCCAATGGATTGTCACCGATTCGACCCTTGATACGGCGGTGGCCGGAAGCTATCTGGTCCGCTATTCGGTGAGTGATTCGGCAGGGAATACGACCACGGCTGAACGGGTGATTTTCGTCCTTGATCTGTCTGTTGCAAATTTTGAGGTGTCATGGCTGGACGATTTCAGCCTGCCGCCTCAGGATAGCGACGGCTGGTCGATTCTGACCCCGTCGGCCGATTCGCGGCTGATCTATGTCTCCAGTTCGAGCGGAGATGACAATACGGCACAGGTCTACCTGCCCGCCGCGACCGAGATCGGCAGCGATCCTTTCAATCCTGCCGGTACGATCATGCCTTTTGCGACCATTCAGGCGGCCCAGGAACTGCTTCGGGATGGTTATCCCGATTATCTGCTCCTCAAACGAGGGGACAGCTGGACTCCCGGGCAAGGCGTGAGCCTGGGGAAAGGGCGTTCCGTCACCGAACGGATGGTGGTCGCGGCCTATGGTGACCTGTCCGCAGAGCGTCCGCTGGTGAAAAACAGCGGGGTTTACCTGAACCGAAGCGGCAATGCAGCGGTGATCGGCGTGCATTTCTACTCCGCCGATCGCAATCCCGCGGAGGCGGAGTTTGTCGGCTTTGACAGTGTTGACGCCGACAGCGGTATCAGCGCCACCCTGTACAGCAATACTGGCGGCCTGCTCATCGAGGATTGTCGGTTCGAATGGTTCAACAGCAATGTCGTGCAGTCTTATGCCTTCGACGCTGACGACAACCTGTTGCCGGTTGCCGACATCATCATCCGCCGCAATATTTTTACCGATAACTATTCGGTGACCTCCCACTCCCAGGGGCTCTATTCCGCCTATAGTTCGGTGCTGCTGGAAGAAAATATCTTCGATCATAACGGCTGGTATCAGCAGGGGGACGCCAGTACCAAGACCGCCGGTATGGCGACCATGTTCAATCACAATACCTATTTTACCGAGACTCGCAACACGGTGTTTCGGAACAATATTTTCCTGCGTGCCTCGAGTATCGGCACCAAGTTCACCTCCAATACCTCATCCGGCACCAATCAGATCAAGGCCTGGAATATCCTGGCCGATAATAATTTCTATGCCGAAGGGGAAATCGGCATCAGCCTGGGCGGCAACAGTGACCAGGACAATGGGCCGCGCTGGGAGAATATCCTGGTGACCGATAATGTCATGACCGGGATTGGCCGAACCTTTCCCACCAACCGGACCCTGGGGTGGGGGATTGAAATCAGCGACTGGCAGAGCGGCCTGGTGTTCGGGAATCTGCTGACCCATTGGGGGAAGGCGGGTGTCTATACCAATACCTGGGGCATCAAAAGCGGCGGCCACACCACGGATACCCTGTTCGATGCCAATATCATCTATGACCTGGTCAGCTCCCTCGGGTTGATGACCTTTACCGATGCGGGCGCGGAACAGACCGTGAGCGGTGCCCAGGATCGGATTGTGGTGCGCAATAACGAACTCGCTGCCCTGGAAGAAACCACCGGACGGCTGATCGACTATCCGCTGGCTCTGACCGACCAGGAGTTTGCCGATAACTATTACTCTTTTGCCAAGGACCAGGCGCAATGGTTTGCCGCCGGAGGGAGCAAAGTCAGCCTGAGCGATTTTCTCAGCCTGACCGCAGATACCACCTCCACCGCCGTGTTACGGGATTATGTCGATCCGGAGCGGAGCATCGGCAGTTATCTGGCGGAGCTCGGTTACGCCAGTGGCCTGAGCGAGGCCACGGAAGTCGAGGCCCTGGTCGAACGGCTGAACCAGCAACGCAAAGGGAACTGGGACAGTCATTTGAGCGCCACGGCCATTAACGGCTATTTCCGTAGCGGATTCTGTCTCAATGGGAACAGTTTGTGCCGGTGATGGTTGCTGTCGGGTTCAGCCCTTGGTAAACAGAACCAGCTCTCTGGAGGACAGTTTCGTCAGGCCGACCTGCTGAAATCCGTATGGTTTGATTTCCGCCGCAATGGTGGTCGGGGTCAGGCGCAAATGCAGGGGTAGGTCGGGGGTGGCCGCAGGTTTGGGGCTTTCGATGATACCCAGTCGGCCGTTTGGCCGCAGCGCCCGGTAGAGTTCCGGGAACAGCACTCCCCAGTGCTCATCCAGCCCGGGCATGTGCAATACGCCGGAAATCAGCACCGCATCGATTGAGCTGGCTGCCAGGGGCAGCGGCGCTCCCAGGTCGGCAATCAGGCTGGCGATGTTCGGACAATCGGCGGCCTGGCTGGCCTGGCGCAGTTGTTCAATCATCCGGGCGTCATGGTCCAGCCCAATGACCCGGCCGCTGGCACCGACCCATGCGGCCGCGAGCAGGGCATATTCTCCGGGTCCGCAGCCGGCATCCAGAAAACAATTGCCGGTTTTTAATCCCAACGCGGCGAAGACCAGCTCCGGGCTTTGCACCCCGAAACTGCCGGCGCCATCTCGCCGATAGCGCGGCGGCTGCAGGTCAAAACATTCTTTCCACTGCATTTTTTTAACCCTCAAGATTGGTCGTTGAACGGTCTTGTTTTCAAGCATGGAAAAGAAGATAAGCTTAATCCCGTTGGATTGCAAAAAAGAAGGATGTTCACCGTCTTTTACCCCTCTTCGGTTGATCATTTGGAGCAGGAAATTTGTCAGCTCTTTGATTCTGAAAGACCAACACCTGAAAAGGGTTCACCTTTGACCTTTGAAAAAAAAACGCTCCGGAAACTCCGGAGCGTTTTTATGTTCAACTGCAAGGCCTGCCTGAACTTGCGGGTCAGAATTTTCCGAATTCATCATCGTCAAGATTTATTTTAACACGCGAACTCTTTCCGACAGGTTCACCCCAGCCTAGGTTCATTGTTGGTTTGGGCTGGTTTTTGAGTTGAGGGGGGACCATTGGTGGAGCTTGTTTTTTCCTGCTCTTGGCCTGATCAAGGGTAAAGCGCTGGAGCATCTGTTGTAATTGGGCGGCCTGACCGGACAGCTCTTCGGCAGCGGCGGCGCTTTCCTCGGCACTGGCCGTATTTTGTTGAGCGACTTGATCGATATTGGTCAGCCCACTGGTGACTTGACCGATCTCCTGAGCTTGTTCGTTGGAGGCCTTGGCAATCTCCTTCAACAATTCCGCAACTTTGTTGGTGCCGCTCATAATTTCATTCAGGGCTGACGCCGTTTGTTCGGCCATTTTAACGCCCTGATCGGTAAGGGAAACGGAGCCTTCAATCAATTCGGAGGTTTCTTCTGCCGCTTTGGCACTGCGGGCAGCGAGATTTCTGACTTCCTCGGCCACGACCGCAAAACCTTTCCCATGTTGGCCGGCACGGGCCGCCTCTACCGCCGCATTCAATGCCAAGAGATTGGTCTGGAAGGCGATCTCATCAATGACCTTGATGATTTTACTAATATTTTGGCTCGCCTGGTTGATTTTATCCATGGCCTTAACCATCTCTGCCATACGGGTATTCCCGTTTTCAGCGGCTTGCTGCGAATCGGTCGATACCTTTGTCGCGGTTGTCGCGTTTTCAGCATTGATGCGGACCTGCGCCGCCATCTGATTCATTGATGCGGTGACTTCCTCAAGGGAACTGGCTGATTCAGTAGCGCCCTGAGAAAGAGCCTGGCTGGCATCGGCTATCTCCCCAGCTCCTGAAGCAATTTGCTCACCGGCAACCTGAATACTGCCGACCATTTCCTGAAGATTGGTCAGCATGGTTTGCAGAGCGTGACCGAGTTGATCACGCTCGGATGCAACTTTGACTGTTCTGGAAAGATCTCCTTGGGCAATGGCATCGGCGACCTCGGCTGTTGCTTGCAGCCCGTCAGCCATTTCATCAAGGGCTTGGGATAGCCGACCTACCTCGTCGGCAGATTTGAGATTGAGCCGTTTGCTGAAGTCTCCAAGTTTGATGGTATCGGCTAATTCTGCGGCGGCTCTGACCGGTCTGGCAATATTGCGGGCGGCCCACCAGAGAATCGCTAAGGCAACCAGAATGATAGTCAGGCCGACTCCGATTTGCCACATCGTATTGGTGTGCCCCCGTTGTTCCAGAGCTGTATTAAGGGCTTGAGCTTCCGCGAGAATGACATCCTTCTTGACTTTGACCAGAACCGACCAAGGCTTGCCCGTGGAACCAAGCTTGATAGGATAAAAAACATTAACATTGCCGGTTTGATCGTTAATGATGGTGTGTGCTTTGCCGTCACGAATGGTCGCAAGCGCCTCCTGTTTCCCCTCTTTTAAGACATTGTCAATACTTTTCCCTATCAGGTCAGGTGCTTCGCTGTCGGCGACGACCAACCCCATATCGCTCAGAATAATAATAGTGGCCTGGCCATTAAGAAGATCTTTGTCGACGTTTTCGCTGAGCTGCTGAACAAAGGACAGGTTATAATCGGCGCCAGCGACCCCATAGAACGTATCATTGACAATAATTGGAACCGACATGGTCGCGAGCCAGACCTGTTTTCCCTGGACGATGTAAGGGAGAGGTCCCAGGACGCTTTCTACTTTGTTGTCACGCGGGCCGATATACCAGCCCCCCTTGAGAACCCCGTTGGGATGCTTGTCCATGGTGTCATATTCGACGAGGGGTTGAACCGCAATTTTGCCACTGGCATCACGGGTCCAGTAGGGAGTGAACCGACCTGTCTCTTGGTTGTTCCCGTCAAGGCCATTTTTGTAATTATCATCGAGATCGTCGAGAGCATTAGGCTCCCAGCAGGAATAGGTTCCGTTGAACTTGGGATTCCCTTTCAAGACACTGAGTAATATCGCATTAAGTCCTGTTCGACTGAGCTGCAGGGTGGTCATGTCGTATTGATCTTTCGTTTTGGCAACTTCAAAAACATGGGCCATGGTCCTGGCAGCATCAAGGGCGAGCTCAAAATCAGATTGAATTTTTCCGGCTTGTTCCCCGGCAAGGGTCATCAGCCCCTCAAGGGCCATTTTTTTCTGTTGGCTTGAAACATTGTTGATCGTGAATTTTTGGGTGCGTTCTGAAGAGATCAGACTGTAGGTGACCAATGATCCGGCCGTTAGCAGGAGGCACGCTCCTGCCAATAGCGCGATTTTCATTTGAATGGACTTCAGTCTCATAAGAATCCTTTCTTTTGATATTTAAAACGTTGATGCGAACACAGTTTTATAAATTCATAATCATGAAAGATAGTTAATCCTTGGGTTTTTGTCAATGCTTTTTAATAGTTTCACATTAACTAAAACTATCTTTAAATATATTAAAGAGTTTCATTTTTAATCTCATCGGGTTGAAAACCAACTTGGAACCGGCGGAGTTAATACCCCGCTTTTGATACGGGATGATTTGTTGATATGAATGATGCAAATGACAAATAATCAGGTCCGTTGGCGACTTCAAATCGTGCTTGAGTTGTTCCGGATATTCAGGCTGGTTGCATCTGGAAACTCTGAATAACATAAGTTCAGTTTTCAGGTTGGAAGCGAGCAGTTTCCGAATATAACCAGGTGAGCTTCTTTTAGGGCCCTGGCTGTTCGGATATAACCTGCGGCGTTCTGGTAGTGTTTTTTTAAGCTAAAGCCGCCCGATTGATAAAAACAAAACGCTGTTAGTCAATTGTTTTATTCTGGAATGACGGTATGTTATAAGGGTGGAAAATAAAGGAGACAAAATATAACCAAATTTGTTATGATTTGTCTCCCTTTTCATATGCTGATTCGGAGCGGTTCGGCTTCGCGTTGCTCCACAGCCCTTTTTCAATTTGATGCAGAGGATGTTATGACCGGTAAACAATTGTTGCTGAAGGCACTCAAGGACAAGGGCGTCAAGTATATCTTCGGCTATATCGGCGGCGCGATCATGCCGTTTTTTGACGAGATGGAAAGACTTGGCCAATTCAAATTTATCATGGGACGGCATGAACAGGGCTCGGCGTTCATGGCCCAGGGGTTGACCCGGGCGTCCCTGTCGACGCCCGATCCGCAGGTCGGGGTCTGTGTCTCGACGTCGGGGCCGGGGGCGATGAATCTGGTCACCGGGATCGCCGATGCGCAGATGGATTCCGTAGCCATGGTCGCCATCACCGGCCAGGTGGCCACCGGGGTCATCGCCACCGATGCTTTCCAGGAGAGTGATGTGGTCGGCGTGATGATGCCGATCTGCAAGCAAACCTATATGCCCCTGACTGCCGAGGAGATCGAAAAGACGGTTCATGAAGGGTTCTACGTGGCCACGACCGGCCGTGGCGGGCCGGTGGTCATTGATGTGCCCAAGGATGTTCAGAATGAAGCGGTGGAGGATTCTTACAGCTTTGATCCGGCCAGTTTCAGGCCCGATCTGCCCGGTTACTTCTATACTCCGACCCCGGAACGGGAACCGGTCAAACGGGCTATCGAGCTGATCAACAAGAGCGAGCGGCCGGTCATGTTCTGCGGCCACGGGGTGATCAACAGCAATGCCGGGGAACTGCTTCAAAAGGTGGCTGAAAAGGTCAATATCCCGGTCGCTTTTACCCTGCACGGTCTTTCGGCCATGGCTGCAGACCATCCGTTGAGTCTTGGAATGATGGGCATGCATGGCACCGTGGAAGCCAACCGGGCGATCATGGAAGCCGATCTGCTGATTTCCTTCGGGATGCGTTTTGACGACCGGGTCACGGGCAAGCTCAATGAATATGCCCAGAACGCGGATGTCATCCATGTCGAGATCGATCCTTCGGAAATCGATAAAAACGTGCGCACCTCCATTGCGATCAATGCCGATGTCTATCGCACCCTCCATGTCATGCTCGGCGATCCGATGCTGACGTACAAACCGCGCCGTCGCTGGCTGGAGAAAATCGCCTCTTTCCGTTCGGTCATGGCTGAGGATACCCGGCGGGAGCTTGAGTACGGTCTTGGCGACGACGGCAAACTGCTGATGAAGACCGTGGTTCACCGGCTCTCCGAAATCACGGCCGGCAAAGACCTGGTGATCGCCGATGTCGGCCAGCACCAGATGATTTCGGCGCGCTATTACAACTTTCAGACCCGCAACAGCTGGTTCGCTTCGGGCGGTGCCGGGACCATGGGCTGTTCGCTGCCCATGGCTATTGGGGTTAAACTGGCCCGGCCGCTGGAACGGGTCTGGTCGATCAGCGGGGACGGCGGCTTCCAGATGAATCTCCAGGAACTCGGCACCATCATGGAGCAGCAGCTGGACGTCAAGATCATCATCCTCAACAACGGTTATCTGGGCATGGTTCGCCAGTGGCAGACTTTCTTTTTTGACGGCTGCTATGCGGGCACACCGATGCAAAGCCCGGATTTCGGGTATCTGGCCAAGGCTTACGGGATTCCCTATCGGAAAATCGAAAAACTGGCGGATGTTGTGCCGGCCCTTGAAGAGGCTGCTCACCATCAAGGCGCCATCATTCTGGAATTTGTCTGCGACCCGAGCGAGGTCGTATTGCCGATGATTCCCTCCGGCGGGGGATTCGAGGATATGATCGTTGAGCATCCGAGTAAGGCTGCTGCCGGTCAAGCTGCTGATAAGCAAGGGGAGGTGGCATGAAAAGGCGTACCATTCTGGCTTTTACTCTGGATCATCCCGGCGTTCTGAACAAGATTTCCATGCTGATCCGCAAGAAGATGTACAACGTGGACACCCTGACCGTCTGCCGCTCGAGGATTCCCGGCGTCAGCCGCATGACCATCACGCTGGAAGAGAATGACGAAGCCAAGGTCATCCAGGTCATCAAACAGCTGGAAAAATTCACCGAGGTTATCTCGGCCCGAGAGCTTGATACCGATCACAGCTACTGGCGGGAGGTCGCCATTGTCAAACTTGAAATCGAAGCGTCCCACCTGGAATCCTTTCACGGTCGCTATAATTTCGAGGTCCTGGAACAGAAAAGCGAAGATATCCATATCCTCCAGGTGGCCGGCTCGACCCGGCGGATCGATGCCTTCCTGGAGGAAGTCGGTCAGGAGCATGTGGTCGAAATCGCCCGCACCGGGGTGACCGCCATGGAGAAATAGCCGACAGGGGCAAACCTGCCGGCGGCGCCCACGGATGGGCGTTTTGACAACCTGCAGGGGGCAGTGTATGAAGAGACGCAGTCAACAGATCACCGGGCGGCCGGGTCAGGCTGACTGGTATGAACGGACCGCGGCCCGGACCATGTTACGGGCCGTCGGTTTCCGGGATGAGGATTTTTCCAAGCCTCTGGTGGCGGTGGCCGTACCCCACACCAACGGCACGCCCTGCAATGACCATATCCGCGAACTGGGCGATCTGGTGCAGCAGGAGATCGAAGCGGCCGGCGGTAAAGCCATCATTTTCGGCACCCCGGTGGTGTCCGACGGGATCTCCATGGGCACGGAAGCGATGAAATATTCGCTGGTCAGCCGCGAGGTGATTGCCGATTCCATTGAGCTGATGACCGAAGGTTACCAGGTGGACGCGGTGGTCACCCTGTCCGGCTGCGACAAGACCATTCCGGCTGCGTTGATGCCCATCGCCCGCAACGATCTGATCGGTCTGACTCTGTACGGCGGGAGCATTCTGCCCGGCCGCCACGCCGGCAAGGAGCTCAATATCGTCAGCTCCTTTGAGGGGATCGGCGCCCATGCCGCCGGCAAGATCGACGCCGAGGAACTCCGCCAGATCGAATGCCACGCCTGTCCGGGACCGGGCTCCTGCGGCGGGATGTACACCGCCAATACCATGGCCGCGGCCATTGAGGCCATGGGGATGAGCGTCCCCGGTTCGGCGGCCAACATGGCGGTGGATCGCGCTAATCGCCTCTCTGCTGACAAACGGGGGGATGTCAGGCGCAGCGTTCGGGCCCTGTTCGGTTTGCTCGAAAGGGGAGTGAGTGCCCGTCAGATCATGACCCGCCAGGCCTTCGAAAACGCCCTGACCCTGGTCTGGGCGCTGGGCGGTTCGACCAACGCCGTACTCCATCTGCTCGCCCTGGCCCGCGAAGCCGGTATCGAACTGACCCTCCGTGATATCAAAAGCCTCACCGCCGCCGTCCCTTTGCTGGGAAATTTCAAACCCTTCGGGCGCTACCTGATGAACGATCTGCATGCTCTGGGCGGCGTCCAGCCGGTACTGAAAATGCTCCTGGAGGCCGGTCTGCTGCATGCTGATTGCCTGACCGTGACCGGCCGGACCTTAGGTGAAAACTTGCAGGATGTTGCGCCGCTGCCCGGCGGGCAGGATGTGGTTTATCCCATGTCCAGCCCCTATGCCGGAGTCGGCCGGCACATCCGCATTCTCTATGGCAATCTGGCTGCTGACGGCTGTGTCCTCAAGCAGAGCGGCAAAGACCTGACCACTATGCGCGGCCCGGCTCGGGTCTTTGAACGTGAAGAAGAGGCCCTGCAGGCGATTTTGCAAGGGCGAATCAAACCGGGCGATATCATTGTCATTCGTTATGAAGGCCCTCAGGGCGGTCCGGGGATGCGGGAAATGCTGTCGCCTTCAGCGGCCCTGATGGGTGCCGGCCTTGGCGACAGCGTTGCTCTGCTTACCGACGGCCGGTTTTCCGGCGGCACTCATGGCATCATGATCGGTCATATGGCCCCGGAAGCCCAGATTGGCGGGACCCTGGCCCTGGTCCGAGAGGACGATCCCATCGAGATCAATCTGGAACATGACGAAGTCAATCTGCTGGTCGACGACCCAGACCTGGCTGCCCGGCGCGCCGCCTGGCAAGCACCCGCCCCACGCTACAGGCGTGGCGTGCTGGCCAAATATGCCCGTCTGGTTTCCTCGGCAGCGACTGGAGCTGTGACCAGCTGAATTCTTTTTTTTATTCCGATTTTCCCGCTCCTTCCTGTTTTTTAAATAACAGGTTTTTAGTAGTGGTTTCCCCTCTGCAGCAAGAGAGGGAAATCCACCTTTTTTATGGATTTTTCTTGAGGATATTCTTGGAATGATATAATCTTAAAAAATATTAAGAACTCTTCCCAGTTTCGGTTAGCCTAGCTGAGTGTTATTCCTGGTTTCAGGCGGCGGTGATGAGTGGACATGCACTATGGATTTTTCGATAGAGTGACTTCAGGGGGCAGGAAATGATGGTCGATAAGCCTTATCGACTCAGGTTCTGGGTGACGTTGGCACTTTTTGTGGTCGCCTTTATGGCCATTTCCGCGAGTATTTTTTACTCTTGCCGGAGGATGGCTATCGGTGAAGCGGAAAAAAACCTGTCCGGATTTCTGCTCAATTACAGTGCGACGCGCAACTTTGTTGAAGATGTCCAGAAGCAGGAAATTTACCGGCTGAAAAACGAACAACGGCTGTATCGGGAATATTTCTCGCCCAAGTTGCTTTCTGCAACCTATATCACTCGCCATATCAACAACCTGCAGAATCAGAATCGTCATAAGGCCGGTCTGGGTCAGGTCTATTTCAAGTTTGCCTCCCGTAACCCGCGTAACCCGCTGAATCTTGCCAGCGCTTTTGAATTAAAGTTGCTGGATGAATTCAATCAGGGTTTACGGAGTGAATATAAAGCTATTGTTGATCGTGGGCCGGAGAAGACTCTCTATTACGCCGTCCCCATCGACCGCAATCGGGAATCCTGCCTGCGCTGTCATGGCGACCCTGCTGACGCGCCCCTGGAACTGGTTGTTGCCTACGGCAGTACTGCCGGGTTCAATGAACAACTGGGCGAGATCCGGGCCCTGATGTCGGTTCATGTGCCCGTCGATCGGCTGCTGGTGGAAGCGAACCGGACGGCTGTCGTGCTGTCGGCCGTGGTGCTGCTGTTACTGACCGGGGCTTTCTGGGGAGTGCAACTGTTGTTCGGAAAAGCAGAGGCCCAGCAGGCGATCGCCGAAGAAAAATCCTCTTATCTGAATTCCGTCCTGCAATCGACCACGGATACGGCGATCATTGCCCTGGACAAGGACTGTAGTATCAAATATTTCAATCGGGCTGCAGAGCAGCTATGTGCCATTTCGGGTGCCGAAGCCCTCCATCGACAGCTTCCAGAACTGCCGGCCCTGGCTAACGAAAAAGCCGGCGAGCTGTTGCGTAATGCCCTTGAGATTGCCAATGAACGTGGCGTCTACCGGTTCCGGTTTACCCTGGAGGAGCACATTCTTGAAGCCCAGCTCTCGCAAATTCGGAGCTCGAAGGGGAATGGGGCCGGATTCCTTTTCCTGGGGCAGGACATCACCAACCGCATCATGGAGCAGCGCGAGCGGGAGGCGATTAAGGCCCGCCTGCAAAAGGCTGAGAAAACGGAATCAATCGGACTGTTGGCCGGCGGAGTTGCCCACGACCTGAACAACATTCTGTCCGGCATCATCAGTTACCCCGAACTGCTGCTGCTGCGGCTGCCCGAGGACAGCGAGCTGCGCGCCCCGATTACCGCCATCCAGCAGTCCGGACAGCGTGCCGCAGCAGTGGTTGCCGACCTGCTGACCGTGGCTCGCGGCGTGGCCTGTCAGAAAGAAACCGCAGAACTCAACGCCCTGGCCCGTGATTATCTGGATTCGCCGGAGTTCGGCAAACTGCAAACTTATCATCCGACGGTTCAGGCCGTGGTCGAATTGGCGGACCAGCCGTTGCATATTGTCTGTTCACCGATTCATATCCGCAAATGTCTGATGAACCTGATCAATAACGCTTTTGAGGCCAGCCCGGCGGAAGGAATCTGTCGCATTGTCAGCGGTTGGCGGCGCTTTGACCTTGCCGCCGCCCGGAAGAATTATCTGAGCGCCGGGGAGTATGCCTTTGTCTGTATCAGTAACAACGGCGAACCGATCCGCGAAAAAGACCTCAAACACATCTTCGAGCCGTTCTATTCGACCAAAAAACTGGGCCGCAGCGGCACCGGCCTCGGCCTGTCCGTGGTCTATAACACGGTCAAGGACCATCAAGGCTCGGTCATTGTCGACAGTCGCCCGGAAGAAACCTCTTTTACCATTTATTTTCCATTGACTTCGGCCAACCTGAAGACCACGGCAAGGGATATTTCCATGACGAGCCTGGACGGCAACCAGGAGGTTGTCCTGATTGTCGATGACGAGCCGCAGATCCGCGATATCGCCGAAAGAATGCTTCTGGAACTGAACTACGGCGTGGTCACTGCGGCTTCCGGTGAGGAGGCTCTGCAGTACCTGCAACGCAACAGCGTCGACCTGGTGCTGCTGGACATGCTCATGGCGCCGGGGATCAGCGGGCTGGCCACCTACCAGGCGCTGCTGAAAATCCATCCGGCACAAAAGACGATCATTGTCAGCGGTTTTTCCGACAATGAGGAGATCAATCAGGCTCTCAGCCTGGGGGCCAACGGCTTTTTAAGCAAACCCTACTCTCTGGAACAGCTGGGACAGGCTCTTGTGCAGGTGCTGCGAGCCTGATTTTTCTCTTGGTTGTTCGCCTGTCAGCGTGGCGTTGCCGTTCTCCGCTTGTTACAGCGCGGCCAACGCCTGGGTGATATCTTCTTTCAGGTCAGCAATTTCCTCCAGGCCGATATTGAGGCGGATCATCCAGCGGCCGTGATAGCGGGACAGCTCCGATTGGCCGAACCGACCGGCGGTCACCAGGCTTTTGAACCCGCCCCAGCTGTAGCCGATGCCGAACAACTGCAGCCTGTCAACAAAGCGGGCAACTGCCTGCTCGTCGTATCCCGCTTCCAAAACAAAAGAGAATATTCCCGATGAGCCGGTAAAGTCACGCTGCCAGAGCGCATGCTCGGGATGGTCGGGCAGGGCGGGGTGGAGCACCGTTTCGACTCCGCGTTGCCCCTGCAGCCAACTGGCGATGTCGCGGGCGGCCCTTTCGTGCTGCTGCAGTCTGACCGGCAGGGTTTTCAGCCCGCGCAGGGCCAGGTAACAGGCGTCCTGGGGGGCGACGATTTCCAGGGCACGGCACAGTTTCCGGAATTGTCCGGCGCACGGTTCCGTGACCGTGGCGGTGCCGAGCAGGACATCGCTGTGCCCGGAGATGTATTTGGTGACCGAGTGAATGGAGATATCGACCCCGTGCTGAAAGGGCTGGAAAAACAGCGGGGTCGCCCAGGTATTGTCGATGGCGGTGATAATCCCCCGGCGGCGGGCCACCGCGGTGATGGCCGGGACATCCTGAATTTCAAAGGTGTTTGAGCCGGGCGATTCCAACAGGATCAGCCGGGTTTGCGGGGTGATGTAGGCTTCGATGTCCGCTCCGGCATTGGCTGGAAAATAACTGGTGGTGACTCCGAACCGGTGCAGCAGGGTGGCCGCAAAACGGCGCACCGGGCCGTACACGCTGTTGCAGACCAGCAGATGATCGCCGCTGTTCAGGAAGGCCTGCAGGACGCTGGTGATGGCGAGCAGTCCGGAGGGAAAGGCTTTGGTGAGAAAGCCGCCTTCGAGCTCGGTCATGGCCTGCTCAAAGGCCTGTGAGGTCGGACTGCCGTCGGTGCCGTAAGTGAACCCCTCATACTGACCCTGTCCGGCGGCACGCAATTCGGCGTAGTTTTCGAACAATACCGTGGAGGCCTGGTAGAGCGGCGGATTGATGGAATGATAGCGGGCCAGGGAGTGACTGTCGCCGTTGTAGCCGCTGTTGATGATTTCCGTTGCTGTTTTTTTCATCTGCAAAACCTTTTAGCATCGAGCCGATTGCGGGAAAATATTGAAGCAAGGCTAAACCTTACTAAACCACTGAAAAATATTCAAGAGGTTTGTTCTTTTCTCTGCTGTGGTTTTGCCGTGGGGATTCTTTTCGCCTGCTGTTCCGAATGGCGCTCGTTTAAGCAACTTTGCAGTAAACTCGGGACTGTCCCCAGGGTCATCGGGGGCTGTCCCAAGAGTTTGCGAGCCATGAAACTGTCGCGGTTAGCACCGCAAAGACCTGGGGCAGCCCCCCGGGCGGGGACCGTCCCGGTTTTGCTGCCAGCGACTCTTAAACGAGCGTCATTCCCTGATGTCCCGATATTCTCCTAGTGCCCTGAGCGGTTAGTTCTATAGTCTAATTCTGGCCCTTTTTACTGCTGTCTACGTTCTGCCTTCTCGGCTTGGCAGCAGTAAAAATGACTCAGAATTTATACAAATAACTAACCGCACAGGACACTAGTAAAATCCAGCTTGACCTTTACTGCTAATTATAATATCTGCATGAATGAACTGCAGCCAGCGGGACAGGACCGTTGGCTGAGGTTCGTCAGTGCGGCGTGCAACGCCGCTGGAGGCAAGGCTGCATGGCTTTGGGTGAACAATTTGTTGATCTGTTGAAAGCATTGATTCGCCAGCCGAGCGTGGTCGGTGCCGAGCACTCTTTTTTTCGGGTCCTGCAGCGCGAACTGGAGGAACGGGGCGCCCGGGTATCCTGGTATGAAGGGGTGCTGGTGGCTCAGGGGAGCGAGCCCGATTCGGCCATGTTCTCAGCGCATATCGATCGCCACGGCTTGATCTGCACCGGGCCGAATGAGTTTCAGTATGCAGCCTTTGTCGCCGGCCGCCGCTCTGATCTGCTTGGTAACTCCGTCTCTGAAAAACTGATGCTGAAAATCGTGGATCGCTTTCAAGGTGTTCCGGTGGTGGCCTACGAACCCTGGTCCGGGGCCTACCGTGGCGCTGGGACCATCACCAATGCCCATATCTGTGAATATCGGAACAACCTGATTTTTGAAGTGGCCGGGCTGGAGCATCTGGTGGCCGGGACCCCGGTCGCGTTCAGCGATCGCCTGACCCTGCAGCAGGATATCCTCTCCGCCCAGCTCGATAACGTGCTGACCGCCGCGCACCTGGTGCATCTGTACAGTCTTGGTTTTAACGGCACGACGTTTTTCACCGCCCAGGAAGAATCGGGGAGCAGCTGGCGTTTTCTGCTGGAATGGTTCCGGCGCTTCAACGGTGCCACCAACCGCTTGATCGTGGTTGACACCAGCCCTTACCCGGATCGCTACAGCGCCGATCAGCAGCAGGTGGTGCTGCGCAAAAAAGACGCCAACGCCCAGTTCGATCCGGATACGACAGAACAGCTGGCCCAGTATTGCCGCAGCCTGGGGATTACTTATTCCTACAAGGATGCCTATATCGAGGCGCAGAACCTCCAGGCCGCAGCCAGCGGTCAGCAGGTCATGTCCCTTGGCAGCACCGAACTGGGCCGGATCATCGCGGCCTCCCACGGTTTTGTCCAGGGCACCACTTTACAGATTCCGACCTCGGCTTACCACACCATGCGCGAGTCTTCCGCCATGTCCGCCAACCATGCCTTCAGCCAGCTGTTGTTGCATGCTGCCAAAAATAAGCCAGCACTCGCCAGCTCCTGATTTTTCCTGACCCCTTGGGTTGAAAGTCCGTTACTCTATGCGCACCGTTTTGACCTCTGTCATGCTGCTGATGTGCAGCAATCTGTTCATGACCTTTGCCTGGTATGCCCACCTCAAGGAACTGAACAACAAGCCCTGGCTGTTGGCCGCCCTGGCCAGCTGGGGGATTGCCCTGCTGGAATACCTGCTGCAGGTTCCGGCCAACCGGATCGGCTACACGGTCCTGAATGTCGGCCAGCTGAAGATTCTCCAGGAGGTGATCACCCTGGCCGTGTTCGTGCCGTTTTCGGTGGTGTACCTGAAAGAACCGATCAAACTCGATTACCTGTGGGCCGGGTTGTGCATGCTCGGAGCGGTCTTCTTTATGTTCCGCAGCCGGTTTTTTTAAAGACCCGGAAAAAGGTTTGTCGTCATCCTGATCAGCTGCGGTGTTTTTCTTCCAGCAGGGGAAGGATGAATTTTTCGAAGGTCACCGTCTGCTTTGCGGTAAGCAGGCTGACGTCACCTTCGTTGTCGAGCAGGAAAGTGCCGACGCCGAGCACGGTTTTGGCCAGATAGCCGGTTCCTTCCACGGCTTTTTTGATCCGGTCCGGGCGATGGGTGATAAGCCAGTAGAGCCGGTTGAGGTCGATGTCCATATCATGTTCTCCACAATTGATGGTGGCTGTGCAGCGTTTCAAAAAGAGCTGTCGCAAAGCCTCATAGGGGTGTCGGCGGGACAAAGAGCAAAGCCTTGTTCCCCTGTGCGGGCGTTGCAGGCGGGAGTGTAGCCGGGAGCGCTGCTTACGGCAAGCAACATTTGCCAGGCGGCCGATCAGGATCTTCGCCAGGGGAACAGCCGTTTTTTCCAGCGAGCCCTACGCAGCATCTTCTGCAAGGGGTCGATCTCAGCGTTGACCTCATCCTCACCGCAGGCGATGGCCTGTTTCCAGGTGGTGAAATCCGCCCAGTGCTTGATGCCGTTTTTCGGGGAGAGCAGAAAATCGGCTGTTTTGATCTGTTCGTGATTGAGCACGGTTCGGGCCAGGTAATCGGCTCGGGCGATGACATCGATGGCGTTGCGGGGTGGGTCGAAGTTGCGCAGGTTGTCGCCGACATCCACGGCAATGACGAAGTCCGCCCCGAGCTCGCGGGCGGCCCGGATCGGCACGGTTTCGGCCCAGCCGCCGTCGATGAGCAGCTTGCCGTCGTGCTCAACCGGGTTGAGGACTCCGGGCATGGCGCAAGACGCGGCAATCGCCGGACGCAACGGACCCCGGTCAAGAATCACCGTTTGCCCCTGGATCAGATCGAGGGCAACGGCGGCGAAGGGGAGCCGGGTCTGTTCGATGTTTATATCCTCGACCAGAAATGAGTAGCTTCTGGCGGCCGTTTTGTCGCTGACCAGGGCGGTTTTGGTGATGGACAGGGCGTTGAAGACCCCGCGCCGGGCCAGCCGCCCGATTTCAGCCAGAATCCCCTGGTTATGGGCGTCGAGTTCTTTGAAAAACCTAAACCCCGATTCGGCGAACTCGGCACTGTTCACGTACGCTTCGAAACGGGCTTTGATGGTCTCCACGTCGGGCTGATAGGCGTACATGGCGCCGATAATGGCCCCCATGCTGGTGCCGGTGACAATATCGATGGGGATGCCGTGCCTGTTGAGTCCTTCGAGAACCCCGATGTGCGAAAAGGCTCTTGCCGCGCCCCCTCCGAGGGCCACGCCGACCCGAAACCTTTTGAACATAGTACCCTCCTGTTAAACAGATGATGACTCTATTCTGCCCCCAAACAAACCTTCAGGCAAGCACAGTCCGCAACCGGATCTGTGTCAGCCTTGTTTAACCCGTGCGTTTTTGGTCCAACTTGCGGCGGATGCGGATATTGAGCATTTCCACGCCGACGGAGAAGGCCATGGCAAAATAGATGTAGCCTTTGGGGACATGAACATCGAAACCTTCCACGAACAGCGTGACCCCGACCATAATCAGGAAAGACAAGGCCAGGATCTTGATGGTCGGGTGACTGTCGACAAATTCACCGATGGCAGCGGCGGCAAACAGCATCACGCCCACCGCGATCACGATGGCGATGGCCATCAGCGAGATGTGGTCGGCCAGGCCGATGGCCGTAATCACCGAGTCGAGGGAAAAAACGATATCGAGCAGGGCGATCTGGATCAGGGTGCGTACCACCGTGGCCTTGAAGTTCGGGGCGGCATCATTCTGCCCGGCCCCTTCCATGGTCGCGTGAATTTCGTGGGTTGCTTTGGCAAGCAGAAACAGCCCGCCGCAGATCAGAATCAGGTCGCGGCCGGAGATGGTAAAATGGAACAGGCTGAACCATGGCTCGGTCAGGCGCATGACCAGGGAGATGGAAAACAGCAAGGCCAGCCGGGTCAACATTGCCAGGCCCAGGCCGGCACGACGGGCAAAAGCGCGCTCAGCAGCCGGTAGCCGGCCGACCAGGATCGAGATGAAGATGATATTGTCGATGCCCAGGACAATCTCCAGCGCGGTCAGGGTGGCCAGCGCTATCCAGGCGGTAGGGGACAGTAACCATTCGAACATGGCGGCGACTCCGGTCGAAACGGGCTGAGAGGAAACTCCAACTAAAATATTCTAGTTTTCATCCGGAAACGGCCCTTTTCCGCTGTAGTGGTGTCAATCTGCGGGTTTTCTTGTGCGGCGTAAAGGACTACGCCTCCGCACAACCCCTTGATTTCCTTGGTATAACGAAAAATTGCTCGTTTCCAATCTGAAAACTTAGCCGTTGCCCTGCGGAGTTTCCGGATGGCAACTATTCTAGCATTTCGGCAGGCAGGCCGCAGGGGGGAGGAGGCAGTCGCCACTGAGCATGGGCGACTGCCGGTCGGACACGAATAATCAGTCGGTGCGGCTGGTGATTTCGATCAGATGATAGCCGAACTGGGTTTTGACCGGGCCGAGCACTTTGCCGACTTCACCGGAAAAAACCACTTCGTCGAATTCCCTGACCATCTGGCCGGGGCCGAATTCGCCCAGGGCGCCGCCCTGTTTTCCGGACGGGCACTTGGAATGAACCTTGGCCACTTCGGCGAAATCCTCGCCACCTTCGATCATTTTTTTGAGCGTGTTGCAATCTGCTTCGCTGGGCACCAGAATGTGCCGGGCGCTTGCTTTTGCCATGATGAATCTCCTTGTTGGTGAAAATTATAAAAAACCTAGTATGGGGTGATCGGCCATGATTTGTCCATGGTGAAGGACTAAAAATAGTCAATAACCGATCAGCGCAGCCTGGCCGCAATAAAGGCCGTGGTCCAGGCGGCCTGGAAGTTGAAACCGCCGGTGATGCCGTCGATATCGAGGACTTCGCCGGCAAAGTAGAGGTTTTTGCAGACCTTGCTCTGCATGCTGGCAATATCGATATCGTTCAGGCTAACCCCGCCGCAGGTGACGAACTCCTCCTTGAAGGAGGTTCGACCGGCGATCTCATAGCAGTCGTTGGTGAGCAGATTGAGCAGCCGATTTTGATCTGTCTTGCCCAGCTCGGCACATTTTTTGGAGCTGCTGATCGCCGCTTTGTCCAGTAGATAGCGCCAGAGCCGATCCGGCAGGGAGCAGGGATTGACATTGCTCAGCAGCTTTTTCGGCTGTTCGGCAAGCCCGGCGCTGAGCTGTTCCGCAACCCGCTCCTGATTGCGCTGCGCGGCCCAGTTGACCTGTAGGCGGCCATGATAGTTCTGTTCGCTCAGCCAGCGGGCGCCAAAAGCGGAAAGTTTGAGGATGGCGGGGCCGCTCATTCCCCAGTGGGTGATCAGCAACGGGCCGGCCGCTTTGAATCCGGTTCCCTGCAAAGCGACCTGGACCGGGTCAACTACCACGCCCATCAGCGTGGTAATCTTTTCCCGGGGCATGCTGAAAGAGAACAGCGACGGAACCGGCGGGATAATCCTGTGCCCGACCTGCTCCAACCAAGCCAGGTCGTTACGGCGTGGTGCGCCGCCGGTAGCGACAATCACTTTGGCAAAGGTGGCGGGTTTTCTCCTGGCGTCGCTGAAGCTCAGCTGCAGTTCATCCCCCAGTGGTCTGATCCCTGTGACGGGACATGCCGTTTCGATCCGGATCTGCAGGCGGGCTGCCTCTTCCAGAAAGCAGTCGATGATGGTCTGTGAGTTTTGCGAGCGGGGAAAGACGCAGTTGTCCTCCTGGGTGACCAGGGCCAGGTTGCGGGCTTCGAACCAGCGCATCAAGGCATGGTTGTCGAATTCCCGAAAGGCTTTTTTCAAGCTGTTCGCGCCACGGGGGTAGGCGGCACAAAGTTCTTTGAGGGTCCGGCAGGCATTGGTGACATTGCAGCGTCCACCGCCGGAAACCTTGACTTTGGCTAACGGATGGGACGATTTCTCAAAGATGACGACCTGGGCGGCCGGGTGATTTTCTTTGACGTTGAGTGCGGCGAAAAAGCCCGCCGCGCCACCGCCGATGATGGCAACCTTCACGGCAATCCTTTATCGATAAACTGAAGAATATTGACAAAATTTTAACGACTCGACACTATACCATTCTTTTGGGGCCGGACCGATGAAATCATCTGCCGGCCGATGACACCAGGATAAAATGTTCCGACCCGATCATGCTCGGGGCCGGCCAGATCAATTAGATGAAGGAGAACAACGATGAGTCATTGCCCCTGCGGAAGTGGTCAGGAATTCGCGGATTGCTGTGAACCGATAATCAGTGGAGCAAAAGCGGCGGAGACCGCTGAACAGTTGATGCGGGCCCGCTATACGGCCCATGACCAGGTTGCCGTGGATTTCCTGTACAGCAGCATCCACCCCGATCATCGCCAGGGATTCAATCATAACGGCACCAGGGACTGGGCGGAAAAATCCGACTGGCTGGGCCTGGAGGTCGTTGCCACCGAGGCCGGCGGGGCGGACGATGAGGAAGGGGAGGTCGAGTTCATCGCCCGCTATCGCCTCAACGACAGCACCCGCAACTATCATGAGCGCGGTCACTTCAAGCGCCAGGACGGGCAGTGGTTTTTTACCGACGGGGAGTTGGTCAAAGGGCAGCCCATCAAAGTGACCAAGATTGGCCGCAATGATCCCTGCCCCTGCGGCAGCGGCAAAAAATACAAGAAATGCTGCGGTTAGCAGCCGGTTGAAAAGTCCGTTTCGGGACATTCTCAGGCATGGTCGGGGAAAAGATATTTTTCCCGGCCTTGCCACCCTGTGTAAACCCCCGGCTTGCCTCTCCTTTCATCACCCTTCCGGAAAAATTCCCACCACCTCCCAAGTGCAGCAAAAGGTTTTATACTTAGGGAAAACCTTCCGGCCAACTTTCGCAATCTGCCTAAATGGCCGCTTATCCGCTGCAGGAGCAAACGATGATTAAAGTCAAAACCTTTGGAGAGCCGCTGGAGCCGTTTCATGTGCGCAAGGAACTGGATGATCTCGATCAGCGGGTCAATGAATTTATCGTCGAAAACGGGGTGAAAAAGGTTCTCTCCGTCAGCGACAGCGCCACCCATGAAAATGGCTCGACCATCGGCCTGATCAGGGTTCTGGTGTATGAAGTCTGAGCCCTGATCCCGGGGCCGCACAAACAGCGATCAAGCTCTGACCGGCGGCGGGAAAAGGTCGCCGGTCAGTGTCTTGCCAGGTTGCGCAGTTCCTGCAGGACTCTGACCATGGTCAGGCCGTTCTGTTCAGCATAGCTTAGCAATTCCCGCTGCAGCTGCTCTTGCTGAGCGGGATCGGTGCTTGCCTGGCAGGCCAGATAGGCGCGTTGCGCCGCCCCTTCATCGGTTAAGGCCGTGACCGGAGCGGGCAGGTCTATCCCCAGCGCCGGGAGCACATCGCTGAGGGTTTCGACGCTGTTCATGCGCCAGTCGTCAATCCAGCGGTTGCGAAACGGGGTCAGCAGGTCCTGCAGGTTGGCCAGACGTTGCTCAATGGCTGGGGCCAGCTCGGGATACCGGGTTGCCAGGTCGCTCAACAGGTTGCGGTCTACCGTCGGGTTGCAAGTTAAAACGCAGGCGCTGGCGGGAATAGCGGCCAACAGTTCCCTGGCGAGCTGAGAACGGGGATCGCGGCCGGGTTCGGCAAGGAAGCTGACCTGTTCCGGCGGGTCGTCCGGGGAGGATTGCCGGTGAACGGCGAACAGGAACGGCAGCGGCTGATAAGGGCGGGTGCCGGCAAATAACGGCAGCGCCGTGCTGACCCCGGTCAGATCGAGGCAACAGAGTGGATAGCGAATCCTGGCCAGAAACTCTTTTAGCCGCTGTTGATCGATGTTCCGGGTGCGGTTGAGAAATGCTTCCACCTGCTGGCGTTGGCGGGGTTCGAGCTCCGCCAGGGGCAGCTCTGCAAAGCTGCTCAGGCCGCGTCGGTAAAAAGCGAATTTGTCCGCTGCGTCGCCGGGCAGATCAAAGACTGACGGGGTTGGGACCTGCCGCCAACAGTAGGGGATGAACTCGCATTGATAAGGATCGGTGCAGTGCGGCCCGATGGGAATGGCCGGCTCCCGATATTCGCCCAGGGTCTGCCGGCATTCGATCACGATTTCGGGCAGGCTCTGCTGCCGGGCCTTGACCTTGGTCGTGATCTCTTCACTGTGAAAAAGCCGTTGAATCTCCAGCTCTTCGCCGCGGCAGTAGGACCTGTCGAGATGAATCAGAACCGCTTTAGAGACCTTGATCCCGCAACCGTTCAGGACGTAATGCTGAACCGCGACATCGTCAAGATGAACGGATTTGACGGCACTGCTCATTTTGACTTCGTGAAGCTGCCAGGAGTCGCCGTCACGGACCAGGATGTCGACCTTGATAAAGATGGCTGAAAAGGAGAAGGCCGCTTCATAAATGACCTCGACATCGCTGGCCAGCAGCTCTTTGGTTCGGGCCAGCTGGGCCGGGATGGAGAGCCCTTCGAAGGGCACTTCGCGCCCGCCCGGGTAGAGCTGGCGGGCAAGGATGCCGACCTCGGTGCCGGCGCTGAACAAAGCGTCCCGGGCTGGCTGTGGCGGCAGCTCGAAGGCGGGCGGATTCCTGGTCAGCCAGAGGGCCTTGCGGCATTGCAGGCCTTTGAGGATCAATGATTTACTCAGGCCGCTGGTATGGGAACGCGCCATCTGTACTCCCTCTATCGGGCTGTTGAAAAAGTCATGCCTTGGCCGATTTCAAGCTCGCCCATCCATGGCTTTGGAATGCTGTTGTTTTCAACCCCTTGCTGATTGCCAAATCGGGAAAAATTAACTGCCGGTTTCCTGCTCGTTGCCCCTCGACCCTTCCCAGGGGGGCCCGCCTCTGAATTCGTCGAGGAGAAAATTGATCGCCGCGGTCACGCGCCGGGGCTGGTTGCGGCCGCTCGGGTAAACGATCCAGACCGGGGTCAGAGCCTGACTCCAGTCCGGCAGTATTTCAATGATCCGTCCCTTTACCAAAGCCCGTTCGGCATAAAAACTGGCGGTGCGGACAATCCCGAGGCCGACTTCAGCGGCATAAATCAGGGCCTGCCCGCTTTTGCTGTGCCAACTGCCCTGAGGTTTGCAGGTAAACGTTTCCGCCCCCCGGCTCAATTGCCAGCGTTGGGCGGCTCCGCTCAGGCAATTGTGCCCGGCCAGCTGTTCCGGCCGGGTGATGATGCCATGTTGCTTGAGGTAGTACGGGCTGGCATAAAGCCCGTAGCGAAAGGTCGTCAGTTTACGGGCCAGCAGACTGGAATCGGGGAGCGGCCCCACCCGGATGGCAAAATCGAACCCTTCTGCAACGATATCAACCAATCGACTGGACATGTCAAGTTCGAGGCTGACCTCCTGATTCTGGGCGGCAAAGCGCGCCAGCGCCGGGGCTAGATACCATTCCCCGAGGCCGCCATCCACCAGCGTCACCCGAAGGTGCCCTTTGGGTGTTTCGCGAAAGTCGCGGACCCGGTCTTCGGCTTCCTGCAGCTGCGCGGCCACTTCGCGGGCGTAGCGGTAATAGATCTGCCCGGCTTCGGTCAGGGAGAGTTTGCGAGTCGTGCGCTGCAGCAGTCGTACACCGAGCCGGTCTTCGAGCTGGCTGACCCGTTGGCTGACATAGGCCTTGGACATTTCCAGGGCGTGCGCCGCAGCCGAGAAGCTGCCCGTTTCAATGACACGAACGAACTCCAACACCCCTTGCGTTTCTTTCATTGTTCATTCCTGTGAACAGTTCGTCTGCAAAACAGCCTCTAATACTCCTGTCTGATTGGTATTATCATGCATCGAATCGCTAATTCCAGAAAAAAGAGGAGTGAAAAATGGCAGAAACACTGCAATTTATCCAATTCGGATTAGGGCCCATCGGCCTGCAAACCGTCGGCTATCTGCTCGAACGCAGCAACGTTGAACTGGAAGCGGCCATCGATATCGATGCGGTCAAGGTCGGCCAGGATGTCGGGGTCCTGCTCGGATGCTCTGATCCCCTGGGGGTGAAGGTGTCGGACCGGGCCGAAGAGGTGCTCGCCTCGACCGCGGCCGACGTGGTGGTGCTGGCCACCCTGTCCTCCTTCGCCGCCCTGGAAGAACAGATCATGCTTTGCCTGCAATATGGCAAAAATGTCATTTCCTCCTGTGAAGAGCTCTCTTTCCCCTGGGCCGCTGATCCGCAGCGGGCCGCCCGCATCGATGCCGCGGCCAGGGCGGCCGGGGTGACCGTGCTCGGCAGCGGGGTCAATCCCGGCTTTGCCATGGATGCGCTGCCGCTGTTGCTAAGCAGCGCCTGCCGGCGGGTCGACGCCATCCATATCGGTCGACATCAGGATGCGGCCTTGCGCAGGTTGCCGTTTCAGCAGAAGATCGGGGCCGGGCTGAGCCTGGACACCTTTGCCCAACAGGTTGAGAACAAACGAATCCGTCATGTGGGTTTCCGGGAGTCGGTGGGGATGATCGCCCATGCATTAGGTTGGCAACTGGAGCGGGTGACCGAAGAGGTCAAACCGGCAGTGGCAGAGACCGATCTGGCCAGCCCGTTTCTGCAGGTCAAGAAAGGGGCTGCGGCCGGAGTGCTGCAGACGGCCACCGGCTATCTGGGGGATCAGCCAGTGATCACCCTGGAACTACAGGCTTACCTGGGTCATCCGCGACCGCGGGATTTTGTCTCCATCAGCGGTGAGCCGCCCCTCTATTCCGAGGTGGTCGGCGGTTTTCATGGTGATATCGCGACCTGCGCCATGATCGCCAACACGGTGCCCTTGGTCCGACGGGCCCCGGCGGGGCTGAAAACCATGCTCGATGTCGGTCTGCCATCTTGGTTTCAGGGCTGGCGGGGGTGAACTGTTCTACCGGCAGGAGTTGTCAATCCGGGGCCGTAACCGGCCAAAGCCCCTGCTGTGCTTGCAGCAGGGGCTTTGGCTTTTTTACTCGTCTGCCGGGGCTGTCGGTTTGGGCCGGCTGGCGGCGTCGACCAGATAGAGGATCGAGCGGTAGGGAATCTCGCTGTGCAAGGAGAGGCCGATTTCGCAGGTTTTACTGGTGGAGTACCCGGCTTCGCAGTCGCAGACGTGATCTCGCAACCCCTCCAGGGCCGATTCGTTCAGCTCCGGGTAATTAAAACCGCGATCGCCGGCAAAGCCGCAGCAGTAGATGTCGTCTGGAACGACCACTTCCTCGGCACAGGCCTTGGCGAGTTCGACCAGCTGCTTGTCCAGTCCCATTTTGCGGGCGCTGCAGGTGATATGCAGGGCGACCTTTTCCGGCTGCGGGGTGAACTCGAGTTTATCCATGAGGAACTGCAGGACGAATTCGATGGGTTCGTAAAGTTTGAGTTCCTTGGCCAGGGTGTCGCGCATGCGGATTAAGCAGGGGCTGGTGTCGCAGAGCACCGGGAGTTCACCGTTACGGGTCGCGGCCAGCAGAGCCCGGTTGAGTTCTGCGCTTTTTTGATCGGCCTGGCGGTGGAAGCCTTTGCTTTCAAAAGCCTGGCCGCAGCAGAGGTTGTCAAGGTTGGCGGGGTAGATGATCTGATAGCCGGCCTTTTTGAGCAGGGAGGCGGTTTTCTGCGGCAGCGCCATGCGCTCCGGTTCCTCCCGGGCGGGGCCGCCCATGCTCCGGCTCGGACAGGCCGGGAAGTACACGACCTGCAGGGGATGGTCGGCTTTGACCACTTCGCGCCTGATCCGGGGAGCCCCTTTCGGCATCTCCCGGTTCCACAGTGGCAGTTTGTTGAAGGTCAGGGTGCGCGCGTTCTGGGCGGCTTTCTCCATGAACTCCGTGCCGACCAGCTGGTGGATTTTGTCGACCCCGGTCAGGGTTTTGTTGATGGCTGCGGCCGTGGTTTTGAAGTGGTCGCCGACCCAGTCGGCCACGCGGTTGGCAAGATCGCCGTGGGCCTCTTCGCGCAGGGCTTTGATCATTTTGCCCGTATCGATGCCGACCGGGCAGCGGGTACTGCACATGCCGTCGGCGGCGCAGGTGTCCTGCCCCGGGTACTGATAAGCCTTGGTGAGTTTGTTCAGTTGGCTTTGCGGCACCGGTTTGAGGGCCTGGCGGGTCAGCTCGCGGCGGGCGACGATACGCTGGCGCGGGGTGAAGGTCAGATTCTTCGACGGGCAGACCGGTTCACAGAAACCGCATTCGATACATTTGTCGACCAGTTCGTGAGTGGCCGGCAAAGGTTTGAGGTTTTTCAGATGGGCTTCGGCATCCGCATTGAGGATGACGCCTGGATTGAGCAGCCCGGCCGGGTCGAGCAGGTTCTTGATCTCCTTCATCAACCCATAGGCGGCGGTGCCCCATTCCTTTTCCACAAAGGGGGCCATGTTGCGGCCGGTGCCGTGTTCCGCCTTGAGGGAACCGTCGTATTTATCGACCACCAGGGCGACCACATCGGTCATGAAATCGCGGTAGCGGATCACTTCGGCCTGGATGGAAAAGTCCTGGGTGAAGACGAAATGCAGGTTCCCTTCCAGGGCGTGACCGAAAATGATCGCCTCATTGTAGTGGTATTTCTGGAACAACTGCTGCAGATCGAGGGCGGCGGCAGCCAGGTGCTCATGAGGAAAGGCGACGTCTTCGATAATCACGGTGGTGCCGGTTTCCCGCACCGCTCCGACCGCCGGGAACAGCCCCTTGCGGATCTTCCAGTAGGTTTCGAATTCGGCCGGAATGTCGGTGAAGGCGATGGGCCTGACCGTGGGGATAGCGCGCAGGGCGGTGGTGATCTCCTTGATCTGGGTCTTGAGTTTGGCCGCCGAGGTGGCCCGGGTTTCGACCAGCAGGGCGGTGGTGCCCGGGGGGAGTTCGGCCAGGTAGGTGGGCATGCCCGGTTCCTGTTCCACCGAGGCCAGCGCGGCGCGGTCCATCAGCTCGGCGGCCGCAACCGGCAACCCTGAACGCAGGATCGGGATGGCGCTGCAGGCGGTGGCGACATCGGCAAACAGCATCAGCGCACTGGCTTTGTGGGCATGTTCGACCACGGTTTGGTAGATCACTTCGGAGATGAAGGCGAGGGTGCCTTCCGAGCCCACGATCAGATGCTGGAGGATCTCGAAGGGGTCTTTGAAATCGACCAGGGCGTTGAGGCTGTAGCCGGTGGTGTTTTTGATCTTGAACTTGTAGCGAATCCGCTCGGCGAGCTGTTCGTCGGCCATGACCCGTTCGCGCAGGTCGAGCAGTCCCTGCAGAACCTCCGGGTGGCTGCGCTGGAAGGCGGCTTTACTCTTGTCGTCGGCGGTATCGAGAATGGTGCCGTCGGCCAGCAGCAGGCGCAGGCTGGCCAGGGTCTGATAACTGTTCTGGGCCACCCCGCAGCACATGCCACTGGCGTTATTGGCCAGAATGCCGCCGATTTTGGCGGTGTCGATGGAGGCCGGGTCCGGGCCGATTTTTTTACCGAACTCAGCCAGGTAACGATTGGCATGGGTGCCGATGATACCGGGTTGCAGCTGGATCTTACGGGCTTTGTCGAAGATGCGATAGCGCTGCCAGTTCTTGCCCAGGCAGACCAGGATGCTGTCGGTAATCGCCTGGCCGGACAGGCTGGTTCCGGCGGCCCGGAAGGTGACCGGCAGGTTCCGCCTGGAGGCTTCCTGCAGGACCAGCCTGACCTCGCTCTCGTCGGCGACGGTGACGACGATTTTCGGGGTCAGCTGATAAAAGCTGGCATCGGTTCCGTAGGCGACCGTCAAAAGCGGGTCGGTGGTCAGGTTCTTGGCCGGTATCGTCTTCTTTATGGCATTGTAAAAATCCTGGTATTCGGCTGGCAGCACGACCTCCTCCTTTGCATAGTGAATGAAATGTCAGTCCCTGAACAGCCAGGGTGCTTCCTGGCGGTGGCGGGTTTCATAAGACCTGATCCGGTCAACGTTGGCCAGGGTCAGGGCGATATCGTCAAGGCCGTTTTGCAGGCAATGTTTGCGGAACGGGTCAAGCTCAAAGTTGAAAACCGTCCCGTCCGGGGTGGCCACTTCCTGCCGGTCCAGGTTGACGGTCAGCTGATAACCGCTGGTGGCTTTGACCGCGCTGAACAGTTGGGCGACCTGAGCAGAGGTCAGGACCACGGGCAGGATACCGTTTTTGAAACAGTTGTTGTAGAAAATATCGGCAAAACTGGGGGCAATAATGGCTTTGAAACCGAAATCAAGAAGGGCCCAGGGGGCATGCTCACGTGAGGAGCCGCAGCCGAAGTTGTCTTGGGCGAGCAGGATCCGCGCTCCCTGGTAGCGCGGCTGGTTGAGGACGAAATCCGGGTTGCGCGGCCGATCGCTGCAATCCATGCCCGGCTCGCCGTGATCCAGGTAGCGCCATTCATCGAACAGGTAGGGGCCAAACCCGGTCCGTTTGATCGATTTGAGGAACTGCTTGGGAATAATTGCATCGGTATCGACATTGGCGCGCTCAAGGGGCGCAACCAAGGCGGTTAAGGTGGTGAATTTTTCCATTATCTGACCTCCAGTTGACGGACATCGATGAAGTGGCCGACCACGGCCGCGGCCGCTGCCATGGCCGGGCTGACCAGATGGGTCCGGCCGCCCTGACCCTGCCGCCCTTCAAAGTTGCGGTTGGATGTCGAGGCGCAACGTTCGCCCGGGGCGAGGCGGTCGTTGTTCATGGCCAGGCACATGGAGCAGCCAGGTTCACGCCATTCAAAGCCGGCCTCGATGAAGATTTTATCCAGCCCTTCCTGTTCCGCCTGCTGACGGACCAGACCTGAGCCGGGGACGATCAGGGCCTGTTTGATATTGGCTGCAACCTTGCGTCCTTTGACGACGCTGGCGACGGCCCGCAGGTCTTCGATGCGGCCGTTGGTACAGGAGCCGATAAACACCTTGTCGGGCTGGATCTCGGTCATCGGTGTGCCGGGAGCCAGCCCCATGTAACGGAGCGCATTCTCGATGGCGCCGCGTTTGGTGGGGTCGGTTTCCGCGGCCGGGTCCGGGACTTTGCCGTCGATGGTGACCACCATCTCGGGCGAGGTTCCCCAGGTCACCTGGGGGAGCAGGTCGCGGGCGTCGATGCGGACGGTTTTGTCGAACTGCGCACCGGGGTCGCTGCGCAGCAGCTTCCAGGCGGCGACCGCCTGGTCCCAGAGTTCTCCGCTTGGGGCGAAGGGGCGCCCTTTGATATAGTCGATGGTGGTCTGGTCGACACCGATGATCCCGGCCCTGGCGCCGGCTTCGATGGCCATGTTGCAGACCGTCATGCGGCCTTCCATAGACAGCTTGCGGATGGCGCTGCCGCCGAACTCGATGGTGTAGCCGGTGCCGCCGGCGGTGCCGATGCGGCCGATGATGGCCAGGACGATGTCCTTGGCAGTCAGGCCCGGCGGCAGTTCGCCATCGACCTCGATGAGCATGCTTTTGGATTTTTTCTGAATCAGGCACTGAGTGGCGAGTACATGCTCCACCTCGGAGGTGCCGATACCGAAGGCCAGGGCGCCAAACGCGCCATGGGTGGCGGTGTGGGAGTCGCCGCAGACAATGGTCATGCCCGGCAGGGTGGCGCCCTGCTCGGGACCGATGACATGGACAATCCCCTGCCGCGGATCATCCATTTTGAACAGGGTGATGCCGAACTCGGCGCAGTTGCTCTCCAGGGTTTCCACCTGCAGGCGGGACACCGGGTCGCTGATGCCGGCGGCGCGGTTGTCGGTTGGCACATTGTGATCCGGGACTGCCAGGTTGGCGTCGATCCGCCAGGGCTTGCGGCTGGCCAAACGCAGCCCCTCAAAGGCCTGCGGGGAAGTGACTTCATGGAGCAGCTGCCGATCGATATAGAGCAGGCAGGTGCCGTTATCATCTTCATTCACGACATGGCTGCTCCAGAGTTTGTCATAAAGCGTCTGTTTCATTGAACACTCCTAAAATGCGGTTTTTATATCCTTTCCAGTCTAAATGATCTGCCTGTTTCTGGGTAGCCATGAAGCAAAAATACTTGTCGCCGGGCAGTAAAAAATGATGATAGCTTGCCTTTGTGAGGCTCTTTTGCTAAAAGGAAACGTTCAACTCAAATAGATTGTAAATGATCAAGGAGATAATTGCATATGGGACTTATGACAGGGAAGAAAGGCATTATTTTCGGAGTGGCCAACGATAAGAGCATCGCCTGGGGCATTGCTCAGCAACTCCGTGAAGCCGGGGCGGAACTCGCTTTTACTTATCTGAACGAAGCGTTGGAAAAAAGAGTTCGACCTTTGGCTGAAAGTCTGGATGCCAAGATTATCCTGCCGTGCGATGTGCAGAACGAAGAGGAAATGGTCGCAGTTTTCTCCGAGTTGGAAAAACAGTGGGGAAAAATCGATTTTGTCGTTCATGCTATTGCGTTTGCCAACCGTGAGGACCTGAAGCATCCCTTCAGTCAGACCAGCCGCGAAGGGTTCCGCATTGCCCTCGATATCAGTGCTTATTCCCTCGTCTCCATGACCCGCTGCGCGTTGCCGGTGCTGAAGCCGGGCGGCAGCATCGTCACCCTGACCTACCTTGGTTCGGTACGGGCCGTTCCCCAGTATAATGTCATGGGGGTTGCCAAGGCCGCCCTGGAGTCTTCGGTCCGTTACCTGGCCGCGGAGCTGGGCGAAAGTGGGATCCGCGTCAATGCCGTTTCGGCCGGTCCGATCAAGACCCTGGCCGCTTCCGGGATTGCCAGCTTCAAAGAAAAATTGCGAGTCGCTGAAGAACGCGCGCCGCTGAAACGTCTGGTGACCCAGGATGATGTCGGCAAGGCGACCCTTTACCTGCTCTCCGACCTGGCCACCGGGGTCACCGGGGAAATTCATTATGTGGACGGGGGCTTCAACTTTGCTGCCGGTTAACCTCCAGCCGCTGGGTTACGAATTGCGGGTCGGTCCGTCCGTCCGCGTCCTCTGGCGGGAATACATGACTCTGCTCAATCATGAAAGGCCCCGTACGGGGCCTTTCCTATTGCATGGATCGGCACGATGATCGAAGGCAAAACAACCGGGCTGAAAGCCAGCCAGATTCAGGCTCTGGAGCGGATCTACCGGCGCAAGATTTCCGCCGACGAGCTGATTACCAGCGAACTCGCCCGCTATCTCTGCGAGCTTTCTTTTGAGATTCAACGCCAGGTCGGGGTAGTCATCGACCGCTCCGGCACTATTCAGTATGTCATTGTCGGCGATGATCGGGAGATCGTCATTCCGGATCTCTCCCGTTTCAGTCTCGGCCGTAGCGGCCTGCGCGGTCTACGCTGCGTACATACCCACCTGAAGCAGGAACCCTTAAGCCGCGACGACTTAACCGACCTTGAGCTGCTGCGGCTGGATAGTATGGCCGCCATCGGGGTGCGTGATGATGGTCTGCCCGGCAATTTTGAATACGCTCACCTGCTGCCGACCAAGAAAAAAGCTCAGCTTGAAACCGTCACCCTGCGCGATTTTTATCGTCTCGATCTTGATTTCGGTGCATTTATTCAGGCCCTCGATCAGGAGATGGAGCGCCTTGCCGACGAGACCGTGGTCCTCGATGACGGGCGCGAACGGGCGCTGCTGATTTCGGTCGGGCAGGGTTCCCGGCGCCAGGTCGAAGATTCCCTCGACGAGCTGGAGGAACTGGCGCGCACCGCCGATCTGGCGGTCATCGACCGGATGATTCAACGGCCGCGGCAGATCAACCCGCGCTTCCTGGTCGGCGAAGGGAAATTGCGCGAGATCGTCATCAGCGCCCTGCAGCAGCGGGCCACCCTGCTGGTCTTTGATCAGGAGCTGACCCCGACCCAGATCCGTTCCATCTCGACCATCACCGAAATGAAGGTTATCGACCGCAGCCAGCTGATCCTCGATATCTTTGCCCGCAGAGCCCAGTCACGGGACGGCAAGGTCCAAGTGGAACTGGCCCAGCTCAAATATATTCTGCCCCGGTTGCGCGGCAAAGGGACGGCCATGTCCCGGTTGATGGGCGGCATCGGCGGTCGCGGACCCGGGGAAACCAAGCTGGAAATCGATCAGCGGCGCACCCGGGACAAGATCCGTCGGCTGGAAAAACAGCTCGATTCCCTCGGGCGGGGGCGGATGCAGCGGCGCCAGAAACGGATTCGCGCCGGGGTTCCCATTGTCTCCATCGTCGGCTATACCAATGCCGGCAAGTCGACCCTGCTCAACGCCCTGACCCAGAGTGAGGTGCTGACTGAAGACCTGCTTTTTGCGACTCTGGATACGGCCACGCGGCGGCTCCGTTTTCCCATGGATCGGGAGGTGATCATCACCGACACGGTCGGTTTTATTCGCGATCTGCCACCGAGTCTGCTCGGGGCCTTCAAGGCGACCCTGGAAGAACTGGAGGATGCCGATCTGCTGCTGCATCTGGTCGACCTGTCCAACCCGCGCTTCGATGAACAAATCACCGCAGTCGACAAAATCCTTGATGAACTGGAACTGGGGCGCCGGCAGCGCCTGCTGGTCTTTAATAAAATTGACAAGGTGCCGCCGGAGGATTTGCCACATCTCTGCCGACGTTATCAGGCGGTTGCTGTCTCAGCCTATGACCGCAAGACTTTTTCCGCTCTGCTGGAAGAGATGCAGCGCCGCTTCTGGCCGGAAGAGGACCTTCTGACCGGTGCCAGCTGCAAACTTGACATAAATTGAACTTTTCGCTAGTCTGCGAACACTTGCAATTTTAAATTTTATTAATAATGACGACCCGGAGGTCGTGAATGCTCAAGTTTTCTGCTGCTATTTCGGTGCTGATGCTCTTTCTGTTTGGTTGCCAACCGATGGTTCATCAGTCACCCCTCTCTTCAGAGAGCCCGATTGCCCGGTCCGCTACGCCACTGCAGGGCCCGACCGAAGGGTCCTCCCCGGAGTCCGCAACAGATCCCGTAGCGGTTTCCGCGTCCGTTATCCCTGACTTTGTGCTCCCTTCCGTGCCAAGCCTGCCGGAGGCGGTTGACGACTATCTGAGTGAAGAAGCGCCACTGCCGTACAACGGTGATTTTCCGCTCAGTCATCATGAGCGGGTCGATAACCTGATCGCCCGTTATACCGGGCCGCAGAAGAAGACCTTCAGTCGCTGGCTTGAGCGGGCCGGACGCTACATCCCCAAAATACAGATGGTTTTTGCCAGCGAAGGGATCCCTCTGGATCTCTCTTATCTGGCCATGATCGAATCGGGCTTCAATGTCCGGGCTTACAGCTGGGCCAATGCCGCAGGACCCTGGCAGTTTATCGAAAGCACCGGACGGCTGTACGGATTGCAGAACGACTGGTGGCAGGACGGCCGCCTTGATCTGGAAAAGTCGACCCGCGCCGCCGCCCAGCATCTCAAATATCTGCATGACCGGTTTGACGGCAACTGGTATCTGGCGGTCGCCGCCTACAATGCCGGCGGCGGCAAGGTCCGCCAGGCGATCAAGGCCAGTCAGAGCACGGATTTCTGGACCCTGGTGGATGGCAATGTCCTGCGCGAGGAGACCAAAAACTATCTGCCCAAGCTGCTCGCCACCCTGGAGATTGTCAAAGATCTTGATGAGTACGGCTTCAGCGATCTCGATTTCGATGAGCCCCTCGCCTATGAAACCATCACCCTGGCGTCGAGCACCGACCTGGAAATCATTGCCGGTTTCGCCGGGGTCAGCTACGAGGAACTCAAGGAGCTGAACCCGGAACTCAAGCGCTGGTGTACTCCGCCGGGCGTCAAGAACTACCCGCTGCATGTTCCTTTTGGCAGCGCGCGACAGATCAGCGCCCTGTATGCCGAGCTGCCAACCGATCAGCGTGCCCGCTATCATCGTCATCAGATCAAGGCCGGCGATACCCTGCGGGCCCTGGCCCGGGAATACCATATCCAGGTCGACGATATCATCGCGCTGAACAATATCAAAAATCCCCGCGCGATTCAGATCGGCACCAACCTGATTCTGCCCCTTAAGGAAGGTTATACCAGGCTGCCCGTCAATGAGTTGGCCGACTCCTATGTTCGCAGCCGCAGGAAAACCTACCAGGTGCGCTCCGGGGACAGCCTCTGGTCCATTGCCCGGCGCTTCTCCGTGACCGAAAAAGAACTGCGGGTCTGGAATAAGCTCGGCTGGAGCAATATGCTCAAGCCCGGCCAGCTTCTGGCCGTTTCCAAACCGGGCGCGGTCCGCATCGCCCAGCAGTCCCGCACCACCAGCAAAGGGCCAATCCGTAAACTGGTCTATAAAGTCATGCCCGGCGACACCCTGTGGGGCATCAGCCGTCAGTTTGATGTCGATACCGAACAGATCATGCGCTGGAATGAGCTGTCCAAAGAGCATGTGCTGCAGCCCGGGCAGAAGTTGACACTGATGGTTGCTTCCAGCCGTCAGGGGTAAGATCGACTTTCGGCGTTCTTTGCCTTTCGATTGTTTTGACATTTTGAGCACAGATTGTTAAAGTTCAGCGCCGTCCGCGTCTTCGGGACGGCGCGTCTGTTGACACTCTGTTAAAAAGGATCGGTGCCATGCTCAATATAATCATTTCGTTTGCCTGCGCAGTGTTGACCTCGGCTCTTATGCTGAGATTCGTCACCCAGAATACCTGGCTTGCGGCAGGAGCTTCCCTGCTGGTGTTTCTTGGCGTATTTTTGCTCATCGCCAGGACCGTGATGAAAAAAGTCGGTGCCGTGATGCAGGTTGCCCAGCGCGATGTCATGGCCAACCGCAGCGATAAGGCGATCAGGGAATTGAACGCGGCCATGAAATACGGCCCCTGGCAGTTCTATGTGAAACAGCAGGTTTATTCCCAGATCGGCAGCATTCACTATATCAAGCGCGAGTTCAATGAAGCGATCCCCTTCCTGCAGAAGGGTTTTGTCCGTAACTGGATGAGCATGTCGATGTTGGCGATTAGCTATATGAAAAAAAACAAGCCGGCGAAGATGAAGGACACCTTTGACCAGGCCATAACCGGCAGTCGGAAGGAGCCGATGGTCTATGCTCTCTATGCGTTTTGCCTGGAGCGAATCGGCGAACACTCGAAAGCCATGGACATTCTCAATAAAGGGATTTCCAAAACCGGTGGTGATGAGCGCCTTAAGGAAAATTTGGCGCTGCTCGAAGCCGGCAAGCGGATGAAGATGAAAGGCTTTGGCGATATGTGGTACCAGTTCCATCTGGAAAAGCAGGGCGCCATCATCAAGAAACAGACCAAAGCCCTGACCGGTCGCCGCAAGCAGATGATTCGGTAAAGGGCATGGCACGGAAAAAGAGTCAAAAGAATGTCCGTAAGAAAGACTTTGTCAGCAACCCCTTCAGCCATCTGAAGGGGTTTTCTGTTCCTGAGAGCGAGGCTTCGAAACAGCTGGAAACGCCAGCCCCGGATCTGCCGGTAGCGGAAGACGGGTTGTCTTTTCAGCAGGAAATGGCCCAGCTCGGGGTGAAACCGCTGGATCCCGAGGCCGCCTCTGCCCATGGTGCAGACCCTTCCGAAGAGGGTGAAGGAGCTGGCGGCGAACCCGCAGAACTCACCGAAGAGGAGCTTTTTCTGGCCGAAATGAGCCAGCTGCAGGTTCGCTTTGAAGACAGCTTCGTCGATGCAGAGGATGAACCGGCAGTGGCTTCTTCCCGTCGGCTCAAGCAGCTGAAACAGGGCAAAATAG
Organism: Pelobacter seleniigenes DSM 18267; assembly: GCF_000711225.1. Taxonomy (NCBI): domain Bacteria; kingdom Pseudomonadati; phylum Thermodesulfobacteriota; class Desulfuromonadia; order Desulfuromonadales; family Desulfuromonadaceae; genus Pelobacter; species Pelobacter seleniigenes. Next base: position 229,271 of record NZ_JOMG01000004.1, read on the forward strand.
TGCCGGACGCCACCCTTGATCTGCATGGGCTGACCCGTCCTGAGGTTGCTCCCAAATTTGACCGCTTTCTGCACAATGCTCGTCACCATCATTGGCAGACCCTGTTGGTGATTACCGGTAAAGGGCTGCACTCCGAGAGCGGGGAGGCCGTGCTGCGCCAGGAAGCGGAGCGTTACCTGGCCGGACCGGGCCGGGCCGAGGTTGCCGAATGGCATCAATCTCCCGCCCGCTACGGCGGGGCAGGGGCGCTGGTTCTGTTTCTGAAAAAGCAGATCATTACCTGACGCTGCCGAACAAACTCCTGTCTCAGCGGCCTTGGCCGATATTTTTTCATCTCCTTGTCAACCGATCCCGAGCTGCTGCGTTGAATGAGCTAAAGAAGGCAACATTCATTCAACAGACCGAAAGGAGAGGAAGATGAAAAGTGTTCTGAAGATGACCCCGCTGATCTGGATGGTGGCCCTGCTGTTTGTGCTGAGTCCGTTTACCCTGGACCTGTCGACCGGTACGCTGGCGGTCAAAGCGGCCTTTGCCAAAGGCGGTAACGGCGGCGGTGGAAATGGTGGTGGCGGTGACGGTGGCGGCAGTGGCGGTGGAAACGGCGGCGGCTCCGGCGACGGCGAGTGTGACGGTTCCGGTTCCGGGTCCGCAGGGTCCGCAGGTCAGGCCGGGTCCGCAGGTCAGGCCGGGTCCATGGAACAGGCCGGGAGCATGGGCCATATGGGACAAAACGCCAGCCAAGTGCAAAGCAAGCAGCAAACCCAACAGCAAAATACCTTTCAGCACAGCTATCGCCATCAAAATCGGGTCGATCAGCAGAACAATCAGGACTCGGTTGTTGATGAACCGACGACCACCGAGACTGGTGCTGAGGAGACAGGGACGGACTCGACCGTTAGTGCCTTATGAGGTTCTCCGCTTGACGGCTTTGCCGGATAGCTGATCAGTTCACAAGTTCAAGCCGCAGGAAGTTTTCATCCTGCGGCTTTTTTGTTTGTGTACCCGGCAGGCACGAGGGACGCAAGCGCAGTGCTTTTGTACAGCGGCTCAGCAGTCATCCCTGGCGCAGAGGAGTTTCCTGTCCTGGCTTGGAGGTGGGCTGCAAACCTCCAGCTGTCGTTCCGAGCGTTGTTCCCGTAAAGTGTCATTCCCCTCTCGGGTTGACTGCTCGGGCGCGTTTGACGAGCTTGCTTGTCTGGCCCACCTTGACGGCCGGACTGTCTCCACTCAGGCTTTGGCAAAGGCTGACCAGCGCTTAAGTTTCCCCTGGGCGGGCAACATGGGTTCAGCAGGGACAGATTTGGGTAAATTTATCGAGATTTAAAGACCGTGTTTGTTGACTGTTGTGCTGTATTAAATTATATTCCAAAGGCATGTTTATTGTGAGATTGGTGATTCAGCATAATTTAGCGTAAAAAGCCAAAACCAACAGGAGATACCGCTATGGCTCAGATTTTTGCAGATAACTCACTGTCGATTGGGAGGACCCCTTTGGTTCGTTTGAACCGGGTGATTGCTCCTGGGGGAGCCGAAGTTTTTGGCAAGATCGAAGGTCGCAATCCAGCCTATTCCGTGAAGTGTCGGATCGGCGCTGCGATGATCTGGGATGCTCTGGAAAAAGGGACTTTGAAGCCGGGGATGGAGATTATCGAACCGACCAGCGGGAACACCGGTATTGCGCTGGCTTTTGTGGCTGCGGCCAAGGGAATTCCCATCACCCTGACCATGCCCGAGACGATGAGTCTCGAACGCCGGAAAGTCCTCAAGGCGCTCGGTGCAAATCTGCTCCTGACTCCCAGCAGCAAAGGAATGTCAGGAGCGGTTAACGAAGCCGAAAGGCTTGCTGAAGAAGAGCCTGATCGCTATATCCTGTTGCATCAGTTCAAAAATCCGGCCAATCCGGCGATCCATGAAAAGACCACCGGCCCGGAAATCTGGCAGGATACGGATGGCCAGGTCGATGTTGTCATTGCCGGAGTCGGGACCGGCGGGACCATCAGCGGTATTACCCGCTACCTCAAAAAGACCTGTGGCAGGAATATCATCTCCGTTGCCGTCGAACCTGCGGACAGCCCAGTGATCAGCCAGCACCTGGCCGGGGAGATGCTGCAGCCCGGGCCGCACAAAATCCAAGGGATCGGTGCCGGCTTCATTCCCGACACCCTGGCCCTTGACCTGCTCGACCGGATTGAGACCGTCAGCAATGAAGAAGCGTATGAATATGCCCGGCGCCTGGCCAAGGAGGAGGGGATGCTCTCCGGCATTTCCTGTGGTGCGGCGACCGCGGTTGCGGCGCGGCTCTCCGCGCTGCCGGAATTTGTCGGCAAGAAAATTGTGGTCATCCTCCCGGATTCCGGTGAACGCTATTTAAGTAGCGATCTTTTCACCGACTCAGCGTCATAAAAAAGTCCTTCTACCCGCAGTCGGGCGGTTGAAAATATTCAGCTGCCCGACTGATCTATGCTAAGCTTTCAGTCTGTCTGCTTAAGCCCTGAACAATCTCAACCGTAGCAGTGAATGGAACAGGTGTATGCTGGAATCTTTACCGGAAAATCGAACCGGCGCGGATGGACCTGACGCCGGTCTGGCCGATTTGCTGAACCGTGCCCTGACCTGTCTGGACAGTCTCGGCGATGACTATACGGATTATCGTGCCGGCCTTGAAGAACTGCAGCAGCGGTTGTCTTCGGGGCGGTTTCGACTCGCGGTGCTGGGCCAATTCAAGCGGGGTAAGAGCACTCTGCTCAATGCTTTGCTCGGCGAGAACCTGTTGCCGACGGATATCCTGCCGGTGACGGCCATTCCGACCTATATCCTGCCGGGGGAGCGTCTGGAAGCCGAGGTTTTTTTCGAAGCGGAAGAGCGTTCCCCGATCCGCTTTGTTCCGTCTGCAGAACGATCGTTGGCCGATTTTTTAGGCGAATATGTCACCGAGGCCGGGAATCCGAACAACCGGCTGCAGGTCGATCGGGTCGAAATCAACCATCCAGCGCCGCTATTGCAGCAAGGGGTCGTGCTCATCGATACCCCCGGCATCGGTTCGACGCATCGGCATAATACCGAAGTGGCTTATCGGATTCTGCCGCAATGTGACGCGGCCCTGTTTCTGGTCTCCCCCGATCCTCCCATTACCGAAGCTGAACTTGAATATCTCATGGACATTCATCAAAGCCTGCCGCGGACCTTTTTTCTCCTCAACAAGGTCGATTTTCTGGATGAGCAGGAACGGCTGGCCTCGTTGCAGTTTCTGTCCGAACAATTGTGTCCCATCTGCCAGGGAGTGCCGCAGATCCTCGATATCTCGGCCCGGAAAGGGCTGAAAGCACGCCTTGACGAAGACCCCGAGGGGTGGAAGAAAAGCGGGATGCGGCGGGTGGAAAAGAGCCTGGTCGAATTCTTCGCCCATGAGAAAAAACAGGTTTTTTGCGAGTCTCTGCAGCGCCGGGTGCATGATCAATTGAATAACCTGCATCTGCAACTGCAGCTTTCCCTCAGCGCCCTGCTGCTGCCGGAAACGGAGCTGAAGGAAAAAATAGCGCAATTTCGACAATCGCTGCCGGCCATTGAGCGGGAAAAGCAGGCTGCCGAAGATATCCTCTCCGGGGATCATGACCGCATCGTGACTCGCCTGAATGAGGAGGTTGCGCAGATCCGGGCGCGTGCACGGGAGGCGATTCTCGCGCGGTTGGAGAGCCAGTTCCTGACCCTGGCGGACACCGAAGAACTGGAGCGGGTTTGCAGGGATATCTTAAAGGACGAAATCCCGGTTTTTTTTGCGCCGGAAATGCGCAAGGTGGGGCAAATCATTCAGCAGGAGGCTATCCAGCTATTGACCCTCCATCAGCGGCGTTGCGACGAGCTGATCGAAAAAGTGCGCCAGCTTGCCGCCGAGTTATTTGCCATCCCCTACCAGGCCCCTGCGGCCCGGCAGTCCTATCTTTCCTATGAGACGCCAAGCTGGAGCAGTCAGCTGTTTATTTCGGATATGGACCCGCTCGGGCAGAAGCTTTCCCGTAAATTTCTCACTCGCAAGTACCGGCATCGTAAAACCGTCAAGCGCTTGCGCGAGGAGGGAACCAGGCTGCTCGGCCTCAATGTCGAGCAGATCAGCTGGACCTTGCGGCGCGGCATTGATGAGAGCTTTCGCAAATATCAGGCCCAATTAGGGGAGCAGCTCGACAAGACGATCCGCGCTACCCGCGAGGCCATGGAGATCGCTCTGAATAAGAATGAATCTTTGGCATCCATTAATGCTGCCCGGGAGATCCGTTTGGGCAAAGCCATAAAAACCCTGGGTGAGTTGTTGCTTGCCGTCAGGAAGGAGTCCTGCTGATTGTTCAGATTTCTGGCCAGAAAATTCAGGCATTTTTCTGGGCTGGGTGAGGGCGAAGCCGTGCTGTTTGGATTAGTCTGGCAAGCGGTCGTTGGCTACCATGACCACTCGGCCGGACGCGTTGGTTGGTGCCGTCAGTTGGTCCTGCAAGAGTGTTCCGGAATTGCTGCAGGCGGTCGGTTTACAGGTCTGACATGGATTCACGGTCCTTCAATAGTTCCATCTCCCGATAAATGACCGCCTCCAGTTCCTTAATCAGTTTTTTGATCTCCTTTTCATTGACTGATTCCGTAAACCCCATGCCGATCAGCATGTCACAAAGATTTCTCAGCCGTACAATACTGTCTTTCATATCATCCTCGCGTTTTCAAGGTGTTTGCTGCAAGCTTGGTCCTTTTGAAAAGACTATCATATTTCCGGATGGTTGGCTGTTGATGGGGCGGTCGGACAGTTGCGGTCTGCCCGGAAGGAGATCGACAGCTCAACTTTTTTGCGGGGGACTGGGAAACAGCGGAGGATGGATCCTCGGTTACCAAAAAAGCCGGATCATATTGATCCGGCTTTGGTTTGCTGGTTATTCGGTGACGGGTTTGACGTCCGTGTCGCTAGACACTTTTTTGCGGGGAGCCCGTCGCGGTGCGCGTTTGGGTTTGCTTTCCTCCCCTGACGCAGCTTCGCCGGAGGCTGAGCTGCCCGCCTCTTGATCAGTTGCGGGCGTGGCTTTTTTCCTGGTTCTCCGCGGCGTTTTTTTCTCTGCGTCCGCAGCTGCGGCAGCTGGTTCGGAGTCCGACTTGGCCTTGGGCGCCGCTCGCCGAGTCCGCCGCGGCGGTTTTTCCGCCTCTGCCTGAGGGCTCTGTTCGACCACGCTTGAGGCTGGTGCCGGGTCCGCTTTGGCGGGAGCAGGCTGAGTGGCTTGCTGCGCTTCGCCGGAAGTTTTCTGCGCGGCCGGTTTGGCTGTGCTGCGCTGAGTTCGCCGTTGCGGTTTTTCGCTGACCGGCGGTTCCGTTTGCGGAGACTCCACCGGTTTTGTCGGGTTCTCGGCCGGCTCTGCTGTTTTCTGTTGCTGGGCAGTTTCTCCGGTCGCCTGCTCAACGGGTTTCTTGGCCCGTGGTTTCCGGGGCCGCCGTTTCGGTTTCGCAGTGGCAGGCGTTTCAGCCGGCTCCGCTGGCGTTACGGGGGCGGTTTCAGTATTGGTCGGGACCGGCTCTGGCTGCTGCGCAACGACCGGTGCCGAAGCGACGGGCTGAGACTCTACCGCTGGGGCCGGCTTTTCGGCCACGGCAGCGCTGGCCACCGGCTCCACTGGCCCGACCGGGGTCGATTGAGCTCCGGTCGTTTTTTTTGTCGGCCGACGCGTCCGGCGCCGGGGTTTCTTTTCGGCGGCGGCGGGTTCGGTGGTTGGCTTGCTCTCCCCAGCCGCAGGGGCTGGCGAGGTGGCTTCCCGGGTCGGGCTGCTTTGCTCCGGCTGAGGCTGGCTGTCGGCCTGCGCAGCAACCGGCAACTCTGTCGCTTGGGGCTGAGCGGTCTCCGCCTCTGCGGGGGTAGCCGAGTCGGTCGCAGTTTCCTGTGCAGCGGGCGGCTGACTGGTCTGCTGTTCCTGATTTGTTTTGGCGGCGGAAGATTTCCTCCGGCGTCTGCGCCGTTTCTTTTTGGGCGCTTCGCTGTTCACCGATTCTTCCGCGGACTCTTGGGGAGCGGGACTGTCCTCCTCCAACTCCTCCTCTTGCGCCTGGTTGCGCATTTCATCCTGTTGGGCGGCCAGGGCGACCTCGATCTGGTTGGCATGGGAAATGGGCGCGATATCTTTACTATCGTCCGGTTCTTTATCTTTTTTCCGCAGCTCAATTTCGATTTCGCCGGGCAGCAGAGTGCTTGATCCGAGGATCGCGATGCGCATACCGAGCTGCTGTTCCAGTTCGTTGATGGTTGCGCGTTTGCGGTTGAGCAGATAGTTGGCGACATCCATGGGGACCTCGGCTTCGATCAGAGCGATCTGGCCTTTGGATGCTGCCGTGTGAATCTGCCGCAGCAGGGCAACCGACTGGGCTTCGACACTTTTGACCTTGCCGATCCCTTTGCAATGGGGGCACTCGATAAAGGAACCGACACTCAATACCGGTTTGAGTCGCTGCCGACTCATTTCGAGCAGGCCAAACTGGCTGATCCGGCCGACCGAGACCTTGGCTTTGTCGTCCTTGAGGGCTTTGCGCAGTTCCTGCTCGACTTCGCGGATATTTTTGCGGTCGCGCATGTCGATGAAATCGATGACGATCAGCCCGCCCAGGTCACGCAACCGCAGTTGCCGACCGACTTCGGCGGCAGCTTCCAGGTTGGTTTTCAGCGCCGTGGCTTCAATTCCGCTTTCACTGGCCATTTTGCCGGAGTTGACATCAATGGCCACCAGCGCTTCGGTCTGGTCAATGACGATGGAACCGCCGGAAGGCAGGGGGATCTGGTTTTTTGCCAGGCCATCGATCTGCTCTTCGATCTGGTAGCGGGAAAAGATCGGTCGTCTTTCCCGGTGCTGTTTGACCAGGTTGCCGAGTTCCGGCATGACCAGGGCGAAAAAATCCCTGGCATCGCGGAAAACCGTCTGATCGTCGATGAGAACTTCATCCATGTCGGTGCTGAAATAATCACGGATGGAACGGATGGCGAGGTTGGATTCCTGATAGAGCTGGGCTGGCGCCTTGATCTGGTCCTTACGCGCGGTGATTCCTTCAAACAGGCGCACCAGGTAATCGAAATCACGCTTGAGTTCTTCTTTATCCTTGCCGATGCCGGCGGTGCGGACGATGTAACCCATCCGTTCGGGAAGATCCAGTTCCGCCATGGTTTTTTTGAGTTTTTTACGTTCACTGTCTTCGGCGATTTTACGCGAGACACCCTTGGTCGTACTGTCCGGCATCAGGACCATGTAACGGCCCGGAATCGACAGAAAGGTGGTCAGTGCCGCACCTTTACTGCCGCGTTCCTCTTTGACGATCTGCACCAGGATTTCCTGGCCGCGTTTGAGAATGTCGGCGATTCTGGGGCGGTGTTTGGAATCCTCCCGCGTCGGGTAGAGGTTGGGGTGAATCTCCCCAATCTGCAGGAACCCGAGCTTTTCGGCGCCATAATCAACAAAAGCGGCCTGTAATCCGGTTTCGACCCGAACCACGACCGCTTTATAAATGTTACCTTTGCTTTGTTCCTGACCGGCGAGCTCAATATCGAGATCGCTGAGAATCCCGTCAACAACGATCGCCACCCGATTTTCCTCCGGGTGGGAGGCGTTGATCAGCATCTTTTTACTCATTAATATTAAACCTTTCCGTCCGCATTTTCGCGGCACTTTCCGGAGCCCTGCCGGTGCAGACCTCACCGCTTGCGCGGGGTCCACATCCTGCGGGCCTTCCGGTTAAATTGATTGTGGACGACAGCCCGGCAGAGAACCGGGAGCGTCAAAACTTGTTCTGCTTATATTTATCCGGCCTCAACGCTGTAATTGCGGTGGCTCGGCTAAATCCTTATTTACGGGCAAACTATAACAGAGAAACGGTTTTAGTGATATTTCAAATTCACATTAAATTCACTTTTCCTGTCTTTTTCATCTGCCATACCCGCAAGTTCCCATAAAAAAAGCAGGAACTTTGCTATAGAGGCTGAAGAATATTCTACACCAGAGGGAGAATATTATCCATTTTGCCCCCTGGCCGGGCTGGCACGGGCGATGAATCGGCCGGTTTTTCGCGTTGAGCGCGTTTGGCATGAATGCTGCTGAACTACGCTTCGATTGACCGCAAACCCTCTTTCAGGAGCCTTCGTTGAGCCGATGACCGATACCGCCAGAACCCTTCCTTTGTTGATCCTGATCAGCCTGCTGTTTATTTCGCCTGCTTTTGCTGCCAGTTCCCAGTTGGAACAACTGTTGCGTGAGGCTGACGCCAATAATCCTTCGCTGCAGGTGGCCAAAGAACAGATTCAGGTCGCAGACAGTAAGATCGATCAGGCGACCGCCCTGGCTGACCCGCAGCTGGGGGTGTCTTTCTCCAGTTATCCCATCAACCAGCTGCGTAGCGACGTGACGCCGATGACCGGAAACGAAATCCGCCTCTCCCAGATGTTGCCGTTCCCCGGCAAACTGGACGCCAAAGGGCGGATTGCCGCTGAAAAGAGCCACTGGTTTGAACACGCCTATCAGGACGCCCGGTTGCAACTGCGGCGTCAGGTCAAGGATGCCTGGTACCGGTTTTTGTTCCAGCGACAAGCCATTGATCTGACCGAGCATAACCTGCAGTTGCTGGATGATTTCATCAAACTGACTGAAACCCGTTACGAGGTCGGTAAAGGGTTACAGCAGAATGTTCTCAAGGCGCAGCTGCAGCGTTCGAAACAGATGGATATCCTGTTCAATCTACAGCAGCAGCAAACCGCGACCCTGGCCGAACTGAACAGCCTGGCCGGGCGGGCCACGGACCAACCGCTTGAGGTCGATTCCGACCTGAGCCCTTCGACAGTGTCTTTCGATCTGACTGCATTGCAACAAGCCGCAGAGGGGAACCGGCCGCTGTTCGCTTCCTACCGCGCGTTGATTGAACAGTACAAGGCGAGCCGGGAACTGGCCAAGCTTGATTACAAGCCTGATTTTACCCCCTGGGTCAGTTATCGCTGGCGGGATAACGGCCTGGCTGACGGCGGCACCGATTTTATCAGCGCCGGCATCAGCTTCAATCTGCCGGTGCCGAACAAAAGGCGCCAGGCGGCCGTTGCCGAGGCGGATTCTTCCCTGCGTATGGCCTATCAGCAGCGCAATCAATTTAAAAACAAGGTCGATCTGACCATTCACCGGGCCCTGAGTCAATTTGAGCAGGACAGCCGACTGGCGGAGCTTTACCAGGGCGGGATCATCCCGCAGGCCAAACAGACTTTTCAAGCGACGTTGAGTGCTTATCAGGTCGACAAGGTCGATTTTCTTGACCTGCTTGATTCAGTGATGAGTCTCTATCGCTACCAGATCGATTATGCCCGTACCCTCAGCGACCAGCAGCGCAGTCAGGCCGAAATCGAGGCGGCTGCCGGTCTTGAGGCTGCCCAGCTCATTCCAGGCAAAGGATAGAATTCAATGAAGACAGCCACCAAACCACCCCTGCTTCTGCTGTTGACCGCTGTGCTTACCGGAGCGCTCTGGTTGGGAGCCGATTTAAGTTTGCGGAGTTTCCCCTGGTCCGGGCCGGAACACGTCCATGCCGCCGACCAGAAGTATACCTGCGGGATGCATCCGATGATTATCGTCGATGAACCGGGCAACTGCCCCATCTGCGGCATGGCCCTGGTTCCGCTGAAAGTAGATACCGCCGGCGGAAGCGGCGCCAAACCGAGCGCGGAACGGAAAATCAAATACTGGCAGGCGCCGATGGATCCGACTTATATCCGCAATGAACCGGGCAAATCCCCCATGGGGATGGATCTGGTGCCGGTCTATGAAGATGAAGCAACCGGCGGGGCCATGATCACCATCGACCCGACCACCATCCAGAACATGGGCGTCAGAACCGCGCCGGTGACCCGGGGGGATCTGTCGCGCACCATCCGGACTGTCGGGGTGATCAGTTCCGAAGAGCCAAAACAGTATGTGATCAATGCCAAAATAGCCGGCTGGGTGGAAAAGCTGTACGTGGCAGAGACCGGACAGCAGGTTAAAAAAGGGCAGAAACTGCTGGAAATCTACAGCCCTGAACTGGTCACCGCGCAGCAGGAGCTGCTGCTGGCGCTGGAAAATTACCGGTCACTGAAAGACAGCAGTTTTCCACAGATATCGACCAGCGCCAAGAGCCTGCTGGAGGCCTCGCGGAAACGGCTGCAACTCTGGGATGTCAGTCGCAGGCAGATCGAGCGGCTGGAACAGAGCGGCACGGTCAGCAAAACCCTCACCCTCTATGCGCCCTATGACGGAATCGTGACGACCAAGATGGTCACTGAAGGGATGTATGTCAAGCCGGGCATGGTCCTGCTCAATATGGCCGATCTGTCCAAGGTCTGGGTGTTGGCCGACCTCTATGAATATCAGCTGCCCTGGGTCAAGGAAGGGCAGCGGGCCAAAGTGGTTCTGCCCTATGTTGAAGGGCGCAGTTTTGAGGCCCATGTCAGTTACCTCTATCCCTATGTCGAGGGCAAAACCCGGACCGTCAAGGCGCGCCTGGAACTGGATAATGCCGATCTGGAGCTGCGCCCCGAGATGTACGTGACCGTCTACCTGACCGGGGAAAAAGTGAAAAATGCGCTGCTGGTGCCCCAGGAAGCCGTGCTGTATTCCGGTGAAAAAGAGACGGTTTTCGTGGCGCTGAAAGGGGGACGTTTTGAACCACGGCGGGTGAAAACCGGGTTGCAGGGCGAAGACGGCCACGTGGAAGTGACCCAGGGACTGTTCGCCGGCGAGCAGGTGGTGACCAGCGCCCAGTTTATGCTCGATTCGGAAAGCAAGCTGCGGGAAGCGATCCAGAAAATGATGCAGCCGACCCGGGCTGAGTCGCCGGATGATAAAGCCGCTGCCGATCCTGAGAGCCTGTTTGATGATGCCGCCGGCGGAGAGGCTGGCAAAACGACCGGAAAAGCGTTGGACGATCTGTTTTGAGCATCTTCTTCCCAGAGTGCGCAAGTGAAAAGTTTCTTTGCCATGACGTTACTGTGCCATCAATTTTATAGAGGATAGGACCATGCTGGAAAAAATCATCGAATGGTCGATTAAAAATAAATTCATCGTTCTGCTGTTGACCTTCTTTGCCATTGTCGGTGGTCTCTATGCCCTCAAGAATACGCCGCTGGATGCGATTCCGGATCTGTCCGATGTCCAGGTGATCGTATTTACCGAATATCCGGGGCAGGCCCCGCAGGTGGTGGAGGACCAGGTCACCTACCCGCTGACCACTCAGATGCTGGCGGTGCCGCAGGCCAAGACCGTGCGCGGTTATTCCTTTTTCGGGTTGTCCTTTGTCTACATCATCTTTGAGGACGGGACCGATCTGTACTGGGCACGCTCGCGGGTGCTCGAATATCTGAACTATGCGGCCGGCAAGCTGCCCAAAGGGGTGACGCCGAGCCTGGGGCCGGATGCCACCGGGGTCGGCTGGATTTATGAATATGCCCTGGAGAGTGACAACCACGATCTGCAGCAGCTGCGTTCGATTCAAGACTGGTATCTGCGCTATGAACTGACTTCCGTGGACGGGGTGTCCGAGGTCGCCTCCCTGGGTGGCTACGTCAAGCAGTATCAGGTCGAAGTCGATCCGGATCGGCTGCTCGCCTATCATGTCGGGATACCGCAGATCCGCCGGGCGATTCAAAAGAGCAATAACGATGTCGGCGGCCGCCTGGTCGAGATGGCCGAGACCGAATTCATGGTCAGAGGTCTCGGCTATATCAAATCGGTCAAGGACCTGGAGTCGGTGGTGGTCGGCACGGACGGGAAGGGGACGCCGATCCTCCTGCGCGATGTCGGCCGGGTCAGCATCGGCCCGGAACTGCGCCGTGGGGTGGCCGAACTGGACGGACAAGGGGAGACGGTCGGCGGTGTCATTGTCATGCGCTACGGTGAAAACGCGCTGAAGACCATCGAAAACGTCAAGCGCAAGCTGGAACAGCTCAAGGCCGGTTTACCCAAAGGGGTCAGAATCAAAACGGTCTATGACCGCAGCGGCCTGATCGAGCACTCCGTCGATACGCTGAAGGAGAAGCTGATCGAGGAAAGCATTGTGGTGGCCGTGGTCACCGCGCTGTTCCTGTTTCACCTGCCCAGTTCCCTGGTCGCCATCTTTACCCTGCCGGTGGCGATCCTGATCTCTTTTATCATCATGGGCTGGCAGGGGATCAATGCCAATATCATGAGTCTGGGCGGGATCGCCATTGCCATCGGCGCGATGATCGACGCAGCCATCATCATGATCGAGAATGCCCACAAGCACCTGGAGCATGATCGCGGCCGGTTACCGCACTGGGAGATCATCACCAATGCCTCGAAGGAGGTCGGACCGGCCCTGTTCTATTCCCTGCTGGTGATCACGGTCTCCTTTTTCCCGGTCTTTTCCCTGGGCGAACAGTCGGGGCGGATGTTCAAACCCCTCGCCTATACCAAAACCTATGCGATGGGCGCTGCTGCGCTCCTGTCCATCACCATTGTCCCGGTGCTGATGGGCTGGTTTATTCGCGGCAAGATTCCCGATGAAGAGAAAAACCCCATCAACCGGGTGCTGATCAGGTTTTACCATCCGGTGGTCGATTTTGTGCTGCGCTGGCGCAAGTTTGTGCTGCTGGCGGCGATTCTGGTCACTGCTTCGATCTTTGTGCCGCTCAAGCAGATGGGCTCCGAGTTTATGCCACCTTTGTATGAAGGGGATCTGCTCTACATGCCGACTACGCTGCCGGGAATTTCCATTTCCAAAGCGCGTGAGCTGCTGCAACAGACCGACCGCATTATCCGCCAGTTCCCTGAAGTGGAAACGGTCTTCGGCAAGGTCGGGCGGGCGGAAAGTGCCACTGACCCGGCGCCGCTGTCCATGCTGGAAACCACGATCACCCTCAAGCCGGAAGAACAGTGGCGAACGGTGCCGAAAAAGCGCTTTTATTCCGACTGGCCGGATGCGTTCGACTGGGCCAAGTCTGCCCTGCGCAAGGTCTGGCCCGAACAAGGGCCGATCAGCGTCGATGAGTTGATTACCGAACTCAACAATGCCATCCAGTTTCCCGGTTTGACCAATGCCTGGACCATGCCGATTAAAACCCGTATCGACATGCTGTCGACGGGCATCAAGACCCCGGTCGGGATCAAGGTCATGGGGGACGATCTGGAAACCCTCTCCCACATCGGTGAGCAGATCGAGGCTGTGCTCCGTGATGTCCCGGGCACCTTGAGTGCCTTTTCCGAACGGGTGGTCGGCGGGAACTATTTTGATTTCGATATCGACCGGGATGCTGTTGCCCGCTACGGCCTGACCGTCGGCGATGTGCAGGATACCATCCAGTCGGCCATCGGTGGGATGAATGTATCGCAGACCGTGGAAGGGCTGGAACGTTACCCCATCAACATTCGTTATGCGCGGGATTACCGCAACGACCTGCAGTCCCTGCGGCGGGTGCTGATTCCGACCCCGACCGGCCAGCAGATTCCCATCGCGCAGGTTGCCAACATCAAAATCCGTAAGGGACCGCCCGGCATCAAGAGTGAAAACGCCCGGCGGACCGCCTGGGTCTTTGTCGACCTGAAGGGAATCGATGTCGGCACCTATGTCCGCCAGGCCCAGCAGGTGGTGGAGGAGAAAGTCAAGCTGCCGCCGGGGTATAACCTGATCTGGAGCGGGCAGTACGAATATATGCAGGCGGCGGCAGCCAAGTTGAAGGTGGTTATTCCCCTGACCCTGTTGATCATCTTCGTGATCATCTACATGAACACCAAATCGATGATCAAAACCCTGATTATCTTTGTCGCGCTGCCGTTATCCCTGGTGGGCTGCTTTTGGTATCTTTACCTGCTGGGTTATAATATGTCCGTGGCGGTTTGGGTCGGGATTATCGCTCTGGCCGGGATTTCCGCGGAGACCGGCGTGGTCATGCTGCTCTATCTGGACCTGGCCTTCGAACTTTGGAAAGAACAGGGGCGGATGAACACCCGTGGTGACCTGGTGCAGGCCATTCATCATGGCGCCGTGAAACGGATTCGACCGAAGATCATGACCATCTGCGTCATTATTGCCGGACTGGTGCCGATTATGTGGAGCCATGGGGCCGGTGCCGACGTGATGAAACGGATTGCCGCGCCCATGGTCGGTGGGGTGATTACCTCAGGTGTTATGGAACTGCTGGTCTTCCCGGTCATTTATTTCATGTGGCGCAGCATGAAGCTGAACAAGGATATGCAGCCGAGTGCGGTGGGTGAACCGGTGGAAGGTGGCACTTATATCAGCCGGCCAAGCCGGGAAGAGGTTGATACCAATTATGAATGATGCAGGGCGGGCAGTTGGGAGAACCGCCTGCTGAGCCCAGGGCGGGTGAGCAGGACCGATGACTTTTGCAAGGACCGGTTAACGGGATATTTTCAATGCGTACTGAAAACGCAAACCAACCACAAACAGGAGAAAAATTATGAACAAACGAATGCTGACCATGGTGACTGTGTTGATTTTTTCTGTTGTTGCGCTGCCTCTGAGTGCTTTGGCCATGAAGGATATGAACCATGGCAGTGATATGAAAATGACCGGCGGCATGGCCATGAGCGACGATATGATCATGCTCCATGGCGATGAAGTCGATGGGGTTACGGTCACCGCCCACCTGATGGATGTCAAAAAAGCGATGGCTGAACACGGTATTGCCATGACCCACCATCTGATGGCCGGGTTCAAGGATGCCAGCGGCAATCCGGTGACCGGCGGGCAAGCAGCCGTGAAGATCGAAAAGCCGGACGGCAGCATCAGCGGTCCGTTTTCAATGATGGCCATGGATGGAGAGTTCGGTGCCGATGTTAACCTCGATCAGCCGGGAATGTATCGCTTTATTGTCGGCACCAAGCTGGCTGACGGCCAGAAACGGACCTTTCATCTTCAGCATGAGCTGAAATAAGCCGCACGCTCTTTTCCGCACCATCTATCAGCTGTTTTTGTCAAAGCCCCTGCGTTTACGCGGGGGCTTTTTTGCACAGGCATGCCCAAAGTCCAGTTATCCGCTATACTTTAATCAATGCTTGGAAAAGCGCTTGCAGAGCCCGTGGATGGGCGATCAGAGGTCATGATCGGTCCATACCTGGAGACCCCACAGCCATAAAGGAGACAGCGATGGTACTCAAAAACTTCTGGACTCCGCAAATCGAAGCAAAATTACACGCCTGGCACCAGATGCAACAGGTTGCCAATATTGAAAAACCAGCGCCCTGTTTCACCATTGCCCGGGAGTTCGGTTGCCAGGCCTATCCGTTGGCGGAGGAATTAACCCGCCGCCTGAATGCGCGGGTGGCCGGAGACCCTTGGGTCATTATCGGCCGGCAGATTCTTGACGAAGTTGCCCGTCTGACCGGCTATACGGTTGAACAGATAGAAAAATCCCAGGATACGCCGTCGGCCCTCAAAGCGATTTTCGCCATGTTTCTCGATCCGTCCACGGCTGAAGAGACCGAAGTTTTTACCCATATGCGCACCGTGATCCGGGGGTTTGCCCGGCGTGGCAATTGCGTCCTGGTTGGCCGCGGCGCAACCTGTGTCACCCAGGATCTGCCCAATTGTATCCATCTACGCCTGGTTGCCCCCTATCAGTTCCGGCTGGAAAAGATCATGCGGACGCACAGCCTCAACGAAACGGAGGCCAGGCGCTTCATCGATCTGCATCAGCAGCAGCGGGATGATTTCGTGCGCCGGTTCGCCTGCGACAATATCGACGATGCCATGCTCTATCATCTGGTGATCAACAACAGCCGCATCAGTATCGAAGATATGGCCGCCCTTGCCGAGTTCTGGATGATTCGCCACACCACCTGAGTGCCGTTGGCGAAAGGAAAGGCTTTCCTGCCACCAACAACAGGCGGCGCTGGTGGGCAAGAGTCCGACCGGGAACTGTTGCGAGTCGGGTGATTGCCCCGCGCTTGGAACCTCGCCGGGTGGCCGCCTGCCATTGCCTTTGCTCGCTTTTCCATGGGCTCGAGAAATCGTTGCAACCGTCTGTTGCTCCCGACCCATAACCGGGTGGGGCGTTTTTTTGTCCGCTCTGCTTTTGCCGGGACCGCTGTTGTGCTATAAGTAGTCCCGTTTGCAAAAGTTCCGGATTTTTATCCCTTTGGACAACACCACTCGCCCACCGATTTTCAGTTGACAGCCGAAGTCATGCCCGACTGGAAGAGGATCGTCAGGGTGCTGAATTAACAGGTTTAAGCTCAGATGCTGCAGTTAAAGAATATCGACAAGTTTTTTGCCGATCGACAGATTTTTAAAAATATCGACTGGCATATTCATGCCACGGACCGAATCGGGCTGTGTGGTGAAAACGGGGCCGGGAAATCGACTCTGCTCAAGCTGCTGGCCGGAATGGTCGACTGCGACGGTGGCACACTGCAGATGGCGAAGGGGACCACCTTCGGCTATCTGCCCCAGGACGGCCTGGTCCACCGTGGCCGGCTGCTGTTTGAAGAAGCGCAGAGCGCCCTGGCCGATCTGCAGCAGATCGAACTGGAGTTGCGGCGCCTGGAGCACCAGATTGCCGCCAGCGCCGATCCTGTGGAACTGGAACGCTATGCCGAGTTGCAAAACCAGTTCGAGCAACGGGGCGGTTACCGGATGGAGGCCGAGGTTGGCCGGGTGCTACACGGGCTAGGCTTCAGCGAAGAGGATTTTTCCAAGCCCTGCGAGACCTTTTCCGGCGGCTGGCAAATGCGTATAGCCCTGGCCAAGTTGCTGCTCCAGCAGCCCAACCTGTTGCTGCTGGACGAACCGACCAACCATTTGGATCTGCCCGCCCGGGACTGGCTGGAAGATTACCTGCTGAACTATCCCCATGGTGTGGTGCTGGTTTCCCATGACCGTTTTTTCCTGGATACGGTGGTCAACCGGATTGTCGAAATCTGGAACGGTGAATTGACCGAATACCCCGGCAATTACAGCCGTTATGTTCAGGCCAGGGACGAGCGGGTGGCTGCTCTGAAAGCGGCCAAGCAGCAGCAGGACGAAGAAATCGCCCGGGTCGAGGCGTTCATCAACCGGTTTCGTTACCAGGCCAACAAAGCCTCCCAGGTGCAGAGCCGGATCAAACAGCTGGAAAAAATCGACCGGATTTCCCTGCCGCCGGAGCGCAAAAAAATCGGCTTCAGTTTCCCGCCGCCGCCCAAGGGCGGGCGCACGGCAATGAACCTGGAAAAAGCCAGTCAACGTTACGGCGACAAACAGGTTCTCAATCAGGTCGATGTGCTGATCGAGCAGGGTGAACGGGTTGCCCTGGTGGGCCCGAACGGGGCCGGTAAATCGACCCTGATGAGATTGCTGGCCGGCGTTGAAGCCCCTTCCGCAGGGCGCCGGACGGAAGGGCATAATCTGGCGCTGGCCTATTTTGCCCAGGACCAGGCTGCCGAGTTGAACCCGCAGCGGACCGTTTACAGTGAACTGTCAGCCGATTCACCGGTGCCCATGGTGCCGAAACTCAGGAATATCCTGGGAGCGTTTCTGTTCTCGGGAGACGATATCGAAAAGCCGGTCAGAGTCCTCTCCGGGGGGGAACGGAACCGCCTGGCCCTGGCCAAGTTGTTGTTGCGGCCCGCCAATCTGCTGCTCCTGGATGAGCCGACCAACCATCTCGATTTGCAGTCCAAGGAAGTGCTCCTTGAATCCCTGAAAAAATATTCCGGGACGATCGTATTTGTTTCCCACGACCGCTATTTTGTCGATCAGCTTGCCAGCCGGGTGCTGGAAGTTGGCGGTGGCAAGGTCGAGTCTTATTTCGGTAACTATGAAGATTTTCTGCGCGCCAAGCAGAATCTTGGCGACAGCAGTCATAGCGATAAGCGGGTCGAGCAGCAACTTGAGCGGGGGGCGGACCCGGTGTCCGCGGATAAAGAAGCCCGAATCCAGGAGCATCAGGCCCGTAAGGAAAAGCAGCGCCGTGAACAGAAACGGCAGCGCGACCTGGCAGAGGTCGAAGCGGTGATCGAACAGCTGGAAGATTCCCTGGGCCGGCTGGAAAAGGTGATGGCTGACCCGGAGCTGTATCAGGATCAGGAGCGCTGGCGCACGGTCAGCGCCGAGCACCGCGCTTTGCAAGAGCAACAGGAAACGGCCTACCTGAAGTGGGAAGAGCTGCAGGATCCGCAGTGAACTCGGAAGATGTGGTGGTCTGGCTGCTTCAATAGCACTAAAAAGACCACGAAGAATCTGTTTGGTTGACAGTTTTCGTCGTTATTTACTAAATTATGATGGTTTTACACCAGCTGAGCTGAATGTCCTGGCGCTTTCAGGAATTCTGTTGATCTGATCATGGGGGGACAGGGGAGCTGCGTTGCGGTTTTCCTGCCGGTTTTTTGTCTTTGGAGTATACGTCAATGATTCATCTGCCGCGCGGTGTGCCGGTTCGTCAGAACGTCAATCCGGCCAGAATCAATCTGCCGGAAGCGATGGGGAAATTGCGTGGTGGCAGTTTTTCGGGGTATCTGTCTTTTCAGTCCCAACTCGGGTCCGGGGTCATTCTGTTCCAATCCGGGAGGCTGATCAGCGCTTTTTTCATTGATCGGGAAGAAAATCGGCGACTGATCGCTTACGATGCCATTGCCCGGATTTTCCATATTTCCATTCTCGGCCATGCCACCCTCAATATCTATCGCATGTCTGACGACCTGGTGCTTTATCTCCATGCCTTGCTCCACGGGCGCTATTTGCATAAGCAAAAGCCTCTTCAGGAGATCGATGTGCGGGCCCTGCTGGATGATATTCGGCAGAATGAACTGAGCGTCTGTATTCGGGTCTTCAGTCAGGATAAGACAGCTCTGGTGTTTTATGAAGAGGGTTTTGCGCTGGGGTTTTTTCATGAGGGTGGACAGGACCTGCAGGCGACGGCTGATCTTTCCGCCTCGGTCGCTGCATTGCCCGGGGCCATCCTCGATGTTCTGGAAATCCAGAGTACCGACCAACTCGTTCTGGCCGACCTGATGGGGTCTGCCGACCTGCATCCGATTTGGCAGCGCACCCGGAAAAACCTTCTTGAGGAACAGAATAAACGTGAGCAGAGCGCCATGCGTTCTTCCCAGGAAGCGCAGCAGCGACAGCGCCAACAGGTTCAAAACCTGATGAAAACCGTTGCCGGGACCTACCTTGGCAAGTTCGGGGTGACCCAGGTTGAAAAAGCTTTTGCCGTGGTCGGACCAACGGTCCAAGAAACTGAAATTGAACAGTTCTATCTTGAGCTGCAACGTTTGGCCCGGTTGGTGGCCAGTCAGGCAAAAATCAACGAGATGGTTCTGGAAATGCGCGCTCGGATGAAGGCAAACGAAGTTTCCGAAGCCCGTTCATAAGCCCTGACCCCGGGATTGGCGCTGACCGATTTCGTCTTGCGGCGGCAATGGTTTTTTAAGGCAGAGCCTGCACTGGCCAGCGCTTCCGCCTTTTAGCTAGAATAAAGCTTTATTCTTGACCGCTGTCCGGTGTTTAGATTATACCTAAAAAATTCTGTACATTAATTTAGCTATTCTCCTTCAACCAAACTTTCAGGAGGCACACTCATGAAGAAAATGACTGTCTTGCTTTCAACTCTTGCTCTGCTGCTGAGCATGACTGCAACAGGCTTTGCTGCCGACACCATCAAACTGGGTGTAGCAGGGCCTCATAGTGGTGACCTGGCTCCTTATGGCATTCCGGCTATGCGCGCGGCTCAACTGGTGGTCAAGCAGGTCAATGCCAATGGCGGTATTCTCGGTAAGCAGGTTGAACTGCTGATTCAGGATGATCAATGTAAACCGGAGATTGCTACCAATACCGCAACCAAACTGGTCACCGACGGTGCCAATGTTGTGCTTGGCCACATCTGTTCCGGCGCAACCAAGGCTGCCCTGGGCATTTACAAAGACGCCAAAATTCCGGTCATGTCTCCTTCCGCAACCAACCCGCCGCTGACCCAGAGTGGTGACTATCCGAACTTTTTCCGGACCATCGCTTCCGACGACATGCAGGCTAAAATGGCCGTCGATTTTGCGCTGAACAAGCTCGGTGTCAAGAAAATCGCCATCCTGCATGACAAAGGTGACTACGGTAAAGGTTTTGCCGAGTTCGCCAAAAAATTTGTGGAAGAATCAGGCAAGGCTGAAATTGTCCTGTTCGAAGGAATTACTCCCGGCGCCATGGATTACAGCTCAATTATTCAGAAAGTTCGCCGCAACGATGCCGAGGCCCTGATTTTCGGTGGTTATCATCCGGAAGCCTCCAAACTGGTTTCCCAGTTGGCCCGCAAGCGCGTCAAAGCGGCTTTTATCTCCGATGACGGCGTCAAAGACGACAGTTTCCTGAAAGTTGCCGGTAGCGCTGCAGAAGGCGCTTACATGACCGGTCCGCGCGACCTTTCCAAGATTCCGCTGAACGCTGAAGCCGTTGCCCAGTTCAAAGCTGAATACGGTTCCGAGCCGGGTGCATTCTTCCAGGAAGGCTATGCTGCCGCCCTGGCGTTGCTGAATGCCATCCAGAAAGCCGGTAGCACCGACTATGATGCCGTCACCAATGCGCTGCGTACCCAATATGTCGAAACTCCGGTCGGCAAGATCAAATTCGACGCCAAAGGTGATGCCGAAGGCGTTGGCTTCTCTGTTTACACTGTGAAAAACGGTAAATTCGTTGAGCTGCAATAGAGGCCGCGCGCTGTTACTGCGGTCTGTCGAGTAAACCCCTTCAGGGGGCTGGTCCGTAACCAGCCCCCTGAACTTTGTTGCTGCCGCGGCTTTCGGCCCGGTTTCAGCTGGGTCTCTGTCACACAGGTCGGTCTTTTGCAGGGCGGCCGCTTGCCATATTCAATCGGTTGGAAATTATGGACTATTTTTTGGAACTGTTCTTCGGGGGGCTGACACGGGGTAGCATTTATGCCCTGATCGCTTTGGGATATACCATGGTTTACGGTATCATCCAGTTGATCAATTTCGCTCACGGCGAAATCTATATGATCGGGGCCTTTGTCGCGCTTATCGTAGCCGGTGTCTGTACTATTTATGGCCTCAGCGGGGTGTCTATTCTGATCCTGGCCGGGATTGTCGCAGTCATCTATGCCAGTGCCTACGGCTATACCCTTGAGAAAATCGCTTATCGGCCATTACGGGATGCACCGCGGTTGTCACCGCTGATCAGTGCCATCGGCATGTCGATCTTCCTGCAGAACTATGTCCTGCTTGCCCAGACTCCTGATTTTCTGCCTTTCCCACGGTTGATTCCCGAATTCGCTTTTATGGAACCGGTCGCCTATATTCTCGGTTCGCCGGAACTGGTCATTCTGGTCACCACGCTGGTGACCATGATCCTGCTGACCCTGCTGATCAAAAAAACCAAGATCGGCAAGGCGATGCGAGCAACTCAGCAGGATATGAATATGGCGCGCTTGGTCGGGGTGAGTGTCGACCGCATCATTTCCCTGACTTTTGTGATCGGGTCGGCTCTGGCGGCCATCGGCGGGGTGCTGGTTGCCTCCTACATTGGCCAGGTCAATTTTTATATCGGCTTTTTGGCCGGGGTCAAAGCCTTCACCGCAGCGGTGCTCGGCGGCATCGGTTCCATCTCCGGCGCCGTGCTCGGCGGCCTGATCCTGGGCTGGGCGGAAAGTTTTGCAGCAGGGTATATCTCCAGTGACTATGAGGATGTTTTTACCTTCGGGCTACTGGTTCTGATCCTGATCCTGCGTCCTTCCGGAATCCTCGGTAAATCCACCAAGCAGAAAGTTTAAGGGTGACAGCTATGGTGCAGAATTTGAAACAATCAATTTTGGTTTCGGTGTGGTTTGTCTTCCTGACCTTTCCGCTAATGGTGGTCCGGGTCAACACGATGGACAATATCGTTGTCTGGCGCTGGGAAAGCCTGGTCTGGGTGGCTTATGAGGCTTTTGTCCTGTCCTACTTCTGGCGTTTTCTCATGCAGAGAAAAGCTGTCAGGGAAAAGGCGTTGGCCGCTAACGACAATTTAGTTGAATTGATTAAAAACGATTCCCTGGTCCAGAATAACTTTATTTTTGTTCTGCTGGTCCTGCTGCAGATCGTGCCGGCGTTTTTTTACTCATTTGTTCTGCCGTGGAGTTATCTGTTCGGTTTCTTTCTGCTTGCTTTCCTGCTCGCCGTTGGTATCCGCAAGTACCAGTATCGCAAGGGGCTGGGTTCTTTTGCCCGTGTCGATGAAGCCGTTTCCGACAAACCGCGCTTGAACTTGCTGGAAAACCACAGTTTCAGGATCCGGGCGCAGCTGGTTATTTTGACGATTTCCCTGATTTTTCCTCTGGTGGTGGATACCTATCAGAGCAATATCATGATTTCGGCGCTGATTTATGTGGTGCTCGGTCTGGGGTTGAATATCAGCGTTGGCCTGGCTGGCCTGCTGGATCTCGGCTACGTGGCTTTTTTCGGGGTCGGGGCATATTCCTATGCCCTGCTCAATCATCATTTTGGTCTGGGGTTCTGGGTGACCCTGCCCATCGGCGGCCTCCTCGGCTGTCTGTTCGGGGTTCTGCTCGGGTTTCCGATCCTGCGCCTGCGTGGTGACTATCTGGCCATCGTGACTCTTGGCTTCGGTATGATCTTCAAAGTGGTCATGGAAAACTGGGATGCGCTCTCCTTCGGACCGAGCGGCATCGCCAACATTGACAAACCAGGTCTGTTCGGCATCGATATGGACCTGGCCGGTTCGACCGTCTACATCTACTACATCATGATCGCTTTGGTGGTGTTTACCATTATCGTCACCAACCGCCTCAAGAACAGCCGGATCGGTCGGGCCTGGATTGCCCTGCGCGAGGACGAGATCGCCTGTGTCGCCATGGGGATCGACATGGCCCGGACCAAGCTGTCAGCCTATGCGTTGGGAGCTTTTTGGGCTGGCATGGTCGGGGTCCTGTTTGCAGCCAAGACAACCTTTATCAACCCCGCCAGCTTTACCTTTATGGAATCGGCGATCATTTTGTCCATCGTTGTGCTTGGCGGGATGGGCTCCATCCTCGGGGTGATTCTGGGTGCGTTTATCCTGATTTTGCTGCCGGAATATCTGCGCGCTTTTTCTGAATACCGGATGCTGGTGTTCGGCGCCTCCATGACCTTGATGATGATCTTCCGGCCGCAGGGGTTGATCAGTAATCTTCGCCAGACTTATCAATACAAAGGTTCGAAGGAAATGAGCGACAATGGCTGATAAAAAACATAAACTTCTCGAGGTCAAAAGCCTGACCATGGACTTTGGCGGGCTGCGGGCTGTGGATAGCGTCTCCCTGGAAGTTCACGAAGGGGAAATTGCCGCCCTGATCGGTCCCAACGGCGCCGGCAAAACGACTTTTTTCAACTGCGTCACCGGAATTTATACCCCGACCAAAGGGGATATCCTCCTCCACCCGAAGGGGCTGCCGACGCGCAGGCTGAACGGACTCAAACCGAACAGGGTGACGGAGATGGGGCTGGCGAGAACCTTTCAGAATATTCGCCTGTTCCCCGATATGACCGTGCTGGAGAATGTCATGATCGGCCGTCATTGCCGGACCTCCTCCGGAATTTTTCGTTCCATCCTGCGTGGCAGCGGGGTGCGCGAAGAAGAACAGCAGATTGTGGAATCGAGCTACCAGCTGCTGGAAAAGGTTGGCCTGGATCGGTTTGCCAACGAATTTTCCAAAAATCTTCCTTATGGTGCGCAGCGGCGGCTTGAGATCGCCCGGGCCATGGCTACCGAACCGTTCCTCTTGTTGCTGGATGAACCGGCTGCCGGGATGAACCCCCACGAGACTTCAGAGTTGGATCACCTGATCTGTAAAATCAGCGAAGAAGATAATATTGCGATTCTGTTGATTGAACACGATATGAAGTTGGTCATGAATATCTCCAATCCCATCTATGTCATGGAATACGGCAAGAAGATAGCCGAAGGAAGTCCGCAGCAGATCAAGGATAATCCAAAGGTTATCGAAGCTTATCTGGGAGAAGAGACCGATGCTTAAAATCAACAATATTCAGACTTATTACGGCAATATTCAGGCTCTTAAGGATGTTTCCATCGAAGTGCAGGAAGGAGAAATCGTTGCCCTGATCGGTGCCAACGGGGCCGGCAAAACCACCACCCTGATGTCGATCTGTGGCATTACCCCCCCACGTTCCGGGGAAATCCTGTTGGATGGCGATCCGATTCAGAACCTGAGTGCCGAAAAAATCGTCCACAAGGGGATTATTCAGGTTCCGGAAGGGCGGCGGATTTTTCCGGATCTGACCGTGCAGGAGAATCTCGAAATGGGGGCCTTTCTGCGCAACAATAAGAAACTGATCCAGCAGGACATGAACTATGTCATGACCCTGTTTCCGATCCTCGAGAAGCGCCGTAACCAGCCCGGCGGGACCCTGTCCGGCGGCGAGCAGCAGATGTTGGCTATTTCCAGGGCTTTGATGGCGAGACCCCGAGTTCTGCTGTTGGACGAGCCGTCTCTCGGTCTGGCGCCATTGATTATCAAGCAGATTTTTGAAATCATCCGCCACATCAACAAAGAGAACAATACCACGATCTTCCTGGTGGAACAGAATGCCAACCAGGCCTTGAAGCTGGCCCATCGTGGCTATGTCATGGAAAACGGACGGATCACGCTGGTCGACTCGGCTGCCAATCTGCTCGACAATGAAGATGTCAAAAAGGCTTACCTCGGCATGTGATGGGAGCCTTTGGCCAAATAAGTAAAAAAATGCTTGGCGGGGGATAGCCTTGGCCATGAAACTAAATAAAGCGCCCTGCACGGGTGCTTTATTGTATTTTATCCTCATCAATCCTGTATAATTGACCGGATACATGGCCTTTCTTTCCGTGCGGCCCGGTTTTGCTGATCAGTAAATGGGAGCTGATGAACCCATGCGGAATTTATTCTCAACCGTGACCAAAAAAATGATCATCGGTTACCTGGTGATCGTTGTTTTTAGCCTTTCAGCAGTCGGTTTTGCTTTGTTCCGTTTGCATGAGCAAACCCGTGCCACTGAGCAACTGGTCAATGTCGAGTTCAGGATGTTTGAACTTGTCCGCGACCTGCAGCAGAACCTCCTCGCCCAGGAAAACATCGAAAAGCAACTACTGATTTTGCGTGACCCAACCCTGAAGGAATTACGGCTGAACCGGAGCCAGGAATTTACCCGCCTGGCCGTTGCTCTCAACCGACCGCCGTTAAGTGACGAAGTCCGCACCCTCATCGATCTGGTTGAAAAATACCGACTGGGTGAAAACCAGCTCTCCGACGCCTTGTTCTGGGACAACTGGACTAACGCAGAGACGATCGCCAATGATACGACGGTTCCGCTGCGGGTGCAGATCCTCAATTATCTGGTGGAATTCAGACAGCGGAAACAACAGGAGATCAATACCGGCCTGGCGCGACTGTCTGAGCGTACCGGGGATGCCTTTCAAACTACGGCGCTGTTGACTCTGATTGGCATCTGTCTGTCTGCGCCGGTTTCGTTGACGGTGATGCTCAGTATCCATCGTTCGGTCAGGGCTCTGAAAAAAGCGACGCAGAAGATCTCGGCTGGCAGTTTCGAGCATCAGCCGGATTTGAAAGGCGGCGATGAATTCGCCCAGCTGGCCAACGATTTCCGGATGATGGGGCAGAAACTGCGTGAGCTTGAGCAGTTGCGCCTGGATGCCAACCCCTTGACCCAATTGCCGGGCAACCTGGCCATCGATCGTGAAATCGAGCGCCGTATTACCGGCAAAGAACCCTTTTCTCATCTCTATATCGATCTGGATAATTTCAAGGCTTACAGTGATCGCTATGGCTATAAGGCCGGCAGTGATGTGCTGGCTATGGTGGGTAACCTGCTCAAGGATGTGGTCAATGAGTTCGGAACCGGGGAGGATCTGGTCGGACACATCGGCGGGGATGATTATGTGATCCTGACCGATTTGATCTCCGGCGAATTGCTGGCGCAGCAAATTGTTAAAAAGTTTGAGGAAACCATCCCTGAGCACTATAATGCCAAAGATCGTGCTGCCGGTAATTTTATTGGCAAGGATCGCTATGGAATTAAGCGGACCTTTCCGCTGATGACTATTTCAATTGCTGTGATTCCTTCGACCCATTATGAGTATCCTTCGCGTCTGGCCATCAGTCAGGATTGTGCCAGATTGAAAGAATATCTGAAAATTCAGGAAGGCAGCAATTATATGCTGGAGAAACGTAAAGAGTGAAAAAACAGCTGATTTTATTGCCCCTTCTAGTTGTCCTGTCAGGTTGTGCCACATTGTTCCCCGAGCCGAAAATAAGGGCGGCGAAGGATCTGGTCGCTTTTGAGCAGGCCTTCTCACAGTTCGAAACAATGCACTCCACCGCGGAGTTGGAAAGCTTTGTGGCCATTTATCCGAACAGTCCCTGGGCGGCGCGGGCCAATTCGGTTTTGAACTGCGTCGACGACCTCGAACAGCGTAATGCCAGGGTGCAAAAGCTGCAGGCTGCCAACCAGGAACTGGAGAATAAGATCAGCCAGTTGAAAAAGCAGCACAAGGAGCAGCTTACCGAACTGCAAAATGAAAATGGCCAACTGACGGAAACAATCGAACAGCTCAAAGGTTCTCTGATTGAACTTGAGCAGAGACCGCAATAAGCGGATGTCCTCCCGTCCCGTCGATTCCTCCCTCAATGCAGACCTGTCGAGCGGTTTTACCTTTGTCTACAGTGCTGTGTTCTTGATGTCGCTGAACGGTTTGTTTGCCAAAGTTATTCCTTTGGATGCAGCCTCTATTACAGCTCTGCGCAGTTTTATCGCTGTTGTCGGACTGGGCCTGTTCGGTCTGATAAGAAACAGGCGTTATCGCCTGCCCTCAATGGCTCACCTGGTGGGAGTCTATGGCCTGGGGGTTCTGCTCGGTATCCATTGGGTGACGTTTTTCCATTCCATGCAGGTTTCTACGGTGGCGGTCGGTATGCTGTCCTTGTTCAGCTTTCCCATCCTGACCATCCTGGTGGAACCGTTATTCAGCAGGGAACGCCTGGCGGGTGGCGATATTGTTGCCGGGATACTGGTTCTGGCAGGGTTGAGTGTCATGGTCAGTCAGGATCTGGCCGATCTTCATGGCCCGATTTTGTCTGGGGTTTTCTGGGGCGTGGGCTCCGCTTTTCTGTTCGCCACCCGTAACCTGGTGCAGAAATATTTCTTTCAGGATGTGACCAGCGATACGCTTCTTTTTCATCAGGGGATTGCCATCGCGGTCATGTTGCTCCCCTTCCTCGGTGTCCGGCAGACAGCCATCCTGCCGCTCTCCGGCATCGTCAATCTGTTGCTCCTCGGTATCCTCTGTACGGCCGGTGCCCATACCTTCTATGCCGCAAGCCTGAAACGCCTGCCGGCCAAGTCCGTGGCGTTGATCGGCTGCCTGCAACCGGTTCTGGCGACCCTGTTCGCCTGGCTGGTCATTCAGGAGACTCCGCAGCTGAATGTGCTGTTCGGTGGCGCAATCATTCTCAGTGTAGCCGCTTATGAGTCCGCCGGGAAAAGAAGTCGTCCCCTCCTCAGGCGTTGAATGTTTTTCGGCCCGTCAGATCCGGTTGAAGACTGTGCGCAGCGAGATAGTCGTAACTCAGTAGGCGAACCGGGCGAAAGGGGAGTGCGAGGAGGCGGCGAGGGCATCGCTCAGGGTGTGGATGCCATGGGCTTCGAGCAGCGGGATCAATTTCAACAGAACCTCCCCGGTGACAATGGCATCCCCAAGCGCGGTATGGCGGCCGACAATGGTCACGTTCAGCCGCGCCGCCAGTTCTTCCAGGGAGTGGGAATCCTGATTGGGATGAACGATGGAGGAGAGGAGCAGGGTATCGATGACCGGATTGGCAAAGACCAGTCCGGTTTTTTCTTCCTGCAGTTGCAGAAAGCGCATGTCAAAAGCCGCGTTGTGCGCAACCAATACCGAATTTTCCGCAAATTGATGAAAGTGGGGCAGGACTTTGTCAATGGTCGGCTGTCCTTTGAGCAGCTTCGGTTCGATGCCGTGGATTGCCACCGATTCCGGCGGGACAAAGCGTTTCGGATCAACCAGTTGGTCGATCACCTCATGGTAGAGCAACTGGCCATTAACAATGCGAATGGCGCCCAGTTGGATGATTTCGTCCCCTTGCGACGGGTTGAGACCAGTGGTTTCGGTATCAAAGACGACATAGGTCAATTTGTTGAGAGGGACCTGCCCCAGTTCGTCCAGGTCCCCCCGGTTGAACAGGTCGAATTCGTAGGAGACGGGACGGTGTTCCACCTCGCTCTGCAGAGCCAGACGGCGGTCCTGATCAAGGGGCGGCAGGACAATCATCACCCCGGCGCAGCGGCGGTCGTCCGCGCTTAAAAATGACATCCTGCCGGCCATCTTTTCAATGGCCTGCCTGAAGTTAAGCAGGCGGCCTTTGTCATCACTGATCAACGGGGTTGACAGCCAGCTCTCCAGAAGATTCCGGCTGACATTGATTCCGGGCCAGGACAGCACCAGTTCGATGTCGTTTTTATCATTACTGGTAATGGTCAGCAGCAGTTCAGCAACGCTGGTCTGGGTCTGCAACAAGCCGCCAAGGTGACCAAAGGCCTGTACCATGGAGTAGCTGTCAACCTGCAACCAGAGGCCTTTTGGGGCCAGCGGTGTGGTTTTGAATTCAAACCGTTCCGACAGGTTTTTGCTGATTACGTCAAGCAGGTTGTCGGCGAGGATATTTTCACTTTTGGTCAGCTCGTGCTGATGAAAGGCGTAGCTGGTCCTGGCCTCATGAACCTTCTGTTCCAGGATTTGGGAACTGAAATCGATTTTCTGCCGATAGCGCTGCAGGTCTTCGGCGCTGAGTTGGGGCTGGGCCAGGATGGTCCCGATGGATTCACGGATTTCCCCCAGGTATTTCTGCTGGTCGTCGATTAACGATTGAATCAGGGCGTCACGCCGGTTGTCGGCCTCGATTTGCTGGGTCATGTCTTCCAGGGTGAGGACGATGCCGGAGATCTGACGTTGGGAGGATTGTTCGGTGAAAAAGGGCGCCATATTGACCCGCAGGTAGTGATCATGCCGCAGGCTCATCATGGTGCTGTTGACCAGTTTGCTGCGTCCTGATTGGTGGCACTTGTGCAGCATCTCCAGGCCGTGGACAATCGGGTCGCGATCCAGAATGCTGAAGATGGAACGGCCCAGGCCGAGAATGCCACTACGCTGAGCGGCAGCACCGGTCTGATCCGTCTTAAGCATGTCCTGGGCCTGCTGGTTGTAGAGCAGGACCTGACCGTCGGTGTTGCAGACAATGACTCCGTGGGGGAGTTCCGACATCAGGGCGGCCAACCGGGTCCGCTCTTCGTTGATGGTGGCCTGGGCAACGGCAATTTTCCCGGAGACGTCCTGCTTCAGTTCGGCAAAGGCATCGGCGGATTGGTTGATGATCTGGCTGAGATATTCGATCTCCTTGGAGGCCGTTTTCAGGTGGATACGATGTTCCGGGTTGACCGAGGAGATGATGCGGGCACTCTCCGCCAGCTTCAGGGTCGGGATGATGTAGTCATTGAACAGCAGGTTGACCAGAGCGCCGATAATGAAAAGAATGGTGATTGTTCCGAGCAGGGGGAAGGGGACCAGTTTGCTGAACATTTCCCCCAGCGCCTCCTGCTGGGCATCATTGAGACTGGCCCAGGAGCCGATCAGGCTGGCAGCGATAATGCTGGTGACCGCAAAGTATATCGCACCGAGAAAAATCCAGTATTTAAAACTCGGTTTCATATATCAGGAGTCCTGCTGTCCCGACGTGTTAAAAAAGTTGAAAGTTTGTTCAATGGCTGCTTTTAAGGGACGTTGGTGGTTTGCTGGTTAACTTTATAGTGGCCCGGCATGCCTGTTGAATTTTTGCATCAGGAAGAATATAGGACAAAAAATGGTTGAAGGCAAACATTGTTGTATTTTTGATTTTCTGGGGCTGGTCGGGAGGCAGGAGGGATTTATATTGTTCCTTAGGTGGATCAACCTGTAGTTTCGGTCTAACGACAAAATCGCAAGATCAAAATCAAGACCGCAAGGTCGCGGCCCCGCTCGCCGCCACCCTTTTTGTCCAGGCCAACAAAAAGGGTGCAAAAAATGGCCTTTTGGTTGTTCGGGATGTTCGTTTATTCCGGGAATGAATCAGAGATGCACTGGCTGGCGCCAACAAGAAAGCCGCTGCGGGGTTCGCAACGGCTTTCTTGTCGATTGATCTTTTGGGAACGCGCTTAAGCGGTCAGCCGCTTGAGGGCTTCCAGGTATTTCTCTCCGGTCTTGCGGACGATTTCTTCCGGAAGCTGCGGAGCCGGAGCTTTTTTGCCCCAGTCGAGGGTTTCCAGATAGTCGCGCAGGAACTGTTTGTCGAAGCTCGGCTGCGGGCCGCCTGGCTGATACTGATCCTTGGGCCAGAACCGTGAAGAGTCGGGGGTCAGGGCTTCGTCGATCCAGATCAGCTGGCCGTCCATCATCCCGAACTCGAACTTGGTATCGGCAATGATGATCCCTTTGGTTGCGGCCAGATCACGGGCGCGCTCATAGATGGCGATGCTGATGTCGCGGACCTGCTCGGCGATTTCCTTGCCACAAAGCTCAACGGCTTTGTCGAAAGAGATGTTCTCGTCGTGTTCACCCAGTTCGGCTTTGGTCGAGGGGGTGAACAGGGTCTCGGGGAGCTTGTCGCTCTGGACCAGACCGGTCGGAAGGGGGATACTGCACAGCGATCCCTGGCTCTGGTACTCTTTCCAGCCGCTGCCGGAAAGATAGCCGCGGACGATGCACTCGATGGGTAGCGGCTGAGCTTTTTTGGTCAGCATGCTGCGGCCTTCGAGCTGATCCCGGTACTGATGGGTGATCGCCGGGAAGTCATCGACATTGGTCGAGATCAGATGATTGGGGATCAGGTCGGCCATCTGCTCAAACCAGAATTTGGAAATTTCCGTGAGGACATAGCCCTTTTGCGGAATGCCTTCGCCCATGATGACGTCGAAGGCGGAAATCCGATCGCTGGTCACGATGAGCAGGTGCTCGCCGAGGTCGTAAATATCCCTGACCTTGCCGCGATTAATCAGCTTCAGTTCAGGACAATCGGTTTGGGTGAGAACGGATATCATGATTGCTTACTCCCATTTTTAAATGCTTCCATGAGGTCGGGAACCATGATGTTGATCTCGGCCTGTTGGAGGAGCTGGTTCAGTTTTTCGTTGACCATATGGTCTTTTTTCTCGGACAGCAGGCGTTCTTTAAGTTGGCTGCGGTCCTGTTCAGTCAGTGCCGAGAAATCTGCCACCTTGGCATCTTTGAGGCTGGCGACCAGGTATTTGTCGCCGATGGTGTAGACCTGAGGCATGATCGGCTCTGCCTCAGTCAGTTTGAAGGCGGCCGTTGCCACTTCTTCGGAAGCGCCGATGCGCGGTACGAAGCCGCCAAAGCCGCGGTTGAAGTCACCGGTTTCCTCAAGGGAGAGTTTCAGGTCGGCAGCAGCGGCGCGCAGGCTTTTTTTGTCTTTGGCTTCAGCCAGCAATTTGTCAGCAAGTTCCTTGGCCAGGGACTGGGCTTGTTCGGTACGGTAGGCTGCTTCGACCGCAGGTTTGACTTCTGCCAGTTCGGGCAGGCGGCTTTCCTGGCGGTCCTTGAGCATGAACAGGAAGACTCCCTGGGTGGTCTGGATCGGATGGGCCAGCTCTCCTTCCTGAAGGGCGAAGGCGGCCTGGGTTATCTCGGGGACCTTGCCGATGCCGTCAATAGCTTCGTTGCGGGAAAAATAACCGGTTTCCTTGATGCCGAGGTCGTTGGCTTTGGCTGCAGCTTCAAGGTCGCCGCTTTTGCGGTTGATATTGTAAGCGTCCATGGCTTTTTCATAGGCCATTTGCCGGGCTTTTTCCAGAGTCAGGCCCTTTTTGACCTGGTCGATGACATCAACCAGGGGCTTGACGCCGGACTCGGTGTGACTGTTCACCTTGATGATGTGGAAGCCGAAGGGGGTTCTGACCACATCGCTCAACTGGCCCGGTTGCAGGGCAAAGGCGGCATCTTCAAAGGCCGGAACCATGACTCCGCGGCCGAAGGTGCCGAGGTCGCCACCGTTGGCGGCGCTGCTTTTGTCGTCGGAGTGGGTTTTGGCCAGTTTGGCAAAATCTGCACCTTCGTGGAGTTGTTTGAGCAGGTCCTCGGCCAGTTGGCGGCGCTTGGTGACCGTTTCCTCATCGGCATCCTTGGGCACTTTGATGAGGATGTGCGCGGCGTTGACCTGTTCCTTGATTTCAAACTGGTCCAGATTGCGGCGGTAGAAGCGATCAAGATCGTCCTGGCTGAAAGAAGCGATCTTGTCTTCGTAGCGAGCGGGGTCGAACTGCAGATAGCGCAGGGAGATTTTTTCCGGAATCTGGAACTGCTCGCGATGACCGGCAAAGTAGTCCTGCAGCCCCTGATCGGTGACTTTGACTTTACTTTCCACCAGGGCCGGGGTCAGCCAGACAAAATTGAGATTGATCTTATCGTTCTCTTTGTGAAAGGCGGCCTCGAGGTCGGCATCGCTGACTTCCGCGCCCTGTTGCAGTTTTTCGCGGACTTTCTGGGTCAGCAGCTGACGGCGCTGGGCGGCTTCGAACTGCTCGGGGGTCATCCGCTGATATTTGAGGACCTGTAGGTAACGATCCCGGTTGAACTGCCCGTTCAGCTGAAAAGCGTCATATTTGGAGATGCTGTCGATCAGCTCCTGTTTGCTGACTTCAAGACCGAGCTTGTCGGCCTGTTGCACGAGCAGTTGTTCTTCTACCAGCTGTTGCATCGCCTGTTTGGGCAGGTTGAGCTGTTTTTCCAGGGTGGAGTTGAAACTCCCTTGATAGATGCTCTGGTAAAGATTATAGAGCTGGCTGTAAGCGGTTTGGAAATCGGCATAGCTGATTTCGTCACCATTGACCGTCGCCGCTATGTCGCCACGTTGGGTATTCCCTTTGCGAGATGGCGCGGTCAACATCGTGTAACCGATGACGAAACTCAGGATGATCAAACCGAAAGCTATTTTGATCAGGATCGATTTTTGCTTGGTTCTGACAAAGTCAAGCATCGCGGCGAAACTCCTCTTGTAATTATTGATGTTTCAGAGAAAAAACAGGATGGCATGTTAGACCAGCAATTCGTTGCAATGCAATCCTTTTTTGAGAGATTATCTATTGCTTAAAGGTGGGACTGTTTGTTAGAGTGGCGAAGCTTTTTCAGAATACTTCAATTGACCAATTCATGCTGTTTTCAGCGTTGACAGGACGTGACATGTTTAATGTTTTTAATGCCGTTTGGGGTCTGTTCTCCAATGATTTAGCGATCGATTTGGGAACGGCCAACACACTGGTATATATGAAAGGTAAAGGCATTGTGGTCAGCGAACCTTCGGTGGTCGCGGTCAAGACCGGTGCCGCCGGACAGCGCAAGGTTCTTGCTGTTGGTAAGGATGCTAAGGAGATGCTGGGCCGTACTCCGGGCAGCATTGTCGCTATCCGCCCCATGAAAGATGGCGTTATCGCCGATTTTGACTACACCGAAGAGATGTTGCGCTATTTTATCCGCAAGGTCCACAACCGGAAAAACCTGGTTCGGCCGCGGATTGTCATCTGTGTTCCTTCCGGGATTACCCAAGTGGAAAAACGTGCGGTCAGGGAATCGGCTGAATCGGCCGGAGCCCGAGAAGTTTACCTGATCGAAGAACCGATGGCGGCTGCCATTGGTGCCGGGTTGCCGATTACCGAAGCTTCCGGCAATATGATTGTCGATATCGGTGGCGGCACCACTGAAGTGGCGGTGATCTCCCTGGCTGGAATCGTTTATGCCCAGAGCGTCCGGGTCGGCGGTGACAAACTGGATGAAGCCATTGTTCAGTATATGAAGCGCAAATATAACCTGCTCATCGGTGAGCGGACCGCGGAAGCCGTGAAAATAGGGATCGGCAGTGTCTATGCCGCACCGGGGGAAGAGGTTGTGTCCATGGAAATAAAAGGGCGTGATCTGGTCAGTGGCATTCCGAAAACCATGGAAGTCGGCTCCGATGAAATTCGCGATGCCATGTCCGAACCGGTCAACACCATTGTCGAAGCGGTTCGTATCGCTTTGGAACGAACTCCGCCGGAGTTGGCAGCTGACATCGTCGATAAGGGGATTGTTCTGGCCGGCGGCGGTGCTTATCTGAAAAATCTTGATATTCTGTTGCGCGAAGAGACCGGTCTGCCGGTGGTGGTCGCCGAAGAGCCGTTGTCCTGTGTCGTGCTCGGCTCCGGAGCGGTGCTTGACCAGTTGGACCTGCTGCGCCAGGTGGCGGTCGCGTCCTGATCGCTTGGCTTTTGAGCGGTATGCTTTTGGTTACGAACAGGGAGGATCTGCCGATCCTCCCTGTTTTGTTGCGACTTTCACCCTCCCCGAGTCCTGCTTTCCCGATTCCGGCTGGAGCGGAATATGCGTGAACTGTTCAGACGTTACAAGTTATTGCTGCTGGCAGTCGTGCTGCTCATGGCTACAGTATTGCTCTATTCCTATAACCTCCGTCACAAGTCAACCACGACCTTTTTTGAACGTGCGGTACTGACCTTTGCCGAACCCTTCCAATCCGGCATTGACCAAGCTGTTGATGCGGTCCGCAATGTCTGGAAAAACTATCTTTGGCTGATCGATGCCCGGCAGCGCAATATCGCGTTGCTGCAGGAAAACCGTGAGCTGAAAGCCAAGCTGCTGCAGGTCGAAGAAATTTCCCAGCAGAATCAGCGGCTGCGTGCACTGCTGGCGTTCGTAGATGACCTTGATCGCCCGGCGTTGCCGGCCCAGGTGATCGGCGAGGATGCCAGCAACTGGGCGCGCACCATCGTTATCGACAAAGGGACCAAGGCCGGCCTGAGCAATGGCCTGCCGGTGGTGGCTGCCGAAGGGGTGGTCGGGCGGATCATCAAGATTTCCCAGAACAGCGCCCGGGTGTTGCTGATCACCGATGCGTCTTCGGCGGTTGCCGCATTGATTCAACGGACCCGCACCCGCGGGGTGGCACGTGGTCAGGGGCAGGATCTGTCCGTCGAGTATGCTTTGCGGACCGCCGATATTGAGGTCGGGGACCTGCTGGTGACCTCCGGCAT
Source organism: Pelobacter seleniigenes DSM 18267 (assembly GCF_000711225.1). NCBI lineage: Bacteria > Pseudomonadati > Thermodesulfobacteriota > Desulfuromonadia > Desulfuromonadales > Desulfuromonadaceae > Pelobacter > Pelobacter seleniigenes. The sequence continues at coordinate 264,376 of NZ_JOMG01000004.1, forward strand.
GGGCGGGATCTTTCCCAAAGGACTGCCGCTGGGGAAAGTCGCGGATATCGAAAAGGGGCAGTTCGGGCTGTTTCAGCAAGTCAAGGTCGAGACCATGGTCGATTTTTCCCACCTGGAAGAGGTTCTGGTCATCGTGGGGAAAGACCAATGAGACGGTTTCTGCTCTATCTGTTGATCGGGATCTTTTTTGCCCTGTTGCAGAGCAGTGTCCTGCCGCTGTTTTTTGCGCCGAACTGGCGTCCGAACCTGATTCTAATTCTGGTGTTGTTCCTCAGCTTTCACGAAAGCCTGCCTCTGGCTGTCTTTGGCGGGATGTTTTTGGGGGCCATCCAGGACAGCTTCTGCGGTCCCAGTCTCGGCCTCTATGTTTCCGCGGACCTGGCCATCGTCATGCTGACCAAGCTGGTGGCGGAACAGTTGAATGTTGAAAGCCCGCCGCTGTTGCTATTGCTGGTTGCTGCCGGAACCCTGGTGCAGAATGCTTTGCTCGGCTTCTTCCTGACCGCTTTTGCCGACACCGAGCCGGTCATCTCGATTCTGTTGCCAGCGATACCGCAGCAGTTGCTTGCTAACCTGGTGTTTTCTGCGCTGCTGTTGGTTGTTTATCTGCGTCTGTTGAAGTGGTTCGGATACCGGGGCGGTCTGGGCAGTTTGCTGTATCAGGGGAAGCACTATGGGCATTGATCAGAAATGGATCGAGTTGCCCACGGTGCAGCGCCGGTTCCTGTTTTATTCCGTGGCCGCGACCCTGGTTTTTCTGCTCTTGGCGCTAAGGCTCTGGTATCTGCAGGTGATCAGCTATGAGGAACTGCAGGAGCGTTCGGTTCGTAACCGGACCCGGGTGGTGACTCTCAATGCGCCGCGCGGCCCGATTTACGACCGTAATTCCGTATTGCTGGTCGACAATCGCCCCTCCTTCGAAATCTCCGTGATGCGCCAGGATGTTGAAAACCGTGATCTGCTCCTGGAGCGATTGTCAACGCTGCTCGATATCAAGGTCGAGGAATTGCAGGAGCGCTGGGAGCAGGGCCGGAGCTTTCCCATCTATCGACCGGTTACCCTGGCCACCGATGTCAGCCGGGAGGCCATGGAGCGGGTCCAGGAACACAGTGTTGACCTGCCCGGGGTGCTCACCGAAGTTCAACCGATCCGGGATTATCTGGACGGCGGCACCTCCGCTCACCTGATTGGCTACTTAGGGGAAATCACCGAGGATGAGCTCAGGGAAGAGGGGGATACTTATAATTACCGCGGTGGCGATCTGATCGGCAAGACCGCTCTGGAGAAAACCTTTGAACCCTATTTGCGTGGCACCAAGGGACGGCGACTGGTTGAAGTTGATGTGCAGGGCAAGCTGCTGCGTCAGCTGCAGGTTGAACCGCCCAAACCGGGCAACAAGGTTTTCCTGACCATTGATGAAGAATTGCAAAAGGCGGCGGATGAGGCCTTTGGCGATCAGTCCGGGGCTGCTGTTGCGCTGGATGTCAAGACCGGTGATATCCTGGCCATGGTCAGCCGCCCGACCTTTAATCCGGCGCTGTTCGCACGTGGTATCGCTGGCGACGAATGGCGCGCCTTGGCCCAGGACAAACGCCATCCGCTGCAGAACAAGGTCATTGCCGGGCAATACCCGCCTGGTTCGACCTTTAAGATTGTCGTTGCCCTGGCAGCCTTGCATGAGGGGGTGGTCGGGACCAAGCGGACCATTGACTGCAAAGGGGATTTCGAGGTCGGCGGATCCCGGTTCCGCTGCTGGAAAAAACGCGGCCACGGTCCGACGGATCTGAACAAGGCTCTGCGCGAGAGCTGCGATGTGTGGTTTTATCAGGTCGGCCTGGAGTTGGGTATCGATAAATTGTCCAAGGCAGCCAAGGAATTCGGGTTGGGTTCGCCGGTGGGATATCCGCTGCCGGGCGAGCGTCCCGGGGTCATGCCGTCACAAGAATGGAAACAGAAGAACTTTCATAAATCCTGGTACGCCGGGGAAACGGTCATCGCCTCCATCGGGCAGGGCTTTGTCCTGGCCACTCCGCTGCAACTGGCGGTGATGACCGCAGCGGTCGCCAACGGGGGCAAGGTGCTGCAACCCCAAGTGATCCGCAAAGTTGAAGACTGGGACGGAAACATCCTGCTGCAGCCGCAACCCAACGTGGTGCGCCAGCTCGATTATTCCGTGGCCGATATGAAGGCCGTCAGGGATGGCTTGGTCGCGGTGGTCAACAGCCCCCGCGGGACCGGCAAGGCCGCATACCTGGATGACGTTACCGTGGCTGGAAAAACCGGAACCTCTCAGGTTGTCAGGCGCAAGTCGGACGAAGAAGAAGAGGAAGAAATTAATGACGAAGTCCCTTACCGATTTCGCCCCCATGCTCTGTTTGTCGCTTATGCTCCGGCTGAAAACCCGGAGATCGCAGTGGCTGTCGTCGTCGAGCATGGCCAGTCTGGGGGGAAGGCCGCCGGGCCGATCGCCCGCAGTATTATTCAGCGTTACCATGAACTGAAACAGCAAGCCGTTGCAAAGCAGGGAGAGTGATACGTGTTTGATCGTCGCCTGGTCACGAGTTTCGACTGGATCCTGTTGCTGACGGTACTGGCCCTGGCCGGTATCGGCATTGTGAACCTTTACAGCGCGACCGCCAGCTGGCCGGAGGTGTCCACTCCGCTCTATCTGAAACAGGCGATCTGGCTATGCGGGGGGCTGCTGATTTCGCTGTCCCTGTGTCTGTTTGACTACCGCCATCTGCAATATTTTTCGGTCCATTTCTATGTCCTCAGTGTCTGCCTGCTGATTTTCGTTGAAGCCATGGGGCGAACCTCCATGGGCGCGACCCGCTGGATTCATCTGGGTTTTTTCAATCTGCAGCCGAGCGAGGTTATTAAGATTGCGATTATCCTGCTGCTGGCCAAGATTCTGGCGCAGACGGCGACCCCCCTGGGATTCGGGCTGTTTGAACTGTGGAAGCCGGCGCTGTGGATTCTGGTTCCGGTGGTGCTGATTCTGAAACAGCCGGACCTGGGGACGGCCACCATTGTGGTGTTTATTGCCGGAACCATGTTGCTGTTCGCCGGGCTCCGCAAAGGGGCGGTGATTTCCCTGGGGATACTGGGTGTCCTGGCGTCGGTCGGAGGATGGTTCGGCCTGCATGATTACCAGCGGGCGCGGATCCGAACCTTTCTTAACCCCGAAGCTGACCCGCTGGGAACCGGCTATCACATCATTCAGTCCAAGATCGCAGTTGGCAGTGGCGGCTTTTTTGGCAAGGGGTTTATTCAGGGCAGTCAGTCGCAGCTGTCGTTTCTGCCTGAGCGGCATACCGATTTCGCGTTTTCAGTGTTTGCTGAAGAGTGGGGTTTTATCGGTAGCGTTTCGCTGCTGGTGCTCTACCTGTTCCTGGTGGTTTGGGGGCTCTATATCGCCCGTCGGGCGAATGATCGGTTTGGCCTGTTTTTAGCGGTCGGGGTAACCGCCATGAACTTTTGGCATATCGTGGTCAACCTGGGGATGGTTATCGGTCTGCTGCCGGTGGTGGGGGTGCCGCTGCCGCTGTTCTCCTATGGTGGCACCAGTATGGTGACGACCATGATCGGCATCGGCCTGTTGATGAATGTGAGTATGCGCAGATTCATGTTCTGAGGGCGGCCGCCGTTCGCACCGAACCGCCCTCCCGTTATTGTCTAGTGCGGTTTTTTCCTGCCTTCAACAGGTGCATGCGTTCACCGATTATCTTTTCATAGCCCCGCTCCGTCGGCTGATAGTAGACGGTTCCGGCCAGTTGGTCGGGGAGGTGGGTCTGGTCGGCGTAACCGTCTTTGAAATCGTGGGCGTATTTGTAACCCTTGCCGTAATCGAGCTCTTTCATGAGCTTGGTCGGGGCGTTGCGGATATGCTTTGGCACAGCCAGCGCTCCGGATTTGCGGACCTCGGCAAGCGCCTGGTTGATTCCCTGATAACTGGCGTTGCTTTTCGGTGCGGTGGCCAGATAAGTCACCGCCTGGGCCAGGGTAATGCGAGCTTCGGGCAGGCCGACAAAGTGTACCGCCTGCTGCACGGCCACGGCCAGCTGCAATGCCCGTGGGTCGGCATTGCCGATATCTTCCGAGGCCAGAATGATCATTCGGCGGACGATGAAGAGGGGATCTTCACCGGCTTCCAACATTCGGGCCAGCCAGTAGAGGGCCGCATCCGGATCTGAACCGCGGATACTTTTTATAAACGCCGAAATGACATTGTAATGTTCCTCTGCCCCTTTATCGTAAAGCAGGGCTTTCTTCTGCATCGCCTCCTGGACGACCGGCAAGGTAATCTTCCGCTTCCCGGCGGTCGCCGCCGCAACCTCCAGGGTTCCCAGGGCGATCCTGGCATCGCCATCAGCCTGTTCGGCCAGGAAATCGAGGGCGGCATCCTCAATCTCCATGTTTCTCGGCCCCAGCCCGCGGCTGTCGGTCAGCGCCCGTTGCAGGAGCTGCTTCAGATCCTCGGCGGCCAGCGGCTCAAGGACAAAAACCCGCGAGCGTGACAGCAGTGCCGAGTTGATCTCGAAACTCGGGTTTTCCGTGGTCGCCCCGATCAGGGTGACATCACCCTTTTCCACTGCAGGCAGAAAGGCATCCTGCTGGGCTTTATTGAAGCGGTGAATCTCATCGACGAACAGCAGGGTTTTGCGGCGGTGGTAATTGCGTTGTTGTTTGGCTTCGGCGATGATCTCCCTGACTTCCTTGATACTGCCGAGTACCGCGGAAAAGAACACAAAGCGGCTGCTGGTGCGGTTGGCGATGACCTGGCCGAGGGTGGTTTTCCCGGTGCCCGGGGGGCCCCAGAAGATCACTGATGACAATTGATCCTGTTCGATCAATTGGCGCAGCAGCTTGCCTTCGCCCAACAGGTGCTGCTGGCCGACGATCTCTTCCAGGCTGCGTGGGCGCATCCGTTCGGCCAGAGGGGTGTTGACGGCAGTACCGGCCGACTGTTCAAAAAGGTCCATAACGGCTCCCGAATAATAAATTAAGCGGTTACTCTAGCATGCGTGGGGACGCTTCTCAACCAGGGAACGAACGCAATTGCGATGGACTTTGCTATGGTCTTATGATAGATGTCAAAACTTTCGTAACGCTCTTTTTTCGTGAAGTATGCCGTATCGGCACCAGTTTCTACGCGGGCGGATCAATGTTGAAAAAAGTCGGCATTTATGCCAAGAAAAACCACCCCGATGTCGAAAAAATAGTCTTTGATATTCGTGATCGTCTCAATCGCGATGATATTACCGTTCTGCTGGAAGACAGCGTTGCCGAATTGATCGGCCAGGTGAACGGTTTTTCCGGTGATGAAATTCCTGACCTGGTGGACCTGGTTATTGTGCTGGGTGGCGATGGAACCCTGATCTCCGTCGCCAGGCAGATCGGCGAACGGCGGGTGCCGATCGTCGGAGTCAATCTCGGGCGGCTCGGTTTTTTAACTGAAATCACCCGGGACGAATTACCCGGCATGCTTGATCGGCTGGTGACCGGAGAATATAAAATCTCCGAGCGGATGATGCTCGACTCTTTCATCTATCGTAACGGTCAGCAGATCGGTAAATATACGGTTCTCAACGATATCGTTATCAATAAGGGTGCCCTGGCCCGGATCATCGATATGGACGCCTCCATTGACGGGCGGCACCTCTGTACCTATAAAGCCGACGGGCTGATTATCGCCACTCCGACCGGTTCAACCGGGTACAGTCTGGCGGCAGGCGGGCCGATCATTTTTCCGGAGATCAATAGCCTGCTGATTTCGCCGATCTGTCCACATATGCTGACCAACCGCCCGGTGGTGGTCTGGAGTCGGTCGGTCATCAATATCGAAGTGAAATTTCAGGATGATGTGGTGTTCTTTACCGCCGATGGCCAGGTTGGCCGTAAGCTATTGCCGGGGGACCGGGTTGAGGTGCGCCGATCGGAGTCGCGGACCTTGCTGGTCAGAAGCCCGAGCAAGGATTATTTCGAAATTTTGCGCACCAAGCTGAGTTGGGGGGAACGCTAGGGACTGTTTGCTGAGGTTGTTGAAATGCCCCAGAATGAACTTATTTCAGCAACCTGATCGGCAAACAGAGCCATTTCGCAGGGGTGATAGCTGCAGTTATGCTGACAGATCTGATTATCAAAAATTTTGCAATTATTGAAAATCTTCATGTGAGTTTCAGCACTGGCTTTAATGTTCTGACCGGAGAAACCGGGGCCGGAAAGTCAATCATCCTGGATGCCGTCGGACTGCTCCTGGGAGGTCGGGCTCGAGGGGATGTCATCCGTTCCGGAGCTGAAGAAGCGTCGGTCGAAGCGGTTTTTGCCCTGGCCCCGAATCATCCGGTTGCGGCCCGGCTGGCCGCCGCCGGGCTGGACGAAGGCGATGAACTGCTGGTTCGGCGAATTGTCTCCAAGTCCGGGAAAAACCGGGTTTTCGTCAACGGGTCAGCGGTGCCGCTGGGGCAACTGCGCGAGTTGACCGGTGGGCTGGTCAATATTTACGGACAGCATGAACATCAGAATTTGCAACGGGTTGAAAGCCATCTGGAACTGCTCGATCAGTTTGCCGGTCTTGCTGATGTACTGAATACGTATCGGGACAATTACCTGGCCTATCTGGCTATTGAGAAGGAACTGTCCCGCCTTGACCTGGCGGAACGGGAGCGCCGGCAGCGGCTGGATATGCTCGCCTTTCAGAAGCAGGAGCTGGATAGTGCCGCGTTGCAGGTGGATGAAGATCGGGAGTTGGAGCAGGAACGCGGCATTCTGCTCAACGCTGAAAAATTGCTCAGTGCGACCCGGGGCGGTTATGAAATTCTTTACGAAGGACCACAGGCGGTCTGTGACCGAGTCGCCGGGATTATCGCCAAGCTTGAGCCGTTGCGGGATATTGATCCGGCTTTCGTCCCTGTCCTGGAGTCCTTGAACGGGAGTCTCTATGCCTTGGAGGACGTTGCCGGTGTCCTCAGGGATTATGCCGATAAACTAGATTTTGAGCCCTCCCGCCAGGAACAGGTCGAGGAGCGTCTGGCACTGCTGAAGGGGTTGAAACGGAAATATGCGCCGACGGTTGAGGCGTTGATCGAGTTTCGTGATCGTATCGGCCAGGAGTATGACCGTCTCAACCGCTCGGAAGAAGAGCGCCGGGAACTAACCGAGCAATTGCAACAACAGGAAATCAAAGTTCGTCAGGCGGGCGAGGCCCTGTCCCTGCGCCGCAAGACAGCCGCGGACAGGTTGGCGCGGGAGGTTGAGCGTGAGTTGGCCGAACTGGCGATGCCCAACGCAAAGTTCAGCATGCGTTTTGACGCGCTTGCCGAGCCCGGGTCGGATGGGCTGGAAAAGGGAGAATTCTTTCTTGCCGCCAATCCAGGTGAAGCAGCCCAGCCGTTGGCCAAAGTTGCCTCGGGCGGGGAATTGTCGCGGATCATGCTGGCGCTCAGACGAAGTGCTCCGGAAGGAGATAGTGTCGGCACTCTGATTTTCGATGAGGTCGATGCCGGCATCGGCGGAGAAGCGGCGACTGCCGTCGGCGAGAAGATCAGCCGGCTTGGGCACGATCTGCAGGTGCTCTGTGTGACCCACCTGCCACAGGTCGCTGCTTTTGCCGATCAGCATTACCAGGTGCTGAAAAAATCGGATGCAAAGCGCACGACAACCGAACTGCAGTTGCTCGGTGCAGATGCCCGAGTGGCGGAAATGGCCCGGATGCTGGCTGGCGCCCAGGTCGGTGAACAGACCCTCAACCATGCCCGCGAACTGATCAGCCGATCACGTGCGCTGGTCGAACAATGACCAAGTTGAATGTGGAGATAGAATAGATGATCCGCCATGCTCGGATACCGGATGCCCGTGCCATCCATCAGTTGCTGTTGGCTTTTGCCAAAGATGGTCAGTTGCTGGGCCGGTCTTTGGCCGATATTTACGATGCGATCCGGGATTTTTACGTTTTTGAACAGGATGGCCAGCTTCTTGGTACCGGGGCTCTGGCCATCTGTTGGGAAGACCTGGCTGAAATTCGTTCCCTGGCCGTGGTGCAGGGACGACAAGGCCAGGGGATCGGCCGGAAGATTGTCGAAGCCTGTCTGGCTGAAGCCGCCGACCTTGGTTTGAAAAGAGTTTTCGCCCTGACCTATCAGCCTGAGTTTTTCAAGCGGATGGGGTTTGCTGACATCGAAAAATCCGAATTGCCGCAGAAGGTTTGGGGGGATTGTATCAAGTGCGTAAAATTCCCGGATTGCGATGAATATGCGCTGGCGATAAATCTATTGGATTAGCAGCGCTTTTATGTTATTAGTTGTTTGTAATTTTTAAGCAGGAGCCATTATTCGGTGTTTGAAGAGCCTTTTAAAAAGTGCGGCAGCTGTGGTGTCAGTTGGCCGACAAGGGTCGCTTTTGTCAGTGATCCCCAGGTTCTTCTGGTGGGTTACCAGCCGAATTTTGTTTTTTTGGAAAAGGGTCTGTTCCTGTTTAACCATACCTGCGAAAGCACCCTCTCCATCAATGTGGCGGCTTTTTCCGACCTCTATGACGGCCCCATGTTTGTGGAGAAAAGAACCGGTCAGCCGGGCTGTCCCGGCTACTGTCTGCACCGCACTGAACTGCGACCCTGTCCGGAACAATGTGAATGTGCCTATGTCAGGCATGTTCTCGACTACCTGCAGCATGTCCCGAAGCTAGCCGCTCCGGGAGTGGTCGAGGGAGAAATGGAATAGGTTTTGGCGAAGCGCTTTTCTGTCATACTGCTGTCCGAGGACGGTACTCAACTGAAGCACCTGCACGTGCGCAAGGGCCTGTTCTCCTGCGGTGTCGGTTTTGCTGTGGTTGCGCTCGGGCTGCTGGGTTTTTTCGCCTATAACTACTTCACCGCCACCATCGACCGGGCGGAGCTGTTTCGCCTGCGGGCGGAAAACAGTGAACAGCGCCAGAACCTGCAGCGTCTTGTCGTTGATCTTAACGAACTGCATGCCGATCTGGACAACCTCGCCACAACCGAGGCGCGGGTGCGTCAGCTGGCCAGCCTTGACGCCGAACCGGAGGGGCTTCCCGTTGCTGTCGGTGGTTTGCCGGATGCTGACCAGGTCGAAAGCGTGAGCGATATTCAACGGCAGATCAACAAGCTGCAGATAGAAATTGAACTGCGGCGGCAGAGTCAGGAAGATGCCCGCAATCTGCTCAACGATGAGGTCTCCCTCAGCCGGGCAACCCCCGAAGGCTGGCCGGCCAAAGGCTGGCTGACCTCCTATTTCGGTAAACGCAAATCACCTTTCACCGGGCGGATGGCCATGCACGAAGGACTCGATATCGCGGCTAACGTCGGTACACCGGTCTTTGCAACCGCCGACGGTGTGGTGGCCCGGGTGGCTTATACGCCGGGCTACGGCAAAATTCTGGTGATTGATCACGGCTACGGGTATCAAACCATTTTTGGCCATAATTCCAAAATCCTGGTCAAAGCCGGGCAACGAATCAAGCGTGGAGAGAAGGTCTCTCTGGTCGGCAATACCGGGCGGTCCACCGGACCCCACCTGCACTACGAATTGCGTTTGAACGGAATCCCCATTGATCCGCGTCAGACCCTCTGACTTCGGTCTGCGGCTCGGCAGTGACCGGTCCGCTCTTCCTTCGCGCAGTTCTTTTCTCATATCGGCTCAGCAGGCTGCCTGCAACGCCTGATAATCTAAGCGTTTTAGCATTTCATTAATACTTGTGAGCCCTTCTTCCACTGTGATACTATGCCGTCCGGTGTGCTGTTATCGGCCGCATTGTGTTTGTCCGGATACCCCGAATGAATACCGCTCGTCTTGTTAACCAAAGCTGATTCATGGAGAGCTGGCTGTCTCCAGGAATTTCGGAGTTTTATAAAGCAATGATTGGTAGTCTTGTAAAGAAAATTGTCGGCAGTAAAAACGAGAGAGACCTGAAAAAACTACAGCCCGCAGTGCAGAAGATTAACGACCTGGAAGCGGATTTTGAAAAACTCAGTGATGCAGAGCTGCAAGCTAAGACAGAACATTTTCGTGGTCGACTGACCGCGGGAGAAACCCTTGATGATTTGCTCCCGGAAGCTTTTGCCGTGGTGCGCGAAGCCAGTAAGCGGGTGCTCGGTCTGCGTCATTTCGATGTCCAGTTGATCGGCGGGATGGTTCTGAATTCCGGCAAAATAGCCGAGATGAAAACCGGTGAGGGAAAGACCCTGATGGCCACCTTGCCCATTTACCTGAACGCCCTCAGTGGCAAAGGGGTGCATGTCGTCACGGTCAACGATTACCTGGCCAAGCGTGACGCCGAATGGATGGGCAATGTCTACCGTTTTCTCGGCCTGACGGTCGACTGCGTGGTCCACGGCTTGTCGGACAGTCAGCGCAAATTGGCCTATGCCGCGGATATCACCTACGGGACCAACAACGAATTCGGGTTTGATTATCTGCGCGACAACATGAAGTTTGACCTGGCCGAATATGTTCAGCGCGACCTGCATTATGCGATTGTCGATGAGGTCGACTCGATCCTGATCGATGAAGCCAGGACTCCGTTGATTATTTCGGGGCCGAGCGAAGCCTCCAGTGAGCTTTATTTCACCGTCGACAGGATCATTCCGAAGCTGGAAAAAGGTGAAGTCATCGAGGAGCGCGACGGGAAAATCGGCCAGACCGTCAAACACTATACCGGTGATTACACGGTCGATGAAAAAGCCAAGTCATCGTCCCTGACCGAAGAGGGGGTCAGTAAGGTCGAAAAGCTGCTCAATGTGAGCAATCTCTACGAACCGCGCAATATCGAACTGCTACACCATGTTAATCAGGCTCTCAAGGCCCACGCCCTGTTCAAAAAAGACGTCGATTACGTCGTCAAAGACGGCGAAGTCCAGATCGTCGATGAATTCACCGGGCGGCTGATGCCGGGCCGGCGCTGGAGTGACGGCCTCCACCAGGCCGTTGAAGCCAAAGAAGGGGTCAAGATCGCCAGCGAAAATCAGACCCTGGCCACGATTACCTTCCAGAATTACTTCCGCATGTACGACAAACTGGCCGGCATGACCGGTACTGCGGAGACCGAAGCGACCGAATTCCGGGAAATCTACGGGCTCGACGTGGTTGTCATCCCGACCAACCGACCGATGCAGCGCCAGGACAATGCTGATGTTATCTACAAAACCGAGAAGGAAAAATTCCTTGCGGTTATCGAGGACATCATCGAATGCCATAAGCAGGGGCAGCCGGTCCTGGTCGGCACCATCAGCATCGATAAGTCCGAGGTGCTGTCGGCCCTGCTCAAAAAACGGGGCGTCCCCCATAACGTGCTGAACGCCAAGCAGCACGAAAGAGAAGCGTTTATCGTCGCCCAGGCCGGGCGCAAGGGATCGGTGACCATTGCCACCAACATGGCCGGCCGGGGAACCGATATCGTCCTCGGCGGCAACCCGGAGATGATGGCCCGTAGCGAAGCGGCTGCAGCGGAAGATCCCGAAGCGCGTTTTGTCGAGTTGCTGCCGGAATACCAGCAACGCTGCAAACAGGAGAAAGAAGATGTTCTGGCCGCCGGGGGGCTCTACATCCTCGGGACCGAGCGGCATGAATCACGGCGTATCGACAATCAGTTAAGAGGGCGTTCCGGTCGGCAGGGGGATCCGGGCAAGAGCCGTTTTTATCTGAGTCTGGAAGATGACCTGCTGCGGATTTTCGGTTCCCAGCGGGTGGCCTTTGTGATGGATAAACTGAAAATTCCCGAAGGCGAACCTATTGAACATGGAATCATCAGCAAGGCGATCGAAAATGCGCAGAAGAAAGTCGAAGGGCATAACTTCGATATTCGTAAGCACCTGATCGAATATGATGATGTCATGAATAAGCAGCGCGAAGTCATCTATACCCAGCGTCGGGAAGTCCTGGCCGGCGAAGATCTGCACGGGACTTACCATGGGATTATCGATGAAACGGTTGAAGACATGATCGCGTCCTTCTGTCCTGAGAAAACTCCGGGATCGGAATGGGACTGGAAACGGTTGACTGAAGACTTCATTAATCAGTTCAATTTCATGCCCGATTTCAGTGCTATCGATCGTACTACCTGTCGTCACGAAGAGTTGGATGCTTCTTTCAAGGAGCAGGCCAGGAGGCGCCTGCAGGAAAAGGAAGAGGACTTTACCCCGCCGGTGATGCTGCAACTGATGCGGATTCTGCTGCTACAAACCATCGATTCGCAGTGGAAAGACCATCTGCTGTCCATTGATCATCTCAAAGAGGGGATCGGCCTGCGCGGTTATGGCCAGAAAAATCCCAAAGAAGAATACAAGCGTGAAGCCTATGGTCTGTTCATGGAGATGATGGGGCGGGTACGGGCCGAAGTCCTGCAGAAAATGTTCAGAATCCAGCTGGCCAGAGAAGAAGATGTGGAGCAGATGGAAGCCGAACAGAAGCGCCAGAAAATTTCCCTGAATAAGGTTGGCGGTGAGGAACAGAGCAAAAAACCGACCGTACGTGATGAGGACAAGGTCGGCAGGAACGATCCTTGCCCCTGTGGGAGCGGTAAAAAATATAAAAAGTGTTGTGGGCGTTGATTTTTTGGTTTGAATCGAGATGGAGGCAATGACGGAAATTCATGAGCAAAAAAAACCGGCCATTCTGCTGATTGATGATGTTCCGTTGATCCTGGATCTGCTGGAAGATATTCTGGAGAGTCTGGAATATCCGATTTTGCGCCTTGAAACAGGCCTTCCGGCAATGCAGGTCCTGGACCGGGAAGATATTGCCCTGGTTTTTTGCGATGTTTCCCTGCCTGATATCAGCGGGGTGGATGTCTTGCGGATGATCAAGCAGCACACGCCGGAAATCCAGGTCGTGATGATTTCCGGGCAGCAGGATTTTAATGTCGCCCGGCAGGTGTTGCGTGAACGCGCTCTGGATTATCTGGTCAAGCCGTTTGATCATACCGAAGTTCTGACTGTGGCGCGGCAGGGGCTGGCTTCTTATTATCAGGCTGTTCATCAGGAGCAGGTCCGGATTGAGGCCCAGCGGCGCATGGCCGATCTGGTGCTCCTGAAAAAGGTCGGTGAAACAGCGAGTTCCGGTAACGATTTGCAGGAACTGTTTGACCAGATCCTCGACTCGATTGTCCATTCCGCTGAAGTCGAAGTTGCTTCTTTGATGTTGCTTCAGAATGACGGTTGTCTGCATATTGCTTCGTCCTGCGGTATCCCCGATCAGATTGTCAATACCACCCGGGTCGCCTCCGGGGAAGGCGTCTCCGGGCACGTGCTGGCCACCGGGGAGCCGGTGTTGCTGACCAATATTGATCAGGACAGCCGCTTTGTCAGCATGTCCGGCGGGAAAAAGTACAAAAACCAATCGCTGCTTTCGGTGCCGATCTATGTCCGGGAAGAACTGGTCGGGGTCATCAATGTCAATAACAAGAAATCCGGACAGCCGTTTGATCTCGAAGACCAGAACCTGCTGGTGGCGATTGCCAACCAGGTTGCCCTGGCCATGGAAAACTTTGAGCTGATCAACAGTCTGCGCCAACAGGCGCTGGTGCTTGAGCGTACCAATGCCGATCTGGTCAGGATGAACCGGGCCAGAACTCGTCTGGTCTGTAACCTGTCTCACGAGCTGAAAACTCCCCTCACTTCAATCATGGGTTATATCGACCTGACCCTGTCATTTTTCAATAAACTTGGTGAAGCGGAGATCAGGGACAATCTGAGTCAGGTTCAAGATGAGGGGAAACGCCTGGAACGGTTGATTACCGGGATGCTGCGACTGTTTTCCATTGAGTCTGAACGGGAAATCTGGCGCTGGAAATCCTTTGGAGTTCCCTGGCCCATTGCCGATGCCTTCCAGTTGTACCGGGCCAAAATGAATGAACGTGGTCTGCTGACGGAAATCGATATCGAAGACGATCTGCCGGAGATCTACGGGGACCAGGAAAAGTTCAGTATGGCGTTCAACTGCTTGATTGATAACGCTGTCAAGTTCAACCGTGACGGTGGGAAAGTCAGTGTAAAAGCGGCGGCGCGAACTTTTGAGGATCTTGAATATGTCTGTCTGCAGGTTTTCAACGAGGGGCAGGCCGTGCCGTTGGATGCCCATGAGACGATTTTCAGTTCCTACACCCAGCTTGGCGATATCGATACGGAAAAGCCCCACGGGGTAGGGATCGGCCTGGCGCTGGTCAAAGTTGTCGTCGACCGCATGCTGGGGGATATCTATCTGGAAGAAGTGGCCGGGGAGGGGACCTGTTTTGGGCTCCTGCTGCCGACTGAGCAAACTTATAATATACGGAAAGAAAAGGTTGACAATGAGTGATATCGATATCCCGACCGGATTCAGGTTTGCGGGAATTGCTAGTGGCATCAAAAAAGCGGGCAAACTGGATCTTGCGCTGATCGTATCTGATCAACCGGCCACCTGTGCCGGCGTTTTTACCCGCAATAAAGTCGTGGCCGCGCCGGTGTTGTTGACCCGGCCGAAAGTTGCCGCAGGGCAATGTCAGGCGATACTGGTCAATAGCGGTAATGCCAACGCCTGCACCGGGGCTCCGGGCGAAGAGGTGGCCAGGACCACGGCCGGCCTGGTGGCCGCGGCAATGAATATTTCCGAAGATTTGGTTGCGCTGGCTTCAACCGGGGTCATCGGTGTGCCGTTGCCGATCGAGCCTTTTCAGCAGGGGCTTCCTGCGTTGGTTGGTGCACTGAAAAATGATCAGCCCGAAGTGGTCGCCAAAGCGATTATGACCACCGATGCGTTCAGTAAAATGGCTTCTGCAAAACAGGACGCCCCGGAATACCGGCTTCTCGGCATGGCCAAAGGGGCCGGGATGATCCACCCGAACATGGCGACCATGCTCGGCTTTGTGCTGACCGATGCCCGGGTTGAGCCAGAGTTTCTGCGCACGGCTTTGCGCACGGCCGTGGATCGGAGTTTTAACTGCATCACCGTCGATGGGGACACCTCGACCAACGATACGGTTTTGCTGCTTGCTAACGGGGAGGCCGGTGGGCCCGAAATCAAGGCAGGAAGTGCCGAGGGAGAGGTCTTTTTAGCTCATCTGGAACGGGTTCTCCTTGATCTGGCCAAAATGATCGTTCGCGATGGTGAAGGGGGGACCAAGCTGGTGCGGGTAAGGGTTGTCGGCGCTGTCGATGAGGACTCCGCCCGGACGGCGGCGCGTTCGGTTGCCACATCGTCCTTGGTGAAGACCGCTTTTTTCGGCGAAGATGCCAACTGGGGGCGCATCATTGCCGCGGTCGGGTACTCCGGGATCGATGTCGACCCGAATCGGATCGATATCGATTTCAATGCCGTTGCCGTGACCAGGAACGGTCTGTCGACCGGCCCAGCGCTGGAGGCGGAAGCGAGTGAGGTTCTCAAGCTTGATGAGTTCACCGTTACCATTGATCTGCATCAAGGGGCTGCCGAATTCAGTTACTATACGTCCGATCTGACCTATGATTATGTCAAGATCAATGCCGATTATCGGAGCTGATGGACCTGCTGTCAAATCCTGCCGCATTGATTGATCAGACCCTGTTGCTGCCGACCGCGACCGCCGGGCAGATCGAAGCTCTTTGTGAAGAGGCTGTCGAATACGGGTTTGCGACAGTCTGCATCCCCCCGGTATTTGTCCCTCTTGCCGCCGATCGTCTGTATGGTTCAACCGTCGGGGTCTGTTCCGTGGTTGGTTTTCCGTGTGGCTATAACAGTTCGCGGCAAAAGGTTCAGGAAGCCGCCGATCTGGTTGCGGCCGGAGCTGTCGAAGTCGACATGGTGATTGCCCTCGGACCGTTGCTGGAGGGCAGCCTGGCACAGGTCGAAGAAGAGATAGCCCAAGTAGTGCTGGCGGCCCGAGAGGGACGGGTCAAGGTGATTCTGGAATGCTGTTACCTGACCGATCCGTTGATTATGCGGGCGACGGAGGCGGCCGTTCGCGGCGGAGCTGCTTTTGTCAAGACGTCGACCGGTTTCGGTCCGGCCGGGGCTGTTGTTGCTGACGTGCAGGCTATGGTGACCGCCGCCGCCGGCCGGATCAAAGTCAAAGCCGCCGGAGGAATCCGCACATTTGATCAGTATCTGCAGTTCGTTGCTGCCGGTGCTGAGCGGATCGGGACCAGTGCCGGGACATCCATTGTCAAGGAATGGCTGGCGCGCTGTGTTTAAAAGGATTCTGCTCATTGTACTTGACGGAGTCGGAGTCGGCGCTTTGCCTGATGCTGCGACTTATGGTGATCAGGGGGCTGCGACCCTGCAGCATGTGGCTGAGGCGAGCGGGGGAGTGTGTTTGCCCAATCTGGAGCGTTTGGGGCTGGCCAATATTGTCCCGGTCAAAGGTTTGCAGCCGGTCGACGCCCCTGCAGGCTGCTGGGGGAAAATGGCTCAGAAAAGTGCCGGCAAGGATTCCGTGACCGGGCATTGGGAGCTCGGAGGTGTTGTTCTTGAACAACCTTTTTCCGTGTTTCCAGAAGGTTTCCCGCCAGAGATTATCAGTGCTTTCAGCCGTATTGCCGGCCGTCCTCCGTTAGGCAACGTAGCTGCCAGTGGTACCGAGATCCTGCGTGACCTTGGTGAAGAGCACTTGGCTACTGGGCGGCCGATTGTTTATACCAGCAGCGATTCGGTATTTCAGATCGCTGCTCATGAAGATATTATTTCCCCCGCGACCCTTTATGATCTGTGTCGGCAGATGACATCGGTCTTGAAACCGTATAATGTCTGTCGCGTAATTGCCCGCCCCTTTACCGGATCATGTTCAGACAACTTCCAACGGACTTGTGGTCGCCATGATTTCCCTCGCAAACCAGACCGGCCGACTCTGCTGCAATTATTGCAGAGCCATGGCGTTTATACCTGCGGTATCGGTAAAATTCGCGATTTGTTTGCCGGGGAAGGACTGACCGAAGCGCTGACAACCCGGCACAACGCAGATGGTATGGAACAAACCATTGCAGCGTTGGCTAAAATAAATCAGGGCCTGGTCATGACCAATCTGGTAGATTTTGATATGCTGTATGGGCATCGGCTGGATGCTGACGGATTTGCCGATGCTCTTGAAGAATTCGACGGTTGGCTCCCGAAGTTGTATCGCTCCATGCAGGAGGATGATCTGGTTATTATTACTGCCGATCACGGCTGTGATCCGACCTTTCCTGGAACCGACCACACCCGGGAGTATGTTCCTCTTTTGGCTTGGAGTCCGTCCCAGGTTCGGCCTGGCCCGCTAGGTGTCCGCACGACCTTCGCTGATGTCGGTGCGACCATAGCGCAAAATTTCACCATAGAATTCGAGCAGGGCACCAGCTTCTGCTCTGAACTGTTGAGGTAAACAGACCTTTGCTGCTTGAGACCGGAATAAGGAGGTCAAAAATGTTAAAGCACGTCTTCTTGCTGTCAATCTTTCTCTGCTGCCTGAGTACTCCGGTTTTAGCGGCCGGTTTGCAGGTCGCCGATGCCGCCATTACCACGGCTATTGAAAATCAGATGCCGGTGGACAGGATTGAAACATTTCCCGCTGATTATGGAAAACTTTTTTGTTTTACGCGGATAACCGGTGCCGAAAAGGATACCCAGATTACCCATGTATGGTATTTTCAAAATGATGAACTGGCGCGGGTGATTCTGCCGGTACGTTCAGCCGACTGGCGGACTTATTCCTCCAAACGGTTCCTGCCGCAGTGGGCCGGAGACTGGCGGGTTGTTGTGCTTGATGAGCAGCAGAATGAAATCGCCTCAATTCCTTTCCGGCTGGAATAGCCACAGCCATAAACAAAAAGGCGACCGTTTCTGGTCGCCTTTTTGTTTAATGATCAAGTTCGGCTATGGGCTTGGTTCAGTCTCCTGCAAGCAGTCCGAACGACGCAGGGGGTTACTTTTTCTTACGAGCTGCACGAGCCTTGGCCAGGTTGTCGGCCAGACCGCGATCAACAGCCATCTGCCGGCGGCTTTCAGAGTAATTTTTGGCGGCCAGGGACTGGGTGCGAGGAATATCAAACTGCTTGCGGTACTCGCTTGCACTCATCTCATGGGCTGTTTTGAGGTGGCGTGAAAGGGTTTTGAAGCCTTTGCCACAGATCATGCAAAAGATTTTGTCTTTACCGAAGGCTTTTTTTCTGCTGACTGCCGGGGACTCTTCCGCAACTTCAGCTGTTTCGATGGTCTCACCTTTTTCGAGAGCAGCAAGGGCTGAATGGACTTCGGTTAACTCGGTGATTAATTCGTCTTTTGACATTGGAGTCGTTGACGCGTGGGCCGCAATAATTTCAGCCGCCATTTCCATGATTGTTGCCATAAAAATATCCTCCTATCAGGTTAACTGGCAAAATTAATGTTCTTACAAACCGCTTTCTTTTAACAAGAAAGAGTATTTAAATAAAACAGATATAAATGCAAAAGCAAGAATAAAATAGGATTGTTGTTTGCTTTCTATTACTTCCTGTGTTGTTTCTGGTGAAACATGAGGGTAGCTTTTGGAAACATTTATTTGCAACGAAAAGGAAGTCGCAATGGATATAAGGCAGTCTTTGGAACAGTTTGAACTTCAGACTCTTTCGCCTGGAGCCTGCTTCAGTGTTCATAGCCGGGGAAGGAAATATCCTTCTAAAATCTGTTCAATAAGAACGGTTTTTCAGCATGATCGTGACCGTATTCTGCATTGTAAAGCGTTCAGGAGGCTGAAATATAAAACGCAGGTTTTTCTTTCTCCGGAAGGAGATCATTATCGAACCCGTCTGAGTCATACCCTCGAGGTTTCTCAGGTTGCAAGAACAGTCGCACGCGCCTTGCGTTTGAATGAGGATTTGACTGAAGCTATTTCCCTTGCCCATGATCTGGGTCATACTCCATTCGGTCATGCTGGGGAGCGTGCACTCAATGAACTTGTGCCGGGCGGATTTCATCATGCCAGGCAGAGCCTGCGGGTGGTGGAAACCTTGGAGCGGGACGGAAGAGGGTTGAATCTTACTTTTGAAGTCAGGGATGGTATCCGCAAACATTCCAAAGGGAAGGGCGGCCTACTTTCCCCGGGGCCTGATTATTGTGCAGCCACCCTGGAAGGACAGGTTGTTCGCCTGGCGGATATTATCGCCTATGTCAGTCATGATCTCGATGATGCCATTCGGGGGCAGGTGATTGCCCATGATGAAGTCCCTGGCACCATCGTCAAGGTGGTCGGCGCCCGTCATTCGACCCGGATCGATCGCATGGTTCGGGATCTGATTGGTGAATCCTTGCGTCAGGAGTGTTCCCGTATCAGTCTGTCTGCGGAGATGGAAGAGGCGATTCAGGAGTTAAGGACCTGGCTGTTCGGGCATGTTTATCAGGTGGATTGTGTTCAGGCAGAATTTTCCAAGGCGGCCCGGTTGTTGCGGGAATTGTATTGCTATTTCACGCAGAATGAAGACCGCTTTCTGTTCTATGGCGGACGGCGCCATCCGGGCGACCGGCTTGAGATATCGGTCGCCGATTTTATCGCTGGTATGACTGATCGCTTTGCTTTGTCTCTTTATCGTGAGCTGTTTTTACCACAGCCGTGGAAGAATATCTGATTTTGGGGGTCTTCAAAAGCTGCTATCGGGCGCTTGATAGCGTCGCTCGATTCATTTAATAATGTGTAGTAACTTATTGGAAATAATTGATAAATGCTTGACAGTTTTTAATCTTTATGCTAGTTTTTCTTCGGTTTCCTTGAAAAATCAAGGGGTTCCAGGGTTGGTTCGAGGATTTTATGGCGCATGTTGGTGACAGGGTTCTGGTTTTTCGACTCGGCGGGATCGGATTTATTCTTGATCTCAGAAGTGTCGTTGAAGTCCAGGGACCCCTATCCGCACAGCTTGATGTGAGTCGGAGTGATATCAACCAGGGAATTGTCGCGGCGATGGTGTTTCGTGGGGCCTGGCTACCCGTTGTCGACCCGGCCGCCAAACTGGGAATCCCCGCTGCGGTCAGAATGAAGGATCAAGTCGCTGTGGTGTTGAACAGTCTGGAAGGGAGTTGGGCTATTCTGGTCGATGCCGTTGATGAGTTGTCGGCAGCGGACAGCTTTGCCTCGTGTGACATCCCTTTTTTGCTGAAGGCTTCGGCCTGCAGCGGGTATTCGCAACTCAAATTGCGCAATGCAGAACCTTTTGTTGTCTTTGACCCGGAATTGTTTTACGGCAGTCCGGCCATGCAAGCATGAGCCGGTTTGGTCTTTTCAGCGCAGGGGCGTTGTCTTTTGCCATTCCGCTGTTGCAGATTAAAAAGATTCTCCAGGATAGTCGTTCGTTTGCCTTGCCTTGCCTGCCTGCGGCGGTGACCGGCGTTCTGGTTGACGAGGATCGGCCGGTTCCGGTTCTGGATGTCGAACTGCTGCATGATAACAGCACTTGTGGTGAGAAGTCATATCATTATCACGTTCTTGTCGAGTCGGAATATGGTACTCTTGCCTTGCCGGCAGATTTGTCCGTGAGAATAGTTTCTGAGCAAAAAGGAACGATCACGACAGCCTTAAAAGACTATCCCCCCTGGGTTGTTGGGATATTTTATTGTCAGGAAATGAAACATCTTATTTTGAACATCGATTTTTTGGCTATAGAGATGACCCAGGGATTCTGGCGTTCAACGTCTGAAGCCGATGCTGCGAGGAGACATCAATGACAAAAAAAATACTGTTGGCTGATGATAGTATTACCATCCGCAAGGTTGTCGGTATTATCTTTGCCACAGAAGATTATCAACTTTTGATGACTGATAACGGCGATGACGCGCTGAAAATGGTTCAGGATGAAGCGCCCGATCTGGTCATTGCAGATATTTCGATGCCGGGCAAAGACGGCTTTGAACTCTGTCGGGAGATTAAGTCAACTGCCGCTTCGGCGACAATCTCGGTGATGTTGCTGCCCGGGGCTTTCGACCATTTTGATGAAGCCAAGGCTGAAGAGGTCTATGCGGACGGCTGGCTGACCAAGCCTTTTGAGTCGCAGGCCCTGCTCGATAAGGTTGCCCAACTGCTGGCAGCAGAGCCAAGGTTGATGCCCGGCGTTGCCGGGGCACCGGTTGTTGAGGACCAAAGCAGCGACGAGGTGGTGGTCGATGATTTTGCCCTTGGTCTTGACGCTGTTGAGGATTTGGCTGAGGACGAGGCTGTGGAAGCCGCGGATTCGGCCGATGACCTCTGGGATTCTGTCTCTTTTGCCGACGACGAGCTTGAGGACGCAGGTGTTTCGGACTCCGACGAGGAACCTCTTGCCGATAGCGCCCCGGATCTGGACCTGTCCGCGGAAATTGCTACCGAAGAAGATCCTTTTGTCGAATCTGGTGCCGACGTTGATCCTTTTGTGGCCGATGTCGCACCTGCTCAAGCTGCGCCACCGGTCGATGCTGTTGCCCCTGTCGCTGAGGAAACCCCGGCTGCGGATACGGCAGAAGACGCTTTTTCCGCTTTTGACGAAGATGATTTGCCCCTGGATGATGCCGGGAATATCGATTTCGGTGCTCCGGAGAGCGATCTGCTCGATCTGTCCGCCGACGAGAATGATGCTGTGGATAGCGCGGACGAAGTCGATTTTTCACAATACTCGGATCCTGACAGCTTCGTGCCCGCAGCTGAATCCGAAGATGATTTTGTGCCGGAGACGGTGGACGAAGAGGTCTTCGAAAGTGATGCTCTGGAATTGCTGGAAGAAGATGTTGAGCCTCTGGAAGAAGAGGATGGCGATTTCTTTACCAGCGCAGTTGAACCTTCTGCTGAAGTGGAGACTGTCGAACTTGAGTCGAAATCGGAGCCGGAAGCTGCCCCCGTCGCTTTTGCCGTTGATGAAATGGTGAGCGCCCCGCCGGCCGAGTCGGCTCCGGAAGTGGCGGTCGCGGTTGAGGAAGAGCTTGAACCTGAACCTGCGGAGGAGATTCTTGATCTGTCTGAGGAAGAGATCCTGGACCTGTCCGAAGATGAGATTCTGGAGGACGAGGCCGGCAGCGTTTTTGCTTCCGTCGACACTGAGGCCTTTGCGCCGGAAGAGGAGACGACTGTCGAGGACGAGGAAACCTTCACCTTTGACAGCGAACCCGCCCTGGATTCTGCTATGGCGGAGGAGCCCTTCTCTGCGCCAGAAGAAATCTACGATCTTGACAGCGAAGTCGAAGAGGACGAGGTCGAGGCAGCAGAGACGGACAGTTTCTATCTTGACGAAACCGAGCCGGAACCGGCAGTTGCGTCGCCATTGTCATCTGAAGAGGTCGAAGCGGAACGCCCCGTGGTGGAAACCCCGCCGGCGGCACCGGTTGCCCAGCTTGAGCAGCAGTTGCGGGATCTTCCTGAAGAGGAGTTGAAAGAAATCGTCAGCAGGGTTGCTGCTCCCATTATCGAAAAGCTTGCCGGGGAACTGCTCGAGCAGATTGCCTGGGAGGTGGTCCCCGATCTTGCCGAAGTGATGATCCGTGAGGAGATCCGCAAGATCAAACAGGACACTGCCGAATAGGCTCCTGTTGCACAACGCTTCCTACCGGGGGAGCAGGGAAGGCTTGACTTCCTTGTTCCCCCAATTTATTGTCCCCGCAGTAATAGAAAGTGAAAAATCTTAAATAAATCCAACTTTGTATATCGAAGGGTTTCAGCAGCAATGAATACGCAACTGCCAAAAGGGTATGATCCGCTGCAGGTTGAACAAAAATGGTTCGCTACCTGGGAAAAAAGCGGAGTTTTTCACGCCGACGAGACATCGCTCAAGCCTCCTTATTCTATCGTTATCCCCCCTCCGAATGTCACCGGTGTCCTGCACATGGGGCATGCCCTGAACAATACCCTGCAGGATATCCTTTGCCGCTGGAAAAGAATGTGCGGCTATGAAGTCCTGTGGATGCCGGGAACCGATCACGCCGGGATTGCCACCCAGAACGTGGTTGAGAAACAGCTGGCTGCAGAAGGGAAAGATCGGCACGACCTCGGGCGGGACGCTTTTATCGAACGGGTCTGGAAGTGGCGTGAAGAATCCGGCGGGCAGATCATCAACCAGCTCAAAAGGTTGGGTGCTTCGTGCGACTGGGAACGGGAACGCTTCACCATGGATGAAGGCCTGTCCAAGGCCGTGCGTGAAGTCTTTGTCAAGCTCTACGAAGAAGGTCTGATCTACCGGGACAATCGGTTGATCAACTGGTGCCCGCGTTGTCACACCGCCCTGTCCGATCTTGAAGTTGAGCATGAGGATCGCAAAGGCCATCTCTGGCATCTGCGCTACCCCGTCATCGGGACCGACCGGCAGCTGATCGTCGCGACGACACGTCCCGAAACCATGCTTGGTGATACCGCTGTGGCTGTTCATCCCGAAGACGAGCGTTATCGGGATCTGATCGGCCAAAAGGTCCTGCTGCCGCTGGTCAATCGGGAGATCCCGATTATCGCCGATGAGTACGTTGATAAAGAGTTCGGCAGCGGCGCGGTTAAAATTACCCCGGCTCACGATTTTAACGACTTTGAAATCGGTAAACGGCACCAGCTTGAATTCATCAATGTCCTGGATGAATCGGGCCTGATCAACGAAAACGGCGGGGCCTATCAGGGGCTGGAGCGCTATGCCGCCCGTGACAAGGTGGTCGCCGATCTGCAGGAGCTGGGGCTGCTTGAGCAGGTTGAGGATTATGCCAACGCGGTGGGGGAATGTTATCGTTGCCGAACCACCATTGAACCCTATATGAGCAAACAATGGTATGTCGCGGTCAAGCCCCTCGCCGCCGAAGCGATCAAGGCCGTTGAAGAAGGGCAGACCAAAATCTTGCCCCTGCAGTGGGAAAAGACCTATTACGAGTGGATGTATAATATTCAGGATTGGTGTGTCAGTCGGCAGATCTGGTGGGGACATCGGATTCCGGCCTGGTTCTGTGACGAGTGCGGGGAGATCACTGTATCTCGTGAAGATGTCACCACCTGCAGCCACTGCGGCAGCTCTCAGCTGACCCAGGAAACCGATGTCCTTGATACCTGGTTCTCTTCGGCTCTCTGGCCGTTTACCACCATGGGCTGGCCGGAGCAGACCCGCACCCTGGAAAAATTTTACCCCACGGCCTGTCTGGTGACCGGCTTCGATATCCTCTTTTTCTGGGTTGCCCGGATGATGATGATGGGGCTTAAGTTCAGGGATCAGGTTCCGTTCAAGGAAGTTTACATCCATGCCCTGGTCCGCGATGGACAGGGACAGAAAATGAGTAAAAGCAAAGGGAACGTGATCGACCCCCTGACCGTGGTCGATGAGTACGGCGCCGATGCTTTCCGCTTTACCCTGTGCGCTTTTGCAGCCATGGGGCGCGATATCAAATTGTCTACGGAACGGATCGGCGGCTACCGGAATTTTGTCAATAAACTGTGGAACGCCAGCCGGTTTGCGCTGATGAATCTGGAAGATTTCGCGGCTGAGGGCTGTGCTCTCGATGGTGAGCAGCTGACCCAGGCTGACCAATGGATTCTGCAGCGTTTTGCCGCCGCCGCCGAAGGTGTCAATCAGGCCCTGGCGGACTATCGGTTTAACGAAGCGGCGTCCGTCCTCTACGCTTTTACCTGGCACGAGTTCTGCGACTGGTATGTCGAATTGAGCAAGGAGAGTCTCTACGGCGAAAATATCCAGGCTCGCCAGACCACCCAAAAAGTGCTGTTCTCAGTGCTGGAAGGGCTGCTCAGAATGCTTCATCCGATCCTGCCTTTTGTGACCGAGGAGATCTGGCATGCGTTGCCCGGAGAGCGTCCTTCGGCAACCATCATGACCGCCGCCTACCCGCAGGGAGCAATTATCGAAACCGATGCGGCCGCGGTTGCCGAGATGGAACTGGTCATGGATGTGATCAAGGCGATCCGTAATGTGCGTGGTGAGCTGGAGGTCCCGCCCGGCCGTAAAATCAAAGTTGTGCTCGATTGTAAGACTGCCGCGGCTCTGGCGGCCATACGGGCTGGTGAAAGTTACATCACTTCGCTGGCCAGGGTTGATGAGCTGGTTGCCGGAGTTGCTATTGAACATCCCCGTCAGGCGTCGACTCAGGTTGCCGGCGATGTCGAGGTGTTGCTGCCGCTCGCCGGGCTGATCGATATTGCCGAAGAAGAAGCCCGTCTTGGTAAAGAGATTGTCAAGACGCAAAAGGATGTCGATTTCTTTACCAAAAAATTGTCGAATCAGAAGTTTGTCGCCAACGCCCCCGCAGAGGTATTGGAGAAGGATCGCGCCAAATTAGCTGCAGCCCAGGAAAAGATTGCCATTTTGCAGCATAGTCTGGACAAGATTATCGCCTTGAAATAATTGCTAAAATGCCGTTTTGAACAACTTTTCCCGAGCTCTGGTATAGCAGAGGCGGGGGGTGAAGGGGGTGGTAGGCGAGACATTAGAAATTGTCTATGTATGGTTTTTTTTATTTAATTTTATAACGATGTTTAGTATACAGTATACGATTTAAAATTGTTACTGCAGGCTCTGCCGGCCTTCCATGGCGGGTTGTATCTGGCACCGAAAGGATGTCAATTATGAACTGGAGGATTAGATCCTGGAGAGGGCCGCCTGGCTCGTGCTGCAAAGTACGGTACCAGGAAGAAAGGAGGGCTGGGCCGTGAAGTTAGATCAATACCTGTTCTGCTGATTGAATCCGGAAGAGACGTCCTGATTAACAATCACATCATTTTCTCGAGGGATAAGAATTATGAATCTGTTTACTAGCACTGTAGGAAGAAAGGTTCTGATGGCGGTGACCGGCCTGTTGCTGGTTCTGTTTGTCACTGTCCATCTCCTTGGTAACCTGTCGGTTTTTGCCGGACCTGACGGTATCAATGCCTATGCCAAGCATCTGCACGATCTCGGTCCGTTGGTCTGGATCTTCCGTTTGGTGATGCTGGGGCTGTTTGCCATTCATATTACTTTTGGCATTCAACTTTACCTGGAAAACCGTAACGCCAACCCTGAGCAATATGCTGTTCAGAAGACCCTGGTGACGACCTTTTCCGCCAAAACCATGGTCTTCACCGGGCTGATCATCCTGGTTTTCCTGATTTATCACCTGCTGCACTTCACTGTCCAGGTGACCAATCCTGCAATTTCTGCCAGTCATCTGCCGCTGGATGCTGCCATGCGTCCCGACGTGTTCTCGATGGTGGTGTTGAGCTTCCAGAAGGTTTTCATCTCCGTGGTTTATATCATTGCCATGATTGCCCTGCTGCTCCACCTGAGCCATGGAATTTCCAGTTGGGTGCAAACCCTCGGTTGGAGCACCGGACCGAGTCAGGACAAGGTGAGACCCTTCGGTAAATTTCTGGCTATCGTGTATGGTCTGGCCTATATCGCCATTCCTTTGTTTATTCTCGCTCGCATTGTGAAATAGGGGGCTTATTGTGATTCTCGACGGAAAAGCACCTACCGGACCAATTGAAACGTCATGGGACAGACATCGTTTCGACATGAAGCTGGTCAATCCGGCTAACAAACGTAAATTCAAAATTCTCGTTGTAGGAACCGGCCTCGCCGGCGGCGCAGCTGCTGCGACCCTGGGCGAACTCGGCTACAACGTGGAAGCCTTCTGTTATCAGGACAGCCCGCGTCGCGCCCACAGTATCGCTGCTCAGGGCGGGATCAATGCGGCGAAGAACTACCCGAGTGACGGCGACAGCATCTATCGCCTGTTTTACGATACCGTCAAAGGCGGGGACTTCCGCGCCCGTGAAGCTGACGTCTGGCGTCTGGCCCAGGTCTCCAATAATATTATTGACCAGTGTGTCGCTCAGGGCGTGCCTTTTGCCCGCGACTATGCCGGTTACCTGGACAACCGCTCCTTTGGTGGCGCCCAGGTCTCCCGGACCTTTTATGCCCGCGGTCAGACCGGTCAGCAGTTGCTGCTCGGTGCCTATTCGGCCCTGTCCCGGCAGATCAAGAACAAGACCGTCAAGATGTTTGCCCGCCGCGAAATGCTCGACTTGGTGGTGGTCGACGGGGTGGCCAAAGGGATTACCTGCCGTAATCTGATTACCGGTGAAATCGAATCTTACTGGGGCGATGCCGTCATCCTCGCCACCGGCGGTTTTGTCAACGTCTTCTACCTGTCCACCAATGCCATGGGCTGCAGTGCCACGGCGATCTGGAAAGCAACCAAAAAGGGCGCCTACATGGCCAACCCCTGCTACACCCAGATCCACCCGACCTGTATCCCTCAGCATGGTGACAAGCAGTCCAAACTGACCCTGATGTCCGAGTCCCTCCGGAACGACGGCCGGGTCTGGGTTCCCAAACGGGCTGAGGATTGCGGTAAGCACCCGAACCAGATTGCCGAGGAAGATCGCGATTACTATCTGGAGCGGAAATACCCCTCCTTCGGCAACCTGGCCCCGCGCGATATCGCTTCGCGTGCCGCCAAGGAACAATGCGACGATGGGCGCGGTGTCGGCGACACCAAGCGCGGCGTTTATCTCGACTTCCAAGCGGCCATTGATCGGGTCGGCCAACCACTGATCCAACAACGGTATGGCAACCTGTTCGACATGTATGAAAAGATCACGGATGAAAACGGCTATGAGCGGCCGATGCGGATCTATCCGGCCCCCCACTATTCCATGGGTGGACTCTGGGTTGATTACCACTGCATGAGCAATATCCCCGGTCTGTTTGTCCTGGGTGAAGCTAACTTCTCCGTTCACGGTGCTAACCGGCTCGGCGCTTCGGCCCTGATGCAGGGACTTGCTGACGGCTATTTCGTCATTCCCTACACCATCGCCCAGTACATGGCGTCTATCACTCCGGGGCAAATCAAGGAAGATCATCCCGAGTTCAAGAAGTCGGCTGAAGAGGTCAAAGGGCAGATCGACAAAATGCTGTCGATCAAAGGCAAGAAAACCGTCGGCGAACTTCACCGTGAGCTGGGTAGCGTCATGTGGGAAGATGTCGGCATGGCAAGAAGCGACGCCAGCCTCAAGCATGCTCTCCAGCGGATTCCGGAAATCCGCGATGAATTCTGGAACAATGTCAACGTCACCGGCACAGCGGGCGAGTTGAACCAACAGCTCGAAAATGCCGGCCGCTTGGCTGATTTCCTTGAATTCGCCGAGATGATGACCAAAGATGCCCTCCATCGTGAGGAATCCTGCGGTGGTCACTTCCGTACTGAGCATCAAACCGAGGATGGCGAGGCAATGCGTGACGATGAGAATTTCTGTTACGCTGCTGCCTGGGAGTTCAAGGGGGTTGACAACGAACCTGAGTTGCACAAGGAACCCTTGAAATTTGAAAACGTCAAACTTGCCGTGAGGAGTTACAAATAATGAACCTTACATTGCATGTATGGCGCCAGAAGGGGCCACAAGATAAAGGAAAACTGGAAACCTATCAAGCCAAGGACGTCAGCCCGGATGAGTCGTTCCTGGAAATGCTTGACGAGGTCAACGATCATCTGATCAAGTCCGGGAAAGACCCGATCGCCTTCGATCACGATTGCCGTGAAGGGATCTGCGGGATGTGTTCGCAGGTCATCAATGGCCGTCCCCACGGTCAACAGGAACTGACGACCGTCTGCCAGCTGCATATGCGCCAGTTCAAAGACGGTGATGAAATTTTCATCGAGCCCTGGCGGGCACGCGCTTTCCCGATCATTAAGGACCTGATCGTGGACCGGAGCGCCCTCGATGCCGTGATGCAGGCTGGCGGCTATGCCTCCTGTCATACCGGCGGGGTCGCCGATGCCAATGATCTGCTGATCGGCAAACCGGTGGCCGACTACGCCATGGACGCGGCAGAGTGTATTGGCTGCGGCGCCTGCGTCGCCGCCTGCCCCAACAGCTCGGCCATGCTGTTCACCAGTGCCAAGGTCGCTCAGCTGGCGGTCTTGCCCCAAGGGAAGCCGGAAGCCAGACGTCGGGTGCAGGCCATGACCAAGGCGATTCTGGACGAAGGCTTCGGTAACTGTACCAACCATTATGAATGTGAAGCTGCCTGCCCGAAAGGGATCAGCGTCAAGTTCATCGCCAAACTCAACCGGGAATACATCAAGTCTATGGTCCCGAGTTCGGCGGAATAAAATCAATATCGATTTGACATATCTTGTCAGTGAGGCGGATCATTTTTTTGATCCGCCTCTTTTTTTTGCTCCGCGACCAGCCTGACCTGCATTTCGGATATTTTCAGCAGTCGCTAGCCTTTTTGCAGCAGTAGGGTCGTATAGTCTTCCAACCAGAGATTTTTCAGGGTCTTGCAGCCCAGCTGCTGATATCTGCTGCGGATATCAAAATTATCCTCCCAGGGAATACCGGACAGCAGCAAGTAGGCGTCTGGAGCGCAACGGTTAGTCAGGTCTGTCGCCGAGGCCAGCAGGATATCGCTATAGATGTTGGCGAGAACCAGGTTGAAGGCGGTTTCCTGCAGCTCTTCAAGGCGGCCGCAAAAGTGGTTGACCTGTCTCGACAAGCCGTTGATGAGACAATTACGGCGGCCGCTCTCAATGGCGGCCTGGTCAATGTCGACACAATAGGCCTCTGCGGCTCCGAAGAGGAGTGCGGTAATGCTCAGCAAGCCGGTACCGCTGCCAAAATCAAGCACTTTATCACCCGGGGCCACCAGCCCGGATTCGAGCAATTCCAGGCAGCTGCGGGTGGTTTCATGTTCTCCTGAGCCGAAGGCGCCGCGCTCCAGAATGATCGAGATCCCGGAAACCGGCTCGGGCGCCGAGTCTTCGGGTGACCGAATGGTGATCCTGCGGCCGATGGTCAATGGTTGATAATTATCCCGCATCAGAGTTGCCTTTAGAGAAGTCCGGTTCCCTTAAAGATCAGCAGCATCAGCGTATAACTGAAGGCTGAACCGAGGGTTGACATCATCACAATAGACCCGGCCAGTTCCGCATCCCCTTTGAGCTGATGGGCCATAATGTAGGTTGCAGTGGCGGCTGGCGTCCCGGCCAGAATTATACCGATCCCCAGGTCGGTGCCGGTTACGCCGAAGATAACCAGAATTCCGGCCGCGAGCAGGGGCAGACCGATCAGTTTGATGATGCTGGCCAGTCCTGCCAACTGCAGGTCTCCTTTTAACCGTTGCAGGGAGAAGGAACCGCCAATAGCGATCAGGGCCAGGGGGAGGGTGAGCCCGGCCGTGATGCCCAGGGCACGATCCAGGATCAGAGGCATGGGGATTTTTAAAAAACTCCAGCCGATGCCGAGAAAGGACGCCAGGATCAAAGGATCAAGGAGGATTTTACGCAACCAGGTTAAGCGATTCCTGCCCTGGGTTCCCGGTTGTGGCAGGAGCAGGGAGAGAATTGCAAACAGATTCAGGACCGGCACCAGAAAGCCCATCAGAATACCGGCGTTGGTCAGGCCGGTTTCGCCGTAGGCGTTCAGGCTGATGGCCAAGCCGATATAGGCCAGGTTGCCGCGGAAGGTTCCCTGACAGAAACTTCCTTTGGTCGGAGCGGAATAGCGGCGCAGGGTACTGAAGGAAAAAGACAGGGCAAAGGCCAACAAAATAGCCAACATCGAACCGGCGATCAGGGCCGGGTTGAAAAAGGCTGCAAATTCCGCCTTGGAGATTTTATAAAACAGCAGCAAGGGCAGAAAGATAACATAGACCAGCCGATTGGTCCGATGGAGAAACTGGTCGTCGAGCAGGCCGGTTTTTTTAAGCAGGGCTCCCAGGCTGATGACTAGAAACACCGGGATGACAATCGTGACAGTTTCGATCAGCAGCATGTTTCCTCCCTGAATTCGCAAGGATAGCCTAGATTGTTAGAGCTGTCTATATGGATCATTTGCCGTTGACTGTGTGGTCCGGAGTGGTGCTAGTGTCCCGTACGGTTAGTTCTCTATCCCAATTCCGGTCATTTTTGCCGCTGTCTACGTTCTGCCTTCCCAGCTAGGCCTGCGGCGGCACGCCTTGACAGCAACAAAAATGACTCAAAATTAATTCAAATAACTAACCAAACGGGACACTAGCAGCGTGGTTACGTCTGCTTAGCACTTCCGGTAGACAGTCGTAGCTATGAAGTGTAGAATATTCGACAAATAACTTTGGAAAAGTGATTGTTATTGTCATGAATTGGAGTCGGGCTGCCATGGCCATTGCTATTAGAAAACAGGATCGATTCAGACTGGGGTTGCTGATTCTGCTGGTTGGCTCAGTGACTGCCCTGCATTATCTGACCGCAACCCATTACATGCAGTTTCATGACATCTATCGCCGACTCTATTACCTGCCCATCATCCTGGGCGGACTCTGGTACGGCATTCCCGGCGGGGCCGGGGTGGCGATTCTGGTTTCGGTCATCTACGCCCCGCATGTGCTTTATCAATGGGGGCATATGCCCGCCGACAATCTCGAAAAATACCTCGAGATTCTGCTTTATAACCTGATCGGCTTCGTGACCGGATTTCTGTCGTCGAGAATCTTTGCCGAGCGCCGCCAGGTCGAGGAAAACATGCAGCGTCTGCAGGAGAGTTATGCCAAATTGCGCGAACAGGCGGATCTGATCATGGAGATCGAGGATCAGTTGCGGCAGGCGGACCGGTTGACCGCACTTGGCGAATTATCCGCAGGAATGGCCCATGAAATTCGTAATCCCCTTGGGTCGATTCGCGGGACCGCAGAAATTCTCAAGGATGCGCTGCCCGCTGACAGCCGTTACGGTGAGTTTGGAGAGATCCTGATCAGTGAAGTGGAACGGTTGAACAAAGTGGTCGAGGACTTTTTAAGTTTCGCCCGTTCCGAACAAACCGAAACCGAAGATTTCGACCCTAACAGCGTGCTCAGGGAAGTCCTCCAGTTCAGTCGTCAACAGCTTAAACGGCAACGCACTGAGATTGAATGGCAGGAGGTCGCCTTGCCACGGGTGGTTGGCAACGCCGGTCAGTTCAAACAGGTTTTTCTTAATTTAATTTTGAATGCCTTGCAGGCCATGGGGGATAAAGGGCGGATTCGGATCAACGGGGCGCTTGACGACAAAGGACGGGTTGTGCTGAGTTTTCAGGACAGCGGCCCGGGGATTGCAGCTGAGAATCTGGACAAAGTGTTCAACCCGTTTTTTACCACCAAATCCGACGGTACCGGGCTAGGTCTGGCTATCACCTATCGCATCGTGCAAAATCATGGCGGCCGTATCAGTGTCGCCAACGTACCTGCCGGGGGCGCGGAATTCAGGCTGGAACTGCAACCGGCCATGCGTTAACGCAAGTTTTTGTGGAGAAACTCACCTTGAAACAAATACTGTTGATTGATGATGACAATTCTTTACGCCGGGTCATGGAATTTCAGCTGCAGGAGGCCGGTTACCAGGTGCTCACGGCCCGGGACGGACAGCAGGGGCTGGTCGCCTTCCGCCAGCATCGGCCACCGCTGGTGATTACGGATGTGCAGATGCCGGGGATCAGTGGCTACGATGTTCTTCAGGAAGTGCTCAGCCTCGAACCACAGACCCTGGTGATCATCGTGACTGCATTCAGTACGGTGGAGCAAGCGGTCGACGCAATGAAGGTTGGGGCCTATGATTACCTGGCAAAACCGTTCAGCCGTGACCAACTCTGTCTGACCGTGGCCAAGGCCTTCGAATTTCGGAACCTCAAACAGGAGAACAGCGCCCTGCGCGACGTTCTGGCGGCGCGGGATGATTCATTACGGATTATCGGTGAATCCAGCGCGATGACGCAGTTGCTGCAACGGGTTGAGAAGGTGGCCGTCAGCCAGGCTTCGATCCTGATCAGCGGGGAAAGCGGCACCGGTAAGGAGGTCATTGCCCAGACTATTCACCAACGCTCTGAGCGCCATGCCGGTCCCTTTATTGCGGTCAATTGCGCCGCCATCCCCAAAGATCTTATCGAGAGTGAGCTGTTCGGGCATATCAAGGGCTCTTTTACCGGCGCGGTGAAGGATCGAAAGGGCAAATTCAGTCTTGCCGATAAGGGGACCCTGTTCCTGGATGAGATCGGAGAGCTGCCCGTCGATCTGCAGCCGAAACTCCTGCGAGCACTCCAGGAGCAGCAGATCGAGCCGGTGGGAGGGACCACTGAACAGGTTGATGTGCGGGTGGTCGCCGCCACCAACCGCAATCTTGAAGAGGCCATGGCCGCCGGGACTTTCCGCGATGACCTCTATTACCGACTGGCGGTTGTGCCGCTGGAATTACCGCCCCTGCGGCAACGGAAGGAGGACATACCGCTGTTTGTTCAGTATTTTTTGAACAAGCAGCAGGCCGGAGCCCAGGTCAGGATGACCGACCAGGTCCTGCAGAGCCTGCAGAAGTACGATTGGCCGGGTAATGTCCGCGAGTTGGAAAATGTTGTTGAACAGATGTTGATCCTGCGCAATTCCGATGTTATCGATCTGGCCGATCTGCCGGAGCGGATCGGCCGACCGGCGGGCCGGGGCAAGGGGGTGTTGAACCTGCCGGAAGAGGGGTACTCCCTGGAGGAACTGGAAAAGGAAGCGGTTGTCGAGGCGCTGCGGCGCTGCCAGGGGAATAAAAGCAAGGCCGCCAATTTTTTACGGATTCCTCGGCACACCCTATTGTATCGTTTGGAAAAATACCATATTGAAGCCTAACCAGTCAGGTGTCGGACTATGATTTTACGTCGATTTATGCTGCCGTTTCTTGTTATCCTGCTCTGTCAACCAGCTCTTGCCGCCAACCGGCGGACCGCAGTGGTTGATGCCGTGGCCAAGGCCCGTGTCGCGGTCGTGAACATTCGGACCGAAAAGATTGTGCAGCATGGCAACAACCCGTTTTTCGGCTTTGGGGATTCGATTTTTGACCAGTTTTTCCGGGAGCTGATGCCGTCGCAAAGCTACCGCACCCAGGCCCTCGGTTCCGGGGTGATTATCGATGCACAGGGGCACATCCTGACCAATGCCCACGTGGTCGATAAAGCCTCCAAAATCTATGTGGCCCTGTCGGAAAACAGTCGGGAACTGGAAGCAAAACTGATCGGCAAGGATACGCGGATTGACCTGGCCGTATTGAAGATTGTCGAACCGGGGCCCTATCCCTTTTTGGCGCCGGGGCGTTCCGACGACCTGATGCTCGGAGAGACGGTCATCGCCATCGGTAACCCCCTGGGGCTGGGGCATTCCATCA
This sequence comes from Pelobacter seleniigenes DSM 18267, assembly GCF_000711225.1. Classification (NCBI taxonomy): domain Bacteria; kingdom Pseudomonadati; phylum Thermodesulfobacteriota; class Desulfuromonadia; order Desulfuromonadales; family Desulfuromonadaceae; genus Pelobacter; species Pelobacter seleniigenes. Next base: position 298,407 of record NZ_JOMG01000004.1, read on the forward strand.
CCACCGGTATTGTCAGCTCTCTCAAGCGGAGAATTCAGCTCAGCGAGCAGCTCTCTTCAGTCTTTATCCAGACCGATGCGCTGATCAACCCTGGCAACTCCGGTGGTCCCTTGATCAATGTCAACGGGGAACTGATCGGTATCAATACGGCGATTGCCAGGCAGGCTCAGGGGATCGGCTTCTCCATCCCCATCGATATCGCCAAGCGGGTGCTGGCCGATTTGATCGAATACGGTCGGGTCCGGCGCGGTTTTCTCGGCCTGATTGTCGGCGAAGTCAGTCCCGCGTTCGTGCGGTCCTATGGCAACGGCGGGGTGCTGGTGGATGATGTGCTCCCCCAGTCTCCGGCGGAGCAGGCCGGACTGCAGGCCGCTGACGTCATCCTGTCCATCGACGGTATTCCGCTGGCTTCACCAGCGCAATATCATTCTCTGGTGCAGACCTATACCCCGGGTGACGGTTTTGAGATCTCCCTGTTGCGCGGCCTGAAAGAGCATTCTGTCAAAGTTGTGCTATCGCCCTTGCCCGAAGGATATGAATTATCATATACTCGCAGAGTTTTCGGATTCGGTCTGGAACAAAGCAGCAGGGGGATGCTGATCGACCGGGTTGATAACGGCACACCCGCTGACCGGGTCGGCCTCAAGCGGGGCGATCTGGTCGTCAAAATAGATGATGTCACAATCAAGACCCTGGAGGATTTCAACCAGGCGATGGAAGATCGTCTGGGGCAAAAACCGCTGACCTTTACCGTGGTCAGGGACCAGGTTGCTTATCTGGTGGAACTGCCGTGAAGATTCTCACACAAATAATGGGAGAGAACATGCTGAAAATCGGATCCAAAGGACTTGGCTTGGTCCTGGCCTGCGTATTTGCCGGGGTGTTGCTCGCCGGTTGCAACAACGAATCATCCTCCGAGAAGGAAGGCGAGGCTCAGGCTGCCCCGGCGGCTCCAGCGGGGATGATCGGTCTGCCGGCTCCGGATTTCACCCTGACCGATATGCAGGGGCAGCAGGTCAGTCTGTCGCAGTTCCGGGGGAAGATCGTTATCCTTAATTTCTGGGCAACCTGGTGTCCTCCCTGCGTCGAAGAGATGCCTTCCATGGAGCAGCTTTACCGGGAATTCAAAGATAAGGACCTGGTCGTGCTCGCAGTCAATGTCGAGAGCAGCGGCCAGGAAGCGGTCGGCGAGTTTCTGGCCAAGAAGCCATACAGCTTCAAGATTCTGCTCGATCCCGATGCCGAAATCCAAAACACTTATGGCGTGTTTCGCCTGCCGGAAAGTTTCCTGATCGATCGTAACGGAATTGTTGTGGAAAAGGTCATCGGCGGGCGCAATTGGCGACTGGGCGATCTGTACGAAAAAATTTCCTTCCTGGTAAAGGGGTGATCGGCTATGGGAGGCGGCGCCGATATCACCATCTGGATCGCTTTTTCTGCGGGGGTGTTGTCCTACTTTTCCCCCTGTGTACTGCCCCTGATTCCTTCATACCTGACCTATATCTCCGGGTTGTCCTTCGGCCAGCTGAAGGAAGAACACCCCGGAGCACAGGTGCGGCTGACCATTCTTGCCCACTCGCTGATGTTCATCACCGGGTTCTCGCTGGTGTTCATCGCCCTCGGTGCCCTGGCCGGACTGGCTTCCGCGTCCTTTGAGCTGCATCTGCGCGACAGTCTGGGGATTATTCAGAAAATCGGCGGGGTGCTGATTTTCCTGTTCGGCATCCATCTCAGCGGGCTGTTTCATTTCGGTATCCTGCTCGGTGAGAAACGGGTCCAACTCCGCAATAAACCGGCCGGCTTCATCGGGACCCTGTTGGTCGGTATCGCCTTTGCCGCCGGCTGGACCCCCTGTATCGGACCGATTCTCGGAGCCATTCTGACCATCGCCGCCGGCAGCTCGGGCGGGGCCGGCAAAGGGGTGCTGCTGCTTAGTGTCTATTCCGCAGGGCTGGGGGTTCCATTCCTGATCTCAGGTCTGCTGTTCCACGCTTTTCTCAACTTTTTCGACCGTTTCAAAAAGCATATCCGCATTGTCGAAATCCTCACCGGCGGCTTACTCATGGTCGCTGGCATTTTGTTGTTTTTTGACCTTTTGACCCCCATCACCAGCTTTCTGTACCGGACCTTTCCCATGTCCCTGGGATAGGTTCCGGCAGGAATAAAAGCTTGATATTTGCGCGTCTTTCCTTTAGTTTTCTGAAAGTCATTTTCAATATTTAAAAAAGGAGGTGCGACGATGGACAGGGTAGCCGTTTTCAACGAATACGTGCGGCAGAAAGGCCTTAAAAATACCAGCCAGCGGATGACAATCCTGGAGACATTCCTCAATTCCAAGTCCCATTATTCCACCGAAGAACTTTATCTGAAACTGCGCAAGAAAAATCCCAAGATCGGTTACGCAACCGTGCATCGGACCCTGAAATTGTTTGCCGAATGTGGGATTGCCACGGAGCTGAACTTCGGTGATGGTCAGGCTCGTTTTGAACCGGTGCATGACGAACAGCACCACGACCATCTGGTCTGTACCCGCTGCGGCAACATCATCGAATTTGAAGAGCCGAGGATTGAAGTGTTGCAGGAAGAGATCGGCCGAAAATATGATTTCAGGATTGAAAATCATCGCCACGAACTTTATGGCGTTTGCGCTGAATGTTCAGCCAAGAAGAAAAACTGAAACTCGATGAAAAATTCCCGCGTATCGGAAAGTCCTTGTTGTTATGTCAGACATGCCATCATCCGCCCCTAAGGTTGTCCTGGTCGGCAACCCGAATGTGGGCAAAAGTGTTCTTTTTAATGTTCTTACCGGCGCCTATACGACCGTATCAAATTATCCCGGAACCTCGGTTGAGGTATCCACTGGCCATTGCCTGATAGACGGCACCCGTTACGAAATCCTCGATACCCCCGGCATGTATTCAATGATGCCGATTACCGAAGAGGAACGGGTTGCGCGCAAGATCCTGCTGACCGATGATCCCCATGCGGTCATTCATGTGCTCGATGCCCGTAATCTGGAGCGGATGCTGCCGATGACCCTGCAGCTGATCGAAGCCGGCCTCCCGGTGATTCTGGTGGTCAACATCCTGGATGAGGCCAAGCGTCTGGGCATGCAGATCGATCTGGAACTGCTCCAGGAAAACCTCGGCGTGCCGGTTATCGGCGCGGTGATGAAACGTAGAGTCGGCCTCGACGAGCTGCGTCAGGCCATCGCCCAGTACGCCATGGTGCCACATAAACCTTTTATCTATGCGCAGGATCTGGAGAAGGATATTCATGACCTGGTCGGGCTGATCAATAATGGCGATTATCGCTTGAGTCGCCGGGCCACCAGCCTGCTCTTGCTGCAGCGGGATGAGGAGATTGAACAGTTGGTCGCCAGCAAAGAGAGCGCTGCCGATTTTGAGCTGCTGCGGGAACGAATTCGCGAAATCTCTTTCCGCCGGCGGGCCGACCTGCATCTGCAGATCAGTCTCGAACGCCGGAAAGTCTGTCGGCAGATGCTCGACGGGGTGGTGGTCGAAAAAGAAAAGAACGGCGAAACCTTCAGCGAAAAATTATCCCGCTGGATGGTCAACCCGATCAGCGGAACTCCGATCCTGCTCCTGGTGGTTTATTTCGGTCTGTTTCGCTTTGTCGGTGGTTTCGGGGCCGGTACCCTGGTCGATTTTCTGGAAGGGACCCTGTTTGAGGGGTATATCAACCCGCCGGTGATCGCTTTCGTCCAAAATCATGTCTCCGCCCATTGGTTGTTCGAGCTGCTGGCCGGTGAGTACGGTCTCTGGACCCTCGGTATCCGTTATGCCGTGGCCCTGGTTCTGCCGATTGTTGGTTCCTTCTTCCTGGTCTTTTCCCTGCTTGAAGATACCGGCTACTTCCCTCGTCTGGCGCTGCTGGTTGATCGCCTGTTCAAGCGGATTGGCTTGTCCGGCCGGGCGGTGATTCCAATTATTCTCGGTTTCGGCTGCGATACCATGGCGACCCTGGTCACCCGGACTCTGGAGACCAAGCGCGAACGGGTTATTGCCACTCTGCTGCTGGCGCTGGCCATCCCCTGCAGCGCCCAGCTCGGGGTTATCCTCGGCCTGCTTTCGGTGGCACCCGGAGCACTCTTGGTCTGGGCCTGTTTTCTGTTGCTGGTTTTTCTGCTGATCGGATTTCTGGCGGCGCACTTGCTTCCCGGTGACAGTCCGGTATTTTATATGGAAATACCTCCGCTTCGGTTGCCTCAGCTGCGTAACGTGGTTATCAAAACCCTGACCCGGATGCAGAGTTACTTTATCGAGATCCTGCCGTTGTTTCTGATCGCGTCGGTGATCCTCTGGGCCGGGAAAATGACCGGCCTGCTCGAGGCCTTGATTAATGCCCTGGCTCCGTTTGTGCGCGCCATCGGTCTGCCGGTCGAGGCAACCACGGCCTTTGTGTTCGGGTTTTTCCGGCGCGATTTCGGAGCGGCCGGTCTTTACGACCTGCAGACTTCGGGGTTGTTGTCCGTTGAACAGCTGACTGTTGCAGCGGTCACCCTGACCCTGTTTGTCCCTTGCGTCGCCCAGTTCCTGGTCATGGGGAAGGAGCGGGGCGTCAAAGTCGCCCTTGGCATCTTGGTTTTTGTGACCCTGTTGGCTTTTTCATCCGGTTGGGTGCTCAATAAAATCCTTCTCGGAACAGGCTTTCTGACATGATTTGCGGCTTTTGCCATAAAGAAATTCCGGAACAGGTCGGCGCTCCTGAAGGCGCTAAGTCCTGTGGTCATTGCTTCGGCGGCTGTCATAAGATCCACTGCCCATATTGCGGTTACGCCAATCCGGCCCCGGGAAAATTTTTCAATCGGCTGTTACGAAAACAGGAAAGGGATAAGTGAGATGGATAGACTTTCCGAAAAAGCGGAAGAAATTCTCGAGTCTCTCTGGGTTTTAACCGTCGAAGGGGATAGTGTCGGCTGCCTGCAATCCGCCCTTGATGTCGGCACGGATTCCGAGGAACTGAAGGAACTTTTGCAGCGAGCCTATGTGGAAGTCCGCGATGATCGGGTGTATCTGCGTAAAGAGGGTTATGCCGAGGCCCGGATGACGGTGCGCAGGCATCGTCTGGCCGAGCGTCTGACCATGGATATCCTCGGTATCGAAGGGGATGAGGCCAATGAGCAGGCCTGCGCCTTTGAGCACCTGCTGCGGCAGGGGGTCGACACCAAGCTCTGTACCCTGTTGAATCACCCCACCAAGTGCCCTCATGGCAACCCGATTCCACCCGGCGATTGCTGTGTCGAGGCCCGCCAGGCGGGTGAGCCCGGGATTGTTGCCATGACCGAACTGAAATCCGGCGAACTCGGAGAGATTGCCTATCTGTCGGCCAGTGATGACAAAAAAATGCAGAAGCTCATGAGTATGGGGGTGCTGCCCGGGAGTCAGCTGCTGCTGATGCAGAAGTTTCCCAGTTATATTTTCAAGGTCGGGCACTCGCAATTTGCCATTGATGATATTCTGGCCCGGGAGATTCATATCCGTCGGCCGCAATAATAGCACTTTGACCGTTTCGGTTTGGCGTCCGGCCAATATTCAATTGCTCAGGAAGGTGATTTCGCCATGAAACAGCGTTGTGCCTGGTGTTCGGAAGATCCCCTGTATCTTGATTACCATGATCAGGAGTGGGGGGTGCCCCAGTTTGACGAAGTGAAACTCTTTGAAAAACTCTGCCTGGAAGGGGCTCAGGCCGGACTGAGTTGGCTGACCATTCTGAAAAAACGGGAAAGCTACCGGGCCGCTTTTGATGGCTTCCTGTGGGAGAAGATCGCCCGCTACGATGAAAACGATGTCACCAGGCTGCTGGCTGACGTGGGGATTGTGCGCAATCGCCTCAAAGTTCGGGCGGCGATCAAAAATGCCCGTGCGGTGATGACCCTGAAAGAGCAGGGCGATTCCTTCGCCGATTTTCTGTGGCGCTATGTTGATGGCCGACCCCGGCAGAACGCCTGGAAAACCATGGCCGAGGTCCCGGCTCAGACCAAAGAGTCACAGCAGATGAGCAAGGATCTGAAAGCTCTCGGCTTTACCTTTGTCGGCCCGACCATCTGCTATGCCTTCATGCAGTCTGTCGGCATGGTCAACGATCATACTGTTGACTGCTTCCGCTACCCGGAACTGAGGCGCTGATCTGTTGCTCTGCTCCCAATTGTCATGCAACTGTTTGTAATCAGCGATATCTTTGGTGCAACTCCGGCCCTGGCTGAGCTTGTTGCGGGTTTAGCAGATTGTTATCGGCAGGTGCTGATTATCGATCCTTATGGCGGCGTTGACATGGCCTTTCCCAACGAAGCTGAGGCCTACGGTTATTTCCAACAGCATGGCGGTCCAGGTCAGCTGTTGGAACAGGTCAAAACGCAGCTCAGGGCAACGGCTTCCCCCTTTGACCTTCTCGGTTTCAGCGTCGGCGCAACCTGCGCCTGGCAGGTCTCTGCTTGTCATGAGTTCAAGCAGCTTCGGCACTGTTCCTGCTTCTATGGATCAAGAATCCGTGACCATCTGGACAGCCAACCGCAATGCCCGACCAGCCTTGTCTTCCCTTGCCGGGAAAAGTCCTTTGCGATTGACCCGTTTATCGACGCTTTGCAAAACAAACCAAATACCACGGCGATCAAAACCGAATATCTGCACGGCTTTATGAATTCCCTTTCGCAGAATTATTCAGCGCATGGCTATCGCTTTTATTTAAACTGGCTGCGCGAAAAAGCCGCTCAATTGCCCATTGCGGGGCCTGCGCGGGAAGCGGTCGGTCCTCACCGTGTTTCCTGTTAATCGAGCGGTTGCCGATTTTCGACCATTTTCCTTTCCGTTTTGGTCTGCTTCTCCTGAAAGTTGTTGAAAAAGTCCCTTCTGGGTACAGCCCTTTTCAGCGGGCCGCTCCGGTCGTTATAATAGTTTCAAATCGATTGCTGTCCAACGCTGGGATGGCCATGTTTTCCTTGCTCAGGAGAAGAACTATGAGTTCTCCATATCGTTGGTGTCTGCTGTTATTGGTAGTTGCCCTTGCGGCGGGTTGTTCATCAAACAATGACTGGCGTACGGCCAGTCGTCAGTCAGCCGGACTGGCGCCCGAGCCAGCCACAACCAAAGAAGCTGTGCTGCAGGTTTATGGTGCTGACGCCTGGGGTTGGCGTGGATTGTTCGCTATTCACACCTGGATCGCGGCCAAGAAGACCGGTGAAGATACTTACACCGTCTATGATGTGGTCGGTTGGCGGGGGCGGCATGGCCAGCCGGTCATGCGCATCAGCCGAGGTGTTCCCGATCGCTATTGGTATGGGGCGCAGCCTCAGTTGCTGAAAGATTTGCGTGGTGCTCAGGTCGATCCGCTGATCGACGCCGTTGACCGGGCGGCCCGGGATTATCCCTGGAAAAACACCTATCAGGTTTTTCCGGGACCGAACAGCAACACCTTTACCGCCTGGATTGCCAAGGAGGTTCCACAGCTTAAGCTGGAATTGCCCTTCAAGGCCATCGGCAGCGGTTATGTCGACTGAGTATCGGGCTGTAGATGCAACGTCGTCGTTAAATTGACAATTTCCCATTTTGTGAAATACTTTGTGACGCAGGAAGGGAGTCCGGTCGAATCAGATTCTGGAGAGAGATGACGAACGAACTTGCCGACTCTTGATACGTCAGGCGAGAGAATGCCCAGCGGCTTCCTTCCTGCTGAATCCTGTCCGCCATATTCCCCTCAGCCGAACCAGACCCAGTTCAATCCCCCGGCAACCAGCCACATCGCAACCAGATATTTCCAATGCAGTTTGATGATTTCGGTGCTGCCGGCCTGGTAGCGACTGACCATGGCCAGACCGATTCCGGACAGCGGACTGCAACCGTTGGCCAGTCCCCAGACAAACAGGTACATGAAGGCCAGTTGGGTTGGTTCGACGTGCAGTGGGGCCAGGAACGGGCTGACCGAGGCGATACTGACCACAGGGTGGATTCCGATCAGGCAGAGTAGTGACATGACGCCACTGAGCAGCATGAACAGCTCTGGAGTAAATGCCGTGATATCGAAAGACAGGGTCTGGGGAAAGGTTTTAATTAAAGCTTCGATGCCGGTGGAGAAAACCCCGGCGACCAGGAACAGGGCATATTGGCTAGACGTGTTGGCCAGACGTTGGTTGACGAACTGAACGGCTTGCTTGCCGCGCGGTCGGACTTTCATGAATGCCAGCGCGCCGATGGGCGCGAGCAGGCTGATGATATAGAGGATGCCGATCCCGGGTGCCAGCCAATGGCCGATGAGCACAAAAATTGCCAGGAACATCGGCATGATCAGGCTTTCGAAGGTCAGAGGATAGCCTTCAAAATCATCCCCTGCCAGTTTGTAGGCGTCACGGTAGGTGAGCAGAAACATCGGCAGGGTCAGCAGCAGCCCCGGGAGCATGGTTTTTTGCCATTCCGCGCCCGGGGCGTAGGTCATGGCGACCCCGGTGGCGACAAAGAACGGTGACCAGAAGGCCGCGGTGCTGAAGCTGCGCATGGCCAGCTGGACCTGGGCTTTAGTCAGCTTGCCGGAACGCATCAGGCGGTCGCCGACCACGAAAACAATGGAGAGATTGATCACCGCCCCGAGCAGGTGGCAGGTCAACATGGTTGAGAGGATCCCTTTGCGGCCACGCGGTAGTGTAGACTTTTGTTCGATGGGATTAGCCAGGGACAGAAAGGAGACCGCCCCAAGCATGGTTACCAGGGGGATGTTGCGGGACAGCAATGTGACGATATTGATCGAGGTGCCTTTCAGCAGGGCTGTGCCGAGCATGGCCAGGCCACAGAATAGCAGACAGAGCGTTTGTTGTTTGGCGGTCCGGCCCAGTTGCGGCCAGCATGCCAGAACCGCGGACCAGCCGCAGGCGGCAGGGACCAGGGTTGGCAGCGGAGTGACCACGGTGAGCAGGGATAAGAAGCAACTGAGAGCAATGAGCCAGCCGATCAGTGCGGTACGTTGTTGCGGTGTGATGGACATAGTGGCGGTCCTTGGATATTTCTGGATTGAGCCGGGATACGGATCAGCCGATTTGTTATGAACAGTGTTGCGGCGATACGGCGGGACTAGCAGGTCATTGAAAAGGTCCGTGGCGGAACTTCTCACACACGGTGGTGGAGAACGCGATTTTTCTCACCGTGTAAAATCAATTAGTTAACAAGCCGTCATTGATTTTGATCGCTTATCCATTGCTTGGCAGGCTGTTTTATAAGGGCCTGCCAGGCCTGCGGGTGTCGTCAGGATACTGTCCGAATAGGCAGTCTTTGCGACCGAAATAGCAACATACTATGCCTGATTCTGTGGTGATCGTCCAGTCTTCAATCGAATTGAGAGGAGTTTGACCGAAAAGAAATAGAAAATATTGCAAACGAGGCTGTTTTTTGCCGATGGCTTGAGCTATACTGCTCGGCTATTCACATGAACCCAAACTTATTATCAATAGATCCAGATCTAAATACAGGAGTAGAGCATGTTTCGTGAGCCGAAAGAAAGCGTCAAGGAATTGCAGGGGAAACTTCAGGAACTATGGAGGTATCTTTGACGTCCCTGGCAAAATAGAGCGGGTTGCCGAATTAGAGGCGGAGATTGCCCGTCCGGAGTTCTGGAACCGGGGCGATGCCGCCCAGGAGCTGCTGAAAGAGCGGACCCGGCTGCAGAAGGTTGTTCAGGACTGTAGCTCTGCCAAGCGGCAGCTTGAAGATATCCAGGTGCTGATTGAGCTGGGCGAAGAAGGGGAGGATGAAGAGACGCTGGCGGAAGTGCAGGAACTGCTTCCCGAAGTGACCCAACTCATCGATCGGATGGAGTTTGCGCGGATGCTGTCCGGCGAACATGATGCCAACAACGCCACCCTGAGTATCAATGCTGGGGCGGGTGGCACCGAAGCCCAGGATTGGGCGGATATGCTGCTGCGCATGTACGTCCGCTATTGTGAGCGGAAAGGGTTCAAAGTCGAGTTTACCGAATATCAGGCCGGCGACGATGCCGGTTTGAAAAGCGCCACTTTTACTGTTGAAGGCGACTATGCCTACGGCTACCTGAAAGCGGAAAGCGGAATCCATCGTTTGGTGCGGATTTCCCCCTTCGACGCCAATTCACGTCGTCATACCTCCTTCTGTTCCGTGTTTGTCTTTCCTGAACTGGATGATTCCGTCGAGGTCGAGATCGAAGACAAGGATATCAAGGTCGATACGTTCCGGGCCAGCGGCGCAGGTGGCCAGCACATCAATAAGACCGATTCGGCCATCCGGATCACCCATATTCCGACCGGAATTGTGGTCGCCTGCCAGAATCAGCGTTCCCAGCACAGCAACCGGGCGACTGCGTTGAAACAGCTCAAGGCACGCTTGTATGAACTGGAAATTCGCAAAAAAGAAGAGGAAGCCGCGGCTTTCTCCGAGGAGAAGAAAGAGATCGGTTGGGGTAGTCAGATTCGTTCTTATGTTCTTCATCCTTACCGCATGGTCAAGGATCATCGAACCGGTCACGAAACCGGGAACACGGATGCCGTTCTTGACGGCGATCTGGACGGCTTCATAGAAGCCTACCTGTTGCAGGGAAAATAGACATCGGAAGAATTCAATTACGGCGCTTGCCCTCTGGGTAAGCGCCGTAATTGATTGACTTGCGATCATCTTTTGAATAAGCTTATCGGTTAAATATTTATCTTCCTCCAGTAGAAGGAGCAGTCATGCAAGATGCTGAAATTCCCATAGGTTTAACTTTTGACGACGTATTGCTGGTGCCGGCCCATTCCCAGGTGCTACCAAAAGAAGTCGATCTGACCACCCAACTGACCAGAACCATCAAACTGAATATCCCACTGCTCTCCGCAGCCATGGATACCGTGACCGAATCACGGGCCGCGATCTGCATGGCGCGCGAAGGAGGGCTCGGGATTATCCATAAGAATATGAGTCCGACCGCTCAGGCGACAGAAGTCGACCAGGTCAAAAAATCGGAAAGCGGGATGATTGTCGATCCGATTACCATGGAGCCTGATCAGAAAATCTACGAAGCGCTCAAGGTGATGGAAAAATACCGGATCTCCGGTGTCCCGGTGACTAAAAACGGTAAGCTGGTTGGCATCATGACCAACCGCGATCTGCGTTTTGAAACCAACGTCGACCAACCGATCTCCAATGTCATGACCAAGGAGAACCTGGTCACGGTGCCGCCCGGAACCACCCTGGAAGAGGCCAAGTACCATTTGCATAAGCATCGTATCGAAAAACTGCTGGTGGTTGACGACAAAGGCGTTCTCAAAGGCCTGATCACCATCAAGGATATTGAAAAGGTGCGCAAGTACCCCTCGGCCTGTAAAGATGATCTGGGCCGGTTGCGGGTCGGTGCAGCGGTTGGAGTCGGTGCCGATCTGGATGAACGCGCGGCCGCTCTGGTCAAGGCCGGGGTTGACCTGCTGGTGATCGATACCGCCCATGGTCACAGCCAGGGAGTGCTCGACACCATCGCCCGGATCCGCAAAGAATATCCGCAAGTCCAGTTAATGGCCGGAAATATTGCCACTGCCGCTGCTGCCCAGGCGTTGGTGGATGCCGGGGTCGACGCTATCAAGGTCGGTATCGGGCCGGGTTCGATCTGCACCACCCGGGTTGTGGCCGGGGTTGGTGTCCCACAGATTACCGCAATTCAACAGGTTGCCAAAGTGGCCCGTGCCGCCGGTATCCCACTGATCGCCGATGGCGGTATCAAATTTTCCGGGGATCTGCCGAAAGCTGTCGCTGCCGGTGCCGATGTTATCATGATCGGCTCCCTGTTTGCCGGCACCGAAGAGTCGCCCGGTGAAACCATCCTCTATCAGGGGCGGACCTACAAATCCTATCGCGGCATGGGCAGCATGGGAGCCATGAAACAGGGGAGCAAGGATCGCTATTTCCAGGCCGACGAAGAAGATGTCAAGCTGGTCCCGGAAGGGATCGAAGGACGGGTGCCGTATCGTGGGCCCCTCTCGGACAATATCCATCAGCTGATCGGTGGCCTGCGCTCGGGAATGGGCTATACCGGCTGTCGCACCATTAAAGATCTGCAGCAAAAGGGCCAGTTCGTGCGGATCACCAATGCCGGACTGCGGGAGTCTCATGTTCATGACGTGACCATCACCCAGGAGGCGCCCAACTACCGCATGGAAAGGAACAACTGAGTCCATGGCTGATATTCATCGTGAAAAGATCCTGATTCTGGACTTTGGTTCCCAGTATACCCAGCTGATTGCCCGCCGGGTTCGTGAATGTCACGTTTACTGTGAACTGCATCCTTTTGATATGAGCCTGGACGAGATCAAGGCCTTCGGCGCCCAGGGGATTATCCTCTCCGGGGGGCCGAAATCGGTCTATGAAGAGGGCGCCCCGGCGATAACCGAGGAGCTGTTCGAACTCGGGATTCCGATCCTTGGCATCTGCTACGGGATGCAGCTGATCTGCCGGCACTTCGGTGGTGAGGTGGTCCCGGCCGGCAAGCGCGAGTACGGTCACGCGGAACTGGCTGTCAAGGGAGTGCCCGGGCCGTTGTTCGAAGGTTTTTTTGTCGACGGGAAAAGTTCGGTGTGGATGAGTCACGGCGATCATGTCGCCACTATTCCGGATAACTTCGAGGTTGTTGCCGAGACGGGCAACGCCCCGGTCTGCGCCATTCAGAACGTGGCCCGCAAGCTCTATGGGGTGCAATTCCACCCGGAAGTCAATCACACCCCGCAGGGAGCGCAGCTGGTCAACACCTTTGTACGCAAGATCTGCGGCTGTGCCGGACAGTGGACCCCCGGGAAAATCATCGAGGACGCCGTGGCCCGCATCCGCGAACAGGTCGGGTCCGATCAGGTTATTCTCGGCCTGTCGGGGGGCGTCGATTCTTCGGTTGCTGCAGCTTTGATTCATCGTGCCATCGGTGATCAGCTGCACTGTGTCTTTGTCGATAACGGTCTGTTGCGGCTGGACGAAGGGGACCAGGTCATGGCGACCTTTGCCGGCAACCTGGGGGTCAAGGTGACCCGGGTTAATGCGCAGCAACGTTTTTATTCAGCTTTGACAGGGGTTGCCGATCCGGAGCAGAAGCGGAAGATCATCGGCAACCTGTTCGTTGATATCTTCGAGGAAGAGTCGAACAATATCACCGACGCTACCTGGCTGGCCCAGGGGACCATCTATCCGGATGTTATCGAATCCGCCGGCGCCAAAACGGGTAAGGCCCACAACATCAAAAGCCACCACAATGTCGGCGGCCTGCCCGATTACATGAAGTTGAAACTGCTGGAACCGTTGCGGGAACTGTTCAAGGACGAAGTCAGAACCGTCGGTGAAGAGCTCGGTCTGCCAAAACAGATGGTCTGGCGCCATCCCTTCCCGGGTCCCGGCCTCGGGGTGCGGGTGTTGGGGGAAGTCAAGGAAGAGTACTGCGACATCCTGCGGCAGGCCGATGCCATCTATATCGACGAGCTGTACCGCAGCGGTCATTACCACAAGATCAGCCAGGCCTTTGCGGTGTTCCTGCCGGTCAAATCAGTGGGGGTCATGGGCGACGGCCGGACTTACGAATATGTCATTGCCCTGCGCGCGGTCGAGACCAAAGACTTCATGACCGCGGGCTGGTATCCCATGCCCTATGCGGATCTGGCGCGGATCAGCAACCGCATCATCAACGAGGTCAAAGGGGTTAACCGGGTGACCTATGATATCTCCAGCAAGCCGCCGGCAACCATCGAGTGGGAATAACCGGTTGGTGAAACGGTTTTACCTGAAACCTTAGGGAAGGCTCTTGGTCGAGCGTTCCCCTGGCTGCGGCGATGGCTATACAAAAGGCCGACTGAAGGAAACCCTTCAGTCGGCCTTTTGTTTTGGCGAGTATCTTTGTTGCCTTTGTGCGCTGTCTGCCGGTCAACTCTGCAGGACATGGGGGGAAAAGCCGAGCCGGATCGCGCCCCAGTGGCGGCCCTGAATATGGATCGGCATGGACAGGTCACTGAGGACCTCCCCGGTGTCGCGCATATAAGTCTGGAGCAGGAAGTTTTCCTTGCTGCGGGCGCTGCGCAGCCCGGTGGTGTCGTTAAAAATTCTTTTTTCCCGGCTGTAATGGATGTCCTGCTCGGGGTCTCCGGTCAGGGGCTTGGAAAACACGCTGTTGTGGGTCGGCCCATAGCCGTTGGCGTCGACGCAGATGGCAAAAATACCTTCCGGAAGCCGACTGAGAGTCCGGTCATAGAGTGGCTGCAATTGCCTGGCGAATTCCTGATCGTATGCGGTGCGATACTTGGGAGGGTGGGTGCCAGGAATCGCCTGATAGGCCGTATCGAAAACATGACAGCCCCGGGTCGCGAGATTGTCGATCTGCTCGGTTGCTCCGGTCTGAAAATCGCGAGCCAATTGGAGAATCTGCTCGAAAGCTCCCTCACCGGTGATAAAACGGGCCACCAGCTGTTGCATCGATTCGCTGGTGTCCTGCAGGTCGATCGCGATCTGTTTTGAGGCTTCCGTCTGTTCCCTGACGGTCTGACTGAGGTCGCAGATGGACGAGACTTTTTCGTGGGTCTGCTGGTTGGCGGCGGAAATTTCCTCGACCGAGGCGGTGATATGCGACAGCCGGCCGTAATTTTCATCAAACTCTTTGATCAGGTTCTGATAGTTATTGCTGGTCATGCTGGACACTTCCATGGTCCGCTCGGCGGCGCGGTTGATGTCGCTTGCTTCTCCTAACGCACTGTCGATACTGGCGAGGATGTCGTTGATCTGCCCGGCAATTTGCTCGCTGGCTTTATTGGCCTGCTCGGCCAGTTTTTTAACTTCTGTGGCGACCACGGAGAAACCTTTGCCGGCCTGACCGGCGCGGGCGGCTTCGACTGCTGCATTCAGCGACAACAACCCGGTCTGGAAAGAAATCCCCTGGATAATCGAGATGATTTTGCCGATGTCCCGTGATTTGTCCCCCATGGACTGGATGGTCTGATCGTGACGTTTGATCTGGGTCAGCATGTCTTGCATATTTTGATTGACCGACTGCAGTTCACCCAACGCGTCACGGGCGGAATTGAGACTTTCCGAAGTGGATGAGGCCACTTGCTGAGCGTGGTCCGAAATTGTTCCGAGGGTCTGGGTTGCTTCCTGGCTGTTGGCGAAGACGACTTGTGACAACTCTCCCTGGCTGGTGGCCTGGCCGCTGACATTTTGCACCTGATGGACAACCGTGGTTGCGCCGACCGCAACATTGATGCCCAGGTTGCGAAGGTGGTGAACGGTCTGTCTGAGCTGGTCGAGAAATTGATTGTAGTTGGTGGCCAGATCGCGGAATTCATCGTACGTATTGATTTCAAGGCGGTTGCCAAGATTGATTTCTCCGGTGTTCATGGCCTGGAGCTGAGCGTTGAGATCGCGGACCGGCCTGACCACCAGGTAGCGTAGAAAGAGCAGGGTGCCAATCATGGCCAGGATGGACAGAATCAACAAAATCAATGCTTGCAGGATGGTTCGCTCGGCAATGGCTGAGACGTTGGCAACGGTTTGCGATGATGCCGAGAGGAGTATGGCCTGGATCTGGCGGATATTGAAATAAACGGAAATAAAGAGAATTAGCTGGAGGACAAACAGGAAGCTGACATTGCCGATCAGTTTACGCGTAAGTGACTGGAAAAAATTTTTCTCCAGAGTGACATAAATGCTGCGAAAAATCTGCATGAAGGTTATCCTTATGAGTGACAACATTAACAGGGGATTTTTCTATAACGGTGTTCTTTAGTAAAAATTAATAATAGTTATTTTCTAACGAATGTCAATCACAAATCTGGATGTGGTCCGCTGCCGATTTGTTTGGTGCGGAAAGGTTTTTGCAGAAAATAACCTTTCCGCATGGTCAGATGGGTTATGCCAATTCTTATTCTGCCGGGAGAAATTCATGAAAAAGGTCGCCATGTTGTCATTGCTCTCATGTTTGCTGCTGGTTTTTGTCGGCCACGCGGAAACCCTGCCCGATCAGCATCAGCATCCTTCCTGCAGTTATTGTGGAATGGATCGGGTCAAGTTTGCTCAGAGCAGAATGTTGGTTGAATATGCAGACGGCTCGGCGGTTGGAACTTGCAGTATCCACTGTATGGCCGTCGAGTTTGCCAATGCCATTGATAAAATGCCGGCTCGGCTGCTGGTGGCCGATTACAACTCCCGGCAGTTGATTGATGCGCAAAATGCGGTCTGGGTGATCGGCGGGGATCAGCGCGGAGTGATGACCGCCCGACCCAAATGGGCTTTTGCCGAACAGCCTGCGGCGGAGGACTTTATCGCCGCCCATGGCGGCTCTCTGGCGACCTTTGAGCAGGCGATGACGTTCAGCTATGAAGATATGTACGCAGACACCATCCGCATCCGGAAAATGCGGGCGATGAAAAAACATCAACACATGAATTGAGCAAAATCGAGGGCGGGGCAGGTTTTCTCTGATGATACGCAGCTTCTGTTACTTCAGCTTCATGATTCTGTTGTCCGCCCTGCTGATTGGCCTGTTGGGTTATGGGGACCGCGTTGTCGGGGTTCCTTCCGGGTCGCGACAGCAGCGGGAGGCTGTGGTCCGGGTGCTCGGGTTGACGGATCTGGCGCTCTGCAGTGAAGCGCGCTATACGCGCAACCCGACCCAGGCCGATCTGTTCTCCGCCTTTCAGGATTACCCCGGAGCCTTTGAGCATTTCCCGACCGGGGCGATCATTTTACCGGATCCGGTCGGCTTTACCAGCCGAGTCCTGTTCCGGCAAGCCAAGCCCTGAGCCGCTGTTGATCGTCAGTCTGCAGTGACCCCGGACGATCATTTCCTTCATCATAGCGGAGACCTGAAGCGATGCGTCGCCAGCTGAAAATCCTCGAATACACCCTGTCCAGCCTGTGGCGCCGGAAGTTCAAGAACCTCTCCCTGATTGCGGTCTATTCCCTGACCATTGCCGCGCTGGGCTCGGTCCTGCTCCTCACCCATGCCCTTAAGCAGGAAGCCGCAACCAGCCTGTCCGCGGCTCCCGAACTGGTGGTGCAGCGGGTTGCCGGCGGCCGGCATGAGCTGATTCCGGTCAGCTATGCCGCAACCATCGCCGCCCTGCCGGGGGTGACCAAAGTGACTCCTCGGGTCTGGGGATATTTCTATGATTCCCTCATCAAAGCTAATCTGACCCTCCTCGGCATTGGCGAAGAATCAGGCCGGCTCGAGTTGCTGGATGGTCGCTTGCCGAGCACGGAGCAGGAATGTGCCATCGGTGACGGGGTCCGGCAGGCCTTCGGACCGGGGCTGAATGATCTCCTGGTGCTGGAAGATAGCGGTAGCCGCCGCGTTGAATACCGGATAGTCGGGGTGTTTGCCAGCGCTTCCAACCTGCTGACCAACGACTTGGTGGTCTTGACCGAACCCGCGATCCGGAAATTCTTCCTGATCGCACCCGACATGGCCACCGATCTCGCTGTGGCGGTTCCCAATCCACGGGAGATAAAAACCCTGGCCAAAAAGATCAAATACCATCTGCCCGACACCCGGCCGATCAGTCGTGCGGAAATCCTGCATACCTATGATTCCCTGTTCAACTGGCGCAGCGGTATGCTGCTGGCCGTGGCTGCGGCTGCGCTGTTGGCGTTCTGCATTCTGGCCTGGGACAAGGCCACCGGGATCAGCGTGGAGGAAAAACAGGAAATCGGCATTCTGAAAGCCCTGGGCTGGGAAACGGCGGATGTGCTGACCAGTAAATTCTGGGAAGGGCTGGTGATCTCCCTGACGGCCTTTGTCATCGGCCTGCTGGCGGCCTGGATTCATGTTTTTCTTTTCAAGGCGCCGGCTTTAACCCCGCTGCTGAAAGGCTGGTCAGTGCTGTTTCCGGACTTTCAGCTCAATCCGAGCGTTGATCTCTACCAGGTGTGTGTCCTGGCGTTTCTGACGATTATCCCGTATCTGGCCTGTACCATGGTGCCGGCCTGGAAAACCGCGGACAGCGATCCGGAACAGGTGATGAGGAACTGATGGCTTTGCTGCAAATCACGGATCTGAACAAGATTTATCATCGCCGCCGGCCCGACGAAATGACCGCCTTGGCCGACATTTCGCTGACGATAGAGCCCGGTGAGGCGGTGGCTCTGACCGGGCCGAGCGGTTCGGGCAAAACGACTTTGCTCAGCCTGCTCGGATGCATGGCGCGGCCGACCTCCGGGGATATTTTTCTCCATGAGCGCAATATCGCCCGCCTGCCCGAGCGGTTTCTGGCCAGGATCCGGCGGGAGTCGTTCGGTTTTGTTTTCCAGCACTACCAGCTGCTGCGCGATGTCAATGTCCTGGAAAACGTAATGCTGCCCCTGTACCCGACCGAGCGCTCCTTTCGGGAGATGAAAGCTGCGGCCGGTGCGGTGCTGGAGCGCTTCGGGATGCTCTCCATGGCCGGGAAGAAAGTGAAACAGCTCTCCGGAGGCGAGCAGCAGCGGGTCGCCATCGCCCGGGCGCTGATCGCGCAGCCGGAGGTGATCATTGCGGATGAGCCCACCGCTCACCTCGATGGCGACCTGGCTCGGGAGCTGCTGCGGATTTTCCAGGATCTGCACAGCGAAGGGACAACGCTGATCATGGCCACCCATGACCCGTTGCTGGCCCAGGCCGCCTTTGTGCAGCATCGTATCCGTTTGCGTTTCGGGCGGATTGAAGAGGATCTCCTGCTGTGATTCTGCACCCCGGCATTCTGGCTCTCCTGGGGGGCTCGCTGGTGACTCTGCTGATCATGGTCGGCGCCAGCTGGCAAGCGGTGCGGATCTTACTGTTCTGGGATATCACCAGCAGTTCGGAAGAACAATTGCGCCTGGAGCGCAGAACCTGGCTGATTTCAACGCTGGTGAATTACGCACTGGGATTTCAGGTTTTTTCGGCGGTTCTGTTCGTGTTTACCGCCGACGATATCCATCGGCTGTTTGTCGGGGCCATGTGCGCCACAGGGTCCCTCAACGCCAACCTGGTCGGCTGGCTGGTCTTGTTGCTGAAGGGTTTTTTGCTGTTTGCCGCAGGGCTTTGGGTGTTGCTCAATCATCTCGATCAGAGTACCGAAGATTGCCCTCTGGTTCGCCCCAAGTATGCTGCGCTGCTGGTGCTGACCCCGCTGGTCGGGCTCGATTTGTATCTGCAGTGGCGCTACTTTTCCGGTTTGCAGCCGGCCGTGATCACGTCTTGCTGCGGTTCCCTGTTCAGTGACCAGGGGGAGTCGGTAGCCGCCGATCTGATTGCGCTGCCAGTGGGGCAGGCCATGACCCTGTTTGCCCTGGCCGTCGGCGGCTATCTGCTGTTGCTGGGCGCTTGCCTGCGCTTCCCATTCGGCATCCTGCGGCAGCTGTTGTTTGCGGCGGCGGTGCTGATGTTTTTTATCTCTCTTGGCGCAGTTATCTCTTTCATCTCTCTGTATATCTACCAAATGCCGACCCACCATTGCCCCTTCGACATGCTGCAAGGGCATTACGGCTATATCGGTTATCCCCTCTATGGCGGGCTATACCTGGCGACACTTTACGGAATGCTGCCGGGGATCTGCCAGCCGCTGCGCAAATATCCGAGCCTGCGGCGCGAGATCAACCGCCGCGAGCGCCATTGGCTGCTGACCGCAGCGCTGGGGATGCTGGTGTTCCTGGTGTTTTCCTGCTGGCAGATGGTCTTCGGTTCCTTGCGCCTGTTCGGTTATTAGACGGTTTTTGTACAACAGCCTGCCGAGCCCTTGGCGGGTGAGCAAGATGAATGACTATTTTCCGACTTATTGATTCTGCTTGCTGAGCTTTTCGGCAAGCGCGGCAAAGGGGGAGTGGACCAGCGTTTCCACGCGGCTGTTGTTTGTTTCCAGCTCTTCTCGATCTGCCTGGATGCCGCGGGTGTGTTCATGGTCATGACAGTAGAGACAGAGCAACTCCCAGTTGCTGCCGTCGGGCGGGTTGTTGTCATGATTATGGTCTTTATGGTGAACGGTCAGCTCACGCACTTTTTTACCCTCGAATTCCCGGCTGCAACGGGCGCAGACCCAGGGGAAAAGCTTCAGCGCCTGTTCACGGTATCCGGACTGGCGCTGTTTTTCTTCGGCTAAAAGAGTATTGAACAGGTGATCGCCGGCGGCGGGACTGAGCGGTTTCTTTTTGTCGTGACTCATGCCGATCTTCCTCTGCGGGTTCGTTGGTTAGACTGCTGTATGGCAACTATTATAGCGTTATGCCGCTTGAAATCCAGCCTGAAGAGCTTAATGCAGCACGGGACCGCCCATTCCTCATCAAACCCTAAACTGTCGCACATATGAATCTCACACAAAAACGATTAGTTAGTTTTCATCCGGAAACGGCCCTTTTCCGCTGTGGCGGTGTCAATCTGCGGGTTTTCTTGTGCGGCGTAAAGGACTACGCCTCCGCGCAACCCCTTGATGTCCTTGCCACAACGAAAAATTACTCGTTTCCAATCTGAAAACTTAATAATTGTCATCCAGAGTTTCCGGATGACAATTAGTTTGCGCAAATTCAAATCTTTCTAAAAAAGGAGCTTAACATGCGTAACTTGTGGTCTGTTGTGTTGGTCTTGGGGTTGTTCTTGGGCGGTTGTGCCGGAGTCTCCGGATCTGCTGCTACGGATACCCCGCAGCAGGTCGTGGCTGAAGACGGTCAGTTCTATGTCTATGCCTACGCCGGTCGGCATTATGTTGTCGGCAGTCAGGAAAGCGCCAAAAAATTTACCAAGAATAAAGTGGTGCCCTATACCAAAACCATTCTTGGCGCTGGCCCCCACGGCGAAACCGTGGTTTTTGAAGTTAACAAAAAGGACCCGGCTGATACCGAACGCTTGATCGAAACTTATCAGAAGACCCCATTCCTGGTTGCGGAAAAAGGGGATAATTATTCAGTCTTCAAGTACAACAGCCGTATTTACGTTATCGGCAACGCCAAAATCCGTGCTGCCTTTGAAAAACATCCCCATTTGCCTTACACCAAAACATTACTGGGCGCAGGACCCGGTGGAGAAACAGTGATTTTTGAAGTGGATAAGAAACACCCTGAGAATACCGAAAAACTTGTGAAAATGTACCGGGGCTGAAATCTTCATCCGGAAATAAGCCGGACTGTTTAAAAAAAACAAGAGCCCGCTCCCGGGTCAGGGGGCGGGCTCTTTGTGTGAACGACTTTGCAAAGAACCGAGACGGTTCAGGACTGGTAGCAGTTCAGCCAGGAGCTGTTTTCTTCGTAACCTTCATAGAAATTGTGCAGGTTGGAAAAATTGAAACTGCTGAACAGGGCGGTCAACTCCTGCTCAATATGGCTCAAAGAACTTTGGATCAGCTCTTTGTTAAAGGGGGTCTGCCCCAGTCTGATGACCTGGTCCATGGCGACGATCCGACTGACGACTTTGCCCAACTCGGTCAATTTACGCTGCGGAAGGTGGGTACGGACCGAAAAATCGAGAAGCTGCCTGAGGCGGTCGGCCGCCAGGACGGTCAACTCCATTCCTGACAACAGGGTCAGCAGATTGGCGTTTTTGGCGCGCTGCAACTGCTTCTGGATGGCTTCGCCGATCTGGATATACAGGATGTCGTTGGAGCCTTCAAAGATCTGAAAGGGGCGGCTGTCCACAATCGCCCGGCCGGCAATGTGATTGAGTCGGTAGCCCTTGGCGCCAACCAGTTGCAGCAGCGATTGGGCGGTTGACTGCATCAGGTCGGTCAAATAGGTTTTGACGGCGTTGGCTTCCAGTCCGTGGGGTGCCATATCGTTCTCAATACTGACTTTGTGGCTACTGTTCAGGCACATGGCGGAACACACGGTGAATGCCGACTGGAGGCGAGCCAGACGCTGTTGCACCTGATCGTAGGTGAACAGACTGCGGCCTCCGACCACCCGGTCCCGACAGTGGGCCACGGCCTCATCGAGCATGCGCTGAATAAACCCCATCCCC
Source organism: Pelobacter seleniigenes DSM 18267 (assembly GCF_000711225.1). NCBI lineage: Bacteria > Pseudomonadati > Thermodesulfobacteriota > Desulfuromonadia > Desulfuromonadales > Desulfuromonadaceae > Pelobacter > Pelobacter seleniigenes. Next base: position 320,331 of record NZ_JOMG01000004.1, read on the forward strand.
ATGCCGGGGAACTGCATACGGCTGCGATGCAGCAGGTCGAGCATCATTTTAATCCCGCTGCTGTGCGGTTCAAGCTTCTGGACAACCGGAATTTTGACATCAACTTTATTGCGTCCGTAAGGGAGCATGTAGATGCCGAGGTTCTGATAAACTTCCTCCACCACAATGTGCTGATCCCGGGCGGCGACATCACAGATAAAAAAATCGATGTCGCGCATCAATTCGCCGCTTTCATTCTGCTGTCTGGCCGTTAGCAACCAGAAGTCAGCCCATCCGGTCAGTCCAGCCCAGTGCTTGGTGCCCTTCAGATGGTAGCGGTCACCGTGGCGGGTGTAACAGCTCTGCATGCGCAGGGCGTCGCTGCCATGCCCCGGTTCGGTGATCATCAGCCCGCCCATTTTGCGCTCGGCCAGGAATTTCTTCAGCAGTGGCAACTTGGCTTCATCCTGCGCGTACTTGATGACCGGCTGCAGAAACAGGGCCCAGTTGATGCCGAACCCCAGGGAGAGTGGCAACGATTCATAACTTGCCGCTGCGGTCAGTGCCAGCCCTTCGTGGCTGACTCCACCGCGCCCGCCGTAGCGTTGCGGGACATAGGTTGCCAGCGGATTGCCGGCCATGATTTCGCGCAGCACAAAAGGGGGCAGACCTCGCTGGGCGCTGATTTCGTTCAGATCGGTGCGGACATGAAACAGCTGCCGGAGTTTTTCTTTGAACTCTGCCAGAAACTGCGGAAAAGGCTTGTTTTCTACAGACGTGGAAGAATCAGGCATGACAGGACTCCTTGGTAATACCTTCACAGATCAACCGATCGGTCATGATTGAATACAATAGTTCATGTCTACCCGTACGTAAGACAAAAAGGCCCCGATGGGGAATCGGGGCCTTTTTGAATTATTGATAGTTGTTTGTGAATGTTAAAGACTTGATACTCTTTACTCCGCTAAACAAACGACTCAGATTGTTGTTGCTGCGGTGGCTCAGAAACGTTCATGTTTCCCTCCCTTGCAAGCATTTGTATAAATACTATCACCTCTGCTGTTGGCAAGACAAGGCCGGGGCGATTTTTTTTCGGCGCCGGTCAACGGGGGGCAGAACCCTTGAGCACATGTCCTCAGGCAATCGCTTTCATGCCTTGCATGGATGCCCGCAGAACCTCGCCGACCTCTTCGACCAGGTGGTTGCGGATTTCGGCATTCACCTGCACCAGGGTCTGGTTGTCGACTCCGGCATCGGCCTCGCTCAGCCCCTTGCCGATGACTTCGGTGTCAACGGTTGCCATGAAATCCTGCAGTAGCGGCAGGCAGGCGTGGTTGAACAGGTAGCAGCCGTATTCGGCGGTGTCCGAAATTACCCGGTTCATTTCGTAGAGTTTTTTCCGGGCGATGGTGTTGGCGATAAGGGGCGTTTCATGGAGTGATTCATAATAGGCCGATTCGGGCTCGATGCCTGCTTCCACCATGACCTCAAAAGCCAATTCGACCCCGGCTTTGACCATGGCGACCATGAGGATCCCTTTGTCGAAATACTCTTGCTCACTGATCTCGCCGGCGGCCTCGGTCTGTTCAAAAGCGCTTTTTGAGGTCTCTTCGCGCCAGGTCAGCAGTTTGACGTCGTCGTTGGCCCAGTCTTCCATCATGGTTTTGGAAAACTCGCCGGAGAGAATGTCGTCCATATGTTTTTCATAGAGCGGCCGCATGATCTCTTTCAGTTCCAGGGACAGTTCCTGGGCGCGGAGTTTGGCCGGGTTGGAGAGCCGGTCCATCATGTTGGTGATCCCGCCGTGCTTGAGCGCTTCAGTCACGGTTTCCCAGCCCTGTTGCACCAGTTTGGCGGCCCAGGGAGCATCGATGCCTGCACCAACCATTTTGTCGAAACAGAGCAGGGAGCCGACCTGAAGCATCCCGCAAAGGATGGTTTGTTCGCCCATCAAGTCCGATTTGACTTCGGCGATGAAGGAAGATTCCAGCACCCCGGCCCGGTCTCCGCCCTGTGCCGAGCAGAGTGCCTTGGCGATTTCCAGGCCGTCGCCGTTGGGATCGTTTTCACCGTGGACCGCGATCAGGGTCGGGACCCCGAAACCGCGCTTGTATTCTTCGCGCACCTCAGTGCCCGGGCATTTCGGGGCAACCATGATGACGGTCAGGTCTTTGCGGATCTGGGTGCCTTCCTCGACAATATTGAAGCCATGGGCGTAGGAAAAGGTCGCGCCCTGTTTCATCAACGGCACCACGGTTTTGACCACATCGCTATGTTGCTTGTCCGGGGCCAGGTTCATGACGATATCGGCGGTCGGCAGCATTTCTTCATAGGTACCGACTTTGAAGCCGTTTTCGGTAGCATTGATGTAGGACTGGCGTTTTTGCTCGATAGCTTCCTTGCGCAGGGTGTAGGAGACATCCAGGCCGCTGTCGCGCATGTTCAGCCCTTGATTCAGCCCTTGGGCACCGCAGCCGACAATGACAATTTTTTTTCCTTTGGCATATTCGCAGCCTGCGGAAAATTCTTCTGCTTCCATAAAGCGGCAGGTTGCCAGCTCTTGCAGTTGACGACGAAAGGGGAGGGAATTGAAATAATTTTGACCCATCTGTTTGCTCCTTGAACCTGTCTGAAGTTTAATATCTTGAATAAGCGAGTAGAAAAATGTTTTAGGAACTCTACCCTGAAATCTATGTTGCGTAAATTGATTTATTGTGTAGATTGTATTGCGTTTGTAGGAATATAAAGTTCTCCAACAGAGGCGGAAATGGATATTCGTGAACTTGAAATCTTTATCGCTGCTGCAGAGCAGCTCCATTTCGGCCGTGCCAGTCAGGTCTGCAACCTCAGCCCCTCGGCCCTGACCCGCACGGTGCAACGCTTGGAAGAGCAGTTGGGGCAGACCCTCTTCTTGCGCGATAACCGAACCGTGCAGCTGTCGGCAAGCGGCAAACGTTTTTATGCCTATGCCCGCCAGGCAGTGCAGGATTACACTGATTTTCAGGCTTCTCTGAACGGTTCCCAGCCGGTTTCAGGAGCCTTGTCGCTGTATGCTTCGATTACTGCCGTGTACAGTGTCCTGCCCGACCTGCTCGAATCTTTTCGCAAAACCTACCCCGAAGTCCATCTCGATTTAAAGACCGGCGCGGCTGAAAAAGCAGTGGCTCAGGTTGAAGCGGGGGAGATCGATATTGCCGTAGCCGCACTCCCGGACCGGCGTAGCGCCGGAATCGTCTTCCTGCCGATCATGACCACTGCGCTGGTTTTTATCGCCACCCGGGCCCAGGCGGAAGAACTGCAACGGCATCGGCAGGGGAGCTTCAATCTGCAGCAGCTGCCGCTGGTGCTGCCGGAATCCGGGCTGTCACGCCGCCGGTTGGAACAATGGCTGAAAAAAAATCGCGTGACTCCAAATATCAGCGCCGAAGTCTCCGGCAATGAAGCCATCATTCCCATGGTGCATCTTGGCGGGGGGATCGGGATTGTGCCACGCCTGGTGCTTGAGCGCAGCCCGTTTCGTGAAGAGGTTGTGGTCCTGGAACAGGCGCCTGAACTGGATCCTTATGTGGTCGGACTCTGTTCCAGCAAACGGAATCTGCAAAAACCAGCAGTCCAGGCCTTCTGGGGGCTGGCCGAGCTAAACTCTGCGCCAGCTTGAGCGACCCACGCCGGGGTCGTTAAAGCTGCTTGGCGGTGAGCATGGCCAGGATTTGGGAATCTGCAGGGAACTCTCCGGTGGCTCGTTTGGAATAGATCAGTGCGCGATCCACAACAATTTCAAACACGCCGCCGCTGGATTCAATCAATTCAACGTCGACGGCAAACTGCTGGGCGATCTTGGCCGCCAGACTGGCGGCGCGCGCACGATATCCTCAGCGATTGCAGTATTCGATGCTGATGTCCATTCTTCAGCTCCTCAGCCGAACAGGCTGCCGGTTTTGCCAACGGGATCAAGGCGGGTTTCCCGAGCTGTTTTTTCCAGGAATGCAGGAACCTCGTCCTTGTTCATCCGGGCTATTTTTTTCATCAGGTCAAAAGGCACCTCGGCCAGTTGATAAGTAGCCTTAAGGTCGGCGACGATGCTGTTCCACAGCTCGGCGGTCATCTCCGCATCGGCCAGGGCGCGGTGAAAACTGCCTTTGTTTTGGATCTGCTTGTAGCGCACCAGGGTTTCCAGCTTGTAGTTGATGACATCAGGATAAACCCGGCGTGCGATCTGCAACGTGCAGCCGAAATTGAAGGGGCGGCTTTTCCCGAGCAGGCTGAATTCCGCTTCCAGAAATTTCTGGTCAAAGGATGCGTTGTGGGCGACCAGGGGATAACTGCTGATAAAGCGGGCAAAATTCTCCATCACCAACTCCGCGGGCGGAGCCTCGACCAGCATGGTATTGGAAATACCGGTGATGGTTTCAATCTCCCTGGTGATCAGGAAGCCCGGATTGATAAGGCTTTGAAACCGGTCCAGAACCGTTCCGTCACCGAGTTTGACGGCGCCGATTTCAATGGCGCGATCACCACGATCCGGGTACATGCCGGTGGTCTCAAAGTCGAGAACAATGATTGTTTCGTTATGGTCGAAGAGGTTCAAAATAGCAAATCCTGATTTTATGGATGAATTCATTATCCTGACTGAGTATGATGCAGGATATTCCCGTGTGAAACCTGATTGGTTATGATTCTCCCTGAGAAGCTCTGTTCTGTCAATGTGCAGGCTGTTTTTTTGGTCTTTTTATCCATACTGCGAAATTTCGCAGATGCCAACTTTCGCTTCCTTTTGCCGTTGAGGTAAACCAGTGCCGGGTCGCAAAAACAAACCGGGGCGCGCGCCCAAAAAATACAGCCAGGCGGCCCGCCTGCATGACCTGATCCGAATTCTCGAGGCGCGCTACGGGGCCACCGTCGAGGAACTGGTGGAAGAGTGCCAGGTCACCAGGCGGACTATCTACCGCGATTTGCAGGCGGTCGTCGAAGCGGGTTATCCTCTGGTGACCGAGCGGCAGGCGGATGGGCGGGTGCTCTATCAATTTATTTCCGGGTTCAGCAAAATTCCGCCGATTACCTTCTCTCTGGAAGAGCTGATGACCCTGTATTTCTGCCGTGGACAGCTCGAATTTTTGCAGGGAACTCCTTTTCAGGATGATCTCGAAGCGATTTTCGCTAAGATCCGCTCCAGCCTGCCGCCCCGCAGCGTCGCTCATCTGGAGCGGATTGCCGAAGTTTCGGCACCGCGTTTTCGCGGCTTTAAGGATTATTCCGACAAGCATGATCTGCTCATAAATCTGCGCCAGGCTTTATTGCGGCAGCAACGTTGCGAAATTGTCTATCAGCCGGCAAAGCGTGACAGCACCCGTTACCTGATCGACCCGTATACCATGTTGTTTTTCAATAACGGACTCTATATCGGCGGTTTTGCCCACAATCGAAATGCCCTGCGCCTGTTTGCCGTGGATCGCATCGAAAGCCTGGCCGTGCTGGACGAGCGCTTTGAGGTTCCGGCGGATTACCGGGCTGAGCAGTTGACCGGCTCGGCCTTCGGGCTGATCAATGAAGGGGATTCGTTTCCGCTGGAGCTCTATTTCTCCAAAGAGATCGCTCATCTTATCGGGGAACGGATCTGGCATCCGGAACAGCAGCTGGAAGTCCACGACGACGGTGGGATCGGCCTGCGTTTCAGTGCGAGCGGCGAAAAAGAAATCCTTGCCTGGGTCTATTCTTTTCTCCCCCATGTGCGTGTCATCGCTCCTGAATCATTACGCCAGAAATTTTTAGCGGGGTTGCGGGCGGGCCTGGAATTGAGCGGATAGAGTTGTGTGACATATTCTGTCACAGCGACATTCTATGATCATCTCAACCTAAACAGACAGGAGGTTGTCATGATCTGGTTGTCAGCATTAAACGGAGTAGAGGGTTACAGTAGTTACTTCGATGTTCGTGAACTGGATATCCGCTGCCGCAATCGCACCTGCAGTGGCTTGGTCAGTGGGATTGTCGGGGTAGGATCCCTGGAGTTCTGGGGCGACGTCAGGGTTGGTAAAGAGGATTCCGTCCAACTCCTGCAGATCTACAACGACGATGGCATGATTGAAACGATTCCGGACGGGGTGGACCAACAGCTGTTGCAACATGAACTTCTGGCAGAGGTCAAGTCTCTGCTGCAAGGTTTTGAAAATGCTGAATTTACTCCGGTTCCACGAAGATGGCATCCCGGAGTTGCTGAAAAAACGCAAAAAGATTGTTGTCTCGCGGCCTGACCTTCGGTCTGATATCCGGGAAAGGGTCGCTGAAGGAAACAGATGAGAACGATTGTCCTGGCTTCAACCAGCCCTTACCGAAAAGAACTGCTGGCCCAACTGCAAATCCCTTTTACCTGTGCCGCTCCGGATTATACCGAAATCCTCGACGATAGCGTGGCTCCGGCACTGCTGGTCAGACATCTGGCGCTGGGAAAAGCGCAAAGTCTGCGGGAGCGGTTTCCCGATGCGTTGATTATCGGTTCGGACCAGATTTTTGTCGATCAGCGTGGCCGCCCCGTCGGCAAGCCAGGCTCGTTTCATAATGCTTTTCAGCAGCTCAAGCAGATGGTCGGTCGGACCCATTGTTTCTATACGGGCCTGGCCCTTGTCGATAGCAGGAACGACGCCATTCAAACCGATTATGCGACCTTTTCCGTCAGCATGAGGGCTTTGAGTGACGAGCAGATCAAGGCTTATCTGCGCCGCGAGGAGCCCTTTGACTGTGCCGGATCGTTTAAAATAGAAGGTCTTGGGATTGCCCTCATGGAAAAAATGGCCGGGCATGATTACAATGCACTGATCGGCTTGCCACTCATCAAGCTAGTGATGATGCTGGAGAATTCCGGAGTCGATGTCTTATCCTGACTGGGATGGTCAGAATAATGAGAAGTCTCTTATCTTTTGTGTTGATTTTTTTTTGTGGTAGCGTTATTGTCCTGTTACACAGTTTCGATAAAAAAAAATATTTACCGAAAGGGCAAAGCCGGAGCAATCCGGTGACGCAAAGCCAACGGGTCCTTCAGAGTAAGGATGGCCGGGTTGCCGAAGAAAATGCAGCTTTTAAGCTTTTATAGCTAGAAAAATGCTCATTTCGGCAGCGGAATGGGTATTTTTTTTGGGGAGGCAAGCGGTTGCCTCCGTTGAAAAACACCCAGCTCGTCAATTGTTGACGTGCTGAACATGACAGACAGATGTCTCCGAAAAGGCAAAACCGGAGTAATCCGGCGACGCAAAGCCACGGGTCCTTCAGAGTAAGGATGGCCGGGTTGCCGAAGAGAATGCAGTGCATTTTTTCCAGCTCCCCCGTCTATAAAATGCGCTCATCTCCGGCAACGAGGTGAGCGCATTTTTTGTTTGACTGCTTTCTTCAGGGCATCGGGGGAATACTAAATGAAAAGTCAATTCTGCAGAATGTCGGCTTGTGCCGGGCTATTGGTGCTTCTTTTTGCAACCACCGCTTTGGCCAAATCGGTCACCCTCTCCTGGGATCCCAGCCCCAGCAATATCACCGGTTATAAGATCTATTACGATACCCAGTCGGCCGAGACCCCGTTTGTCGGGATCGACGCTATCGAAGGAGATTCTCCGATCGATGTGGGGAATGTCCTGACCTATACGGTGACCGGTCTCTATGATGATGAAGACTATTATTTTGCGGTCACGGCTTATGATGGTTCCGGCAATGAAAGTACCTACTCGAATGTCGTGGTCAGTGCCGCGGTCGGAACCCAACCCCAGAACACGGCCCCGGTCCTGAACAGCATCGGCAGCAAAACCGTTGCCGAGGGGAGTCCCTTGGCGTTCACCGTCAGCGCCAGCGATGTTGACGGCGACAGTCTGAGCTACAGCGTCAGTGGATTACCGGTAGGGGCGAACTTTAACAGTTCGACCCGGGCCTTCAGTTGGACGCCGGGCTTTGGAGCGGCTGGAGACTATGCGGTCACCTTTACCGTGAATGACGGCAGTGCCACAGACAGCGAAACGGTGACAATCACCGTCAACAATGTCAACCAGGCTCCGGTCCTGAACAGCATCGGCGGCAAGATGGTCGCCGAGGGCAGTTTGCTGACATTCAAGGTCAGCGCCAGTGATGCCGACGGTGACAGTTTAAGCTACAGTGCCAGCGGGTTGCCCGTCGGGGCCAGCTTCAACAGTTCGACTCAAACTTTCAGCTGGACACCAGATTATACGGCCGCTGGAAGCTATGCGGTGACCTTCGCCGTGGCTGACGGACAGATCGTTGACAGTGAAACCGTAACCATCGTGGTTAATAACGTTAATCAGGCGCCGGTTCTCGGCAGCATCGGCAGCAAGATCGTTGCTGAAGGCAGCTTGCTGGCATTCTCAATCAGCGCCAGCGATGCTGATGGTGACAGCTTGAGCTACACTGCCAGCGGGCTGCCGAGCGGGGCGAGCTTCAACAGTTCGACCCGGACCTTCAGTTGGACCCCGAATTACACTTCCGCCGGCAGTTATACGGTGATCTTTGGCGTAAACGATGGCAGTGCGACGGACAACGAGACGGTGACAATCACCGTCAGCAATGTCAACCAGGCTCCGGTCCTGAACAGCATCGGCACCAAAACAGTTGCTGAGGGAAGTTCTTTGGCGTTCACCGTCAGTGCCAGCGATGTTGACGGCGACAGTCTGAGCTACAGCGCCAGTGGGCTGCCGGCCGGGGCGAGCTTCAACAGTTCGACCCGCACCTTCAGTTGGACGCCGGAATTTGCTGAAACGGAAAATACCCGTATCTTTGCCGTAGTTTTTGCGGCCAGTGATGGCCGGGCTGAGGACAGTGAGCTGGTGACCATCAACGTCACCAACGTCAACCGGGCACCGGTGCTCAGCGGTATCGGCAGTCAAAACCTGGCCGCCAACAGCGCTTTCAGCCTGACCATCAGTGGTAGTGATCCCGATAATAATGCGTTGACTTACAGTGCCGCCAACCTGCCGGCCGGGGCGACCTTTAACGCTAGCCTGAAAACTTTTAACTGGACCCCGAGTACTGCCCAGATCGGTAGTTATGCGATCACTTTCAGTGTCACTGACGGCAGCCTGAAGGACTCTGAAACAGTGACTATGGTGGTTTCTGATAACAACTCTGCACCGGTGATCAGCGGTCAGCCCGCCAGCACCATCATGGCGACCTATCTCTACTCGTTTACGCCACTGGCCAGTGATGCCGATGGTGACAAACTGACCTTCTCCATTACCGGGAAACCGTCCTGGGCTAGTTTCGACACTTCCAGTGGGCGGCTCTACGGTAGCCCGTCCGAAACCCAGACCGGAACTTACAGCGGCATTGTCATCGCCGTTTCGGATGGTGCCAAGAGTGCAGTTTTGCCGGCGTTCTCCATCGCCGTCAGTGCCTATGTACCTGTCGATACTGATCATGATGGTGTGCCGGACAGCATTGATGCGTTCCCCAATGACAGCAGCGAATGGCAGGATACGGACGGCGACCGGATCGGCAACGTCGCTGACCCCGATGATGATAATGACGGGGTTGCCGATATTTACGACGGGGCACCGCTGGACGCTTCTTCTTCCGCCTGGCATATCCTGGCACAGGCCGAAGCCGGAGGCTACATCAGTCCCGAGGGGGAAACCTATCTGGCTTACGGCGAATCCCAATCCTATCAGTTGACTCCCATGGCGGGTTATTACGTCAAAGACCTGCTGGTCAACGGTCGGTCGGTCGGAGCGGTCAGTACCTATGCCATTGACGGAATAGCGGAGCATTATGAGCTGAACGCTGTGTTTGAAGCCATCCCGACCGGGCTCAGCCTGAATCCCGTTGCTGAGGGGCTGGCCGGGATCGACCGCGTTGATGGTGGCGACGACAGCCATAACTATGTTGACGGCAAGCCGAAGCTGGCCCTTGACTACCGTTTCCATGTCACGTTGCGTGAGGCTTCGGTCACCGCAGACCAGCGGGTCGTTTATCTGGTCCTGGACAGCTATAAATACCGGATGAACCTCAGCAGCGGAGCCCTGGTCAACGGTGCCGAATACGCCCTTGTCTCCAGGCTCGGCCCAGCCTATGCACACAGCTTTTATTTCATTGTCGAAGATAGCGCCGGCCACCTACTGGGTCGCTATCCCACCAGCGGCAGTCTGGAAGGCCCGGTCGTCGAACTGTTGGACGGGCGGAACCTGGTTGCTGTTGCGGCCGATATCGACGCCAGAGCCTTGGATTCAGCCACTGCGTTCGGCAATAAGCAGGTGCAGGGCTGGTTGCCGGATGCAGGTCCGAAGGGGCAGTTCAAACTTGCTGATTCCATCGGCGCCATTCGCAGCGGCAACGGCTACGTTATCAAGCGTGCCGACAGCGGCACTTTGCCGGATTTGAGCGGCTATGGCCAAATCACTGATGAGATGATAGCCGTGCCGGTATTGCCGGGTTGGAATCTGATCGGCAACCCGTACGGCGGCGCTGTGGCCCTGGCTGATATCGATGTCCAGGTTGGGAGCGGGATCCCGGTGCCTTGGCTCAATGCCGTAGCCGAGAATATCGTCGTCGACGGTATCTATTCCTATCTGGGCGAAGACTGGGGTGGCACTAATGAGTTTGCCAGCGCCGCTTCGGCAGTCCCGGCACAATTGATCCCCTGGATCGGCTACTGGGTCTATGTCAATCCTTCCGATGATGCAGTCACCCTGCTGATTCCGAAGCCGTTACAGTAGTCTGAGGAGACAGATCATGATCTTGATTCACTCAAAAAGAACGATTCACTGTTTTCTTCTCGGCCTGTTACTATTGCTGGCCGCCGGTTGCAATAACGGCGGCGGCGGTGACAGTGGCGGCAGCAGTGGCATCCCTACAACAGATAATTCGACGGACACTCCGCCCGTATCGGGAGCATCTCTGAGCGGTCAGGTCGCCGATGGCTATCTGATCAAGGCACAGGTATTTCTGGATCGCAACGCCAACCGGATTCATGATAACGGCGAGCCAATGAGCTATACAGCTGAGAACGGCAGCTATGTACTCGCCGTTGAAGCCGGGGAGGGCGACCTGTATCCGGTTGTTGCCCGGGCTGAAGCCGGGGTGACCATTGATGCGGATAATGGCCTTTATCTCGAAGAGAGTTATGTCCTGGAATCGCCTCCGGGGCACTGGGTATTTGTTTCGCCCCTGACGACCTTGGTGAAATTGGAGCTGGATAAAAATCCGCTGATCAGTTTGCAGCAGGCTGTTTTGAGGGTTCGCAGCCAGGTGGGCATTGCCGATGAGGTGTCTCTTTTTGAAAATTACCTGACCAGCGCTCCGGGCAATGCGGTTCTGGCCGAGGAACTGGGACGAACCCATCGTGCAGCCCGGGCGATAGCCGGGTTGATGGGGCAGCTGCGCAGTCTGGTCGTTGAAAATCTGGGCCGGGAATTGAGTGCAACTGAAGAGGAAGCCGTTGCCTACCTGCTTAGCGATCGCATCCTCAGTCGCTCCGCCATGATTGAAGCAGCACTCAATCACGAACGCAACTATGGTGACGATCTGGATGTTGAGGGTTTGGTCAGTTCAATCCTGGCGATCATTGAAAATGAACCTATGGATGGGGAGGTGTTGGCGGACTATGCTGAGCGTATTGATCAGGGACTGGATAACTGGGATATGACCCCGCCGCAAATCCTCAGCAGTTCCCCAGCCCAAAGCTCGGTTGCATCAATCGCCACAACCATCACGGTTGCGTTTGACGAAGGGCTTGATGAGGCGGTCATTGAGCATGGCGGCCTTGCACTGACCGGACCGAACGGCGTTGTGGCCGGGTCTCTTGTTTATGATGCCGCCGGAAAGAAGCTCTCTTTCACTCCTGACCAATATCTGCTGCCCCATACCGACTACCAGGTGATTCTCAAAGCAGATCTGGCTGATGCCGTCGGCAACCGCTTGGGAGAAGAGAAATCCTGGAGTTTTGCCACCATCTTTGATCAGACCCCGCCCGCGCTCCCGGAATTTTTCTAACCGACAACGCAGCAAATGGACCAACCGGCCGGGAAAATCACCGGCCGGTTTTTTATTGCTCAGTCGCTTTGGGCTTGAATCAGTCTGCGTTTGATGCGCCTGGTGACAAACCAGGTGCCGAGCAGGACCAGCGGAATAAACGCGGCCAGGAGGGCACTTTTGTCAATTCCCCAGGTTTTTAGCGGCAGGCCGTTGAGCAGATAGCTGAGCAGCCCAACCGCATAATAGCTAATCGCGGCGATGGATAATCCTTCCACTGTTTCCTGTAGCCGAAACTGGAGTCTGCTGCGCCGGTTCATGGCTGTCAGCTGGGAACGGTTCTGTTCCTGAATAATAAGGTTGACCCGGGTTCTCATCAGGTCGCTGGCCCGTTCAATTCGTTTAGACAGGTCGTCCATCCAGAGTTGGACCGCTTCGCAGGTCCGCATGGCTGGATTGAGCCGGCGATTGATGAACTCGCCAATGGATAAAAAGCCTTCCAGGGGCTCCTCTTTCAGGCCCTCCAGCCGGTCCTTGACCAGTTGATAATAAGCCCGGCTGCCGGAAAAGCGACGGTTGGTTTCGGTCCGATAGGCTTCCAGCCGAGCCTGAACTCCGGTCAATATCTCAAGATGTTCGCGTTCGCTCCGGTCGGTATCAAGATCGGTGACCACAGTTAGAATATCCGCCAGCTTACGATCCATTTCCAGCAATTCCGGGCCGATCTTTTTGGCCATGGGCAATGAAATCAAGGCCAGCAAACGATAGGTTTCCAGGTCGGTCAGGCGACGATTGAGCTGACCAAGTTCTGCCAAACTCAGACCGTTGTGGCGGATGATGAAGCGACCGTGGCCATCACCATGCAGGCGAAAGGCCGAGAAGACCTGCGCTTTTTTTCCGTAGGCGTTGCTGGCCATGACCTGCTGCCCTTCAAAATAACGGCTCAGCGCCTGCGGCTCATAACTGAGCTGGCCGGTGTCGATGACGATGTGAAAAGCGGTGATCATCTGGCCTGGCAACTGACTGATCCAGTCGGCGGGGAGCAGTTTGATGGCGGTGAAATTGAAAGGTTCCTCTTCTGCCAGCGGCTGCATAATGGTCAGGGAGTAAAATTCGGCATGCAGCTCCCAGTGGACGGTGAAGTTGCCGAAATCTTCGTGAAAGGTGACGCTGTCCTGGGCAGGGATGTTGATCCCGTAACGGTGGCAGAGGTTGCAGAGCAGCTGATAGGATTGCTGCAGTTCTTCATTGTTGTTGCAGCAGGCCGCCAGGTGAGTGATCTGCTGGGGGCTGCCGAGGGCATAAAACGGACGAATGTGCAATTCGTTGTACAGGGCATCCCGGAGGGGATGGAAGTTGTATTCTGTCGGGCTGGTCGCGGGCATTCCTGAGTTCCTTACCTGGCAGTGGTTGGTACGGCTTGCGCCGAGGCAAGCAATGTCTTTACAGTAACATTTTCGGTCAGGAAAAGGTTCTGTTCTCTTGTTCCTGGACACGGATAAAGGTGGTGCGTTTAGTCAGCTCCTTAAGGGCGGCGGCACCGACATAGGTACAGGTAGAACGGACCCCGCCGAGAATGTCCTTGACCGTCTCTGCTACCGGTCCCCGATACGGGACCTCAACGGTTTTCCCTTCGGAGGCGCGATACTCGGCAACCCCTCCGGCATGCTTGCCCATGGCGGTTGTCGAGCTCATGCCGTAAAAAAGCTTGTACTGCTGCCCGTCACGCTGAATCAACTGCCCGCCGCTTTCATCATGTCCGGCCAGCATGCCGCCCAGCATGACGAAATCCGCGCCGCCGCCGAAGGCTTTGGAGACATCGCCGGCACAGACGCAACCGCCGTCGGAAATGATCCGTCCGCCCAGTCCGTGGGCGGCATCGGCACATTCGATAACCGCGGACAGCTGGGGATAACCGACGCCGGTTTTGACCCGGGTGGTACAGACCGAGCCGGGACCGATGCCGACCTTGACAATATCCGCGCCGGAGAGCAGCAGTTCCTCAACCATTTCCCCGGTCACCACATTGCCGGCCACGATGGTTTTGTCCGGGAAACTGTCCCTGCACTGTTTGACAAAGTCGACGAAGGCTTCCGCGTAACCGTTCGCGACATCGATACAGATGAACTCGATCAGGGGGTGGGCGGCGATGATCTGCTCAAGCAGTTTGAAATCGCTTTCCGCTGTGCCGGTGCTGGCCATAATGTGGTTGAAGATGGTTTTTTCTTTATCCTTGAGGAACTCATTCCACTGTTGCACACTGTAGTGTTTGTGGACGGCAGTCAGTAGGCCGAATTGCGCCAGGACTTCAGCTAGTTCAAAGGTGCCGACGGTATCCATGTTGGCGGCAATGACCGGGACCCCGGTCCAACTGCGGCGACTGTGCAGGAAGGTGAAGGTTCTTTCCAGTTTGACTTGAGCGCGGCTTTTCAAAGTCGAACGCTTGGGGCGAATGAGGACATCCTTGAAGCCCAGCTTCAGGTCGGTTTCGATACGCATAGTTATTTAGTCCTTTTCTGGCAGTGTCAGCTAAAACAGCTGCGCTGGTAAAACCGTCTGCCGCTGTCCGGCGAAGATCCTTCCGGCAACGGTGAGAGGGTGTTTTTCTAAACTGTAACTGATTTTCCAACACTGCGCAGCACAGTCCTTTCTTGACCGTCAATCTGCGCGGATGATAAGCTCAGCTCAAGTTTGGGTGCCGCTTCAGTCAGCAGGGAAACAGGTTCTCCCAACGGCACAAGAAGAACTTTCATCCGGCTCTTCCCGCCACTCATTTTTACTAAACTCTTCTGGAAATACAAGTATATATGGAACACTCCAATTTTGTTCACCTGCATCTGCACAGCCAATACAGCCTGCTTGACGGGGCGATCAAACTGAATGAACTGATCAATCGCGCCAAGGAATTCAAAATGCCGGCCGTGGCCATGACCGACCATGGCAACATGTTCGGCGCTGCAGAGTTTTACAGCAAAGCGATGGCCGCCGGCATCAAGCCGATCCTCGGTTGCGAGGTCTATGTGGCCCCGGGGTCCAGGTTTACCAAAGGGAACGCCAGGGGATCGTCGGAAGCCTCCTATCACCTGGTGCTGCTGTGCATGAACCTGGCCGGTTACAAGAATATCTGTCGGTTGATTTCCGCCGCCTACCGTGAGGGCTTCTATTACAAGCCGCGGATCGACTGGGAACTGCTGGCCGAGCATAATGAAGGATTGATGGCCCTGACGGCCTGTCTGGGCGGGGAACTGCCGACCCTGATCAATCTGAACCAGCCGGAAGAAGCTCTCAACCGGGCTCGGGAGATGGCGCAGATCTTCGACAACGAGCGACTTTATATCGAGCTGCAGGAGAATTACCTGCCGGAGCAGGCCAAAGCCAACGCCGGATTGATCCAGATCGCCAACGAACTGGACCTGCCCCTGGTGGCGACCAACGATTGTCATTATCTGAAAAAGGAAGACGCTTTTGCCCATGAGGTGCTGCTCTGTATCCAGACCGGCAAAACCATGGATGACCCAAATCGGATGCGTTTTCCTAATGACGAGTTCTATCTCAAGTCTTCCGAAGAGATGGCCGCGCTGTTTCCCAACCAACCCGAAGCCATTGCCAATACCATTCGAATTGCCGAGCGTTGCAATCTGGAGCTCGATTTCAAGACCTATCATTTTCCTCAATATGAAAAACCGCAGGATCAGACTCTTGACGAGGTCCTGGCGGATAAAAGCCGTACCGGCCTGGTCGAACGCCTTGCCGAGATCCGTAAGCTACGTGAATTGACGGATGAAGATGTCAAAATTTATGAGGCCCGTCTCGAGGAGGAGTTGACCTGTATCAAGCAGATGGGTTTCCCCGGTTATTTCCTGATCGTGGCCGATTTCATCAACTGGGGCAAGGATCACAACATCCCGGTCGGCCCGGGGCGTGGATCGGCGGCCGGCAGCCTGGTCGCCTTTGCCATCCGTATCACCGATATCGATCCGATCCCCTATAACCTGCTGTTCGAACGCTTTCTCAACCCCGAGCGGATCTCGATGCCTGATATCGACGTCGACTTCTGCATCTACGGCCGAGAGAAAGTCATCGAGTACGTGCGGGCCAAGTACGGGGCGGAAAATGTCGCCCAGATCATCACCTTCGGCACCATGCTGGCCAAAGGTGTGCTGCGTGACGTCGGTCGGGCCTTGAATATTCCTTACGGCGAAGTGGACAAAATCGCCAAGCTGGTTCCCAATGTCCTCGGCATTACCCTGAAGGATGCCATCGAGCAGGAACCGCAGCTTAAAAACCTCATCGAAAAGGATCCCAAGGTCAAGGAGCTGGTCAAAATTGCCCTGGCCCTGGAAGGGTTGACCCGCCACGCTTCGACTCATGCCGCCGGGGTGGTGGTGACGCCGAAACCGCTGCCGGAATACCTGCCCCTCTATGTTGATCCTAAATCCGGTGGTCAGGTGACGCAGTATCCGATGAGTTATGTGGAAAAGATCGGCTTGGTTAAGTTCGATTTCCTCGGTCTGAAAACCCTGACCGTTATCGAGAACGCGGTGCGCCTGATCCGGGCCGGCAAGGACCCGGCGTTCGACCTCAAGCTGGTGCGCGATGACGACCGGAAAACTTACGAGCTGCTCTCCCATGGGGAAACCACCGGGGTCTTCCAGCTCGAATCGAGCGGCATGAAAGAGTATCTGGTCAAATTGAAGCCGAGCTGTTTCGAGGATCTCATCGCTATGGTCGCCCTGTATCGGCCGGGCCCCCTCGGGTCAGGGATGGTCGACTCTTTTATCAAGCGTAAGCACGGGGTGGAAAAGTTCAAATACGATTTTCCCCAGCTGGAGCCGATTCTGAAAGATACCTACGGTGTCATCGTCTATCAGGAACAGGTCATGCTGATTGCCCAGACCCTGGCCAGGTACAGCCTGGGCGGAGCGGATCTGTTGCGCCGGGCAATGGGGAAGAAAAAGCCGGAAGAGATGGCCAAACAGAAGCAGATTTTCATGGCCGGGGCCAAAGAAAATCAGCTTGATCTGAAAAAGGCGGAGGCGGTCTTCGACCTGATGGAGAAGTTTGCGGCTTACGGCTTCAACAAGTCCCACTCTGCAGCCTACGCCCTGGTAGCTTATCATACCGCCTACCTCAAAGCCCATTATCCGGTTGAGTTCATGGCGGCGCTGCTCACCGAGGACATGGAGAATACCGACAAGGTTATTAAGAATATCAGCGAAGTTCGAGCTATGGGCATTGAAGTGCAGCCGCCGGATATCAATGCCTCCGACCGCTCCTTCACCGTTTCTGACGAAGCGATTCGTTTTGGCCTCGGCGCGGTGAAAGGGGTTGGCGCTTCGGCCCTGGAGTCGATCCTGCATGTGCGCAAGGAAGAGCCGTTTGCCTCGTTGCAGGACTTCTGTGAACGGGTTGACCTGCGCAAGGTGAATAAAAAGGTCGGCGAAGCATTGATCAAATGCGGCGCCTTCGATTCCCTGGGCGGGAAACGGGCCCAGTACCTGGCCGGCCTTGAAGAGTCAATGGAGATCGGTCAGCGGCTGCAGAAAGAACAGCAATCCGGGCAGGATTCTCTGTTTGGCAGTGAGGAGATACTCTCGGTCGGCGGGCACGGCTACGGAGTACTGCCGGACATTGCCGAATGGGATGAAAAAACCCTGTTGAGCTATGAAAAAGATGCTCTCGGGTTTTACGTCAGCGGGCACCCGTTGGCCCGTCACAGCGACGCCATCAAACGCTTCGCTACCTGTGAAGCCGCTGCCTTGCATGAGCGGACTGACAAGGAGAAGGTCCGGGTTTGCGGGATTGTCTCCGGAATCAAGGAACTGATCACCAAAAAAGGTGATCGCATGGCGTTTGTCTCCCTGGAGGATCTGAGCGGTTCCGTTGAAGTGGTGGTCTTCCCGGAAGTCTATGCTGCGGGTATGGAACTGCTCAAAGGGGAAGATCCGCTTTTGATCACCGGTGAACTGGATGTCGGGGAAGAGGCCTGCAAGGTGCTGGCAACGGAAGTTGCGCTGCTGAGCGAGGTGAAAAAAACGCTGGCCAGAACGGTGCATATCCGATTGACGACCCCGGGTCTTGGTGATATGCACATGCGTCAGTTGAAATCCATTGTCCAGAAATATCGCGGCGACTGTGAAGTGCGCTTGCACATTGTCATCCCGAATCGCAGCGAAACGGTCATCAAACTGCCTGAACAGCTGAAAATGGCAGCATCCGATGAAGCGATGGCTGATGCGGAAGCTCTGTTCGGGTATAATGTGATGAATTTTGAATAAATTCGCATGGAAACCGATTGGTTCCAGGGACTTATACTTGACCTGCCGGCTCGGAAGCTATACTGTGTTGCACTTCCGGAAACTCAGGATAAAGACCATGCACCGGCAACGTTAACGGGCAGGGAGGAATGCAATGAACCACTACCTCGATTTTGAAAAACCGATCGCCGAACTTGAAACAAAAATCGGCGAATTACGGGAATATTCCACTGATAATGTCGATTTTTCCAGCGAAATAAGTAAGTTGGAGAAAAAAGCCGACAAGCTGAAGAAAGAGATTTTTTCCAATCTGACGCGTTGGCAGCGGACCCAGTTGGCCAGGCATGCCAATCGTCCCTACAGCCTTGATTATATCGACCGCATTTTCACCGACTGGTTTGAAGTCCACGGTGACCGGAATTTCCGGGATGATCCCGCGTTGGTTTGCGGGTTTGCGCGAATTGAGGGTAAGCCCTGTTGCGTCATTGGACATCAAAAGGGGCGCAATACCAAAGAAAAGGTGATGCGCAATTTTGCCATGCCCAACCCGGAAGGGTATCGCAAGGCCTTACGGGTTATGCAGATGGCTGATCAGTTCGGCCTGCCGATCTTCACATTTGTCGATACCCCCGGAGCATTCCCAGGTATCGGTGCCGAAGAGCGTGGCCAAGCTGAAGCGATTGCGCGCAATCTGCGTGAAATGGCCATGCTGAAAGTCCCGGTCATCGTCACTGTGACCGGGGAAGGTGGGTCCGGCGGTGCTCTGGCCATCGCGGTCGGTAACCGTGTGCTGATGATGCAATATTCAGTTTATGCGGTTATTTCGCCGGAAGGCTGTGCGGCTATTCTCTGGGGAGATGGCAGCAAGGGTGCCCAAGCCGCTGAAGCCCTCAAATTGACGGCCCAGGATGTTGACAGTCTCAAGACGGTTATCGATGATGTTGTTCCGGAACCCCTCGGCGGGGCTCACCAGGATCATGATCAAGCCGCCGAGATCCTCAAAGAGTACCTTTTGAAGCATCTGACCGAGCTTGAAGAGTATTCACCCGAAGGCTTGGTCGAGCAACGCTACCAGCGGTTCCGGGCTATGACCGAGGTCGAGGAACCGAAGAAATAAGTTTTATGAAGCAGTTGCTCGGCGTGTGGAAATTATTTTTATTCCTGTCCTTGGCGATAATGCTCTCCAGTTGCGGCGGGGGGCACACCAGCAGAGTGATCGATTCGCCTGCCACCAGAGAGCTGCCCGGTTGGCAGAAGCCCTATGAGGTTGACGGTCAGCGTTATCAACCGCTGAGCAGTCACCAGGGCTTCCAGGAGCGCGGGGTTGCCAGTTGGTATGGGTCCAAATTCCACGGCCGGAAAACCAGTAACGGTGAAACTTATGACATGTATGGTCTGAGTGCCGCCCACAAAACCCTTCCCATGGGTGTTTATGTCAAGGTCACCCATCTGAAAACCGGAAAACAGATTATTGTCCGGGTCAACGATCGAGGGCCTTTTGTGGCCGGTCGGATCATCGATTTATCTTATGGCGCTGCCAAACAACTGGGGATTGTCGAAACAGGAACCGCTCCGGTCCAGGTTGAGGCTCTAGGTTATCGCCAGGTGGTGCAGGGGAAAACCAGTTATGTGGCCCCGGCCAGTTACGATGCCGGGAGTTTCGCCATCCAGATTGGGGCTTTTGCCAATGCTGATAACGCCTATAAACTGGCATCCCAAATGCAGGCAAAATATGGCAAAGCCGTGGTTGCGACAGCGCTTGTCAATGAGCGAAAATTGTATCGGGTCCGGGTCGGTGATTACAAATCTCTGCACCATGCGGAGTTGGCCGTCGCAGATTTTGTCGGTCGCGGATTTACCGGAAGTTTTGTGGTTGCCTTTAATTGAACCTTGTTTGATTTTTTAACAAAGAATTTCTGAAAAAATTACATCTTTTCGATGTTGAATGATTAAAGTATTGAATTTGTTGGTGAAAATATTTTTCAAAATATCATTAGTTGTGCATCTAATTACTTGCTTTTAAATCGGGTCCGTGATAGCGTTGCTTCTGCTTAAAGCCCAGTTTGTGTTGACTTTTTACTGCCAGACAGAGAAGACCCGCACAGACCAAGTTGGGCTGAGCGGTTTTTTTTAGCATGCAGATAAAACGCTGCATCACGTAAACATCCCCACAAGGGGACCCAAGCAAGGAGAAAGCAAGATGGCAGAAGGTACAGTCAAGTGGTTTAACGATTCAAAAGGTTTCGGTTTCATTGAGCAGGATAATGGTCCTGACGTTTTCGTGCATTTTTCAGCAATCAGCGGAGACGGCTTCAAATCTCTGGCGGAAGGCATGCGGGTCAGCTTTGACGTTGTTGAAGGTCAAAAAGGACCTCAAGCCAGCAACGTTTGTAAGCTCTAAAAATATAAAGAGCATAAAATTTCAAGGCCTCGCAGTTTTCTGCGGGGCCTTTTTTGGTTTTTCTTCTCGTCTTCCCATATCCGCTACTCAGCAGTTTTTTCCCAGTCGCCATCGCCGGGTCATGTCCGCTCCTGTTTGCTTTAGTCCTGAGGGCATTTTCACATTTGTTTCCAAATAACGTATAATGCTGACAACGACCGAAAAGGACCGGCATGGAACTTTACCAGCGCAAACAACTTCTTGAAATTGTTGACAGTCTTTCCCGTGACTATCTCCAGGGCAAATATCGGGCGATTCGTACGGCCCTGATCTGTTTATTGGCCGGCGGACACCTGTTAATCGAGGACCTGCCAGGGCTCGGCAAGACCAGCCTGGCTTTGGCGCTGGCCGGGACTCTGGACCTTGATTTCGGACGCATTCAATGCACCAGCGATCTGGTTCCTTCGGATATCACCGGGCTGTCCATCTTCGATCAAAAAAAGAACCATTTCCGTTTTGTCCGTGGCCCGATTTTCAATAATCTCCTGTTGGTTGATGAAATCAACCGAACCACCCCGAAAACCCAAAGCGCCATGCTTGAAGCGATGGAGGAGGCCCGGGTGACGGTGGAAGGGGAGACCTACCTTCTGCCCGATCCGTTTATGGTCATAGCGACCCAGAACCCGCTTGATCAGGTCGGCACCTTTCCGCTCCCCGAGGCCCAGCTTGACCGTTTCCTGCTCAAGACCGACATCGGCTACCCTCCAGCGGCACTGGAAAGGGAGATTATCCGGAACGGCAGTGCCCGGGATGCATTGACCACCATTCAGCCGCTGCTACAACCAGACAAGATCAGACAGACCCGGCAGTTTATCAGGGATGAGATCAAACTTCATAATCGGGTGGTGGATTACATTTATCAGCTGCTCGATGCCAGTCGTAACGAGCCGCGCATCCTCTCTGGAATTTCCACCAGAGGTGGGTTGAGCCTGGCCGCGGCGGCAAAGGTCGTCGCCTATCTCGAAGGCAGGGATTTTGTGATCCCGGAAGATGTTCAGCAAGTGGCCCCGGCGGTGGCAAGCCACCGGATCCTGCTGAACCCTGAATTTCAAATGCTGCGGAAAGAGGAGGTCCTCAAATCTTTGCTAGAAAAAGTCGCCGTTCCTATCGCCTGACTCTGACCCTCGCCGGTGGATTGTATATCCTGTTGACCCTGCTGCTCGGGTTCGCTGCAGTGAATACCGGTAACAACCTGCTTTATCTGTTGGTATCGGCATTGCTGGGTTTTATGGCTGTTTCAGGGCTGCTGGGGCAGCAAAACCTGCAACATGTTATGGTTTCATGTTTGCCGGGGCAGGAATTGTATGCTGGAATTCAGGGCTCTGCGACGGTTAAAGTGTTCAATCGGCACCGGTTCTGGCCGGTTTTTCTGATCAGGGTCGAGATTGCCGGGCATTCATTTCTAGCGCCGATTATTCCCGCCGGCCAGGGGGTGAGCGGACATATCCCTTTGACCATGGCTCGGCGTGGTTATCAGCCGTTGCCCGAACTACGCCTTAAGTCCTGCTTTCCGGTAAATTTTTTTGTTCGCTCCCGGCAATGGAGCGACGAACAGCAATTGCTGGTGTTCCCCACCCCGAGCACCACAACCCAGTCGTTGACCGAGGCTGCGAATCCAGCAGCCCGGGTCCAGGAATCCACGGCAAGAGGCTCCGAAGGCGATATCCACAGCATCGGTGACTACGTCCCCGGTGATCCTCTGAAAACAATCCACTGGAAATTGTCAGCCCGGCAGCAGAACCTGAAAATCAAACAGCTCAATCGTCCTCTTTCAGAAAGTGTTGTTATTGATCTTGCCGAGTTGCCGGGGGAGGTGGAAGCGCGGTTGAGTCAGGGAAGTTATTTGATTAATCATCACTATCGTCAAGGACGGGCCGTCGGCTTGCGGTTGGCGGACCGTTGCTGGGTGCCGGCCCTGGGTGACAGTCATAGGTACCGGTTATTGAAAGCGCTGGCTTTGTATGATCCGTCTCGCCAAAATTCTTGACTACCTGCTCTATGTCGGAGTCTTGGCGGCGCTCATTCCCGCGGCTCCATTTCTGCATTGGTGGGTGCTGGCCGTTCTGGGGAGTGGCTTTTTGTGGGCTGTCTCGCCGCTGCCCGTTGCGGGGCGATTGCCGCGGCTGGGCGTCGCCGGTCTGGTGCTCTGCCTGATCGGGATTCTGATCCCGCGCATGTCCAGAACTGAGATTGTTTTGCCGTTGGTGGAGATCCTCTGTCTGCTGTTGGCCGAACGGCTGATCGGCCCGAAATCTCCCCGTCATATTCTGCAGATTTTTTTACTCGCCCTGGTTGTGTTGGGGGCGTCCTCACTGTTGACCCTGAATATGGTCTATCTTGGCTGTCTGGTGACCCTGGTCACCAGCCTGACCATGGGATTGATCGTCCTGAGTTTTGTCGCGGCGGACAGCCGACTCAGCTTCAGCCGAAATGAATTCAGGCTCCTGGGAAAGGTGTTACTGATGCTGCCCGCCGGTTCCTTGCTCCTGATGGGGTTGCTGTTCTTCATTTTGCCGCGGACCCAGTTGCCACTATGGAATTTTCTCAATCCGCCAGCGCGTTCGACCATTGGTATGACCGACCGGATCCGGCCGGGGTCGGTTGCGGAGCTGGTTGGAAATAACCAGGTTGCTTTTCGGGCTGAAACCGAGCGTTTGCCGGTGGATAAGCTGTATTGGCGCGGGGTGGTGCTGAATCGTATCGCCGGGGCCTCCTGGCTGCGGACCGAACGGATTCCGCCGGAGGGTTATGTGTCGGGGAACGGGCCGCAGCAGCAGGTTGCCATGCAGCTGGAAGCCCAGGCGGATCGTTATCTGGTCAGCCTGGATCATAGCGCTGATCTCAATGGCTTGCGTTATGAACAGACTGCGGATGGGATCTTCCTGCGCCGGGGGCGGGACCGACGCCAGCAGGGGTACCTGATGAATTGGGCTGCGGACAGTCGCCGCCAGCTCCGAGGGAGTATGGAATTTTACCTGGCCCGACCTGACACCGTATCCTCGCGGCTCGCCGAGGTCGCAGCCGGGATCCGTGCCCTTCCGGCTGGTTTTGCGCAGAAGGTGCAGGCCTTGGAAGATTTTTTCCGGGCACAGCAGCTCAGCTATTCAGCCCAGAACATCGCTTTGACAGAGCAGCCGGTTGATTATTTCCTGTTTGAATCCAAGCGGGGCTACTGTGAGTATTTCGCCTCCTCCTTTGCCACCTTGCTGCGCTTGGCCGGGATTCCCAGCCGCTTGGTTGGCGGCTATTTGGGCGGGGACTACAACGAGTTGGGCGGATATTATCTGGTGACGGAAAATCGGGCCCATGTCTGGGTGGAGGCCCTGGATGAACAGGGTGTCTGGCAGCGCCTGGATCCCAGCCGACTGGCGGTCAATGCCGAGCAATCCTTTGCCCGGCAGCGTGGCCAGGGGCTGTCGAACTGGCAGATTTTTACCGACACCCTGGCGCTGCTCTGGACCAGAAGTGTGCTGAACTATGATCTGCAGGGGCAGCTGGCCTTGCTCAAAGCAGCTGTCGGCAAGGTTCAAAACGCTGGGACCGCTCAGTCCGAGCCAACTGCTTCGCAAGCGCCGTTCCTGGTCGGTTTGTCGTTGTTTCTGGTGCTGTCCTTAGCTGGTGGCTGGTTCCTGCGCCGCTTCAGTGTAGTGATTCTGGTGCGGGATTTTCGTCGCAAAGTTGCCCATCAGCAGGGACTTTCTGAATTAACTCCGTCGATCGGGTTGTATCAGGCTGCCGGGCAATTGAAGGATCCGTTGAGTGATGAATTTGCCGGTATTTTGGGGCGCAGTCTGTATACCGATCAACCTCTGACCTGGCAGCAGCGCTGGCGGCTGCGGCGGATCATTAAACTGATTAAATGGCTCTGACTTCGTATTGCTGTTGCATTGTTACTATCCCTTGAGGATAATAACCACTTGAAACTTATTGTTATCCGTCATTGTTTGAAAGGAATCGACTTATGCCGTATGTTGAAGTGAATATCACCAAGGGGGCGAGTAAGGAACAGAAAGCCGAGCTTGTCGACGGTATCACCGAATTGCTGGTGAAAGTCCTTAACAAGAATCCCGCCTCGACTCATGTCATCATCAAGGAGTTTGAAACCGACAGCTGGGGGATTTCCGGACGGTCGGTCAAAAAGTTGCGGGCTGAAGGAAAAACCAATAATATTTCCAAAAGTTGAGTAAAAGGAATTTTGCTTATGTCCAACCCCGGCGAGTTCCTGCAGGCTTGTGCCGACGGTAAGATCTGGGTCTATTGCCCGGTCTGCGAGGATGCGAAAAATATCAACGATGTTGAAAATATCGATTGCATCGGTCACCAATCCTATTGGGGGGATGAACCCTGGTGGCATGACATCCGGGTATTTAAGTGTCCGGAGTGCGAAACCGTGCAGCAATCGAAAATCGAATACCAGCCCTGAATCTGCTTTCCGGGTTGCCAGAAGGGAGCCGTCTGCGCTCCTTTTTTTGTTGGGCTGAGAGTGGTCGTGAAAAACCCTTTCCCATTTCGACACATTGAACCGATATTTTTTGCCGGTTTGCTGGATGACCCGATCCTGCTGGTCCGCATCCGGCCTTCAGGGCGCCTGCTCATGTTCGATTGTGGTCAGGTGCATCATCTCGCCAAGCGAAATTTTACCCATCTGGACGCAATCTTCATCAGCCATGGTCATATGGATCACTGGATGGGCATCGACAGCGTCATCCGCCATCTGATTGCCGCAAACCGCACCCTTGACCTGTTCGGTCCCATTGGACTCGCTGATAAAATGGCTCACAAGCTGGCCGGCTATGACTGGAATCTGGTTGAAGATTATTGGTGTAGTTTCAGGGTCCACGAGATCTCGCCGGCGCAGATCACGACCTATCTGTTCTCCGGTCCTGCCGGTTTCGAGCGCAGTCCGCTGGAGACCAGGACTCACGACAGCAGCCCCATTTACGAGACAACCCACTGCCGGGTCTATGCCGATTCCTGTAGCCACGGTATCGAGAGTCTCATCTACCGGCTTGATGAACGACCGTCCTTCAGAATCGATGCAGCCCGCCTCAAAGAATTAGGGTTGCGCCCTGGTTCCTGGCTTGGCGAACTCAAGGAGTATTTCTTCACCCGCCGGCCAGGGAATATCCGCTTGACGGTGCCCCTCGACAACGGCGTCGAAAAGCAGATCCATGAAATCGGCCAGTTGGATGAGCTGCTCAAGCAGATCGTGTCGCCGCAAACCGTGTCCTCTCTGGGCTATATCAGCGATATCGGCTTTCACGCAGAAAATATCAGGACCATTGCCGGGTTCATGGTCGGAGTCGAGTTACTGTTCTGCGAATGTACCTATTTAAGCGAAGACAAAGAAAAGGCCAGGGTTGCCGACCATCTTTGCAGCGAGGATGTCAATCAATTGCTCAGGATGCTGCGGCCCGCCTGGTTTGTGCCGATGCATTTATCCAAAACCTATCGAAGACGGACCGACCTGCTGTTTCGGCAGCAGGTCCCCCAGCCGCCGACGCGGCTTGTTGTCATGCCGCCATTCATGACTCCGCGGCCGCTGCGGGCTGATGAGGTTGTCTGGAGCGAAATTAGCGAATGACATTGTGAGTAAAAAAATATATTTTTCATCTCTTTTTAACCTTGGAATGACAGCTTGATATGGCTGTAACGGGAATGCGGGCGGCACTGTTGCTGTTTGCTCCTGTTTGCTAACGAAAAAAGGAACTGGATGACTATGGAAAAGACCAAGCGGATCGCCCTTGTGGCCCATGATAATAGAAAAAAGGACCTGATCGAATGGGTCGAGTGGAATTTTGCCGCTCTTAAACAGCATCAGCTGGTTTCGACCGGGACCACGGGCCGACTGGTCGAAGAGGCGATGAAAGACAAACTGACGGAAAAAGATGCCGATGCCTTTCACATCGTCAAATTGAAGTCGGGCCCGCTCGGAGGGGATCAGCAGTTAGGGGCGATGATCTGCGATGGTGAGATCGATATGGTTATCTTCCTCTGGGACCCCATGCAGCCGCAGCCCCACGATGTTGATGTCAAAGCCCTGTTAAGAATTTCGGCTTTATACAACATTCCGACGGCCTGCAACCGCTCCACCGCAGATTTCCTTATTTCATCGCCACTGCTCCATGAAGCGTACACGCCGACGGTCAAAGATTATTCGAGTTATATCACCCGCACGGTCCCCGGGGACCGCTGACCGGGAGTTATTTACCGTCAGCCAGGTATTCGGCGAGGAAGTCCTTTTTGAACGCCTTGAAATCGTTAGCCTCAATGGCCGCCCGGGCTCCGGCGACCATATTGAGATAGAAGCGGACATTGTGAATCGCCGCCAGGGTCGCGGAAAGGATTTCGTTGGCGTTATACAGGTGATGCAGGTACGCCCGAGTAAAGTTGCGACAGCAGTAGCAATCGCAGGACGGATCAACCGGGAAAAAATCCCGCCTGAAGTTACGATTGGTCAGACGGATTTTTCCCCGTCTGGTGAACAACGTGGCACTACGCGCATAACGGGTCGGGATGACGCAGTCGAACATATCCATGCCGCGTTCGATGGATTCGAGGATGTCTTCGGGCAGACCGACCCCCATCAGGTAGCGGGGTTTGTGCTTGGGCAGGAACGGTTCGGTATAGTCCACCACCTGCTTCAGCAGTTCGAGCCCTTCGCCGACGCTGACCCCGCCGATGGCATAACCGGGAAAATCCATAGCGGTCAGCTCTTCGGCGCAGATACGCCGTAAATCTTCGTAAACACTGCCCTGGACGATACCGAACAGGGCCTGATCCCGGCGCGCGTGATGTGTGAGACAGCTCTGCGCCCAGCGGATGGTCTTTTTGATCGATTTGGCAGCGTAATCATGGCTGGACGGATAGGGGATGCACTCGTCAAAGGCCATGATGATGTCAGCGCCCAGGTCGTTTTCGATCTGCATGGCTTCTTTCGGGCCGAGGAAAATCTCCTCCCCGCTGAACTCATGCCGAAAGTGTACGCCGTCCTCGCCGATTCTTTTTTTCGGCAGGGAAAACACCTGAAACCCGCCGCTGTCTGTCAAAATCGGCTTATCCCAGTTCATGAATTTATGCAGCCCGCCGGCTTTTTTGACCAGCCCTTCTCCAGGTTTCAGATGCAGGTGATAGGTATTGGAGAGAATAATCTGGGCTTCGGTTTCAAGAACCTGGGCCGGGGTCATGGCTTTCAGTGCGCCGTGGGTCCCCACCGGCATGAAAATCGGCGTCTCAATGGTTCCGTGCGGGGTTTCCAGCCGTCCGCGGCGGGCCCGGGTGCTGCTGTCTTCATTGATCAGGGTAAATTGAAACATCCGTTTTCTCTCCGTTTATATCTTTAAGTGACAAGCAATTTCTGAACGGTTAGACTGGCGCGTGCGGTGGCCATCCCGGCAAGGCGCGGTGGTCTTTTTGCAACGGTCACACCGTTGGCTCAGGTTGTAGCAAAAACTTGAGCCGGGCGCAATTAAATCGGAGTCAGCATGGGATATCTCCCGCCATTTCCTGCGCAATTGGAGCGTGTTGAATACATCAAGCTCTTTTTTTTCCTCGAATTCAAGGATTCTTTCGACCTGCCTCCTTCAGGTGCTCTGCAATTGCGGCGAGAGCTATCGCGCGCTCTCGTAAAAATGCAGGGACAGGCTGATGCGTCCGCACTGGCCCGGCTCTCCGCATTGTTACAACCGCCGCTCCCGGCCGACCCATTGCTGAGAAAACAGGTCCAGAAACCATCGCCCGCGCTGGTCCTTGCCCCTGACTGTACTGTTGCCGGTCCCATTGAGGCGGGGCGGACAATGGTGCTGCCGGTTCTCCTGCTGGGCTCTGGAATTCATGCCCTGCAACCGTTCATTGAGCTTATCAGGGAATTAGGCACGCTGGGCTTTTATTGCAACCGCGGCCGCTTCAAACTGGTCCGGCTTGAGGCTGAACAGGCCGCCGGATCAACCGTCCCGCTCCCTTTCGACAGCATTGACCAGGCACCCCTGGCCCCGCCCATCTGTGATCTGGGCTGGTGGCTGGAACGGCAGGTGCAAACCGGAGTTCCGCTACGGATTGATCTGAGCAGCCCGTTACGGCTGCTGCGTCAGGGGAAGCCTCTGTTCAAGGCCAGCTTCGGGGAGATATTCCCCTTTATTCTGCGCCGGGTGACCGGAATGCTCGCCAGTCATGCCGGGGTTGATAATATCTGTTCCCCGACGACGTTGATTGCGGCTGCCGGCCAGGTCAAAGAGCTTGAGAACAGCCTGCGCTGGTTTGATTTGCGCAGCTTGCAACGGGACCGGGGAGAGCAGAAGCTGGGGGGATTGATGGGGCATCTGCTCCTCGAGGGGGATGCCCTCTCCGAATTGCTGTGGGTGCTGCAGATTGGCAGTCTGTTGAATCTGGGGAAGGGGGCATCCTTCGGTCATGGTCAGTATGGCCTTTGTGTTTCTTGAACAGAGGCTTGTCGCAGGTTATCATAATATCTGGGTGCTTCTTCTACTGGTGTTGTTTTCTGTGCTGCGGAGGTGAAAATGTTCGGATTTCTGATTCTGTTACTGGTTCTTGGTGGTGGATTTTACTTCTACCAACGACTGAAAGCGCTTGAAGCCGAGATCAGGGCGGAACAGGCTACCGCGACGCCATCACCATCGCACAGCGATGATGCGTCCCCCAAAGCTGAACCAGCCCGCCCGGCAGGGCAGGTGCATCCTTTGGTTGTTGAACGCGCCGAGCAGACACCTGCGTCTGCGGAAGAGATTGTGCTGGCCGCGGTTCGAAAAAATCCCGGACTCAGGCAGACCGACCTGTACGGACAGGTGGCCACTTTGGGAAATCGGCAATTGCAGGTGTTGTTAAAAGAGATGGCTGAGCAGGGGCGTTTGCAGCGAAAAAAACAGGGCAGCAGCTATTTGCTGTTTCCGGAATAAAGACCAAACAAAAAGGGCGGAAATTGCTTTCCGCCCTTGCTTCGTATCTATTCAGGCTGCTTATTAACGCAGGTTGTAGAAAACGTTTTTGCCGTTGAAAACGGCGGTATCGTCGAGCTCGTCTTCAATACGTAGCAACTGGTTGTATTTGCAGACGCGGTCGGTCCGGCACAGCGAACCGGTTTTGATCTGCCCGGCGTTGGTGGCCACGGCCAGATCGGCAATGGTGGTGTCTTCGGTTTCGCCGCTACGGTGGGAAACCACCGCGGTGTAACCGGCCCGTTTGGCCATTTCAATGGCTTCGAGGGTTTCGGTCAGGGTGCCGATCTGATTGACTTTGATCAGAATGGAGTTGGCAATCCCTTTCTCAATCCCTTCCTTGAGGATCTTGGTGTTGGTGACGAACAGGTCGTCGCCGACGATCTGGATTTTGTCGCCCAGCTTGTCGGTCAGCAATTTCCAGCCCTCCCAGTCGTTCTCGGCCATGCCGTCTTCGATGGAGACGATGGGGTAACGGTCGACCAGGTCGGCATAGAAGGCGACCATGTCGGCAGCGCTTTTTACCGGCTGAGCTTCGTTGGCGAGGGTGTACTTGCCGTCTTCGTAAAGCTCGGAAGCTGCTGTATCAAGGGCCAGCAGGACATCGTCCCCGGCCTTGTAGCCGGCTGCCGCGATTGCTTCCATGATAACCTGCAGAGCCTCTTCATTGCTCTTCAAGTCCGGAGCAAAGCCCCCTTCGTCACCGACGGCGGTGTTGTAACCCTTGCTGGCCAGGACCTTTTTGAGGGCATGGAAGATCTCTGCGCCCATGCGCAACGCTTCTTTGAAGCTGGATGCGCCGGCCGGCATGATCATGAATTCCTGGATGTCGACGTTGTTGTCCGCATGCTCGCCACCGTTAAGGATATTCATCATCGGAACCGGCAGCTCTTTGGCATTGGCGCCGCCAATATACTGATAAAGGGGCAGACCGGCGTCTTCGGCCGCGGCTTTGGCGCAAGCCATGGAGACGCCGAGCAGGGCATTGGCACCCAGCTTGCTCTTGAAGTCGGTACCGTCGAGTTCCAGCAGCTTTTTATCAATGCCGATCTGATCACTGGCTTCCCAACCGATCAGTTCGACAGCGATGACTTCATTGACATGCTCGACTGCCTTGAGAACGCCTTTGCCGAGATAGCGTGCTTTATCGCCGTCACGCAGCTCAAGGGCTTCGCGTTCACCGGTCGATGCGCCGCTGGGGACGGCTGCCCGACCCATGACGCCTGATTCCAAAGATACTTCGACTTCTACCGTTGGATTGCCGCGCGAATCGAGTATCTCGCGAGCGTAGATGTCAATAATTTCACTCATCTCTTACTCCCTTGTGTTCTCTGGTGCAAAAAGTTAATGTCCCGGAATAGTTCCGGGACGGGTTGTGCAGAATTGCAGGGTTACTTATATCATAAGAAAAGCGAAATGAAAGTCAATTTTGTGTGGCAATGGCATGAACGACCAGAATAAGCAACCAGAAATCAGCATAGTTGTTCCAATTGTCAACGAGATCGAAGAACTGTTCGGTTTCCTTGAAAATCTGGCTACACAAAAGGATATTCACTTCCAACTGCTGGTGGTCGATGGCGGGTCGACGGATGGCAGTGTCGAATACCTCCAGCAGCAGCGGGTGATTCCGGATCTGCTGCTGATCCAGGGACTGGTCGGTCGCGGGCGGCAGTTGAACCAGGGAGCCCGGGCGGCTACAGGTGCCCATCTGTTGTTTCTGCATGTCGACAGCCGCTTTGCCGATCCTTTGGCGCTGAGAAAAAGCCTGCTTTATCTGCAGCGAACCGGCAGTTCTCGGGTTGCGGGGCATTTTGCCCTCAGTTTCCGTCGTGCCACCGGTGATCGGTCACTCGGCTACTATTTTTACGAATGGAAAGCACGGACCGGTCGATCGGAAACCATTCATGGCGATCAGGGGTTTCTGCTTTCCCGGCAGCTGTTTAACGGTCTGGGCGGGTTTCGTGAAGACCTTCCGGTCATGGAGGATACCGATCTGGCGGAGCGGCTACGGCAAGACGCTCAGTGGCAGTTGCTGCCGGCGGTGATCAGGACATCCGCGCGCCGTTTTGAGATGGAAGGCTTGTGGCAGCGGCAACTGCTCGGAGCTTTGCTGATGTGTTTTCGCAGCATCGGCTGGAGCGAATTTTTTGCGCAGGCACCTGGTATCTATCGGCAGCAGAGCATGTCCTCTCAGCTCCGGCTGTGCCCATTTTTCAGTTTGGTCCTGGATTTGCTGAATGATTTGCCGCGCCGGGAGCGATGGCGGATCTGGTTGGCCAGTGGCGGCTATGTGCGGGATCACGCCTGGCAAATATTTTTGTTTTTGGATGTGTGGCGAGCGTTCCGACAGGATTGCCCGGTGGGGGGCGGAGCCTTGCGGCAGCTGGCATTTTGGGAGCCGGTTTTTGATTTTTTGACCGCAAATTCCATTGGTCGATTTGCCGCGGCATTGATGTTGCGTGGTTGGTTTGCCGGTTGTTATCACTGGCTGCAACAGCGGGAAAATCGATAAACAGACCTGTCTTCCTGTTGCCGAGGCGGCACTGGCAGGATTTTCCCATCAATATTCAGTTAGTCGTTGTTCGCTCTGGGCCCTGCTTCTGGTGAGTCACCAACTTGTTTCCGGCGCTCGATTTATGGTACATGAATCAGGCGAACCTACACTACAGTCAATTAAATAAGGAGATAAATAATCGTGTCCACTTCCCGTGATTTTAAAGTAAAAGACCTGTCTCTGGCCGCCTGGGGGCGGAAGGAAATTCTGCTCGCTCAGGAAGAAATGCCCGGCCTGATGGCGTTGCGCCAGGAATACGACGGTCAACTTCCATTGCAGGGGGCTCGTATCACCGGGTCTTTACACATGACCATTCAGACCGCAGTGCTGATCGAAACTTTGGTCGCGCTGGGCGCCAAAGTGCGCTGGTGTTCCTGCAATATTTTTTCGACGCAGGATCATGCCGCTGCTGCGGTCGCGGTCGGTCCGAACGGGACTATCGAAGACCCTGCCGGCGTTCCGGTTTTTGCCTGGAAAGGGGAAAGTCTCGCTGAATACTGGTGGTGTACCGAGCAGGCTCTGGTCTGGCCCGACGGTGGCTATCCGAACATGATCCTCGATGACGGGGGGGATGCGACCATGTTCGTCCTGAAAGGGAATGAATGGCAGAAAAACAGTGTGCCCGCCATCAGTGACGATGATCCAGATGACTGGTGCGAACTGGTCAAAACCTTGGAAAAATCGATTGCCGCCAACCCGGGACGCTGGATTCAGACGGCAGAGTCGATCAAAGGGGTGACTGAAGAAACCACCACCGGTGTCCATCGTCTCTACCAGATGGAAAAAGAAGGCAGTCTGTTGTTCCCGGCCATGAACGTCAATGATGCGGTCACAAAGTCCAAATTTGATAATGTTTACGGCTGCCGCCATTCATTGGTCGACGGAATCATGCGGGCCACCGATGTCATGCTGTCCGGCAAGGTTGCCGTGGTTTGCGGCTACGGCGATGTGGGCAAGGGTTGCTGTCAGTCCCTGCGCGGGCAGGGAGCCCGAGTGATCGTGACCGAAATCGATCCGATCTGTGCCCTGCAGGCGCTGATGGAAGGCTATGAAGTGAAGCGGGTCGAAGATGTCCTGGACTACGCCGACCTGTATGTGACGACCACGGGGAATAAAAACGTCATTACCCTGGAACACATGCGGCAGATGAAAAATAATGCCATTGTCGGCAATATCGGCCATTTTGACAATGAAATCGAGATGAGCGCCATGGAGCGCGATCCCGAAGTCAGAAAAGAAAATATCAAGCCCCAGGTCGATCGTTGGGTGTTCGCCGATGGCCATGGCGTCATTATCCTGGCCGAAGGGCGACTGCTCAATTTGGGCTGTGCCACCGGACATCCCAGTTTTGTGATGTCAAACTCTTTTACCAACCAGGTTATGGCCCAGATCGAACTGTTCAAAAACAGCTCTCAGTATGAAAACAAAGTCTATGTCCTGCCCAAGGAACTGGACGAAAAGGTTGCCCGCTTGCATCTTGACAAGCTTGGCGCAAAATTGACGGTTTTGACCGAAGATCAGTCCAAGTACCTGGGGGTCCCCGTGACCGGTCCTTACAAGCCGGATACCTATCGTTATTGAGAATATGGACTGCTGTTGATGTCTGTAGAGCCCCGTGTGGTTGACCATGCGGGGTTTTTTATGATTCGGAGACAGGTTGCGTGGGAAGCGTTATTGCTTGACGTTGAGCAGCAGCCAGATCCCGAATAATAAAAAGATGACGTTTGCGGCCCAGGCGGCGACCAGTGGCGGAATCGCCCCCGCATAGCCAAAGGCGGTGACCAGGGACTGCAGGATGAAATAGCAGACCCCGGTGCCAAGGCTGATCCCTATCCCCAAGGCGATATTGCTTTTGCGGCCACGCTGAAGGGCAAACGGGATGCCGAGAAATCCCATAATCAGGCAGGTGAACGGTTTTGTCAGGCGGTTATGCATATCAACCCGCTGGCGTGTCGCATCATAACCTTCCCGCTCCAGCTTATGGGCGATGGAGCGCAACTTTACAAAGTTCTGCTCGCTGTTGGGGTTTTCCCGCTCAAGAAAATCCACCGGGCTGCGTCCCAGTGGCAAAGCCAACTGCTCCGGGGGCGAGGTCTGGAGCAGGTCGCCACTGGTTGCTGCAAAATTTCTGTCGACCGCCTGATCAGCCAACCAGCGTCCCTGCTCATATTCAACCTTTGGCGCATCGATCCGGCGAACCAGTTTGTGGTCTTTGGAAAAGAAAAAGACTGTCACCCCTTCGAGCCGCTTGTTGTGCGGGTGAGCAACCTTGATATTGATGATCCTGTCGCCGTGGCGGTACCAGATTTCGTTACGGGTCAGCTCGGTCTTCTGCTTCCCTTTCAGTTTGACTTCCAGCAAGTCGTTCAGCTGTTGGGTATTCCAGGGGACGACCATCTCATTGAGGACGAGCACGAGGAGAGACAAGCCCAGAATCAGGGTCATCAGGGGTTGAACGATATGCCAGATGCTGATCCCGCAGGCGCGCATGGCCGTGGTTTCATTGGTTCGGCCCAGGCCGCCGAGGGTCAGCACCATG
Organism: Pelobacter seleniigenes DSM 18267; assembly: GCF_000711225.1. NCBI lineage: Bacteria > Pseudomonadati > Thermodesulfobacteriota > Desulfuromonadia > Desulfuromonadales > Desulfuromonadaceae > Pelobacter > Pelobacter seleniigenes. The sequence continues at coordinate 355,006 of NZ_JOMG01000004.1, forward strand.
GCGGTGAGAATGGCCAAGGGCAAAATCTGTACTAAAATAAACGGAATGCTGTTGCCAAGGTAGGACAGATAATCGCCCAGGGTCGCCTGATGGTCGATGAAATCATTGACCTTTTCAAAAAAATCGATGAGCAGGTAAATGCCGATAAAAGAGGCCGTGCATAACACTAAGATGCGGATGAAGTGACTGAGCAAAAAGCGATCGATAATTTTCATTGGCCTGCTCCGCTGCGCTTGAAGAGCCTCAGCAATTTATGCAGGAGCAAAAGCGGACTGGCAAAAAGCTGCAATGGCCTCTCAATCGCAGTGCGGTGCAGAAAGTAGAGTCCACCGACGAAGAAGCAGATGTTCGGCAACCAGAGGATCAGCGCTGCCGGAAGAACCCCTTTCTCTGCGATGGTACCGGCAAAACTGAGCAAAATGTAATAAACCAGAAATACGATCAGGGCCAGGGAAAAACCTGCTCCTTTGCCGGAACGCTGCGACTGCAGGCCTAAAGGAATCCCCACCAGAACCAGTACCAGGGGCGCAAAAGCGATGACCACCCGCTGGTGTTTTTCGACCTCCAGGCGGAGTCGGGTTTTTGGGTCTTGAGTGCTATTCAGGGTCGAGGACAGTTCACCCCAGGACAGTTCGCCGCGAGATCGCCGGCGTTCCTGGTCATTCAACTGGCCGGCGACGTCCAGGTTGATATCATAATTTGAAAAGCGGACGATTTGGTAGGTGGTATGCTGAGAATCACGGGGCTCGCGATGAATGGTGCCATCGGTCAGCCGTAAAGTCATGGCCATTTTTGCGGGGTTGCTGATCAGCCGACCCTGGCGGGCGATAATCGTGGCCGGGACTTCCCCTTCACGTTCATCGGAAATGAAAATATCCTGCATGATACCATTCTTTTCATCCATCCCATGGGTAAACAGGACGATGCCGTCAAAAGCATCGTTAAAAACCCCGGGAGTGATGGCCAGCCCAGCTGATCCGGAAGCGATCTGGAACAGCATGCCCTTAAACGCGGTCTTGCTGGCCGGCTCAATGTAGAGGGTCATCAGCCCGGTCAGCAGGGAAAAGAGCACCGCTAGCGCGACTACCGGCTTAACCAGGTTGTAAAGACTGACTCCGGACGCTTTCAGCGCGATGAACTCGCTGTCGGCCGAGAGCCGTCCGAAAGCAAGCAGGATCGCCAGCAGAAAGGATAGCGGAACGGTAATGCTTAAAAAAGTCGGCAGCAAAAATCCGAACAGCTTGACGATCTGGGTCAGGGGGACCCCTTTGTTGATGACCAGTTCGGTCAGGCGGGGGATCCGGCCCATCAGCAGCACAAAACTGAAAATCAACAGGCTTAACAGCGCTGGCGCCGAAATTTCTCGGAGTATATATCGATGAATTCGCATGGTTGACATAAGGGCGCATACTAATACAGAGGATCTGCGCTGTAAACAAACTATGCGACTCCCCGGAACAGATAAAGTGAGCGCCGCTTTTTGCTGGCTGCAAAGAGACGGACAAGAGGAGGGGGTGGCGACGGTTTGCGGAGCCCGGAAGAAGGGCCTGCCGAGCGGTTTTGATAAGCAGTTTTTCGCTTGCCTGCGGCAGTTAGAAATGGTATAGATCCGCAGTTAACCCATTTCACACGCTTCGGGATTTGCGCAGGATGGTTCCCGGCTGAGCCGGGTCCTGCCGAAACAGAACGAGGCGGAGGAATCAAACCAGACAACAGGAGATGTACAAAATGGCCCAGATTACCATGAAACAAATGCTCGAAGCCGGTGTTCACTTCGGACACCAGACCAAACGCTGGAATCCCAAAATGAAGCCCTATATCTTTGGCGCTCGGAACGGGATTTACATCGTTGACCTGCAGAAAACGGTCCGTTATTTCAAGACGGCTTACCAGTTCATCCAGGATACCGTTGCCAGCGGCGAAAAGGTTCTTTTTGTTGGCACCAAAAAACAGGCCCAGGATGCCATTCGGGAAGAGTCCCTGCGGGCAGATCAGTACTTTGTCAACAATCGTTGGCTGGGCGGGATGCTGACCAACTTTACCACGATCAAAGCCAGCATCGATCGGCTGAAAAAAATCGAAGCCATGGTCGCCGACGGCACCATCGATCAATACACCAAAAAAGAGGCTCTGCAGCTTGAGCGCGAACGTGAGAAGCTGGAGAAAAACCTTGGCGGGATCAAGAATATGGGAAAACTGCCGGGTGCAGTGTTCATTATCGATCCCAAAAAAGAGGCCATTGCCGTCCAGGAAGCCAATAAGCTGGGTATCCCGGTTGTCGCTGTTGTCGATACCAACTGTGACCCGGACAATATCGATTACGTGATCCCCGGCAATGATGATGCCATCCGGGCTATTCGCCTGTTTGCCGCCAAAATTTCCGAGGCATGTATGGAAGGGGCCCAGCAGCGCAAGGATGCCAAGCAGACCGAGGCCGAAGGCCGCGATGAAAAAATCGAAGAGCCGGCAATTGCGGCAGCGGTTGTGGCCGAAGCTCCGGTTGCTGAGGAAGTCAAAGCTGAAGAAGACTGATTTTTTGACGCCTGAAATGGTACACTGGATTTAAAAAGGCCTGCGGCCGGGCTTTTGGTCCGGCCGTTGGTTTAATATCAATAAATCGCGGACCGCGGTCCGTAGCATACAGATTATGGAGGAAATATCGTGAGTATAACTGCAGCAATGGTCTCCGAGTTGCGTAAGAAAACCGGAGCGGGGATGATGGATTGTAAGAAAGCATTGACTGAAACCGCCGGGAATATGGACGAGGCTGTCGATTTCCTGCGTAAAAAAGGCCTCTCCGCCGCCGCGAAAAAATCCGGTCGCGTGGCTGCCGAAGGTGCGGTCGCCGCAATTGCTGACGGAGCCGTCGGGGCGATTGTCGAAGTTAACGCTGAAACTGATTTTGTCGCCAAAAACGATGCCTTCCAATCCTTTGTCGCCAATGTCAGTGAGGTCATCCTGGCCAACGAAGTTGCTGATGTTGAAGCTCTGAAGGCCCTTCCTTACCCGGGCACCGAGCGTAATGTCGGGGATGAACTGACCCATCAGATTGCCACCATCGGCGAAAATATGAGCCTGCGCCGCCTGGCTCGCGTGGATGCCGGAGCCGGCGTTGTTGCCGCCTATGTCCATGGGGCCGGGAAAATCGGTGTTCTGGTTGAATTCAAGACTGATTCCGCTGATGACAAGCTGGCTGAACTTGGCAAACAGATTGCCATGCATGTCGCCGCGGCCGCTCCGCAGTACCTCGATCGGAACGCTGTTCCGGCGGAGGTTGTTGAAAAAGAAAAGGAAATTATGCGGGTTAAGGCACTGGAAAGCGGTAAGCCGGAAAATATCGTCGATAAAATCATTCTTGGCCAGATCAACAAGTTTTACGGTGAAGTCTGCCTGCTTGAGCAAGCTTTTGTGATCGATCCCGATCAGAAGGTCGGTAAGATTGTCGAAGCACTGGGGAAAGAACTCGGCACCACGATTACCCTGAACAGCTTTGTGCGGTTCCAGCTGGGTGAGGGGATCGAGAAAAGAGAAGATGATTTTGCGGCTGAAGTTGCTGCTTTAAGCAAGTAAGTAACCTTTCCCGGAAGGAGCTTTTGTGGCAACGGTCAAATATCGAAGAATATTGTTGAAGCTCAGCGGCGAGGCTCTCGCCGGTGAGCAGGGCTACGGCATTGATCCGCAGGTTATTACCGGAATCGCCACGGAAATCAAAGAAGTGGTTGCGCTCGGGGTCGAGGTTGCATTGGTCATCGGGGGGGGCAATATCTTCAGAGGGCTCGCCGCGTCGTCAAAAGGGATGGATCGGGCCAGCGCCGATTACATGGGGATGCTGGCCACCGTGATGAACAGCTTGGCGATGCAGGACGCGCTGGAAAAACAAGGGGTGAATACCCGGGTCCAGTCGGCTATCGAGATGCAGCAGATTGCCGAACCTTATATCCGTCGTCGAGCCGTCCGCCATCTTGAAAAAGGACGGGTGGTTATTTTCAGTGCCGGCACCGGAAATCCGTATTTCACGACAGATACCGCTGCCAGCTTGCGGGCCATGGAGATCAACGCCGAGGTTATCCTTAAAGCAACCAAGGTTGACGGGGTTTATTCATCCGATCCTAAGAAAAACAGTGATGCCGTCAAATTGCCGGTCCTGACGTACCTTGAGGTCTTGCAGCAAGGGCTGCAGGTTATGGATGCGACGGCAACTTCACTCTGTATGGACAATAATCTGCCGATGATTATTTTCGACATGACCAGCCGAGACAATATTAAAAAAGTCGTTTTGGGAGAAAAGATCGGAACGATTGTCAAGGGAGGCGACGAAAATGGTTGATGAAGTTCTTAACGAGACCCGTTTCGCCATGGATAAGGCGGTTAAATCCCTGAAACGGGATATGACCAAGGTACGTACCGGGCGAGCCAGTGTTTCTTTGCTTGATGATGTCAGGGTCGAGTATTACGGCGTGCCGACCCCACTCAGCCAAGTGGCGACGCTATCGGCACCTGAACCGCGTCTGATCACGGTCCAGCCTTGGGAAAAGAACCTGATCCCGGAAATCGAAAAGGCTCTTTTTAAGGCAGATCTGGGGCTGACCCCTTCTTCGGATGGGCAGTTGATTCGCCTCCCCGTTCCGGCGCTGACTGAAGAGCGGCGGCGGGAAATGGTGAAAATCATTAAGCGGATGGCCGAGGAAGCTAAAATCTCGGTGCGTAATGCACGACGGGATGCCAACGATAACCTTAAGATGCTCGAAAAGGAAAAAGAAATCACGGAAGATGATTTGAAACGCAGCGAAAAGGACGTGCAACAACTGACTGACCAATTCGTTGAACTCATCGACTCCGTGGTCCAGAAAAAAGAGCAGGAGGTTATGGAGGTCTGACGGTTGTTTGCCTATGAAGGAGTGATCAATGGCTCTTAAAATTAATGAAGAGTGCATCGGTTGTGGTACCTGCGTGGATAGCTGCCCGATTGGGGCGATCGTTGAAGCGGGAGAGCTTTATTCCATAACTGACGAATGTACTGAATGTCGGGCTTGTGTTGACAGCTGCCCGGTGAATGCTGTCATTGATTGACAGATTGGTAAAATCGCATAGCAAGGGCGTTGAAAAACGCCCTTTTTTTATTTGCTCAGCGCGCTGGCGGAAAAACAAAGATTTCCAGCTGTTTTGCTGAATTTAGAGGGGGGCTTGGGTTGACGGATCGAACCCTGTGCCGGTATTCGCCTTGCCGAAGCATGAGAAAGCGTGCTATTTTTCCCAGCCGGGAATGTTCCTGGTTCTCTGAACGGTGTAATTAATATAATGTCGGATTGTATAGAATTGATGCATACAGCGCCTCTAAGACACCTTGCTGTTATCATGGATGGTAACGGACGCTGGGCTAAACAACGAGGCCTGCCCAGGATAGCAGGGCATCGGCAAGGGGTGGAAGCGGTTACGGTCATTGTCGACGCCTGTTTGTTGCAGGGGATTGATGTTTTAAGTCTGTATGCTTTTAGCTCGGAAAACTGGGGGCGGCCCCAGGATGAAGTCGATGCGTTAATGGAGTTACTGCTGCAGTTCCTGGCATTGCAGCAAAACAAGATGCTTGCCAAGGGCATCAGTCTGCGGGTTATCGGCGATACCAGTCGGATGTCCCCATCACTCCAAACGGCTTTGAAAGAAGCCGAGGCCAAGACGGCCGGTGGCAAACGGATGACCTTGGTGCTGGCATTATCTTACGGCGGCAGGGATGAAATTCTGCGCGCGGTCAAAAAGGCTTCGCGACAGGTTTGTCAGGGGGAACTTGATCCGGATAAACTGGATTGCTGCACGTTTTCCGGTTTTCTCGACACGGCCGATATTCCGGATCCTGACCTGTTGATCCGTACCAGCGGCGAGATGAGGATCAGCAACTTCCTGCTTTGGCAGCTCGCCTATGCGGAACTCTATTTCACTGATGTGCTTTGGCCCGATTTCGGAGCGGATGACCTGCAGCATGCACTGGACGACTATCGCCAGCGCAAACGTCGCTTCGGGTTGACCGACGAACAGCTTCACGAACCTTGAAATTATGGGAGATTGACGATTAAACAGCGCATTCTGACAGCTCTTGTGCTTCTGCCTCTGCTGATCCTCCTGTTAGGTTTTGCCAGTCCCATGGTTTTCAGCGTTTTTCTGACCTTGGTCCTGTTTGTTAGTTTGTTGGAATATAACAAAATGGGATTGGCCGGGGAACATGGCCTCGAACAATGGCTCAGTGCTGCGGCTGGAGCTGCGGTTGTGCCGGTATTGGCCTTGAACCAGCCGGAGTTGCTGGTGCCGTTGTACACCGGCCTGTATCTGGTTCTGGCGTTGCTGTTCCTGTTTCGTCTGCCACCCATTGAAGAGACTCACCACCGCTTGGGCTGGCTCGTCTCCGGGACGGTTTACCTGCCATTGCTGATCGGTCATCTGGTGCCGCTACACCAGCTTGCTTATGGGAAACAATGGATCTTCTTGCTGCTTATCGCAGTGATGGCCTGTGATTCGATGGCTTATTTCATTGGTCGGAAGTTCGGTAAGCGCAAACTTTACCCGGCTGTAAGTCCAAATAAGAGCATTGAAGGAGCATACGGCGGGATTCTGGGCGCAGTCCTGGGGGTTTTGTTTGCAAAATTGTTTTTCCTGCAGGCCATCGGCTGGTTCGGCGTTCTCGGGATCGGCGTCGCCCTGGGCGTTTTCGGCCAACTGGGCGACCTCTTCGAATCTCTTCTCAAGCGGGCCTGCAGGGTCAAGGATTCCGGTACCATGATTCCGGGACACGGTGGACTGCTGGACCGCCTGGACAGTTTATTGTTTGTTTTTCCCCTCGTTTACTATATTGCCAAATATGGTTACGGAGGCTAGGGGCGTACGTTTGAAGAACATATCGTTGCTCGGATCCACCGGCTCTATCGGAGTCAGTACCCTCGAAATTATCAAGTCCTTTCCCCACCATTATCGGGTGGTCGCCTTGGCGGCCGGCAAAAATGTCGATCTGTTGCTGCAGCAGATCGAGGTCTTTCAACCTGAAGTTGTCGCCGTTGTTGCTGAAGAAGACGCGGATTATTTAGCCTCCAAACTACATGACCATGGGATTGAGGTCGGGTTTGGCGTGGCCGGGATGATTCGCTGTGCAACTCTGGCTGCTGCGGACATGGTGGTTGCGGCGATTGTCGGCGCGGCTGGACTGGAGCCCACTTTAGCCGCAATTCAGGCAGGTAAAGATGTTGCTCTGGCCAATAAGGAAACCCTGGTCATGGCCGGCGGGCTGATCATGGCCGAAGTCCGGCGCCAGGGGATTAAGCTGATCCCTGTCGACAGCGAACATTCGGCTATCTTTCAGTCGCTGAGCGGACAGCGTCACACTGATGTCCGACGCTTGATCCTGACCGCCTCCGGAGGTCCGTTCCGCGATTTGGAACGGGAGAAGTTTGGTGAAATTACCCCGAGCAGCGCTTTGGCCCATCCAAATTGGGCGATGGGGCGGAAAATATCCATCGATTCGGCTACAATGATGAATAAGGGGCTGGAGGTCATCGAGGCGCATTGGCTGTTCGGAATTCCTGCAGAGCAGATTGCCGTGCATATTCATCCGGAAAGTATCGTCCATTCCCTGGTTGAGTATCACGATGGTGCTTTGCTGGCTCAATTGGGAATTCCCGATATGAAGACCCCGATCGCTTATGCCCTGTCCTGGCCTGAGCGGCTGCCTCTGGAACAGCCCCCCCTTGACCTGTGTGCCATGAGCCGCTTAACATTTTCCCATCCGGATCGGGAGCGGTTTCCCTGCCTGAGGCTGGCCTATGAAGCTTTGGCCGAAGGAGGAACCCTGCCAGCGGTTATGAATGCCGCCAATGAGATTGCGGTCGAGGCTTTTCTTGCCAACCGCCTTGATTTTGTCGGCATCCCGGTGCTGATTGAACAGGTTATGAAGCGTCATCAGATTCAGGCGGCTTCCTCGGTCGACAGTGTGCTGCAGGCCGATGACTGGAGTCGTAACGAAGCTAAACGAATGTTAAGTGGAGGACAGGCATGACCACCGTTATTGCCGGAATCCTGATGCTAGGGGTGCTGGTTTTTGTTCATGAACTCGGACACTTTGTCGTTGCCAAACTGTGCGGAGTTAAAGTCCTGAAGTTTTCTCTGGGCTTCGGGCCCAGATTGGTGTCCCGGAAAAAGGGGGAGACGGAGTATCAAATCTGTATTATTCCGTTGGGCGGCTATGTGCAGATGCTTGGCGAAGGGGGCGGCGAGCAGGGTGAGGATGCCGAACTGACGCCAGCTGAGGCGGCCCGTTCCTTTGCCCATAAACCGGTTTCGAAGCGGTTGGCGATTGTTCTTGCCGGTCCGGCGATGAACTTGCTGCTGCCGCTGTTGATTCTGCCGGTGAGCTTTATGGTCGGGGTTCAGGTTCCCAGCTATTTTGATCAGCCCGCCTGTATCGGTTATGTTGTCCCGGATTCTAATGCTGCCACCGCCGGTTTTGTCGGCGGCGATTGTGTGGTGGGTCTGAATGGGCAGGCGATCCACAGCTGGAATGAAGCGAACAAGGCGTTTGTGAGCCAAGCCGGTGATTCTTTGCATTTCCGCATCGAGCGTAACGGCCAGACCCGGACCATTGAAATTCCCGCTGAAAATGACAGCCTGGAGGGAATGCAGGCGCTCGGGCTATTGCCGACTCAGGAAGCGCGGGTCGGAGCCATGGCTGCGGATATGCCTGCGGCACAGGCCGGGTTGCAGCGTGGTGACCTGATTCTGGCGATTGACGGACATAAGGTTTTTTCCTGGTACGATTTAAGAGGGATTATTCAGCAGGTCGGCAAGCAAAAGGTTCCGGTTTTGCTGGAGCGTGGAGGAAAACAGAGTGTTGTCGAGGTGACTCCGCAACAGCGGGCAGGGGAGGGGGAATACCTGCTCGGCATCGCTCCGTTGCAAAGTTTCCAATTGAAGCATTTCGGGTTTGCTGCCTCTATCAAAGAGGGGGCCAAGCGCACCTGGGAACTGATTGACCTGACAGTGGTTTTTGTGCAGAAGCTTTTCACCGGGAATGTCTCCGCCAAGAACATCGGCGGCCCGATCACCGTGGTTCAGATTGCCGGACAGGCTGCGCAGACCGACCTCGCGTCAATTCTGTCGGTGTTGGCTTTTATTTCCATTCAGCTCGGAATTCTTAACCTGTTGCCGATTCCGATTCTGGACGGCGGACATATCCTTTTTTACAGTATTGAGCTGATTTTACGTAGGCCTGTCTCCATCAGAGCACGCGAGATGGCGCAACAGGTCGGAATGGCCATGCTGCTGATGTTGATGGTCTTGGCATTTTATAATGACATTGTACGGCTTTGGGGATGAATAAAGATTTTTCACACACCAGAATCCTGGCTTTGGACACGGCTTCATTGACGGGCAGCGTGGCTTTGTGCCAGGGCGAAACCCTGGTCGCAGAATCCTTACTGAATGTACGCAGCACCCATAGTGAAAAACTGCTTGGGCAAATTGATTTGCTGCTGGGCGAAGCCGGTTGGGATCTTGCTGACCTCGATCTGCTCGCTGCAGTAACCGGACCCGGGTCCTTTACCGGGTTGCGTATCGGTTTGGCAACCCTCAAAGGGTTGGGGCAGGTTCTCGATAAATCGGTTGTTCCGGTTTCGGCATTGCAGGTCGCTGCGTTGGGTGCTCCTTTGGCCACAGTCCCGGTCTGTGCTTTTTTGGATGCCCGCAAAAAAGAAGTTTACACCCAGCTGTTCGATACCCTGACCGGCTCGCCGATTGCCATCGACCAGCCACGGGTCCTCCCGCCGCGCGTCCTGCTGGAAAAATTGCCGGGGCGGGTTGTTCTGGTCGGTGACGGGGTTTCCCTGTACCACGATCTGATTATTGATTGTCTGGGGGAAAGAGCGGTGCTGCCACCTGCTCCCGCTCATCAGCGGCATGCTTTTCAAGCGGCCTGGTTGGCCCTCCAGGCCTTCAAAGACGGCGCCGTAGGCAGTGCTGCCGAATTGCAGCCGACCTATATCCGTCCTTCCGATGCCGAATTAAACCTTCCCGCTAAGCCAGCTTCGGTTGTTTAATCTCCGTCGCCGGTCATGGAGAAGAGGGGGCAGCGGCCGGCACAATCGTGTTCCGTTTCTGGTTAGTAGTTGACAATCTTGAAGCGATTTGGTTATTTTGAGATAGCGATAACAAAGATGGTTTCGACTTAAGTTCTCTGGTCCGAACCACGGGGTTTCTGCTTTGGAGGCCTGCCTTTTTGCAACGTCATTGGGATTGAAAATTTGCACTCGGGGACGTAGCCGTATACGCCGCACCGGCAAACGGAAAGATCGTGAGACATTGTAAAAATCGGAGGGCTTTGAACAGGGACAGGTTTTAACCCAGCTACATGCGCGGAGGTGCCAATGGACATTGACCAAAACCTTTTGCAAGATCTTATCGAGAACAACCCCCGTTTCCGCATGCTTTACGAAGAACACGTCATCTTTGAAAAACAACTCACCGAATATGAAAAAAAAGCGTTTTTAACCCCTCAAGAAGAGCTTGAAAAAAATAAAGTCAAGAAAATGAAACTGGTTGGCAAAGACGAAATGGAAAAGATTGTCCAGTCCGTGACCGTCTGATTCCGTATCCCAGTTGTTGGGTGTTTTGATACAGCAAAGGGTTTAAGCATCGGCTTAAACCCTTTGCTGTATTTGAACCCCTGAGGACGGTGGAAAAGTATGAGTTCTTCGTTCCCGGGTGGCAGTGTTTGTACGTTATGTACATCATTTCCCCTTGACAACTGTGTCCCGGTCATGAAAAGTCTTCTGTTCCCGGGATATCAACGGCAAGACGATGGGGTTTTGGCCTGCCTGATCGGCAACTCGCGGAGAACGGGCGGGAGTAAGAGCTTTATTCGAGATCATAGTACGAGGTTTTTCAGGAGGCACAGATGGAGCTGACCGGGTCACAGATTTTACTTGAATGTTTGAAGCTGGAAGGAATCGATACCGTTTTCGGTTACCCCGGTGGCGCTGTCATCAATATTTACGATGATCTGTATGACTCCACAATCCGGCATATTTTGACCCGCCATGAACAGGCGGCGGTACATGCCGCAGACGGTTATGCACGCTGTACGGGCAAGGTTGGCGTTGTGATCGCCACCAGCGGGCCCGGGGCGACCAATACGGTGACCGGGATTGCCACTGCCTATATGGATTCGGTGCCCATGGTAATTATTACCGGGCAGGTGCCGACGCCGCTGATCGGCAATGACGCTTTTCAGGAAGCCGACATCTGCGGCATGACCAGAACCTGTACCAAGCACAATTTCCTGATCAAGGATATCCGTGATCTGGCCCGCACCATCAAAGAGGCTTTTTATATTGCCCGAACGGGTCGTCCCGGGCCGGTATTGATCGATTTCCCAAAAGACATTCAGGTCACCAAATACAAATTTTCCTATCCCGACCGGGTGAGTCTGCGTGGCTACAAGCCGACCTATAACGGGAACTTCCGGCAGATCGAGAAAGCGGCCAAGCTCATTCTGTCGGCCCGTAAACCGCTGCTCTATATTGGCGGTGGAATCAACCTTTCGGCCGCCAACGATGAGCTGCTCAAACTGGTCGAACAGACCAGGATTCCGGTGGCAACGACCTTGATGGCCATGTCGGCGTTTCCTCAGGGCCATCCGTCGGCTCTCGGTATGCTGGGAATGCATGGGACCTTCTATGCCAATATGTCGGTTGCCGAATGTGATCTGCTGATTGCCGTAGGCGCCAGGTTTGATGATCGCGTCACCGGCCGCATCGACTGTTTTGCCGAAAAAGCCAAAATTATCCATGTCGATATCGACCCGACCTCGATCCACAAGAATGTTGCGGTCGATCTGCCTATAGTCGGCGATCTGAAGGATGTTCTGGGAAAACTTTCCGGCAGTCTGAATCATAAGCAGGAATTGCTGGAAGATATGATCGAGGCGAGCAAGCCCTGGCGGGAGCAGATTGCCGGCTGGAAAGAGCGGCACCCGATGGAGTATCAGGGTTCCGATTCCATCATCAAGCCGCAGTTTGTCATCGAAAAAATCAGGGAGTTGACTGCGGACGATGCCATCATTGCCACCGAAGTTGGTCAGCACCAGATGTGGACAGCTCAGTTTTTTCAATTCAGCAGACCGCGCACCTTCCTGACCTCCGGTGGTCTCGGCACCATGGGCTTCGGGTTGCCGGCGGCTCTTGGCGCCCAAGTCGCTTTTCCCGACCGGCAGGTCATCGATATCTCGGGAGACGGTTCGTTTCAGATGAATTCCCAGGAACTGGCGTCGTTGGTGCAACATCAACTGCCGGTGAAAATTGCCATCTTGAATAACAATTATCTGGGCATGGTTCGGCAGTGGCAGCAGATGTTTTTTAATGAACGTTACAGCCAGACCCCCATGGAACTGCCCATCGATTTTGTCAAATTGGCTGAGGCATACGGTGCGACCGGGCTTGAGGCAAGTCGACCGGAAGAGGTGGCGCCGACCATTAAAAAGGCCCTCGCCACCGCCGGGCCGGTACTGATGAATTTCAAGGTTGCTCGTGACGAAAATGTCCTGCCCATGGTACCTGCGGGTAAGGCAATCCATGAAATGGTTCTGGCTTCCTAAAAAACTTGTTTTGAATTGCACGGTCGGAATGCGGCCGGGAGGATAACACTGATGAAACATACGATTTCAGTTCTGGTGGAAAATGAGTTCGGTGTGTTGTCACGGATTTCGAGCTTGTTTTCCGGGCGTGGCTTTAATATAGAAAGTCTGTCAGTTGCACCGACCCTGGATCCTGACACATCGCGTATGACCATCGTGACCCATGGTGATGACAGGATCATAGAACAGATCACCAAGCAGTTGAATAAGCTGATTTCAACGATTAAAGTGGTCAATTTTACCGGGGCCGATTTTATCGAGCGGGAGCTGGCCCTGATCAAGGTGGCGACCGAAGCGGAAACGCGGGCCGAGGCATTGCGCATCGTCGATATCTTTCGTGCAAAAGTCATTGACGTAACGCCTCGATCCTATACCATTGAAATTACCGGCTCGCCGAAAAAAATCGATGGTATACTGGAGCTGCTCAGGCCGATGGGGATCAAGGAAGTTGTCCGTTCCGGGCCCGTGGTTATCGGTCGTGGAGCCAAGGGTGTGGCGGGCTGAATTTCACTTTTCAAAAAGGTTGTTATCATATGCAAAACCAAAATCAGCCGATCGCGCGTGAAGGCTATCCCTTTATTGCCCTGTTCGGTTTCATTACCCTGATTTTTGCCTTGCTGGGGTGGACGTTCCTGACCCTGTTGCTGCTGGCGCTGACCCTGTTTGTGGTCTATTTTTTCCGAAATCCGGAACGGGTGGTGCCGAGCGGAGAGAAGATTGTCGTTGCTCCGGCCGACGGCAAGGTTATTTTTGTCGGCGAGGTTGATGAAGAGCGCTACTTCAAGGAGCGAGTCATCAAGGTCAGTATTTTCATGTCGGTGTTCAATGTGCATGTCAATCGCGTACCCTTTCCGGGGAAAGTGGTCGATATGTATTATCAAAAGGGTGATTTCATCAATGCCTCCTATGACAAGGCGAGTGATCACAATGAGCAGGCTGGGATTCTGTTGGAAGCCAACAACGGTCAGCGCTTGCTGTTTGTACAAATTGCCGGACTGGTTGCCCGCCGGATCGTGACCTATCCGGTTATCGGCGATCTTTTGCAACGTGGCGCTCGTTACGGTCTGATCCGATTCGGGTCGCGGGTCGATATCTATTTTCCTCAACATAGTGATGTGACCGTTACTTTGGGTGAACGGACCGTCGCCGGTGAGACAATTTTAGGGACTTTACCTTGAGCGAAGACGATACTTTACGGAGTGAAAAGCGCGAAAACTTGCGCAAGGGTGTGTATCTGCTGCCCAACCTGATTACCGCCGGGGGGATTTTTGCCGGTTTCTACGTTATCATTGCCTCCACCAGTGGGAATTATCAGCGTGCGGCTTGGTTTATCATGTTGGCCGCCATTTTTGACGGGCTCGATGGTAAAGTGGCTCGCCTGACCGGTACGGCCAGCAAATTCGGGGTCGAACTGGACTCTCTGGCGGATGTCATCTCCTTCGGGGTGGCTCCCGGGGTTTTGCTGTATGAATGGGCGCTGCGGCCGTTCGGCAAACTCGGCTGGCTGGCCGCGTTTCTGTACGTGATCTGCGGAGCGTTGCGGCTGGCGCGTTTCAATGTCCAGGTTTCCACGGTTGAGTCGCGGCGTTTTATCGGTCTGCCCATCCCGGCCGCAGCCTGCATTGTCGCGACCTGTGTGCTGCTGTTTTATGAGCTGGGAGGAACCGGCACCATTAAAATGGTTTCCATGGTTGTGTTGGTCTTTCTATTGGCGTTTTTAATGGTCAGCAACATCAAGTACCTGTCACTTAAAGACCCGGAGCTGTTCAAGCGTCAGCCCTTTATGATGCTGGTGCTGGCGATTATCCTGCTGATAGTGATTGTGGCCAAACCTGAAGTGATGCTGTTCCTCATCGGCATGGCTTATATGGTGTCCGGTCCCCTGATGCACTACTTCGGACGACGCAAGGGGGCGGTCAAAGAGGCCGTGGTGCCGTCCGACGATTGATCTTTGCTGGCCTGGACCACGAAAGTCCTTGGCCGCGGCGCTGCTGGAAAAGAAATTAGCTTGACTTGGACGTCTGTTTCAGGTTGAATCAGCGTTCAAGATAAAAAGCGATGAAAAGGAGTAGTAGGCTGTTGATCCGTCTAAGAGAGCCGGTGGTTGCTGCAAACCGGTACGGAGAACGCTGAACTCGCCTTGGAGCTGCTGGAGTGAAGCCGGTGGTTGTGGTTAGCTACAGTCGTGAGCCTGCGTAAAGGGATAAAGAAGGTTTGTCGCACCACTGGTGTTGATGAACGAACCAGGGTGGTACCGCGAAGCTGAAGCTCTCGCCCCTGTATTTTTCATACAGGAGCGGGAGCTTTTTTTATTTTTGCAACCGAAAGGGGGTGGTTCTGACGTGGAATCTGACCTGAGTGACCTGCTGACGCATACGCAAACGACACAGACAATCAAACTGAACTGCCCCGGAACAGTGTGACCGGGGAACCAGAACAAGGAGCCCGAAATGAAACAGGACAATATCATTATTTTTGACACCACCTTACGTGACGGTGAACAATCCCCCGGCGCCAGTATGAATATCGAAGAAAAGCTGCGGATTGCCACTCAGCTGGAACGTCTTAACGTCGACGTTATGGAAGCTGGCTTTCCCATCGCTTCGGAAGGTGACTTTGAGGCCGTTAAAAAGATCGCCCAGACGGTTAAAAACTGTCAGGTGGCCGGTTTGTCCCGGGCCAGCAATATGGATATCGATCGGGCTTGGGAAGCTTTGAAATACGCCGGCGAACGCGGGCGGATCCATACCTTCATCGCGACCAGCGATATCCATATGAAATACAAACTGAAGATGAGTGAGCAGGAGGTCCTCGACGCGGCGGTGGCCGCAGTCAAGCGGGCCAAAAGCTACACCCCGAATGTCGAATTTTCACCGGAAGACGCGACCCGCACCAGGTTGCCGTTTCTCGCTCAGGTCGTTCAGGCCGCTATCGAGGCTGGCGCCACGACAGTGAATATCCCGGATACGGTCGGTTATACCATTCCCACCGAATATGCCGAAATCATCCGTTACCTGAAAGCGAATGTCAGTAATATCGACCAGGCGATCATTTCCGTTCATTGCCATAACGACCTCGGGCTTGCCGTCGCCAATTCACTGGCCGCGGTTCAGGCTGGTGCCCGGCAGGTTGAGTGTACCATCAACGGGATCGGCGAGCGGGCCGGCAACTGTTCCCTTGAGGAAGTGGTGATGACCTTGCGGACTCGGCAGGATATCCTGCCTTATGCGACCAGGGCGGTTACGGAACAGATCACTCCGGCCAGCAAGCTGCTTTCAACCATTACTGGTCTGTTGATTCAGCCGAACAAGGCGATTGTCGGTGCCAACGCCTTTGCTCACGAAGCCGGCATCCATCAGCATGGGGTGTTGATGGATAAATCCACTTACGAAATCATGACTCCCGAGTCGGTCGGCCTGAACCAGAACAAGTTGGTTCTCGGTAAGCATTCCGGGCGGCATGCCTTCATCGACCGTCTCAAACATCTCGGTTATGATCTCTCCCGGGAAGAGGTGGATAAAGCATTTACCCGCTTCAAAGCGTTGGCAGACATGAAGAAAGAGATCTTCGATGAGGATCTCGATGCCATTATCGCCGATGAAGTGCTGCGGGTTCCGGAAACTTACAAGTTGCAGCAGATGAACGTCAGTTCCGGTTCTTTTGCCGCACCGACCGCGACGGTATCCATGGAGATCGAAGGGAAAAATAAAAAGACCGCGGTCATTGGCGATGGTCCGGTGGACGCAACCTTTAAAGCGATTAAGAAATTGACCAAAAGCAAGGCGCCGTTGCTGAACTTTTCGGTCGGGGCCATTACCGGCGGCACGGATGCCCAGGGCGAGTGTACCGTTCGCCTGCAATCCGAAGACGGTCGGGAAGTCCTTGGACAGGGGGCCCACCCGGATATCATCGTGGCCAGCGCCAAGGCCTATATCAATGCTTTGAATAAAATTGCCGGCAATCAGAAACGGATCAAGGCCGACCTTTGAACCGTTGCTTTTATGACAATCAACAGGAGCGTACATGGGCAAGACATTAGCAGAGAAGATATTTGACAGTCATTTACGGGATGAACCATTCCCCGGAACCCAGGTGCTCGACCTGGACCGGGTGCTTTGTCATGAAATTACCACCCCGGTCGCCATTGCGGACCTGGTCTGGCGTGGCAAGGACAGGGTTTTTGATAAAAACAAGCTGAAGGTGGTGATTGATCATGTGACCCCTTCCAAGGATTCCAAAACCGCGACCCAGGCCAAAATTCTGCGTGACTGGGCCCGGCGGCACGAGATCCCGGACTTTTTCGACGTTGGTCGCAATGGCGTCTGTCATGCGATTTTCCCTGAAAAGGGGTATATCCGTCCTGGGTTCACAGTGATCATGGGGGACAGCCACACCTGTACGCACGGTGCCTTCGGCGCCTTTGCCGCCGGGGTTGGTACCACCGACCTTGAGGTCGGGATCCTCAAGGGGGTCTGTGCGTTCCGCAAACCGGCCACCATCCGGGTCAACCTGGACGGGAAATTGCCGGTCGGGGTCTATTCCAAGGACGTGATTCTGTATGTCATCGGACAACTCGGGGTCAACGGAGCCACCGATCACGTCATCGAATTTCGTGGTCCGGTCGTTGAAGCAATGAGCATGGAAGCGCGGATGACTCTTTGCAATATGGCGATCGAGGCCGGCGGAACCTCCGGTGTTTGTATGCCTGATATGGTGACCGTCGATTACCTTTGGGAATTTATTCAGGATGAGTTTGCGGATAAGGCCGCAGCCCTGGCCGAGTACCGGCAGTGGGTATCCGATGATGATGCCGTGTATGCCAAAACTCTGGATATCGATGTCTCGGCGCTGGAGCCCCAGGTGACCTTCGACTACAAGCCTGATTGTGTCAAACCGGTCAAGGAATTGGCCGGGGCCGTGGTTGACCAGATTTATATCGGCACCTGTACCAACGGTCGTATCGAGGACCTGCGCCAAGCGGCAGAGGTTCTTAAAGGACGGAAAATTGCCGATTCGGTGCGGGCGATTGTGTCGCCGGCAACACCGAAGATTTTTAACGATGCCCTGGCCGAAGGGCTCATTCAGATCTTTATGGATGCCGGTTTCTGTGTGACCAATCCGACTTGCGGAGCCTGTCTTGGAATGAGTAACGGCGTTCTTGCCGAAGGTGAGGTCTGTGCCTCGACCAGCAACAGAAATTTTAACGGACGCATGGGCAAAGGCGGTATGGTTCATTTGATGAGTCCGGCCACGGCAGCGGCTACGGCTGTGGCCGGTGTCATTACCGATGCCCGCACCCTTGCCTAGAATCAGGAGCAGATGAATGCAGAAGAGCTTTGGGGGGGCGGCCATTTTTCTCGACCGCTCCGATATCAATACCGATGAGATCATCCCGGCGAAGTATCTGACCGAGGTGACCAAGGAAGCCCTGAAACCTTATATTCTTGAAGACCTGACACTGGATGGATTCGATCCGAAAGGTGCAGCTCTACAGAACGCGACGGTTATTGTGACCCGTGAGAATTTCGGTTGCGGTTCGTCACGCGAACATGCTCCCTGGGTTTTCGAGGTTAACGACGTGCATACCATTATCGCGGAAAGTTATGCCCGGATTTTCAGGCAGAACATGTTTAACTGTGGGATGTTGGCCATTGAACTGCCAAAGGCAAATGTCGATGAACTGATGGAATTGCGTCGCGGTGGACCGGTCAGCATCCGCGTTGATCTGGACCAACAACGGGTTATCGCTGAAGGTGGCTCCGGGGAAAAAGAATTTTCTTTTGAGATCAGTCCCTTTGACAAGGCCCTGGTCAATGCCGGCGGGTGGGTTGAATTTGCGGATGCCCGCTATTAATGAGGTTGTTCAGGTGAACTCCACAAAAAAACCGACGTTTCAAACCGTCGGTTTTTTTGTGGAGCCCTTTATGGTCAGCGGCCGGGCGGTTACTTGTCGGCCGGGGTGTTTTCTTTGATCAATGTCATCAGATCCGCCAGGGAGTGGTAGCCGGGAAAGATCAAGCCGTTCGGCATAATCAGGGACGGCGTGCCGCGGATCCCCAATTTTTGAGCCAGGGCCAGGTTTTTGTCTCCGGCATCGGTGTCACAATCCGGTTTGGGGAGGGCTTTTCCGGCAAAGGCCATTTCCAGCTGGTCAATTGATTTGTTGCAGATAATGGTCTTGGTTATTTCTTTGGAACTCTGCTTGAAGGGGACCAGTTTCAATTTGAAGGCCAGTTCCGGGTGTTCCTTAACCGCTTCCAGCAGCACCTGGTGCAGCTGGCTGCAGTACGGACAATGGGGATCGGTAAAGACCAGGATCGGATGCTTCGCGGCTGGGTTTCCAAGCAGCAGGGCATCGTCCAGCGGGATCTGCGACAGGTCGATGGGGTTCAACTGGCGAAATTCTTCTTCGGTCAGGTTGGCCCGGTCGGCAATGCGGATAATATTGCCGCTGAACAGGTAACGCCCTGAGGCGTCCAGGTAGAGAGGGTAGATTTTCCCCTGCATTTTCATGCCGACCCGATAGAGACCAGGAACTTCGGAGGGCGTTACCGAGACAACCTCCCCTTGAATCCCGTTTAAAATGGTGCTGGCGGATTCTATGGTTAATTGCGGCGGGGGGGGCTGAGGTGAAGAATCGGCCGCCAGGACCGGTTGCGCCGCAAAGAGGATCAACATGAGAAAGAAAAAAGCATAACGCATAGAGTTCTCCTGTAAGCCTGTAAGGAAAGTTAAAGATGTCCGGCACCATAGCATAATCTGTATCATTGTGGCCAGTCATTGGCTTAGCGGCGGGCATGGAGCTAAAAAGGGTTTGACAAAAAAATAGCCTCTTCCTATAGTTTTAGCCGTTTTTACCCGGTCTTTGCAGTGTTCCCGAGGCGCTGCTTTCGAGTTTATTCCACCTGCCCCCCCCGGTTGGGAGAGGACATTCTATTTTTATGGGAGTTAATCCAATCATGGTAAAAAGTTTTAAGATTGCAGTGTTACCCGGTGATGGTATTGGTCCGGAGGTTATGGCGGAGGCGTTGAAGGTCCTTGATGCCGTTGAATCGAAATATGCTGTCCGCTTTGAACGAACCTTCGGCAATGTCGGCGGTGCCGGTATCGACCAGGAGGGTAAAGCCTTACCCGATACCACGGTGGCGCTTTGCAAAGCGTCGGATGCGATTCTGTTCGGCAGTGTCGGTGGCCCCAAATGGGAAAAACTGCCCCCGAAAGAGCAGCCTGAACGCGGCGCTTTGCTGCCGTTGCGCAAGATCTTCGGGCTGTTCTGTAATTTGCGTCCGGCCATTGTTTTTCCGGCCCTGACCGGTGCCTCAAGCCTGAAACAGGAGGTCGTCGAAGGTGGGTTTGATCTGCTGGTCGTTCGTGAGTTGACCGGCGATATTTATTTTGCCGAACCCAAGGGGATTGAAGGCGAAGGGCAGGAGCGAACCGGTTTTGACACCATGAAGTATTCGGCCGCCGAAGTCGAACGGATTGCCCATATCGCTTTCCAGACTGCGCGCAAGCGGAGCTGCCGGGTTTGTTCCGTCGACAAAGCCAATGTCTTATCGACGTCGATTGTCTGGCGGGAAACGGTGGAGCGGGTCGCTACCGAATACCCGGATGTCTCCCTCACCCATATGTATGTTGATAATGCGGCCATGCAGCTGGTTCGCTGGCCCAAGCAGTTTGATGTCATGCTGTGCGGCAACATGTTCGGTGATATCATTTCCGATGAAGCTGCCATGCTGACCGGTTCTCTCGGCATGCTGCCGTCTGCTTCTCTTGCTGAAAGCAGTTTTGGCATGTACGAACCATCCGGTGGAAGCGCCCCCGATATCGCCGGCCAGGGCATTGCCAACCCCATTGCCCAGATCCTTTCCGCCGCCATGATGCTGCGCTATTCCTTTAACCTGACGGATGCCGCGGACGCTGTTGAAGCTGCGGTTGAAAAGGTCCTTAATGACGGTTACCGCACCGCGGATATTTATCAGGGTACGGCCGTCGAACAGAAAGTCGACACCGCCGCCATGGGTGATGCGATTGTTGCTAGACTGGGCTGATCCCGCCCGGCCGATTTTTGGAATGACCGCTGATAAAGGGGGGCTTGTGGCCCCCTTTTGTTGCCATGGAAAACGTATGACCCAAGGCATCTACCGCTCTGGAAACAGCTTTTTGCATCGTCTTGATGCGCGAGTCAAGCTGGTTCTGTTGTTTGTTGTTATCATCTGTTTGTTTACGAGTTTTGATCTGCACGTTCTGGGCGGTCTGATCGGATTGGCGGGCCTGGCTGCGGCTTTGGCTAAAGTGTCCCTCGGGGCGGTTTGGCGGCTGCTGAAAATGATGAAGTGGCTGTTGCTGTGCACGTTGCTGCTGCACCTGTTGTTGACCCCTGGACGGACCTTGTTCGGCACCGGTTGGTTGTCCTACGATGGGCTGATAAATGGCCTCTGCGTCGATAGTCAACTGCTTCTGGCGGTTCTTTTTTCTCTGCTGTTATCCTGGACGACACCGCCGCTAGAACTGGCCAGGGCGCTCGGCTGGTTGCTGGCACCACTGCGGCTGGTGCGGGTGCCGGTTGCAGAGATCACCGGGATGGTGTTGCTGGTCATGCAGTTTCTACCGCTGATCCGGCAGGAGATTGCCCAGGTCGATTCCATACAGAAAGGGCAGGGCAGAGGGCCATTAAGCAGGCTCAGATGCTGGGCCGAGCAGTTGGAACCGCTGCTGCTGAGATTGTTTGATCGGGCTGATGAGCTGGCCCGGGATATCGCAACCGCCCGGGTTGTGCCGGAACCTGCAGACACCAAGGAATGTCAGCCCCTGGGACTGTCGGTTTGGGCAACACTCTGTGCCGGAGTGCTCTGTGTTGTTCTCTTCTGGCGATGGTGACATGCGAAAAATCTGCCTGGTTATTGCTTATGAAGGAACTGACTATGTCGGCTGGCAATATCAGCCCAACGGTCTGTCGGTCCAGCAGTGTGTTGAAGAGGCCTTGCAGAAGTTGACCGGGCACAATTGTACGGTCTATTCGGCCGGGCGAACCGATGCCGGGGTCCATGCTCTGGGCATGGTCTGCCATTTTTCGACGGCACGAGACCTGCCCTTGTCGGCCTGGCGAGAGGGGATGAATTCTTTTCTTCCGGCGGCCATCGCCGTGCGCAGTGCCCGCGAGGTCGATGAATCATTTCATGCCCGTTTTTCGGCCACCGGCAAGCATTATCGTTATACGCTGCTTTGTGACCCGGTTCGCTCACCACTGGAGCGCAGGACCTCCTGGCAGCTCAAAAGTGATATCGATCTGATCCGGATGCGGGTTGCTGCCGCGGCTTTTATCGGCTGCCATGATTTTCGCGCCTTCCGAACGACCGGTTGCTCAGCCGAGACCACTGTCCGGGAAATTTTTTCGGTCACGCTGACGCAGCAGGGGGCGCTCGTGTATATTGATATAGAAGGCAGCGGTTTTCTGAAAAATATGATCCGGATGATGGTCGGAACCCTGGTTGATATCGGTCGCGGGAAAAGACCTGTTGACGATATCGTCAAGATGTTGCATTCTCCAGGCTCCGTCGGGCCGGCATTGACCGCTCCGGCACATGGTCTGTGTCTGATGCAGGTGTATTATTGAAGCAAATTGGTGAAGATGTAAGTCTGCTGGCAGAAAGCTGTTTTTCCTTGACGAATTCACTTGACAGCATGGTTTGAGTCGGATAGATTTACCGCTTTGTGAGCCCCACAACCCTTTTAGATAGATGTTTGGAGAGGAATGCGATGAGTACTCAGGTCGCTAAAGAACAAGACGTTAAAAGAGATTGGTTTGTTGTCGATCTGGAGGATGTTGTCCTGGGTCGTGCAGCGACTGAAATTGCCCGTGTGTTGCGTGGCAAGCATAAAGCGATTTTTACCCCGAGTGTGGACACCGGTGATTTCGTCATCGTGTTGAATGCCGATAAGATCAAGTTGACCGGAAACAAACTGGCCGACAAGAAGTATTATCGACACACTGGTTTCCCGGGTGGTATTCGCGAAATCAATGCTGAAAAGCTGCTTGCCCAAAAACCGGAAATGCTTGTCCAGGCGGCTGTCAAAGGCATGCTGCCGCGCAACAAGCTGGGGCGTAAAATGTTCCGTAAACTGAAGGTATATGCCGGTGGCGACCATCCTCATGCCGCCCAGCAACCTAAAGAATTGAAGATCTGATCCAGGGAGATAGCTAGATGGCTGAGCAGAAGTTTTATGCAACCGGCAAAAGAAAAACCTCAATCGCCCGTGTCTGGATGAAACCAGGGACCGGTGAAATCGTTGTCAATAAACGTCCTCTGGATGTTTTCTTCGGTCGTGAAACCTCCAAGATGGTTGTTCGTCAACCCTTGGAACTGACTGAAAATGCAGATAAATTTGACGTTTTTGTCAATGTCTGTGGCGGTGGTGCTTCGGGTCAGGCCGGTGCGATTAAGCATGGCATTACCAAAGCACTGCTGGAAGCCGATCCGGAATTGCGGGCTGTGCTGAAAAAAGCCGGGTTCATCACCCGTGACAGTCGCGTTAAAGAACGTAAGAAATACGGCCGTGCAGCTGCCCGCCGGAGTTTCCAGTTCTCCAAACGTTAATTGTTTCGGCAATTACTGTTGGCAAGCAAAATCGAAGAAGGGAAATCCGCAAGGGTTTCCCTTTTTTTGTCGAGCATGCCCGGTTATGATTTGGTTGCGATACGGCATTAGCCGGTTGTTGGAAAAGTCCATCCCTGGTCTTTTTCAAGCCCGGTGGAGAAAAGTGCGATTTCCTCCACCTTACAAAATCAATGAGTTGGAAAGGCATTATTGATTTTGATCGCCCGCTGATGGGCTCGGCAGGCTGTTATTCAACAGCTTGTTGGTGTTGGCAGATGTTTTTTTCGGATTTGTTTATGGAGAGTTCTATGTTGAATGTCGCCGTCATTGGAGCTAGTGGATATACCGGTGTTGAACTGTTACGGATCTTGGCCAGGCATCCCCGGGTCAATATCTGCTGTGTCACGTCCAGGCAGCATGAAGGAGTGCCGATCAATCAAGTTTTTCCTTCTTTAAGTGGTTCCTGCGAGCTGGTTTGTGAACCCCTTAACGTGGCCGCCATTGCCCCCCGGGTTGATCTGGTCTTTACCGCACTGCCGCACAAATCGGCCATGGAGGTCATTCCCGATTTTCTCGCAGCTGGCTGCAAGGTGGTGGACCTGTCGGCCGATTACCGGTTGAAAGATAAAGCTGTTTACGAATTCTGGTATCAACAGCACAGCAGTCCGGAGCTGTTGGCTGAGGCTGTTTATGGTCTGCCGGAGTTGTATCGCGATGAGATCAAGGCCGCACGGCTGGTCGCCAATCCGGGCTGCTATCCGACCAGTATTATTCTGGCTCTGGCACCGCTGCTGGAACAGCGGCTGATCGATCCGGCAACACTGATCCTCGACAGTAAATCCGGTACCAGCGGGGCCGGGCGGGGAACCAAACAGGGCAGCCTTTTCTGTGAGGTCAATGAGGGCTTTAAGGCTTATGGTGTTGCCCAGCACCGGCATACCCCCGAGATTGAGCAGGAGCTGAGCCGGGTTTGTGGACAAGAGCTTCAGGTCAGTTTTACTCCCCACCTGTTACCTTTGACTCGCGGCATGCTCTCGACCTGTTATGCAACAGCCACCGGCGTCAGTTCGGGTGGAGACCTGATCGATCTGTACCGGCAGCGCTATGCTCATGACCCCTGCGTGCGGGTGATGCCCGGCGGAGAGTTGCCCAATATCGCCTATGTGCGGGGAACAAATTTCTGCGATGTCGGGCTTGTGTATGATCCGCGGACCAACCGGGTCGTGGCTATCGGTGTGATCGACAACCTGGTCAAGGGGGCGTCCGGGCAGGCCGTACAGAATATGAATATAATGTGCGGCTTCGAGGAATTGCTCGGGTTGGATATCGTGCCGATTTTTCCCTAGCAATTGCGCGAGGCTCTTAGTATTTTTGTAAGCTAATGTTCTGCTAAGGATAACGCTCATGCCCGAACCAAATCAGACTTTTTTCGACTCTGAACTTATCGAAAAACGGGTCGAAAATGATTCTTTTATCACCTACCTGGCGGATAGCGCTGAGTTCGGCAAGGTTGAACTGCTGGTGGTTAAGGCTGAAGCACGCCTGAGCGGAAAGAAACATGCTGATTTTCTCCTCCGAGCCAATCAGCTGGCCGAAAAGGGGTATGCCAATATCGGTCTTCCCCTGAAGGCCGGCGAGTTTGGCGGACAGCTGGCCTGTCTTTACCCACTGCCGCAAGGGCGTCCCCTGGCCGCTTCACTGGCAGAGCCATCGACGGTACGCGAGGTTCTGAGGCTGATCAGCCAGCTTGCCGGTGCCATGGTGACTCCGCACGCTGAAGGGGAACACCATGGGCACCTTTCTCCGGGGACGGTTTTTATCCGTTCTGACGGAACCCCCTGGCTGAATGAATTTTCGCTGGGGCAGCTTCTTCTGCTCGATTTCCATAGCGGGATCGATCCTGCCTATTGCAGCCCTGAGCAGGTTCGCGGGGAGGGGACCGGACCCGAATCAGATATCTATAGCCTGGGTTGTCTGCTGTTCTGTCTTTTGACTGGCCAGCCGCCATTTTCAGGGGCCGATGACTTCGCTATCGCGACACAACATCTGGCAGGGGACTTCCCGGAGTTGCCGCCGGAGTTCTCCAGCTGCCAGCCTTTGCTTGCGGCATTGGTGCCGATTATTCCAGGACAACGGCTTAGCGCTGCGGAGGTTGTTGATAGTTGTTCGGCACTGCTGGCAGACCCCGGGACCGAAGCTCTCAAGTGCTTCAGGACGAAGAAAGACTCTGCCGTGCCGCCAGTCTCCCCCAGTGCTTCCGCTGTCGATCGGCAGGAGGTGGAGGTCAGTGACATTGCCGCACGGGTGGCTGCCAGGTTGCAAGAACATACGCTGGAAACTCGTGAGGCAGAGGAGTTGGCTGTTGATCCGCCGTTTGAGAATGCCGAGCCGCATCCTCAAAGCAAAGGGAGCTACAGCAAGTTGCGTATGGTTGGCGCGTTGATTATGGGTATCCTGCTTGGTTCGCTGTCGTTCCAGTTGCTTTCCGATCCGGTGCCCCAGCTGGAAGAACGTTCTGCGCAGCCGCACGCCCCGGTGTTGAACGATTCCCTGTTCAACGAACCCTTGTCGAAATGGCAAAAGAGCGATTTCAGTACTGCCCGCGAAGAACTTGATGCGTTGCTGCAAAGTTACCCCGATGATCCGCGGCCGTATAATAACCTGGCGGCCATGGCCGCATTCCTTGGCGATTATGATCAGGCTCGGCAATACCTTGAAAAGGCTCTGGCCACCAGCCCGGTCTATTTGACCGTGCACCGAAACCTGGCCGCAATTTACACAGAAATGGCTCGGGATTCTTACGGGAAAGCCCTGCAATTGAAAGAACAGAAGCGTCCCCTGCCATTGCAGGTTTTTTCCGGCCAGGGCATTATTTTCCTGAACACCGATCAAGCGGCCACGGCCCTTGTTGCGGAAAAATCCCAACCGGGGTCGGTGACTGAAGGCGCCGAAGGTCAGCAAGCGGCCGGGAATGATGTGGTTGCTGCCGCTCCTGCACCGGCTGAGCCCGGCCCGTCTGCACCGGCGCAAAGCAGCACTGCAGAAACTGCTGCCCCCACAACGGCCGAGGAACAGCCGGCCGAGGCGCCCTCTTTTCCGGTTGGCGCTGTTGCCGGGACTGCTGATATCAAGACAGCCCAGGCTGCAACAGCTCAGGAAGCAGAGCCAGGAACTGCAGCGCTAGCGGAATCGGCCGAGCAGTTTTTGCGGCGCTGGGCCGCGGCCTGGTCACAGCAGGATGTTGAGAGCTATCTCGCATTTTATTCAGCCGATTTCCAGCCGGCCGGTCATCGTACGCGGGAGGACTGGGAAAGGCAGCGTCGCAACCGATTGCGGAATCCCGAAACAATTCAGGTCGATCTGGACGCGTTCAAGGTTGTCAGGGAGCAGGGATCGATCATCGTCCTGGAGGCGGTACAGCATTATCAGAGTAATCGCTATTCCGACGTGAGTCGCAAGCAGTTTGAGCTGAAGCAAAACCCTTCCGGATGGAGCATTCTCCGGGAGCGCTCTGTGGAGAGGATTCGTTGACCTTCTTTCGTGTGCTGACAGTATTGGCCTTATTGGCCGCCATCGGTCTGACCGGGGCCAAGGTGAGTGCGTTGTGGACTCAGCAGGAGATGACTGCGCCTGCTTTCATCCCCAGCGTACCGGCTCCTCCGGCCGTGGCCGACGCTGTTGTGAAACAACCGCCAGCCGATCCGGTTCTTGAGCGGCTGAATCAGCGGCTGACCGACAATCCGAATGATTTCGAAGCCAACCTGCTGAAAGGACTGTTATTGTTCCAGGATGGGGAGTTGTCTGAAGCAATTGCCGTGTTGGAGGACCTGACCGCGCGAGCGCCAAAATTTCAACTTGCCCACCTGATCCTCGGCGATCTGTTGTCCGCGCGTTATGGACTGGTGACTCCTTTTGCTGCTGACGCCATTAATGGAGTGGGGGAACACCATCAGCAAGTCGCGCAGTTGAAAAATGAGGCCCGTGCCAGGCTGGAAGGGTATCTGTCCGCTTTGGATCAGGCGACTGTCCCCGCTGTCCTACTGACCCTGGGAGAGAGTATCGGGCATGCTCTGGTGGTCGATAAGAGCCGGCATCGCTTGTATGTTTTTCGCAATGCCGGGACCGGGCTGCCGCCGAAGCTGATTGACGATTTCTATATTGTGCTCGGGAAAGTGCCAGGGGATAAACGCCGTGAAGGGGATTTGAAAACGCCCGACGGAGTCTACTTCGTCACCAGCTACCTGCCTGATGAAAAATTACCGCCACTGTACGGACAAGGGGCTTTCCCCGTTAATTACCCGAATGAATACGACCGCCGATTGCACAAAACCGGCCAGGGTATTTGGCTGCATGGGACCGATAAATCTTTGTACAGCAGACCACCGCTGGATAGTGAAGGCTGCGTGGTCCTGACCAATGAAGAGTTTGCACGCATCGCAACTTATGTCGAAGTCGGGCGCACCCCGGTGGTTATCAGCGAGCAGGTGCAATGGTTGAGCACCAGGGAATGGCTTGATCGCAATATCGAGATCCAGGCCGCCCTTGAAAGCTGGCGACAGAGTTGGGAGAAAGCGGATCTGCAAAGCTATCTGGATTTCTATTCCGCTGATTTCTGGAGTAGCGGCTATGATGAACAGAGTTGGGGCGAATATAAGAAAAGGGTCTTTGCCGGAAAAACCTTTCAAAAGGTCGGCCTGGCGGATATTGCCCTGTTTGAATATCCGCGTTCTGCGCAACAGCCGCCGATGGTGGTGGCCAATTTCGAACAGCGCTACCGGTCCAACAATTTTAACGGTGATATGCGCAAACGGCTTTACCTGGTGAAGGAATCCCAGCGCTGGAAAATTCTTTATGAGGGCGGCCAGTAACCCGTCTTCAGGTGGCTGCCGCCAATGCGCGAAGGCGGGTGATCAGTTCGTTCCGATCCAGGTTGTATTTTTCAACAATCTCAGCCAGGGTTGCAAACAACATCTCACAACACAGGCAGACTCCCGCAGCCTCATCGTATTCTTTAATGATCCCTACTGCCGCCGGATATTCGGTCAGGATATCCAGCAATACGCTTTGGGCTGAGATGTTGGCCATTGGTTGATATTCTCCTTAGCGGACGCTGCTCTTTCATTTCAACGTAATTTTTCAATCGCACTGTTGCCGAATCCGGACGGCGGCCTGCCCCTCTCTTCGGGCCTTGAAAGAAAAGAGTAAATTCATACATACCAAGTGACCAGAAAATGTTCAATCCACTCTTTTAAAAAGATCATCAGCAAGGCTCTTTTCAAGGCTGATCTCTGTTTCTCCAAAAGAGCCCTGATAAAGCTCGGAGCCTGCTTGGTGAAGCCTTTTGCCCGAGCAAAAGCGATTGACATTGGCTGCTTACTGTGATCTTCTAGGGCGCTGTTCGAGACAAGGTAGGCATGGTTCAATGCAGTTAAATGATTTTGATTATTCGCTCCCGGAAGAGCTGATTGCGCAGGCTCCGGCGGAGCGGCGGGACGGGGCACGGCTGATGTGTCTGAACCGCCGGACCGGGCTCGTCGAAACCACCGATTTTGACCGGATTGCCCGCTATTTTAAACCGGGCGATGTGCTGGTTCTGAATGATACCAAGGTGATTCCGGCGCGGTTGCTGGGGCATAAAAAAACCGGCGGCAAGATTGAAATTCTGCTGGTGCGGCGGCATCCCGATCCGCTCGGCGAGGACTGGTTGTGCCTGACCAAAAGTTCCCATCCGCTCAAGCCGGGCGTTCTGGTTGAACTGGATGGCGGCCTGGTTGCTGAAATCCTGGAGGAGGCGCAGGCTCCTTACCGACGGGTGCGGTTTTCCTGTGCCGGCAACTTTCTGGATCTGGTGGACAGGGTCGGGCATCTGCCGTTGCCACCTTATATCAGAAGAGCCGACAGCGACGCGGACCGGGATCGCTATCAAACGGTTTTTGCCCGCGAACAGGGTGCGGTCGCTGCGCCGACCGCAGGCTTGCACTTTACCGCGGAAATCCTGGCAGAGCTGAAAAATATCGGCGTCGAGATTGCCCCGGTGACCCTGCATGTGGGGCTGGGAACTTTCCTGCCGGTGCGGGTTGACAATATTCGCGAGCATAAGATGCACTCCGAACAGTATTCGATACCGGAGAGCACCGCGGCGCTTGTCAATCGGGCCAAACAAGAGAAGCGAAGGGTTTTTGCCCTCGGAACAACCAGTGCCAGGGCCTTGGAAACTGCGACGACGGAGGATGGTCTGCTGCAGGCCGGGCGTGGGGACAGCGAGATTTTCATTTATCCGGGCTACCGGTTTAAATCGATTGATGCCCTGGTCACCAATTTTCACTTGCCGAAATCGACGTTACTGATGTTGATTTCGGCCTTTGCTGGACGGGAACAGGTCCTGTCCGCCTATCGTCAGGCCGTTGCCCAGCGGTTTCGCTTTTTTAGCTATGGCGATTGCATGTTGATTCTTTGATCAGGTAAGACCATTGTCTGGATTCAAATACGTTCTTTTGCACCAAGATCAATCGACTCAGGCGCGCCGCGGGCGGCTTGAGCTGTCCCGTGGCGTTGTTGAGACCCCGGCTTTTATGCCGGTTGGAACTCAGGGGACGGTTAAAGGGGTTTTACCCGAAGCGCTCAAGGAGATCGGTGCACAGATTATCCTGGCGAATACCTACCATCTTTACCTGCGTCCGGGACATGAGCTGGTGCGGCAGATGGGTGGCTTACACCGCTTTATCAACTGGGATCGGCCGATTCTGACCGACAGCGGCGGATTTCAGGTTTTCAGCCTTGGTGAGTTGCGTAAGATTTCCGAGCAGGGAGCCTCATTTCAATCCCATCTGGATGGCAGCTATCATCTGCTCACTCCGGAGCTGTCGATGGAAATCCAACTGGCCCTCGGTTCGGATATCGTGATGGTCTTTGATGAGTGTATCCCGCATCCAGCCGAACGTTCCTATATTGCCGATTCCACCAACCGTTCCATGCGCTGGGCACGGCGTTGTCGCGAGGTGATCCCACCGGGGTCTGCGGCGGCACTGTTCGGTATTGTTCAAGGCGGAATGGAACTGGACCTGCGCAAACAAAGCGCGGAGCAGCTTCAGGACATCGGTTTTGAAGGTTATGCTCTTGGCGGACTTTCCGTCGGCGAACAGACCGAATTGATGTACGACATCATGGAATACAGCCTGCCGCTGCTGCCTGCGGATCGGCCGCGTTATGTCATGGGGGTCGGCACACCCGAGAATCTGGTTGAAGGGGTCGCTCGAGGCTGTGATATGTTCGACTGTGTCATGCCCACCAGGAATGCTCGCAACGGGGTGTTGTTTACCAGCTTCGGCAAAATCAGTATCAAGCAGGCCCGTTATCGTGATGATCAGGAACCGATTGATCCCGAGTGTGATTGTTATGTCTGCCGTCATTACAGCAGAGCGTATTTGCGCCATTTATATGTCAGTGGAGAAATACTTGCTTCAGTACTTAACACGCAGCACAATCTCTATTACTATCAGCATTTGATGTCGATGATCAGGGCTTCACTGGAAGCCGGACAATTCGACAGGTTCAGAAAAGATTTTTATCGGAAGAGAAATATTCAGGTTTTTTGAAAAAACTTTTCATCATCAGTCCATAACCAAGGAGGATACGACATGGCAACGGAAGCATTTGCAATGGCAGGAACCGGCGCAGCCCAAGGGCAAGGGGGCTATGAAGGCATTATTATGCTGGTGGCGATGTTCGCCATTTTTTATTTTTTGCTGATCCGGCCGCAGCAGAAGCGAGCTAAGCAACATAAAGAACTGATCGGCAACCTCAAGCCTGGTGATAGCGTTGTTACTGCTGGTGGTATTCATGGCAAGATCGCCAGTGTCGACGAAGGGACCATCTCCCTGGAAGTAGCGACCGGGGTTAAAATGAAGATGAATCGGTCTTCGATCACCGAGGTCAAACAATAAAAGCTTTGTCTTGTTGGTTATTCGACCTGCCGATGTTGTTCATGCAAAAAGGGAGATACAACGCAGATGTCCAAGAGTCTTAAATTCAGGAGTGTACTGGTTCTACTGTGCCTGCTGCTGTCTGTTTTCGCCATTGCACCGACGCTGTTGCGGAACAGTTTGCCGCAGTGGTGGCTTGATGCCTTCGATCCGATCCATCTCGGTCTTGACCTTCAGGGAGGGATGCATCTGGTCCTGGGTGTCGATGTCGATAAAGCCGTAGAGAGCCGCGTCGATACCATCATCGATCAGGTCGAGGCCCAGTTACGCGAAAAAGATATCGTTTTCAAACGGGTTGAGCGCCGCCAAGGCGATCGCCTGGTGGTTGTGGTTTACGACAAGGCAGAAGGTGCCAAAGTCGATGCTTTGATGGCGGACGAGTTCCCGTCCATGGAAGGCGAAACCTTTACCGATAGCGGTGGCTACATCGAGAAGAATTATCGTTTGAGCGATAACGAAATCGAGAATATTAAGGATTACGCCGTTCGCCAGGCCCTGGAAACATTGCGTAACCGGGTTGACCAGTTCGGGGTCAGTGAACCGACTCTGCAGCGGCAAAGCGACAACCGTATTCTGATTCAATTGCCTGGGGTTGAAGATCCCGAACGGGCGATCTCCCTGCTTGGAAAGACGGCTCGCCTGGAATTCAAAATCGTTGATGAGAATGCCAACATCCAGGATGCCCTGGCCGGTAAACTGCCGCCCGGCACCCAACTTCTTTATGAACGAAACGTCAATCGGAAAACCGGTGCTGAAAGCGAAACGCCCCTGGTGGTCAAGGACAAGACCGTCTTGACCGGTGACCTGTTGGCCGACGCCAACGTCCGCATTGATACCCGTTTTAACGAGCCTTATGTCGCCATCGAATTCAATTCGGTCGGAGCCAAGCGTTTTGACCAGATTACCGCCGCTAATGTCGGCAAGCGGATGGCCATCGTGCTGGATGACACGGTCTATTCGGCGCCGGTTATCAGGGAGCGGATCTCCGGTGGCAGCGCCCAGATCTCTGGAGCCTTTACCTCCCAAGAAGCAACCGACCTGGCGATTGTGCTGCGGGCCGGATCTCTGCCTGCACCGGTCAAAATCCTTGAAAATCGGACTGTCGGACCCTCTTTGGGGCAGGACTCCATTGATCGCGGGATCCGCTCAATCTGGGTCGGCGCGGTGCTGGTTATTCTGGCCATGATCATCTATTATCAGATGTCGGGCGTTGTTGCCGTTATCGCCCTGAGCCTGAATCTGGTGTTTATCGCTGCAATGCTGGCTATGTTCGGCGCGACCCTGACTTTGCCCGGCCTGGCCGGGATTGTCCTGACTATCGGGATGGCGGTTGATGCCAACGTGCTGATTTTTGAACGGGTTCGTGAGGAAATCCGCCTTGGCCGGGCACCAAAACTGGCCCTTGATTCGGGTTACAGCAAGGCCTTTTTGACGATTATCGATGCTAACCTGACCACCCTGCTGGCGGCGCTGGTGCTGTTCCAGTTCGGAACCGGTCCGGTGCGTGGCTTTGCCGTCACTTTGTCGATCGGGATCATAGCCTCTCTGTTCACGGCCATCTTTGTGTCCAGATTAATTTTTGATTTCTACCTGAAAGGCCGCGATATCAAGCGGCTAAGTATATAAAGGAGGCTGGCGGCATGCAGCTGATCAAGCCGAATACGAATATTGATTTTGTTGGCAAGCGCAAACTGGCATTTTTTGTTTCCATTGCCCTGATTCTGATCGGGATAGTCTCCCTGATCGTTAAAGGCGGTCCCAACTACGGGATCGACTTTGCCGGCGGCACACTGGTTCAGGTCAAATTTACCGAACCGACCGACGCTGCGACCATTAAAGGGGCGCTGAAGGATCTTGATCTGGGGAACCCGGTGGTGCAGAGCTTTGGCGAGGATCAGAATGAGTTTCTGATTCGCGTTGAGCGGACAACTGGTGAACTGCAGGGGCTCTCGGCGCAGATTCAGAGTACTCTTGAAAAAACCTTCAAAAAGGGACAGGTTGACATCCGGCGGGTTGAAATGGTCGGGCCTCAGGTCGGGAAAGATCTGCGCAGCAAGGGCCTGAAAGCCATCTTTTACGCCATGCTCGGCATTCTGGTCTATGTCTCCTGGCGGTTTGAGTTCCGCTTTGCCGTCGGGGCGATCGTGGCCCTGATGCACGATGTGATTATCACCCTCGGGGCGTTCAGTGTCTTTAATAAAGAGATTGACCTGCCGATTATCGCCGCCTTCCTGGCCATTATCGGTTATTCGCTCAATGACACTATTATCGTTTATGACCGGATCAGGGAAAACCTTGGCAAACACAACAAAGAAGATTTTTCCTTTATTGTGAACCGCAGTGTCAATGAGACTCTTTCTCGGACTTTGCTGACCTCAGGTACCACCTTGCTGGTTATCCTGGCATTGTTTATCCTGGGGGGAGGGGTTATTCACAACTTTGCCTTTGCCATGCTGGTCGGGGTGGTCATCGGAACCTATTCGTCCATTTTCGTTGCCAGCCCGATCCTGATCCTCTGGCAGAAAAAGAGTAAGGTCCGGACCAGTTGAACAGCTGAAAAGGAGCGTCGAACATGAAAAAGCAATCGCTTGTTCTGGCAGTCATCGCTCTTGTGATCGGGATTTTAGTTGGAGTGATTTACTCGAACTGGAAAAAGGATACCGGCGGGGCTGCCCCGCCGACATCCTCGGCACCACCGGTGGTCAATCATCAGCAGCAGATTTCTATGCTGGAAGGGATCGTCGCCAAAGAGCCGAACAACCGTAATGCCTGGGTGCAGCTCGGTCATAATTTTTTCGACTCCGATCAGCCGATGAAGGCGATCGATGCTTATGGCAAAGCTCTGGAACTGGATGGCAATGATCCGGATACCTTGACCGACCAGGGCGTTATGTTTCGTCGGGTCGGTTGGTTTGACAAGGCCATTGCCAATTTTAAAAAAGCCAATGAGCTGAACCCCAACCATATTCAGAGTCTTTATAATCTGGGTATTGTTTATCGCTACGACTTGAAGGATCTCCCGAAAGCTGCACAGGCCTGGCAGCGGTTGCTGGAGATCAATCCGGCCGCCCCGGGGGCAGATCAGATTCGGGCAGAACTTGAATTTATCAAGAATCACCCACAGATCCCTCAACAGCCAAAATAAAATAACTGTCGTTTGTTCAGGCCGGGTTGTTCGTTAACCCGGCCTGCTCGTTTTAATCCCACAGTTTGAGAACCTATGAAACCAGTTACTTCCCGCTCTTGGCAGCTGCGTTCGCCGTTGCCGGAACTCTCGGTCATGTCTGACCTGGCGAGTCGGCTCGGTATCAATGTGTTGACGGCCCGGATTCTTTGCCTACGCGGCATCACCGACCCTGCCCAGGGGCTCAATTTCCTGAACGGGAAGTTGGCAAACCTGCCTGACCCTGACCTGTTGCCGGACATGGAGAGCGCCTGCACCCGTATTGCCCAAGCGTTGGTGCGCGGGGAAAAGATTTCTATCCATGGCGATTATGATGTCGACGGAATCAGCGGCTGCAGTTTGCTGGTTGAGGCGCTTACGGCCTTCGGCGGTGAGGTCGAATACCATATCCCGATGCGACTCAAAGACGGCTATGGCTTATCCGCTGAGGCGATCCGGCGCGCTGTTGCCGCCGGCAGTCGGTTGCTGATTTCGGTTGACTGTGGGGTCTCCGCCCACCAGGAAGCCCGCCTTGCAGAAGAACTTGGCATCGACCTGATCATTACCGACCATCACCAACCCTCGACGGAACTTCCGGTCTGTTATGCTTTGATCAATCCGCATCTGCCTGGGAATCGGTTCCCCTGGACCGACCTGGCCGGGGTTGGAGTGGCCTTTTTCTTGATGCTCGGTTTGCGTCGGAAGCTGCGCCAGGACAATTATTTTCAGGGGAGAACGGAGCCTGACCCGCGTTATCTTCTTGACCTGGTTGCGCTGGGAACGATTGCCGACATTGTTCCCCTTGGCGGGGTGAATCGGATTTTGGTCAAAAACGGTTTGCCTCTGCTTGAGCAGGGGCTGCGTTGCGGGGTTGCGGCATTGAAAGAAGTGGCGCAGGTTAAACAGGTGACCAGTGGAGTGGTCGGTTTTCGCCTGGCGCCCCGCCTCAATGCGGCCGGGCGCCTGGAAGATGCCGCATTGGGGGTTCAGTTGCTGCTGGGGAAAGATCCGCGTACTTGTCAGGAATTGGCGCGTCGACTGGACGGTTTTAACCGGGAGCGGCAGACCATTGAAGAGCAGACCCTGAACGAGGCTATCGCCATGGTTGAAGAAGACCACCGATCGGACCGGCACAGCATTGTCCTGGCCGCCGATCATTGGCACTCTGGGGTGATCGGTATTGTCGCCAGCCGATTGGTGGAGCGCTATCATCGGCCCACGGTGCTGCTTGCCCTGGACCAGGGAGCAGGCAAAGGTTCTGCCCGATCCATCAACGGTTTCCATCTCTACCAGGCCCTCTGCTCCTGTGCTGAACCACTGCTGGGGTTCGGTGGTCACGCCATGGCGGCCGGGCTATCGATTGAAGCCGCCAGAGTTGGCGAGTTTGCCGAGCTCTTTGAACAGGCGGCCCGCGCTGCCCTGACCCCTGAAACCCTGCAGCCGGTTGCCTGGCATGATGGCCGGATCACCCTGGCGGAGCTGACGTCTGAGCTGGTACGGGAACTGGAAGACCTCAATCCTTTCGGCGCGGGCAATCCACAGCCGGCGTTTGTCAGCAGCGGCTGCCGGGTGACCGGCTTGCGGGTGCTGGGGGAGAAACATTTGAAGTTTTACGTCGAGCAGGGCCCTTGCCAGCTCTCCGCCATCGCTTTCGGAATGGCGGACCGATATGATCAGCTAACGGGACCGGTCGATCTGCTCTTTCGTCCTGGAATCAACCGCTGGCGGGGGACTGAGTCCCTGCAACTGCAAGTCATCGACTTCAAAAGCCATAGTGAACATGCCGATGAATAACCTCGCTATTGCCATAGCCGAGCTGACGGTCGCCAACCTTGGATCGGTGCTTAAGAATGAGCCGTTGTCCAGACATAATACCTGGCGCATCGGCGGTCCGGCCGCGGTCTTTGTCGAACCGGTGAATGCCGCTCAGATCTGCCGAGTGGTGGAAATTGCCGGCGCTTACGCTGTTCCGCTGGTGGTGATCGGGCAGGGGAGCAACCTGTTATTCGACGATCAAGGGGTCGCTGGTATCGTCATGAAGATCGGCGCGAAAATGGCAGCGGTACAAGTCATCGGGGAACGGATTGTCGCCGAGGGGGGCGTCTGGGTGCCGCAGCTTGCGCTGGTTTCGATGCGGAGCGGATTAAGCGGTCTGGAACATTGCATCGGGATCCCCGGCACTCTGGGCGGGCTGGTGATGATGAACGGCGGCAGTCATCGGCGCGGGATCGGGGAAAATATTGTGACGGTAGATATTGTGACCAGCGCGGGGCAGCAGCAAACCTTATCACGAAAGGCCTGCGAATTCTCTTACCGGCACAGTGCCCTGCAGGGCAGCGGTTGCATTGTGACCGGGGCGGAACTGCTCTGTACACCAGCCCAACGGAGCAGCATTCGCCGGGAGATGCTGAACGATCTGAGGGAGCGACGGCGGAAGTTTCCGCGGAAGCAACCGAACTGTGGGTCGGTCTTTTTAAGTACCGCAGAGATGCATGCCAGTGTCGGTCCCCCGGGGAAGATTATCGAAGAGGCTAACCTGAAAAGCCGGCGTGTCGGCCAGGCCATGGTTTCGGCACAGCATGCCAATTTTATCGTCAATCTGGGCAGTGCCACTGCCGCAGATGTCCTTGCTCTGATTGCCCAAATCCGCACCGTCGTCCGGCACAGCATCGGTTTTGACCTGTGCTGCGAGGTTCGCTACGTCTCTCCGCAAGGCGAAATCCTGCCGGCCCATCTCCGGGCCGCTGAACTGGCCGGGTGAGCCTGGTCAGGAAAACAAGGCGTCCAGTTCGGCAAAATTAATCCGCAGTTCGGCCAACTCTCTGATCATGGCAATCTTTTCCTGATCCTCCGCCTGAATTTTATGCACATCGGCGGAAATAATCTGATACAGCTTGCCGGTGGTGTGGCAGGTGGTTCTTAAATAAGGAACGTCGCAGCGATCCAGGATCTGCTGGGTGATATCGCTGATGTTCTGGATTCCGGGGATGAGCAGGCCGGCGATTTTTTTTCGGTAGGCCGGGATCTGGTACATGTTGGCAGCCGTGACCAACAGTTCGTCACGGCTGCTGGTCACGATCAGCAGGGTATCGTCGCGCAGCAGCTCCATCACTCGTTGCGTCGAAGGGGCACCGATCTGGACATGGTGGATAATCCGGTTGCTCCCCTGAGGGTCGCCATTCATGCTCAGATCCAGAATTTTGGCGATCCGGCTGAGGGTCGGGTTGGCCAGGACCGGTTGATAATTGAATCCTCCCAGCACCTCAAAGGGTTCTTCGGCAAACGCTTTGCGCAGGTAGGCCAGAGTGCTGTCGCGTTTTTCCGGGAGCAGTTTGTTGGCGAGCAGGGCGCGGATTTCCACACCTTCTTTTTCAAACAGGACTTTGTTCATGGCAACGGCGTCGATCACACTACCGACGCCGCCGCCGGTGATCAGCAGGACTTTTGCGCCCAGCAGCCTGGCGACCCGGGCGTTTGACAGGTTGATGACCGAACCGACCCCCGGATGCCCGGACCCTTCGATAATCAAAAAATCACAGCGCTGGTCAAGCCAGGCAAAGGCCCGCAGCATGGTCTCTTTCATGGCGGCAGGATCGAGTTCGCCATTGAGAACCTTGCGGGTCGAATCCGGATGGATCACCACCGGCGACATGTAGGGAAGGTCTTCCTCCATGCCGAAAACCTGGCACATCAATGCGGCATCTTTGTCGACGACGATGCCGTTCAGGGAGGCAACTTTCGGCCCGAGGGGTTTCATAAATCCCACCCGGCGATATTTTTGCCTGGCCAGGTGGAGCAGGGAGAGGCTGACAGTGGTTTTACCGCAGTTCTGTTCGGTTGCCGCAATAAAGAGTTTCTTTGCCATCAACGCCCCTTTTATAAGGTTGTTAAAACGCTGTCTGCCGGCAATTTTTCGAGCAGGGTCGGGAGCCGGTCATGGTCCCGACCTTTGCCTATCGATGTTTGAAAAGAGCTTCTTTGCCTCTGCAGGCGCTGACCTGGTCCAGCCGGTCTATTTTGCGGTCATGCCGACTTCTGCCGCCAGTTTTTCCCAGTGAGGAAGGCTGCGTTCAATGACGTCATCGTCGATGCAATAGGCAATGCGGAAATAACCGGGGCCGCCGAAACCTGAACCGGGAACCAGCAGGATCTTGTATTCCTGGGCCTTGCGAATGAATTCCATTTCATCGGCCAGCGGGGATTTGGGAAACAGGTAAAAACCGCCTCCGGGTTTGACGACTTCGAAGCCGAGTTCGACCAGCTTGTTGTACAGAAGATCACGTTTATAGCGATATTTTTCAATATCCACACGGCAATGCTGCAGGTTGGTGACCAGCCGTTGCATCAAGGCCGGGGCATTGACAAAGCCGAGTACGCGGTTGGCAAAAATGGCTCCCTGCATGAACATTCCGACCGCGGTCAGGTTCGGACTTGCGGCCAGATAGCCGATGCGCTCGCCGGGTAACGCGAGGTCCTTGGAGTGAGAGGTGACGATCAGCGAATTTTTAATGCAGTCAAAGATGCAGGGCACCTCTTCACCAAAACTGATGTGAGCGTAGGGTTCGTCGGAAATGGCCAGAATCGTCGTACCGAGTTCCTGCTCCTTGCGGGCCAGCAATTCACCCAGTTGTTTCAGTAGCGCCGCGGGATAGATGACCCCGGTCGGATTGTTGGGCGAATTGATGATGATGGCTCTGGTCCGGTTGGTGATGGCCGAGGCGATGGCATCGAGGTCCGGTTGAAAGTGCGCATCGGTCATGACTTCGACCGGGACCCCGCCATGGTTGTCGATGTAAAAATTGTATTCGACAAAATAAGGGGCCAGGATGAGCACTTCATCACCGGGATTGAGGATCGTTTTCAGCACCACATTCAGGGCGGCCCCGGCGCCGCAGGTCATGACCAGGTGGTTGGCGGTGAGGGTCGCCGAGCAGCGCTCCATTATGGCTTCGGCAATGGCCGCCCTGGTCTCTTCATAGCCGGCGTTGTTCATGTAGCGATGCATGCCGGGAATCGGGTGCTCGGCGATTCTCCGCAGTTCGGTATGCAGTTCCTCGGGTGGTTCCATGGTGGGGTTGCCAAGGGTGAAATCGAAGACATTCTCGGCCCCATATTGTTGCTTGAGGAGCAGTCCCTCTTCAAACATTTTGCGGATCCATGAGGAGTGTTCTATAAAATCTTTAATTTTGTGGGCTATGGGCATTCCGGTTATCCTTTTGCTGGGTTGGGAAAATAAGTGGAAAATGAAGTTTAGCCTTGCTGAATTCAGCGGTCAAGCAGGTTTGTTGACAGGAAGAAAGCTCTCTGTCAAATTGATTTTTTACACCGATTAGGCTACATTCCTGCCTTTCAATTGCTTGGAGAAAGAAAGAGACCTATGGCAGAAGAACAACTGAAACAATTGCGGGAACGCATCGATCTGATTGACAATCAGATCCTTGACCTGTTGAATCAGCGCGCCGAGGTCGTTTTGGCGGTCGGCAAAGCAAAACAGGGTGACGAGCGGGGGTTTTACGTTCCCAGCCGGGAAAAAGCAATTTACGAACGTCTGACCGGGAATAATCCGGGTCCCTTCCCCAATGATGCGGTCTGTAAGGTTTTTCGGGAGATCATTTCCGCATCACTGAATATGGAACTGCCGCTGCAGGTCGCTTTCTTTGGCCCGCAAGCAACCTTTACCCATATGGCGGCAATGCAGCAGTTCGGTCTTTCGGCCCAGCTGGTCCCATTGAAAAGCATCCCCGCGGTTTTTGAGGAGGTGGAACGGGGCAGGGCGCATTACGGTGTCGTACCGGTGGAAAATTCCACCGAGGGGGTGGTGAATCACACCCTGGACATGTTTATCGGCTCGGAATTGAAGGTGATCGCCGAGATCATGCTGGAGATTTCCCATAACCTGTTATCTAAAACCGGCCGGGTTGAGATGATCAGCAAAATTGTCTCGCATCCCCAACCGCTTGCCCAGTGCCGACACTGGCTGGAAACCAATATGGCTGATACGCCGTTGCTTGACGTGGCCAGCACAGCTGCCGCGGCCCAGCTCGCGGCGGAGGACGAAACCGTTGCCGCGATTGCCAGCCAGGCCGCGGCCATCCAATACGGCCTGCAGGTGGTGAAAGCGAAGATCGAAGATAATCCGCATAATTTTACCCGCTTCCTGGTGATCGGCCGGAAGTCTCCCGAACAGAGCGGCGATGATAAAACGTCGATCATGTTCAGTATCAAAGACGAGCCCGGAATCCTCTATCGGATGCTTGAGCCGTTCAGCCGGCGCCAGATCAACCTGGCCAAGATTGAAAGCCGGCCGATGAAACAGAAAGCCTGGGAGTATATCTTCTTCCTGGATCTGATCGGCCATGTCGCTGACCGGGATATTGCCGACGCCATTGAAGAGTTGCGCACCCATTGCCATTTTTTGAAAGTGCTCGGTTCTTATCCGCTGGCGCGCAGCGGCAGTCAGAGCGGGGATCACCAAGCATGAGCGAGCAGGTCTTTATTCCCAGGCTGGCAATTATCGGCGTCGGCCTGATCGGGGGGTCCCTGGCGCTGGCCTTGAAAGAGCGGGGCGTGGTCGGTGAAGTGGTCGGTTGCGGGCGCGGCCGACCGAATCTGGAAAAGGCCCTGGAAATGGGGATTGTCGATCGTTACAGCCGCGACCCGGTGGCTGCGGTCAAAGACGCGGACGTGGTTTTTCTGGCCACCCCGGTCAAATCCTTTGCCGCAGTGACCCGGCAGTTGCTGCCCGGCCTGAAGCCCGGGGCGGTGTTGACAGATGGCGGTAGTGTCAAGGCAGCGGTCGTTGCCGAAGTTGAACCGCTGTTGCCTGACCAGATCCAGTTCGTCCCCGGTCAT
This sequence comes from Pelobacter seleniigenes DSM 18267, assembly GCF_000711225.1. Classification (NCBI taxonomy): domain Bacteria; kingdom Pseudomonadati; phylum Thermodesulfobacteriota; class Desulfuromonadia; order Desulfuromonadales; family Desulfuromonadaceae; genus Pelobacter; species Pelobacter seleniigenes. The sequence goes on from NZ_JOMG01000004.1 coordinate 396,265, forward strand.
CCTATTGCCGGTACCGAAAAAAGTGGCGCCGAAGCGGCTTTTCCCACCCTGTATCAAGGCAAACGCTGCATTTTAACCCCGACCGCGAGAACTGCGGAAGGGGCCCTTGATCTGGTGCGACGGATGTGGCAAGCGGTCGGTAGCGATGTGGTCACCATGTCTTTGGAAAAGCATGACCGAGTCCTGGCCGCCATCAGCCATCTGCCACATATGGTGGCCTACTCGCTGGTGAATGCGGTCGGTTCCTATGATCATTATGAAGAGAATATTCTGGAATATTCGGCCGGCGGGTTTCGGGATTTTACCCGGATTGCGTCATCCGATCCGACCATGTGGCGGGATATCGCCGAAACCAACCGGGATGCCCTGCTGGAAATGATGGCTCAGTTTGAAATTTTTTTTGCCGAGCTCAAGGCGGATATCGAGGCTGGAAACGGCGATCGGATGTTTGAGTTTTTTCTTAAATCAAAGCAGCTTCGCGATGCGATTCTCTGATTGCGGGGCTGGGTTGGTCAGCGGACTGAATTGAAATGACAAACCTTGGCCGGGACACTTCTGTGGCGAAGGCGGAGGAGATAAAAAGGCGGATGGAATGAATCATATTGAAACCAGGATTGTTGGCCCGGGGAAGGTTCTGCGTGGCGAATTCGTTGTGCCGGGAGACAAATCGATCTCCCACAGGTCGATCATGTTTGCCTCTCTGGCCGAAGGCAAATCGCGGATATCAGGGCTGTTGCGCGGCGAAGACTGCCTGTCGACGCTGCAAGCTTTTCAGTCCCTGGGGATTGAGGTCGAAGACCGGGCCGCTGATGAGTTGATAATTCATGGCCGCGGCCTTGACGGGCTGTGCGAGGCCGGCGATGTCATCGACTGTGGGAACTCCGGGACGACCATGCGGCTGATGAGCGGAATTCTGGCCGGGCAGCCGTTGTTCTCCGTATTGACCGGTGACCGTTATTTGAGAAACCGGCCGATGGCCAGGGTGATCGAACCCCTGACCAGTATGGGTGCGACAATTCACGGGCGCAGCAATCACTCCAAGGCCCCCTTTGCAATTTGCGGCGGTGGCCTGCAGCCGATTCAGTATCATTCCCCCATTGCCAGTGCCCAGGTCAAATCCGCACTGCTGCTGGCCGGGATGCAGATCGAAGGGACGACCACGGTTTTTGAACCACACCTGTCCCGCGACCATAGCGAGCGGATGCTGCGCTACTTCGGTGCCGATATCAATTCCTTCAAAGGGGGCGCCAGCGTCACCGGGCGGGTACGCCTGACCGGACGGGACGTGGTGGTCCCGGGGGATATCTCCTCCGCGGCCTTTTTCCTGGTGGCCGGACTGATCGTACCCGGCTCCGAATTGTTGCTGCAGAATGTCGGGGTTAACCCGACCCGCAGCGGGGTGATCGATATCCTTCAACAGATGGGAGGTTCCATCAAACTGCTCAACGAGCGTGAAGTCTGCGGAGAACCGGTTGCCGATCTGCTGGTCAAAAGCAGCGATCTGCATGGTATTGCGATTGGTGGCGAGGTTATCCCCAGGGCCATCGATGAGTTTCCGGTCATCAGTGTTGCTGCGGCCTTTGCCGATGGGGAAACAACGATCAACGATGCCAAAGAGTTGCGGGTTAAGGAAACCGACCGGATTGCGGCGATCTGCGATTGCCTGGGCGGACTGGGGGCTGCCATTGAACCGCGTGCGGACGGGATGAAGATTGTCGGCGGGCGGCCACTGGCCGGCGGGCAGGTCAAGTCGTTCGGTGACCATCGGATTGCGATGAGTATGGCCGTTGCCGGGCTGGTTGCCCAAGAGAGTGTTGAGATCCTCGATACCTCCTGCACGGAAACCTCCTTCCCGGGATTCTGGGACCTCTTGAACATGATCCAGGCCGGGTGATCCGGGTCGAGTGAGAACTGCTATGAACAAATTGATTGTTGCCATCGATGGTCCGTCCGGAGCCGGTAAAAGCACTTTGAGTAAATTGCTGGCCAAGCATTTGGACTATCTCAATATCGACACCGGAGCCATGTATCGCTCCGTCGCCTGGGCGGCCCGCCAGCAAGGAGTTGATCCTGACGATGAAGAGGCGTTGGCCGCCTTGTGCAGTCAGTTGGAGATTGAATTTATCCGGATGGCCGATGGAGAGCGGGTGATGGTCAATGGTCATGACGTTTCCAGCGCAATCAGAACGCCGGAGATCAGCCTGCTAACGGCCCGCGTGTCGGCCTGCCCCGCAGTCCGTGCCGCTATGGTCGAACAGCAACGGCGGCTGGGACGTGCCGGAGGAGTGGTTCTCGAGGGGCGGGATATCGGCAGCGTGGTTTTTCCTCATGCCGAAGTTAAATTTTATCTTTCCGCAACGGCTGCCGCACGGGGGCGTCGACGTTTTGAAGAACTCCGTCAAAAAGGCGCCCAAGTCGATCTCGAACAGACCATTCGCGAAGTCGAAGCCAGGGACGCCGCCGATATGCAGCGGACCCATGCCCCTTTAGTCCAGACCGCGGACGCGATTGCCATCGATTCGACCAAAATGACCATCGACGAGGTTCTGGAGCAGATGCTGAGAACCATCAGGCAAAAAGAAGTGAACAATTAAAATATGATTAACTGCCTGAAAAATATTGATTTGTTTTTTCTCAAGGGCTGTGTTATCTTGCCCAGTCTCAATTTGAGTCCGTCGTCGCGAGGCGCCGGAAAATTCGTAAGGGGGTAACATCTCCAATGGTAGAAGAAAAAGACATGCAGGACGAAAACGAAATGGAAACAATGGACGGCGAAGAAAGTTTTGAAGAGCTGCTCAAAGACTATGAGCAGGGTGGCTTCGAGCTGAAACGGAACGACGTCGTTCAAGGCACAATTGTTCAGGTGAATCCTGATTCGGTTGTTGTCGATGTTGGTTACAAATCGGAAGGCGTCATCCCGATTCGTGAGTTTGCCGACGAAAAAGGTGAAATCAACGTCAATGTCGGGGATGTCTATGATGTCCTGTTCGGTGGCGGAGAGAGTGACAGCGGCCTGATCGTTCTGTCCAAGGAAAAAGCGGATCGGCAGAAGATCTGGAATTCCCTGGAAGAAGGTGCGGTTGTTGAAGGACGCATTGTCAGCCGGATTAAAGGCGGTCTCTCGGTCGATATCGGAGTCAACGCATTCTTGCCGGGCTCTCAGGTCGATCTCCGTCCGGTCCGTAACCTGGATAAGGTTATCGGACAATCTTATGAATTCAAGATCATCAAGCTGAACAAACGGCGTGGCAATATCGTTCTGTCACGGCGTGTTCTTCTCGAGTCCGAACGTGAGTCCCAGCGCGGTGAAACGCTCAAGACTCTTGAGGAGAACCAGGTTGTTGAAGGGATTGTTAAAAACCTGACCGATTACGGTGCGTTCATCGACCTCGGCGGGATTGACGGTCTTCTGCATATTACTGACATGTCCTGGGGTCGGGTCAAACATCCGTCCGATATCCTGGCTGTCGGCGACAAAATCAACGTTAAGGTGCTCAAGTTCGACAAAGACAAAGAGCGGGTTTCCCTTGGCCTCAAACAGATTGCCCCCGATCCGTGGCTCGATGTCGACAGCAAATACCCGATCGGTGCCAAAGTCACCGGCAAGGTTGTCAGCCTGACCGATTACGGCGCATTTGTCGAGCTTGAAGAAGGTGTTGAAGGCCTCATTCACGTGTCCGAAATGAGCTGGACCAAACGGGTCAAGCATCCGAACAAAGTTCTCAATATCGGTGACGATGTCGAGTCCGTTGTCCTGGCCCTTGATACGGATAATCGGCGTATTTCCCTTGGCCTGAAGCAGGTTGAACCGAACCCCTGGGATGTTATCGGTGAGAAATTCCCCATCGGTACCATTATTGAGGGACAGGTCAAGAATATTACCGATTTCGGCATCTTTGTCGGTGTTGATGAAGGGATTGACGGCCTGGTCCACATTTCCGACCTGTCTTGGACCAAACGCATCAAGCATCCTTCCGAAGCTTACAAAAAGGGCGATCTGGTCAAGGCGGTTGTGCTGAATATCGACCGTGAAAACGAGCGTTTCTCCCTCGGCCTCAAGCAATTGAGTTCCGATCCGTGGGAAACCGTTCCGACCCGCTACGCACGTGGCACCATCGTGAAGGGCAAAGTCACTTCGGTGACCGATTTCGGTATCTTCATTGAGCTTGAAGAAGGGATCGAGGGGTTGATTCATGTCTCCGAGCTGAGCAAAGAGAAGATCGACAGCCCGAAAGAATTCGCCCATGTCGGTGACGATCTCGAAGCTGCGGTACTCCAGGTCGATACCGTTGATCGCAAGATTGCCCTGTCCATCAAGAATCTTGACGAGCAAAAAGAAAAAGCTGAAGTCAACGAATTCATGGGTGCACAGAAAAATGCAACCTCGAATCTCGGAGCGTTGCTGCAAGGCGCTCTGGATCGTAAATCTGACGATTAACTCGTTAGCGAATCAGGATGAGGACTCCAGGCCTGCCTGGAGTCCTTTTTTGTTGGAAATATGAAAAAGCGTCCATTTTTATTGGCTACTCTCACTGTCGGAGGAATATTTTTATTTTTCCTGCTGGTCGTATTCACGGCCGGTTACTTCCATTCCGGGTCGATGGCGGTCTCTGTTGGCGATAAAATCGGTGTTCTTGAAGTTGAGGGGCCGATTGATGACGCCAAGCGTCTGATCGAACAGATCAGAGATTTTTGCGAGCGCGGTTCGATTAAAGCTGTCGTCTTGAGAATCAATTCTCCTGGCGGCGGGGTCGGCCCGTCCCAGGAAATTTATGCGGAATTGAAGAAATTGGCGGCGAAGAAGCCCCTGATTGTTTCCATGGGCTCTGTTGCTGCTTCCGGTGGCTACTATCTGGCCATTGCCGGGGAGAGAATTTTTGCCAATCCGGGAACCATTACCGGGAGTATCGGCGTCATTATGTCTTTTCCCAATTATCAGGAATTGATGGGCAAGGTCGGCGTGGCAACGGAAACCATTAAAAGTGGACAGTATAAGGATGTCGGTTCTGCGACCAAACCGTTTACGGATGCAGATCGCGATCTTCTGCAGAATTTGATTGATGATGTTTACCAACAGTTTATCGAGGCTGTCAGCAAGGGGAGAAATATCCCGGTCGATAGACTGCAACCCTATGCCGACGGACGCATCCTAAGCGGTCGTCAGGCAAAAGAAATCGGTTTGGTTGATGAACTCGGTACTTTCTACGATGCCATCGACTACGCAGCGGATCTTACCGGTCTCGGTGCCGATCCGGATCTCGTCTATCCGGAACCGATCCAAAAAAATTTGCTTGATCGTTACCTTGATACCATGATGAGTCGCTATCTTGGCGTGGATATGTTTCCCGTCAAAATGCATGGCCCGTTGTATCTCTGGAGCGGTTATTGACAGCTTGTGAAATTTTTATTGAGGCAGGAAGGTTAAAATGACTAAAAGTGAATTAATTGAGCGTCTTTCGGACGAACATGAACTATTGAACAAAAAGGATGCTGAAGCAGTTATCAATTTGATTTTCGGCGGTATCGGCGATGCTCTTGCTCAGGGTGATCGCGTTGAAATCCGCGGGTTTGGCTCCTTTTCGGTCAGGGAACGCGATGCTCGTGAAGCCAGAAATCCCAAAAGTGGGCAGCTGGTCAAAATCCCCTCACGTAAAACCCCCTTTTTTAAGACCGGTAAAGAACTGCGTGAAAGAGTTGACGAGTAAGACTGTACGCGATGTGTTAAAAAAGGCCCTGACATGATTCTCAGGGCCTTTTTTATTGAACTCTCCGGGATGCCGGTATCGCTCTGTACGAATGACCTGGGTATAAACTTTTGTCTTCGGAAAAGATTTCAGGCGTCCCGCTTGAGCGCGGGCTTGCTCACCATCTTTTCACGGATCGACAGGTCACAATCAACGTTGGTCAAAAGACCAGAACTCATGCCATGCACCCCAGAAATTCTGAGTCAAACTTTGTTTCGATATTATCAAAACAGTATTTTGTGTCAAGTGCTAAATAGCTTCGTGCCGCGGTTCTGTTGCCCGACGGCCGAGGGGATGGTTCTCTCATGAAGTGGCAGATTCACAAATTTGAAGCAGCCGCAGCATTGCTGCAAAAACGCCTTGATCAGGCGCTGGCTGAGGCGATACCGGATCTGTCCCGGTCGCGGGCCAAAAAGATTATTGATCTCGGCGGTGTGCATATTAACGGCAGGCGTGTGCGGAGTTGTTCAACGGAGCTTAAATCAGGCGATTCGGTTGAGCTTTACCTTGATCACCTGCCCCTTGACCCTTATCGTATTGCGTCCGAGGAGATTCTTTTTCAAGATCGTTATCTGATTGTTTTGAACAAGCCGGGACTGGTGGAAACCCAGCCGACTCATGCGCGCTTCAAGGGAACGGTCTATGAGGCGTTGCAATGGCATTTGCGCGATCCCTTTCACCCTCAACGTAACATTGAAATCGGCATGGTGCAGCGGCTCGACCGGGGGACTTCCGGGCTGATGGTGTTTTCTCTCCATCCCAGATCTCACAAGGAAATGACCCGGATCTTTCAGGAACATGAGGTGGAAAAAGACTATCTGGCATTGCTGCAGGGGCGGCCGGAACCTTTAAGCGGAGAAATTCGCAGTTTTCTGGCCCGCTCCCGACAGGCAAATCGGGTAAAATCCGTCGCCTGCGGTGGCAAAGAGGCGTTGACCTGCTATCGTGTTGTTGATGATTTCGGGGCCATGGTGCTTGCCTCGGTCAGGATCATGACCGGACGTTCCCACCAGATCCGGGTCCATATGTCTGAAATGGGTTGCCCACTGTTGGGCGATACCCTTTATGGTGGTCCCGAACGGGTTCTCGGCCGCGTTCTGGAGCGCCCTTTGCTGCATGCTGCCAGGCTGGCCTTTAAGCACCCGGTGACCAAGGAAGCCCTTGAATTCAACTGCCCGCCGCCGGCGGATATGCACAGCATCATTGCGCGACTGAAAGAGGCAGATAATGACCTATCCACAGATTGATCCGATTATTTTCCAGGTCGGCCCCTTGGCGGTTCGTTGGTATGGCATGATGTATTTGCTCGGTTTCCTCGGCGGTTTTCTGGTCATGTGTCATGTGGCCCGGCTACGCAATTATCCGCTGGATCGCGAACGAATTTCCGATCTGCTCTTCTATGCGGTGCTCGGGGTGGTCTTAGGAGGGCGGCTCGGTTATGTGCTGTTTTACAACCCCGCTTATTATCTGCGTCACCCTTTGGAAATTTTGTCGGTCTGGGAAGGGGGGATGAGTTTTCACGGCGGGGTGTTGGGGGTGTTGACTGCCACTTTACTGTTTTGTCGTCACAAGCAATTGCCATTTCTGGTGGTGACTGATCTGGCGGTTGCCGCTGTCCCGGTCGGCCTCGGTCTTGGCCGGATCGGAAATTTTATCAACGGCGAGCTGTGGGGCAGGGTTACTGATGTCCCCTGGGGGATGGTTTTCCCGGGGGCGGGCAGCAGCCCGCGACATCCGAGTCAGCTGTACGAAGCCGGCCTCGAGGGGGTGGTCCTGTTTGTGCTGATCTACTGTCTGCATCGCCTCAAGGTTCGTCGTGGCGTTCCTTCCTTCTGTTTCCTCCTTTTTTATGGCCTGTTTCGGTTTGCGGTGGAATTTTTTCGCCAGCCGGACCGGCAACTCGGTTTTCTTTGGGGTGGCGCCACCATGGGGCAATTGCTGTCGTTGCCCATGATCATTATCGGCGCGGGAGCATTACTGCTGATCTATCGTAGGCCTGCTGATGAAGAATCTTAAAGCGGTTATTTTTGATTGCGACGGCGTCATGTTTGAGAGCCGTTCGGCAAACCTGGCTTTTTACAATAAAATCCTGGCCCGGTTCGCGTATCCGCCAGTCACTTTAGATGATCAGGAGCGCGCTCATTTCTGTCATACGGCGAGTTCCCCAGTGGTGCTCAAGGGATTGTTGCATCCGGAGCACCTGGAGGGAGCACTCGCCTATGCTGCACAGTTGGACTACCGGGAGTTTATCCCCTGGATGACGCCGGAATCCGGTTTGAGGACGTTACTGGCCGGCCTGAAAGATGTTTATCCGCTGGCCGTGGCCACCAACCGGGGCGGGAGTATCGAGACTATCCTGAGTCATTTTCAGCTGTTGGAATACTTTTCCACAATTGTCACCAGTGCCGATGTCGCCCGTCCCAAACCGGCTCCGGATATGCTGTTGCTGGCGGCTGAAAAATTGGCTGTGGCACCTGAGGACTGTCTGTTTATCGGCGATTCGGAACTGGATATGGCAGCAGCGCACGCAGCAAATATGAACTTTGCGGGATACGGCCCCTTGGCCGGTGGCGAAGTGCGGATCGGCAGTCACCAGGAACTGCTCGAACTGCTGCTGACTAAGTCAGGTGTTTGATCATCTTCAGGACATTGCCTTTTTTTTCCTGAATGTAATCAACTTCGTCCATCAGGTTGAGAATGATCTGGATGCCGCGGCCGCCTTCCGCCCATTCTTCAACCCCGGCTTCGATCAGACTGTTGATATCAAAACCCTGCCCCTGATCATAGACCTTGATTTCAAGATCCTGATCAGAGGCGGATATGATGATTTTGACATCCTTCTCCGGATCGCAGTCATTGCCGTGGCAAATTGCATTCGCCAGGGCTTCCGTCAGAACCAGATTGAGATGATAGGCCAATTCACGGCGGTTGCCCTGATATCCCCGCAGGGAGTGGGCAACGCTTTCGCCGATTCGGCCGATCATCCCGAGATACTTGGTGTCGTTCGGGATGGTAATATTGACTTCAACCCTTTTTTCCATCAATTTCTTTCTGTGGTAACGGCTGGTTACGACGGATCAAAAACTTTCCTGGGCTTCTTCTACAGAGGCAAAAATTTCAAACACGCGGTGCAGACGAGTCAGCTCGAACATTGACCTGACCTGAGGTTGCAGGCAGCAAAGCTTCAGGCTTCCTTCCCGGGCACTGGCATTCTTAAACCCTGAGACAAGTGCGCCCAGGCCGGAAGAGTCAATAAATCTGACCGCTCCCAGATCGATGATCAGATTGCATTTTCCTTCATCGAAAAGCTGCAGCATCTGTTCCTTGAGGTCCCCGCTATTGTGGGCATCCATCCGTTCTTCCTCGACATTGATGCGGACGAGGTTACCCTGTTCGGTGATATTCAATTGCATGTTGGCTCCCTTCATTGTTGCACTTGACTAAATAGAGGCGATTCAAAGCTAGGCGATTATACCCTATTTTGGGGGCGACTGGGTTGTGAAAATACCCCCTAACATGGATTTGTTCGAACCACTCGGTCAGACTGAACCTGTTGTCCCGAAACGGCTTTCCTGTGGGCCCTTTTCCCAAATTTTACCGTTCATTATCCGCAGCCGGATTTAAACCTGCAAGGCCGGATGTTCGGCCAGTGCAAAATCTCAACTCAGGACCTTCATGACAAACATGGTGATGTCGTCGTTAAAATGACGCATGCCGGTAAACATACGGACCTGGTTCATGATCCGGTCAATAATTTCCTGGGGCTCCTGCCCTTCGGATTCGCGCAGGAGTTTTTCGAGCCGCTCCATGCCGAAAAATTCATGGTTGCTGTTTTCGGCTTCGACGATTCCGTCGGTATACAGCAAGAGCAGGTCGCCCGGCTCCAGCTGAGTCACCTTCTGTTCAAAAGAGACATCTTTTTTGATGCCGAAAATCAACCCTTCGGCATCAAGCTTGGTCATCTTCTGTTGATACTGCTTCCAAAGAATGGGGGAGTTATGACCGGCATTGCTGAAGGTCAAGGTTTGTCTGTCCGCATGATACTGAAGATAGAACATGGTGACAAACAATTCCGAACGATCAAGGTCTTTCAGGAAATAATCGTTCAAGGCCTGGAGCATTGCCGCCGGTTGTTTGATTCCATCCAGGCGGGCGTGAATAAAGGTTCGCGTTTCCGCCATGATCAGGGCCGAGCCGATATTGTGACCGGAAACATCGGCAATAACCAGATCGTAAATACAGCGCCCCCGCTTGATAAAGTCGTAGTAGTCCCCGCCGACCTGATGGGCCGGCACGCAGAGCCCGGCGACCTGGAAGTTTTCAGACTTTGGCAGGGTTGCGGGTAGCAGGCCGATTTGAATCTCTTTGGCGATCTGCATCTCCCGTTCCTGTTCGCGCACGTGCAGAACCTCCTGCAACTGCTGGTCGTTGCGCCAGGCAATGGCGACCTGCCGGGCCATGTTTTCGAACAAGGCAATAAATTCTTTGGTGAAAATTCCTTTTACGGTTCGAGAAAACGCGGACAGGACACCGATCGGCTGACCGTCGAGAACCACCGGGGTGTGAGCAAAGCAGGTGATATTCTCCCGTTTGATAATTCTGGCCGAAGTCGGTTTGTCCAGGTATTCAGTGTCGTTGATGACAATGGTCTGGTTGGAAAGAAAGGCCTGCCCGATATAGGTTTCCATATTCAGGTTGCGTTCGGACTCGCCGAAATGATCCGAGGACTGGCCGACCAGGCTTTTAACCAGCAGGGTTTCCGTTTCCGGCTCGAGCAGTCGAATGACGCAAAGATCAAAACGGAACTGCTGGGCGAGAAGCGCCAGAATATTGTCGAGGGTTTTCTGAAGATCTTCGCCTCGGGAAACGATCTGGGCGGCATCGTAAAGAACGCTGAGCTGTTCCCGGCTGGCGGCATGGCTGATGGTGACGGTGCCGAAGATATCGAACACATCCTCCATTTCACTGCCGCGCGCGGAGAGATAATTTTCCAGGATGATTCTGGCGGGCGCGGCACCGACGTGACCGGCGAGGGTGCGTTCGGTAAAGCTTTTCAGGTGGGGAATCTCAAGATCGGAAAGACTCCCGCGCGCATCGATTTCCTGCTGGTTGATAAATTCACTGATCGCGGCCTGGGCCGGTTTTTCACCGATGAATTTGGACATCAGCTCGACGAATTCGACCACTGTGGGGGCTTTGCTGATTCTTTTCAGTCGGCCCGGGAGAGCCTGAATTTCAGTGGTGGTGTCCACAAATTTATGGGCCTGCATGGTTTCGGATTCTTTTTGTTTGACAAAAAAGGAGATGGTCAGAAAAGCGCCAAGATTGAACAGCATGCTCCAGAACAGGCAATGCGTATAAATATCGAAACCTCGCAACCCGAAGAGCTCAAGAGGCTTGAGCAGACCGATGCCGAACAGGCCGTTCTGCAGGATATCGGAATCCAGCCAGCCAGAGCGGACGAAAGAGGGGACCAGCAAGGTATAAAACCAGATCAGGGCGCCGCAGGATATCCCGGCGATGGCCCCTTTGCAGTTGGCTCTTTTCCAATAAAGACCGCCAATCACTGCGGGGGCGAACTGGGTCGCCGCCATAAAGGAGATCAGGCCGATGTTAACCAGGGCATAAGAATCGCCAATGACCCGGAAATAAAAGTAGCCAAGGAAAATGACCCCGAGGATGTTGACCCGCTTCAAGTTAATCAGCAGGCCCGACATGTCCTGGACATGCATGTTCAATTTCAAAATGATCGGCATGACCAGGTGGTTGAGGATCATTGTCGCAATCGCGACAGCAGAGACCATCACCATGCCCGCTGAAGCAGAGAGGCCACCGACAAAGACCAGCAGCGCCAGCCAGGTATGTCCAGAGGCCAAGGGGAGGGTGAGGACAAAATAATCGGCCTGAGAGGTATCGCCGCCGTTCATGATCAAGCCGCCCAAGGCAATGGGCAGGACAAACAGATTGATCAGAAACATGTAGGCAGGGAAGCGCCACATCGCCTGTTTGATGTGCTGTGGATCGGAGTTTTCCGTGACCATGATGTGAAACTGGCGGGGCAGGAACATAACCGCCATCATGGACAGAACGATCAAACTGAACCACTTGGTGTAGGGAGTCTGTTCAGTGCCAAGGTTGAACAACCTGGCCCGGTCGGGAAATGTTTCAAAGAATTTTTGAAAAATATCTCCGAACCCATCAAATAAGCCGTAAGTCACAAAAATACCGACGGCCAGAAAAGCCACCAGCTTGATCAGGGACTCAAAGGCCACTGCCACGACCAGCCCTTCATGCCGTTCCGAGGTATCAAGATGACGGGCACCGAACAGAATTCCGAACAGAGCCAGCAGCAGGGTCACAAAAAAAGCGGTATCGGTTCCCGGGGGAAGGTTGCCGGCATAATCCTGAATGGCTGGATAGGCGGCGCCGATGGGCAATGACAGCAGACCGAGGGTATGGGCGACAGCCTTGAGCTGCAGGGCAATGTAGGGAGTGATTCCGAAAACCGTAAAGATGGTGACGATGGCTCCCAGAACGGCCGAGCGGTCGTAGCGGCTGGAGATAAAGTCGGCTATGCTGGTGATGTTCTGCTGCTTGCTGACATAAACCATTTTCCGAAGCAGAAACCACCAGGTAAAGGCGATCAGTGTCGGTCCCAGGTAAATGGGGAGGAATTCCAGACCACTGGTTGCCGCGCGGCCAACGCTGCCGTAAAAGGTCCAGCTGGTGCAATAGACGGCAATGGAAAGGGTGTAAATATGGGATTTCTGCAGCAGACTGCGGCCCTGCCTTTTTCGGTGATCTGCGTAATATGCAACCAGAAACAGCAGGACAAAATAACTGAGGGAGACCAGGAAAACCGTTTTTGGGGAAACCATGGCTGACAAAAGGTTGGAGTCCTCCGGAGTCATAACTCTTTCCTGTTCTCCGGGGTGGAGTGGTTACGGGGTTTTTTTTCCATTTGATGGACAAAGATCCAGATTACCAGAATCGATAGCGGCCAACCGATAAAAAAATACAGAACCAGCCCGGGGATTCCAAAGACAGGGGTCGTTGTATTAAAAATATGGATAAAGGGGAAGTTGATCATGATAAGGCCCAGGATCAGGCATAGAATCCAGGCTTCTTTGATTGGATTTTCTTGTGGTTCACGCATCCGTCACCCCTATGGAATGCCTTGGAATTGATCGCCGAGAACTTAAAGACAGGGTAAACTCGGACGGGTAGAATTTCAATGATAATCAGCCCTGTTGGGAATCTCGCGCTATCACCGCGGGTGTTATAACGGAAAGGTGGTTTTTTTCGCAAGGATAAAAGTTTCCGCTGGCTCAGGTCCGCCCCGGTTTATGAACAGGCAGGTACGCAACCGAAGGTTTTCTGTCCGGGCTCCGGCGTTTATTAAGATGGGTCGGCGAAGATCCTGAATTCTTAGCTTTACTGACGAGAAGCCGCGGAGTTCTTCTTGTCTTAAGGGTTTGACGCTTGGGAAATGAGTGTGCTACTTATCGCTATTAACAGGATGTTGAAAAAGGGGCTCCTGCAAATGTCCGCCACCTTGCGCCGGCCACATTTGTTGCGCATCTTTTTTCAGCACCGTCATGCTGGTAGGTCTCCGGTAAACATTGCTTTCACGGTGCTTTTCAGTGCCTGAGAATAGATAATTTGATGCGTCAGTTATGGATAATTTTTGTGCTTCCGGGACTGTTTGCAGTCAGCGGCTGTTCTACGGGGAACTGGGCCTGGCAGCAGACGTCACAAGAACAGGTTGCCCAGCCTTATGCCTCCGAGATTGCCGATCCTGCGGCAAAGGCCCTCTACGCTTTTGTTGAATTTCGCCTGAAAGCTGCCGAAAACCGCTGGGGCGAGGCCCTTCCTGCTTTGGAACGCGCGGTATTTTTTGATCCGCAGTCCGATTACCTGAAAGTCCTGCTGGCGAAAACCTATCTGCATACCCAAAAACAAGCTCAAGCCGTCACGGTGCTAACCGAGCTGATCGAGCGTTCCCCGGAAAATGTCGAGGCGCGTGAACTGCTGGGAGATATTTACAGCCTGGAGAAGAATTATCCGGCCGCGGTTGAACAATACCGGAAGGTTTTGGAACTGGCTGCGGATAACCAGAATGTCCGGCTGAGGCTGGCCATGGTCCTGTCGCGGCTGGATCGTCCCGAAGAGGCGATAGCGACCCTCGAGACTCTGCTCGAACAACAGCCCGATGCCAATATCGCTCGGCTGGCCCTGGCCCGCTTTTACCTGAACCAGGGGAAGGTTGAGCAGGCGCGGGAAACCTATCGGCAGGTTCTTGAATTAGATCCCGGTCAGCAGCAGGCCATCGTCGAGTACGGCAAACTGCTCGAGAAAGATGATCCCGCCGGAGCTCTCCAGCTGTATTTAGACGCAATAGCGACTAATCCTCGGGCCGCCGCTGTGCGCCAACAACTCTCTCAATATTATCTGGATCATGGTCAGATTGAAGAGGCCTTGGCTCAATTGCAGGAGTTGCGCTGGCAGTTTCCGGACAACCTGCAGCTCCTCGGGCAGATCGGCCTGCTGCAATTGGATCTGCAGAATTGGCAATCAGCAGAAAAAGAATTTCGCAATCTGCTGCAGAGCACCACGGATCAGGACCGTTATCGTTATTACCTGGCGATGGCCTTGATCGGGCAGAAGCGTATTGATGAGGCCAGCAAAGAGCTGCTTCAGGTTCCACGCCGGTCTGCTGTTTATGTTCAGGCCCGGCTTCAGTTGGCCTATCTCTATAATGATTCCGAGCGGCGGCAACAGGCGGTAGCGACATTGGAAGATTTGCTCGCAGGAGGAGCGGATGACCCCGAGGCCTATTATTACCTGGTCGCTTTTCTCGGTGAGGGGGAGGATTTCTCCAAGGCTGTCGATTACGCACGGCAGGGGATAACGAAACACCCCCATGATACCCGGCTGCTCTATCAACTGGGCGTCCTTTATGAAAAGCTCGATCGCCGGTCGGATGCCGTAAAAACCATGGAACAGATTCTTACCCTTGATGCGGAGCATCCCGACGCCCTGAATTTTCTGGCTTATGACCAGGCCGAAACGGGGACCGATTTGCCCCTGGCCCTTGAACGAGCCCAAAAGGCGTTTGCCAAAAAGCCCAGCGGCTATATCGTCGATACCCTTGGCTGGGTTTACTATAAAATGGGACGTTATGCCGAGAGCCGCAAACAGTTGGAGGAAGCCACCCGTCAGCATCCGGATGATCCGGTGATCAACGAACATCTCGGCGACCTGTATCGGGCCATGAAGTTATGGGAGCAGGCCGCTACGGTTTATCGCCGGGTTCTTGAACTCGACCCCTCAACGACCGGTGTGGCAGATAAACTCCGGGCGGTTGAACAGGAGGCCGGACAATGAGACTGGCCTGGCTGTTGCTGTTGCTGGTGCTGTCTGCTTGCACCAAGCCCCTGCCGCCGGTTTGGACTGAACAACCTCAAGCCGATCAGCTTTTGGCCCGGCTGGCTGAACAAACCAGTCGTTATCAGGCGTTTGACGCGACGGCGCGGGTCGGCTTGACCGTACAGGGAAAGTTTATGTCCTCCCAGCAGTTTTTGACCGTTGAGCGGCCGGCCAGATTAAGGGCGGACGTGTTGACCGGTTTCGGCCAGCTGATTCTCCAGCTGGCGACCGACGGCAATACCATGACGGTATTGCTGAATAATACCGTTCCCGGCCGTTACCTGTATGGCCCCGCAACTTACGAGAACCTGTCCCGGTTTGTCAGAATACCGCTGCGGCTGAGTGATCTGGTGTCCTTTCTGCTCTACTCTCCGCCGGTGAACTCGTTCAGCTCCGCTGTCGTCAAGGCAGAAGAGAATCAGTTGCTGCTGGTTTTGAGCAATGGCACGGGGAAGCAGGAAGTGATCTTTGATTCCCAGCTGCGGGTGACGGAGGTCCATTATTTCAAGGGCGAAACGCTGGAACTGACCGTCGCTTACCTGGAGTTCTCGGATGTTGATGATTTTCCGAGGCAGATGAAAATTGCTGTGCCGGGGCAGGAGACGACGGTTTCGGTGACCCTGAAGGAGGTCGCCTTGAACCCGGTTATCGAACCGAGTCGTTTTCAGCTGGAAAAACCGGCTAATATTCCGGCAGAGGAATTACGGTGAAGAACAGATATCGTCTTTTGATCATGCTCTGCGGCAAGTCGCCCCAACTGGTCGGTATTTTCCTGGTCACAGGGTTTTGTCTATTGCTCAGTGGTTGTCAGAAGGATCAGGGTGTCGAGCATCCAGGGCTTGATCAAAACGCGACCCCGGTCTATGGCGATACCTTTATCGAAGCTTCCATCGGCGATGCCAATACGCTGTTGCCTGTGCTTGCGTCTGACTCAGCTTCCAGCGAGATCAACGGCCTCCTTTATAACGGCCTGGTCCGATATGATAAAGACCTGAAGTTGGAAGGGGAGCTGGCGGAAAACTGGGAAATTTCGCCGGATAACCTGACCATTACTTTCCATCTGCGTAAAAATGTACTCTGGCACGATGGCGCACCGTTTACTTCGGCTGATGTTAAATTCAACTATGAGTTGTATGTGGATCCACACACCCCGACCGCCTATGCTGAATCTTTCCGCCAGGTCGAAAGTGTCGAAACCCCCGATCCCTATACTTTCATCGCACATTATTCGAAACCCTATGCTCCGGCACTGTTGAGCTGGGGCATGCCGATCCATCCGCAACATCTGCTGGCCGGTGAAGATGTCACCAAAAGCCCGCTGGCTCGGCGACCGGTCGGCACCGGACCTTATAAGTTCAATGAATGGCAGAGCGGGGAGAAGATCGTTCTGGACGCCAACCCCGATTATTTCGAGGGGCGCCCCTATATCAAGCGGGTGCTCTACAGGGTGATTCCTGATCTGTCCACCCAGTTTCTGGAACTGCAGACCGGCGGGCTCGATTTTATGGGCTTAACCCCGCTGCAATATGATCGCCAGACCGATACGCCCGCCTTCAGGCGCTTGTTTAACAAGTATCGTTACCTCAATTTCGGCTATGCCTATCTTGGCTACAATCTCCGCCGGCCCATGTTTCAGGATAAGCGGGTCCGCCAGGCTTTGTCTTACGCCATCAACAAGCAGGAAATCATCGACGGAGTGCTGCTCGGTTACGGCGCCATAGCCACCGGACCTTATAAGCCGGATACCTGGGTTTATAATCCACATGTCCACCGTTATCCGTATGACCCGCAGAAAGCTCGTGCCCTGCTGGCGGAGGCCGGCTGGACCGACAGTGACGGTGACGGAATCCTCGACCGTAAAGGGCAGAAGTTCGTCTTCACCATTGTGACCAATCAGGGGAACGACCTGCGGTCGAAAACCGGTGAGATCATTCAGCGGCGCTTTAAGGAGATTGGCATCGATGTCAAATTGCGCGTTATCGAGTGGGCAACGTTTTTGAAGGAATTCATCAATCCTGGGAATTTCGATGCGACGATCCTCGGCTGGAGCGGTGGTCCCGAACCGGATCAGTATAGTGTCTGGCACTCCAGCAAAACCGCACCCGGCCAGCTCAATTTTATCGGGTTTAAAAATGCTGAGGTCGATGAGCTGTTGGAAAAAGGGCGGCGGGTTTTCGATCAGGCCGAGCGAAAGGTCTATTATGACCGGTTTCAGGAGATTCTGGCAGAGGAACAGCCCTATACTTTTCTGTATGTTCCGGAAGCCTTGCCGGCAGTCTCTAAGCGTTTTCGCGGGATCAAACCTGCTCCGGCGGGAATTCGCTATAATTTTATCAAATGGTATGTTCCCAAATCGGAACAGAAATATACCAGGTAGCAGACTATGCTGAGTTTTATTGCCAAGCGCCTGTTGTTGCTGTTACCCCTGCTGGTGGGGATCACCTTGATCTCGTTTGCGGTGATTCACCTTGCGCCAGGGGAGCCCACCGATATTCAGACCCAGCTGAATCCGCAAGCCAGTACTGAACTCCAGGAGCGGCTGCGGGTGCAGTACGGTCTGGACCAGCCTTTGTATGTCCAGTACGGACGCTGGCTCGGTCGTCTGGTCCAACTCGATTTCGGCGATTCCTTCGCCAGTGATCGGCGGCCGGTGCTGGACAAAATCATCGAGCGGTTGCCGGTGACGATTATGCTTAACCTGCTCTCGATTTTTTTGATTTTGGCGGTCTCCATCCCCCTTGGGGTGGTGTCCGCTATTCGCAGGAATTCCGGGTTTGACCGGGCCACGACCATTTTCGTGTTTACCGGGTTTGCCATGCCCTCGTTCTGGCTGGCCCTGCTGCTGATGGACTGGCTGGGCGTCCGCGTCGGCTGGTTGCCGGTGTCGGGACTGAAATCCCTTGGTTATGAATACCTGAGTTGGGGTAATCAAATTCTCGATCGACTCAGTCACCTGATCCTGCCGGTCTTTATTTCCGCCATCGGCGGACTGGCCGGGTTCTCCCGCTACATGCGTTCGAATATGCTGGAAGTCATTCGCCAGGACTATATCCTGACCGCTCGTGCCAAAGGCCTGTCGGAGCGGACGGTTATTTATAAGCATGCCCTGCGCAACGCCTTGTTGCCGGTTATTACCATCCTCGGGTTGGCGGTTC
The DNA here is from genome assembly GCF_000711225.1 of Pelobacter seleniigenes DSM 18267. Taxonomy (NCBI): domain Bacteria; kingdom Pseudomonadati; phylum Thermodesulfobacteriota; class Desulfuromonadia; order Desulfuromonadales; family Desulfuromonadaceae; genus Pelobacter; species Pelobacter seleniigenes. Next base: position 414,593 of record NZ_JOMG01000004.1, read on the forward strand.
CCGGACTGATCGGCGGGAGCGTTATTTTCGAGACCATTTTTGCCATCCCCGGCATGGGGAAGCTGTTTTATGATGGGGTCATGATGCGTGATTATCCTTTGATCATGGGGATTCTGGTCATGGGCGCGGTTCTGACCTTGCTTGGAAATCTGCTTGCGGATGTCTGCTATGCTTTGGCTGACCCACGGATTCGGCATGGTCAGCAGCAACGTGGGCCGTCCTGACCACAGCCGGTGCGGAAAAAGGGGAACAATATGGAATTGAATGCAAATCGTCTCGGTGAAATGTTACTGGAAGCAGGCCTGATCGATCAGTTCCAACTGGAATCTGCTTTGTCCATGCAGCGTAACCTGGGGGGGCGGATCGGCAGTGCGTTGGTGAAACTCGGCTATCTCCCGGAGGAAACGATCCTGGAGTTTCTGGAGACCCAGGCCAAATATGCGCGTATCTCCCTGCGCGATCTGGAATTGTCCGCGGAGTTAATGAGGATTCTTCCTCCGGAACGGATGTTGGAACGCGTGGTGGTCCCGGTGGAATTGCGAAAAATCGGCAATGAAAAGGCTTTGCGGGTGGCCATGACCGACCCGACCAATCTGCCATTGATTGAAGAACTCCAGTTCAGTACCGGCTGTCGTATCCTGCCGGTTGTGGCCGGCGAAGAAGAAATCATTGCGGCCATCAACAGCAATCTGCCTGCAGCTGACGAAGACCTGGCCGGACCCGTCACTGAGGATGATGATTTCGTAACCCATAATATGATCGATCTGGGCGATCTTTCAACCGATGACCCCAGGCTGGATCGGCTGCTCGATATTTTGCAGAAAAAGGGGATTCTGAGTGCGATCGACGTTGAAAGGGTGAAGTTCAATTGAGTCAAACTGTCGGGAAAAGTTCGTTTGTCAGGGATGTGGTCTGGCAGCGTTTGCGGCATAACCGGATGGCATTGTGCGGCGGGGGGATTGTCCTGCTGATGTTTGTAATGGCCGGGGCGGCTTCTTTGACCAGCAGTGACCCGGCGGCCATCAACATCAGCCAGAGTTTGTTGCCACCGAGTTTTGCACATCCATTGGGGACTGATGACCTGGGTCGGAGTGTGTTTGTGCGCATGCTTTACGGAGCGCGGATTTCGCTGCTGGTTGGTTTTGTGGCGGTCGGCATTTCAACCTTGATCGGGATCTTTTTCGGCGCCCTGGCTGGGTATTATGGCAGCTGGGTCGATACGGTCATCATGCGGTTTGTCGATATCATGCTCTGCTTTCCAACCTTTTTTCTGATTCTGGCGGTCATTGCGTTTCTCGATCCCTCAATCTGGAACATCATGATCGTTATCGGTCTGACCAGCTGGATGGGGGTGGCACGCCTGATTCGGGCGGAGTTTTTAAGCTTGCGGCAACGCGATTTCGTCCTTGCAGCGCGGGCCCTGGGCTGCTCTGATATGCGCTTGATCTTCCGGCATATTCTGCCTAATGCCATGTCGCCGGTGCTGGTCTCGGCGACCCTCGGCGTGGCGGGGGCTATTCTCACTGAAAGTGCATTATCGTTTCTTGGTATCGGTGTCCAGCCACCGACCCCGTCCTGGGGCAACATGCTGATTGTCGGCAAACAGACCCTGGGCAGTGCCTGGTGGCTGTCTGTTTTTCCAGGGCTGGCTATCCTGCTAACGGTCCTTGGCTATAATCTGCTCGGGGAGGGGATTCGCGATGCGCTGGACCCCCGGTTAAAAGAATGAAAATTGAAGATTTTTTGCACCAGCGTTTCCAGGCATTGATGACCGCAGATTATGCCGCCGTTTTTGCCAGTTACCATGAACAGGCCCCGTTTCGACAACAATTCGCCAGCTGCGAAGATTACCTGGATTTTGCCCGTCGTCAACTCGCCCAGGTCAAAGTGCTGAATTGGCAATTTTTAGGGCAGCGCGAGGCTGCGGTCGGGCAGGTGGAGTGTCTGCTCAGCATGGAACTGGAAGTTGGAACAGTGAGACAGCCCTACTATGAATTGGCGTTGCTGATCCAAGACCACTCCGGGTGGCACTATCATTCCGCTCAAAAACTGACGGCCGAAGATTTTAGCGGCTCTCCCGAGCAGATCGATTTCAGGCATTTCGATGACGCCAGCCCGAAGATAAGGTTTTAGCATGCCCGAATTACCCGAAGTCGAAACCACCCTGCGGGGGATTTCTCCGCATGTGACCGGAAAAACCATTCTTGAACTGATCCTCAGAACGTCTCGTTTACGCTTCCCGCTGGATCACAAGCTGCCGCTGCTGCTAACCGGGCAGCGGGTTTTGCGGGTTACGCGACGAGCGAAATACCTGTTGTTGCATTGTGATCTTGGCACGCTGATCATTCACCTCGGTATGTCCGGGTCGTTGCGCATTGTTCCGGCCGGGACAACGGAACGTAAACACGATCATGTCGATCTTATTTTCAGCGACGGTAACTGCCTGCGGTTCAGCGACCCGCGTAAATTCGGGGCGTTTCTGTTTACCACCGAACCACCCGAACAGCATCGCCTGTTGCAGGGCCTGGGTCCTGAACCGTTGGAGGCTCAGTTTGACGGGAACTATTTGTTCGACCAGTCCCGCCAACGTAAGCTGGCGATCAAACCGTTCATCATGGATCAGCATGTTGTCGTCGGAGTCGGGAATATCTATGCCAATGAAGCGCTGTTTCGCAGCGGTATCCATCCGGCGCGCAGTGCCGGGAAAATCAGCCGGCAACGTTTTCTGACCTTGGCCGAAGAGATCAAGCTGGTGTTGCAGCAATCGATAGCGGCAGGCGGCACAACCATCAGCGATTTTCAACAGAGTGATGGTAAACCCGGGTATTTCAAGCAGGAACTGACGATCTATGGTCGGGAAGGGGACGCCTGCATCCTTTGCGGTGGGCCCATAAAATGTACCCGCCTGGCCCAGCGCTCAACTTATTTCTGTCCACACTGTCAGAGATGATCGACCTATGCAGAATTTTCGCTTTCAATTTGCCCGGCAGGTCGGCGTTGCCGATGTCAATTACGGCGGGCATGTGTCCAATGCCGCGGTGCTCAACTTTTTCCAGGATGCGCGGATTGCTTACCTGACCAAGCTTGGACCGTTTTCCGAATTGGATTTGGGCGGCTGCGGAATCATCATGCCGGAAGCCCACGTTTATTATCATCGGGAGATGTTTCTTGGCGACCTGCTGACGGTTGCGCTTCGCGCCGAGCCGGTTAAGCGCACTCGCATACGGATGTTTTATCGGGTGACTCGACAGGAGCAGCTGACCGTCGAAGGCGAAACCCTGCTGGGCTGTTTTGACTACAACAAGCGTAAACCCTGTCCGATTCCAGCCGATTTTTTAGCGGCGCTGGTGAATTTCGAGCAGCTTTAACCTTGAGCGACGGTTGAACTTCTGGCCGAGCTGGCGGGCAGAGGCTGTTCTTGGCCTCGCAACGGCTTTCTGCCTTGACGAATGCGGCTGTCAGGGGTTATCGTGCCTCTCCAAATCAAGCGTAAGGATCAAGACCAATGGAAGAGCTTAACGAATTATTGCAACAGCGGCGCAGCAAGATCAAAAGTTTTGAAGAGGCCGGTGTTAACCCTTTTGCCAATGACTTCAAGATAACCGCCACGGCGGGGCAGGTTTTGGAACTGCACGCCGCAGATGATAAGGACGCCCTTGAGGACCTTGATAAGAGTTATCGCATCGGCGGACGGATCATGGCCCGCCGCGATTTCGGCAAGGCCGCTTTTTTACAGGTTCAGGATGGCAGTGGGCGGATCCAGGTTTATGTCGCTCGCAACCAGGTCGGTGACGACGTTTTTGAAAATTTCAAAAAATTCGATATCGGCGATATCATCGGCGTTGCCGGAGCCCCTTTCCGGACCAAGACCGATGAGCTTTCTCTGCGGGCCAGTGAAATTCGCCTGCTCACCAAATCTCTGTTGCCATTGCCGGAAAAATGGCATGGCCTGACCGATGTCGAAACGCGCTACCGGCAACGCTATCTGGACCTGATTGTCAACCCGGATGTGCGCGAGGTGTTCCGCAAGCGCGGCCGCATCGTGAATCTGATTCGTGATTATATGGTTGCGAATGATTTTCTTGAGGTGGAAACCCCGATGATGCATCCTGTTGCGGGGGGCGCGACGGCGAAACCTTTTGTTACCCATCACAATACGCTCAAGATGGACCTGTTCCTGCGGATTGCTCCTGAGCTTTACCTGAAAAGGCTGGTTGTCGGCGGGTTTGATCGGGTGTTCGAAATCAATCGCAATTTCCGCAATGAAGGGATCTCCATCCAGCACAACCCTGAATTCACCATGATGGAATTTTACCGGGCCTATGCCACCTACCATGATCTCATGGATTATACGGAGCAATTGATCTGTCATGTGGCCGAGCAGGTTTGCGGCGGTCTGGTGATCCCCTATGGCGACCGAGAAGTCGACCTGACTCCGCCCTGGGATCGACTGACCCTGAGAGAGGCGATCGTCAAATACGGTCGGGTCGAAATGGAGGTATTGAACGATCATGAACAGGCGCTCAACTATGCCAATTCCATCGGCCTTGAACTGGACAAACAGATCGGTCACGGTAAACTGTTGACGGAAATTTTCGATGAAGTGGTTGAGCCGCAACTCTGGCAGCCGACTTTTATCACCGAATACCCGACTGAAATATCGCCCCTCAGTCGTAAAAACGACCAGAACCCGGATGTTGTCGATCGGTTTGAGTTGTTTGTTGTCGGGCGCGAACTGGCCAATGCCTTTTCCGAGCTCAACAATCCCATTGATCAGAAAGAACGCTTCCTGAAACAGCTGGAAGAAAAAGCCAAAGGCGACGAAGAAGCGCATGAAATGGATGAAGACTACATTCGTGCTCTTGAGTATGGTTTGCCGCCGACGGCGGGTGAGGGGATCGGGATTGATCGTCTGGTCATGCTGCTGACCAATTCGGCCTCGATTCGTGATGTCATTCTGTTCCCGCAGATGCGTCCCGAATCTCTCTGATTATAAAATCAGTAAACTGAAACGGATAACGATGTCCTACGAGTGGTTTATCAGCCTCCGTTACCTGCGTGCCAAGCGGAAGCAAACCTTCATTTCGGTTATCTCCTTCATATCCATTGCCGGAGTGACTCTGGGGGTCGGCGCTCTGATTCTGGTCCTTGCCGTTATGACAGGGTTTACCGACGGGGTGCGGCAACAGATTCTCGGTAATGTTCCCCATGTTCTGGTGCAGCGCTATGGTGAGGGGATCTCCAACCCGGATCAGGTTGTTGCCGCCGCTCTGCAGGTCCCTCATGTTGTTTCCGCTGCGCCGTTCGTCTCTAAGGAGGCGATGCTGCTGTCCAAGGGAAATGTCGCAGCGGTCAATGTCAAGGGCGTTGGGGTTGAGCATAAAATTTTCAAGCAAAAGCTGCTGACCGCGGCCGGTCAATCCGCCGTTGAGGCTTTTTCCGCTGTTAATCCGTCTCAGCCGGGTATTGTTATCGGTCTGGACACTGCCTCAAATCTGGGGGTCAGTGTCGGAGATACCATCAATGTTATCCCCCCGCTATTTACTATCACTCCTTTTGGAATGATCCCCAAAATGAAGCCGTTCAAGGTGGTTGCTATTTTTGAAAAACAGAGCAGCCTGGTGGACAGCTTTTATGCTTATATTCCGCTGTCGATCGCCCAGAGTTTCTTCGATTCCGAAGGGCTGGTCAGTGGTATTGAGATTGAAGTAGATCTTTTCGCAAGAGCTCCGGAAGTGGCCCGGGTTTTAAGTAAGGAATTCGGTTTTCCATATATCATCAGACCCTGGCAGACCATGTACGGCTCCTTTCTTTCCGCTTTGAAGCTTGAAAAACTGGGCTTGTTTATCGTCCTGGGGATCATTGTTCTGGTCGCTGCCTTCAATATTGCCACTACTCTGATTATGGTGGTTATGGAGAAGAGCCGGGATATTGCAATCCTCCGGGCCATGGGGGCCAATGCCCGCAGTATTATGAAAATTTTCCTGCTCGAAGGTCTGATCATCGGCACCCTCGGCACCGGTCTGGGGACCATCCTTGGTGTCTTTCTTGCCGATAACGCGGACAGCATTATCAAATATCTTGAGCGTACCTTCGGCATCCGGATCTTTGATCAAGCGGTCTATGGCATGGATCATTTCCCGGCACAAATTATTTACAGTGATGTAATCGCGGTGATGAGCATGGCTATGATCATCTGTTTGCTGGCCACCGTTTACCCTGCCTGGCGAGCCTCCAGAATGGATCCGGCGGAGGCGTTGCGCTATGAATAATGTGCCGGTGCTGATTGAGACCCGCTGCCTGGAGAAGGAGTTCAAAACTCCGGTTCGTGATATCAAGGTGCTGCGAGGAATAAATCTGTCGATTCGCCAGGGCGAACGGGTGGCCATTGTTGGTACGTCCGGGGCTGGTAAGACGACCCTGATGCATATCCTGGGGGGGCTTGATCACCCCAGCGAAGGGGATGTGCTGTTCGAAGGCAGCGACATCTATGCTCTGCGCGGCGCAGCTCTGGATGGGTTTCGTAATAAGACGGTCGGTTTCGTTTTTCAGTTTCATCAGCTGTTGCCTGAATTCAGTGCCTTGGAAAATGTCATGATGCCGCTGCTGATTGGGGGTGTCAGGCGTTCTGTTGCCTTGAAACAGGCAGCAGAGGTGCTGAGTGAGGTCGGTCTGGAAGAGCGCCTGACCCATAAGCCCGGGGCTCTCTCCGGTGGAGAACAGCAGCGGGTGGCCATTGCCAGAGCATTGGTACGGCAGCCACGGTTGCTGCTCGCGGATGAGCCGACCGGCAACCTGGACAGTTTGACCTCTGATGAAATTCTGGCGCTGCTGAATCAGATCCATCGCTCGCGCGGGCTCACCATGATAATTGTAACTCATAATCAAGATTTGGCGACCAGCCTTGACCGGGTGTTACAGATTGAGGACGGAATCCTGGCCGGGGATATTTTAAATTGAAGTTAATAGGCTGATTTCCTATAATGCACAGTTCCGTTTATTGTTCCGTCGGCATTTCAACGCCAGTCATGGCAAACAGTCGGTTTGGGGGGCGGACCCGGTTTGTTGGGGCTCAGGCGGCGCTGGTCTGTCGCAAGGATATCGTCTCTCCAATTGAAGCAGACTGGTGGGCGATGAAGAAGCATTTTAACTTGATTGAATTTGCCAGCGTATTGAGGGCTGCCGATGCTTAAACGCTTTATATTGACATGTTTGTTCCTGATAATTGCAGTTGCGGCGATGGCCCAGTCCTTCAAGGTGTCCGAAATCCGGGTGGAAGGGAATAACCGGATTGCCACCGCAACCATTTTGGCGGTGTTGTCAATGGAAGCGGGTGACGAGGTCAGCCTGGAACAGGTTGATGAGGCGGTTCATAAAATTTTTGCGCTGGGCAGTTTTGCCGATATCTCTGCGGATTTGACCGAAGTGCAGGGTGCAAAGATTATCACTTTTGTGGTCAAGGAGCTGCCTCTGGTGAGGCGTTTTGAGCTCTCCGGCAACGACGAATTGTCCAAAGACACTCTCCGCCCTCTGATCAAGTTGAAAACCCCTTCCATATACAACCGGGATAAGGTCGATGAAAGCGTTGCCGAACTGAAAAAAAAGTATATTGAAGAGGGGTACCATGCGGTCAAAATTGAGCCTCAACTGCAAACCGATATCAACAATGAAGCAACTTTGATTTTTGATATCAAAGAAGGCGAAAAAGTCCTGATTAAAAATATCACCTTTATCGGTAATACGGTTTTTGACAAGGACCAACTCCTGAAGCATATCGAAACCCAGGAAAAGTGGTGGTTGTCCTGGTTAACCGGTCGTGGGGCCTATCAGGAAGACACCATGGATATGGATATTGAGCGGATCAAAGCTGCCTACCACGATGTCGGTTATCAGGACGTGAAGGTCAAACCCGCCCAGGTGAAGCTGGTTGATGACGACCATCTTGATATCCTCATCGAAATTGATGAGGGTCCGCTGTATCATGTTGGGAAAGTTCAGGTGAGCGGAGATATGATGCGCAGCCAGGACGAGCTGCTGGACCTGGTCAAACTGAAGCAGGGGGATGTTTTCAGCCGGGAGAAACTGCGTCAGAGTATTCTGGCCCTCACCGACCTGTATGCTGATAACGGCTATGCTTACGCCAATGTTGCGCCGCTGACCAACAAGGACACCGAGAAAAAAATAATCGATCTGAATCTGGAGATTGATCAGGGCACCCAGGTTTACATTGAAAAAATAAGAATTCGCGGGAATGATAAAACCCGGGACAAGGTTATTCGGCGGGAAATTCCCATTGTTGAAGGGGATCTGTACAACGCCAAACAAATTAAGGCGGCCAATCGTAACATCAGGAACCTCGGTTTCTTCGAGGAGGTCAATATTACCGACAAACCGGGTTCGGAAGCGGACAAGACCATTCTTGACGTTGACGTCACCGAACAGGCGACCGGAACGTTTTCTATCGGGGTGGGTTTTTCGTCTGTTGACAAGCTCATCATGCAAGGTTCGATAACCCAGGACAATCTTTTTGGGTATGGCGTGAAGCTCAGCCTGAGCGGATCACGGAGCAATTCTTCGTTCACTTATTCTCTTGGGGTAACCGATCCGCATTTTCTGGATACCGATTGGACTCTGGGGTTCGAAGTCTATAAGTCGGAGCGGGAGTATGATAGTTATGATGATCACCGGACTGGCGCGGCTATCAAAGCGGGACACCCGGTTTCTGAGAACTCCAAACTCTTTCTGACTTATCGCTACGAAATACAGGAAATTCTCAACGTCGATGATGATGTCACCAGTCCGATTATTCTTGATGCTGAGGGCAAAGAGACTTTATCTTCTATTACTGCGGAGTGGGTTCGCAACACCACTGATTACTATCAGGATCCGAGCCGTGGGGGGATCACCAAGCTCAGTGTGGAATTTGCAGGAATCGGTGGAACCCAGAATTTCATCAAACCGATTGCCGAACATCGTCACTTTTTTCCCATGTTCTGGAGTACTGTTTTCTCCGTACACGGAGCCGTCGGCTATATCGCATCGACTAATGGCGATGATGTACCGTTAGGGGAGAAATTCTTTCTTGGCGGGATTCGCACAATCCGAGGATTTAAGACGCGGGAAGTCGGTCCTGAGGATGGCGGGGAGTACATCGGCGGTGAAAAAATGGCCTATGCCAACTTTGAATACCTGTTCCCCATTGATAAAGACCTCGGATTGAAAGGGGTATTGTTTTACGACGTCGGCAATGCCTGGAGAGATAATGAAAGTTATTTTTCTGATTTACGCTCCAGTGTCGGTGCCGGAATTCGCTGGCTCAGCCCGCTGGGCCCATTGCGGTTTGAATGGGGTTACAACCTTGATCAGCGCGATGGCGAAAAACCTTCGGTTTTTGAATTCTCAATCGGAAAAGCTTTTTAAAAAGCGTAACTTCATAGGAGAGAAGAATGAAGAAATGTATTCTTGTTTTACTTGCTGTTTTGTGCCTGACCGGAACCGCGTTTGCCGATGCTAAAATTGGCTATGTCGATTTGCAGAAAGCTCTGAATCAATCCAAAGCAGGAGTGTCGGCAAAAAGTGAAATCAGTGGATTGGTCAAGAAATACGAAGACCAGTTCAAGCAGATGCAGGAGGATTTGAAAACGCAAAAGACCAACCTGGAAAAACAGGCTGGAATCCTCTCTGAAAGTGCACGCGCGGACAAGGAACGGGAATATCAGCAGAGCGTTAAGGAACTGCAGCGGTTTCAAAAAGACGTCAAAGACGAATTGCAGGCAAAGGATGCCGATCATACCAAGCGGATCATTAATGAGCTTTTCGATATTTTGAAAAAAATTGGCAAGGATGGTGGGTACACGGTTATTTTGGAGAAAAACGAGGGCGCTGTCATCTATGCCGATGAAAGTATTGATCTGACGGATCAACTCATCAAGCGCTATGACGCGGCTCAAAAATAAGCGAGATTTAACATGACTACGCTACAGCAGTTAGCGGATTTGGTTGGTGGCAAGGTTCAGGGTGATCCAGATCTGGAAATCAGGCGCGTCACCTCCATTGATGTTGCGGCAAAAGGGGATATTACTTTTGTTGCCAATCGCAAGTATTTTGCCAAGCTGAAAGATTGCCAGGCTTCTGCTGTCATTCTGCCGCCGGGAGTAGATGCTCCGGGGCGGGATCTGTTGATCTGTCCCAATCCGTATCTGGCATTTGCCAAAATCCTGACATTTCTGCAGGCTCCTCAGTTGCCGGTCAGGGGCGTTTTGCCAGGGACCTGGGTCGCCGAGACGGCTGACGTTGCTGATTCTGTGACCATCCACCCAGGTTGTGTGGTTGGAGAGAACGTGTGCATCGGGGCGGGGACAACTCTCTATCCAGGTGTGGTGGTGTATGATAACGCCGTCATCGGTGAGAACTGTGTTCTGCATGCCAATGCCGTGGTCCGCGAGGGATGTCAGCTCGGTAACCGGGTCATTCTTCAGCCTGCTGCAGTGATCGGTTCGGACGGGTTCGGGTTTGCCCCGGACGGCAGTAGCTACTATAAAATTCCCCAGGTCGGGATCGTTGTGCTGGAGAATGATGTCGAAATCGGCGCCTGCAGCTGCATTGATCGCGCTGCTCTCGGGGTGACCCGGGTTGGCCGTGGTACAAAACTGGATAACCTGGTCCAGATCGGTCATAATGTCGAACTTGGCGAAGACTGTATCATCGTTTCCCAAACCGGTATCGCCGGAAGTTCCAAGGTTGGTGATCACTGTACCTTTGGTGGTCAGTCAGCCGTTGCCGGACACCTTCAGATCGGCAATAACGTCATGATTGGAGCTCGCGGCGGGGCGACCAATAATGTCGCTTCGGATCAGCTTTTATCAGGTGTCCCATTGATGCCGCATAAGGAGTGGCTTAAAGCCACTATGACGCTGCCGAAACTGCCTGAAATGCGCAAGGAAATGGCGCACATGAAAAAGCGCCTGGAGAAACTTGAGGCGTTACTCAAGGAGGATTGATATGATCGTTTTGAATATTCAGAAAATAATGGAGATTCTGCCCCACCGTTACCCTTTCTTACTGGTTGACCGGATTGAAGAGCTGGAAGAAGGGAAAAAGGTGAACGGGTTCAAAAATGTTACCGTCAACGAACCTTTTTTTCAAGGGCATTTCCCAGGTCATCCGATTATGCCAGGAGTGTTGATCGTTGAAGCCATGGCACAGGTTGGCGGAGCCTATGTTTCAGTCATTGACGGTATTAAAGATGACAAGGTGACCTACTTTGTCGGTATCGACAAGGCACGTTTCCGTAAACCTGTGTTGCCGGGGGATGTGCTGCGCATGGAACTTGAACTGCTGTCCAAGCGGCGTGGCATTTACCAGTTTGCCGGTAAGGCTTATGTCGGTAGCACACTGGTTGCTGAAGCTGAATTAAAAGCGACCTTTGCGGATAAATAATTGATTGGAGAGAAGATGATTCATCCGACCGCAATTATAACACCTGGTGCAGATTTGGATTCCGGCGTAACTGTCGGTGCCTATGCCGTTATTGGTGAGCATGTCAAAATCGGCGCCGGGACCGTTGTCGGCCCGCATGCGGTTATTGAAGGGCGCACCGAAATCGGTCGAGATAACCAGATATTTCAGTTTGCCTCGGTCGGTGCAATCCCGCAGGATTTGAAATTTCACGGGGAAGAGACGACTCTGAAAATAGGAGATCGGAACCGGATCCGCGAGTTTGTCACCATTCATCTCGGGACCGAAGATGGTGGCGGAGAAACCATTGTCGGTAACGATAATTTGTTTATGGCTTACGCGCATGTCGCCCACGATTGCAAGGTGGGCAATCATGTCATTCTCGCCAATGCGGCTACGCTGGCAGGGCATGTCGAGATCCATGACTTTGCCATTATGGGGGGGCTGAGCGCTGTCCATCAATTTGCCCGCATCGGTTGTCACGTTATGGCCAGTGGCGGTTCCATGATAGCACAGGACATTGCTCCCTATTCCCTGGTACAGGGCGATCGGGCCAAAACGGTTGGGGTCAACCTGACCGGATTGAAGCGTCGTGGTTTCGATGAACAGGCGCTGAGCAATATAAAAAAGATGTATAAACTGGTATTTCGCTCCAATCTGAAACTTGAGGAAGCGGTGAGCAGAATCGAGACCGAATTTGACCCTTCTGCCGACGAAGTGAAAACCTATCTTGAATTTTTAAAAGGAAGCACGCGCGGATTGGCGCGGTAAATGGAAAAATTGTAAATATTCATACAAAAGCTGCGAGACCCAGCCCGGTCTCGCCTTTTGTGTTTTTAGAGCCTTGGCAAATGCGACCGGAAATATCAGAAAATAACAGCAAAAGGATTATGATTATTACCGGCGAGTCTTCGGGGGATTTGCACGGCAGTCATCTTATTCGGGCCGCCGCTGAACAATACCCGGAGATGAGTTTTTTTGGGGTTGGCGGAAAGCGTATGGCTGCAGCCGGGTGCCAGTTGATTTTTTCTTCCGATGAACTGGCGGTCATGGGTGTCTGGGAAGTGGCTGCCCAGTTTTACGGGATTTTTCGTCGTTTCAAACAACTGAAAAGAATCCTTCAGGGGCCGGCAGCTCCTGACGCTTTGGTCTTGATCGATTTCCCCGATTTTAATCTGCGGCTGGCTAAAATCGCCAAAAAACTAGGGATAGCGGTTCTTTATTACATAACGCCAAAAGTTTGGGCGTGGCGAAAAAAAAGAGCCAAAGTGATTGCCGAGAATACTGATCAACTCGCTTTGATTTTTCCTTTTGAACCCGATATTTTTCGACCCTTCGGCGTGGCTGCCGAATATGTTGGCAATCCGCTGCTTGATGAATATGTGAATAACCGGCCCAAAGGAGACTTGCGTGCGCGCTTGGGGATCGGTGGGGAAGAACAGGTCGTGGGAATTTTCCCCGGAAGTCGCAAGTCAGAGATAACCTATATCCTCGATTCGTTGGTTGAGACTGCTAAATTGATTCATCGGGACAAACCTGGGGCCAAGTTTCTATTGCCTGTTGCCCCCTCTCTGGATGCTGATATTTTTCACACCCGGTTAAATGGCTGCGGTATTCCTATTTTCATCTTAGAGGAAAACATTTATGAAGTAGCTCATGCCTGCAATGCCGTTTTGTGTGTTTCCGGAACTGTAACATTGCAGCTTGCATTAACCGGGACCCCGATGGCAATCCTCTATAAGATCGCCCCGCTCAGTTATGCTATCGGCAAGCACCTGGTAAAAGTCGAGCATGTTGGTTTGACGAATATCATCGCCGGCCGCGAGATAGTTCGGGAGTTTATTCAGGATGCCGCATCGCCTGATGCCATGCAGGATGAGATAATTCGGTTGCTCGATGATGATGTTTATACAAATCAAATGCGCAACAATTTGCAGGAGGTCAAGCTTTTGCTTGGAGAACCGGGGTGTTCCGGAAAAGTTGCCAAACTTGTTCATGAACTTGTAACCAAATAGACCAGAGCAGGTGTATTAAATTTTATGCTGTTAAGTATCGAAAAAAAAGAGGCCTACCTCCGGCTCATTCGCTATGCATATCCATTTAAATGGCTTTTGCTGATTTCTGTGGTGGCGTCTCTGGTCGTTTCGGGCAGCGATGTCCTGATTGCTTATCTGACCAAACCTTTTGTTGATAAGTTGATTAAAGAGGGCGACCAAGTTCTCATGCGTCTGCTGCCTCTTGGCGTGATCATTCTGTATACTGTTAAAGGTGCGGCGCGTTATGTCCAAGAGTTTTACATCAAAAATGCCGGGCAGTTAGCTATCCAGGATATTCGTAACGATGCGTTTGAACACACCATCAAATTATCGATGCGATATTTTTCAAAGCAGAAGACCGGCGTCCTGATGTCGCGAATTCTTAATGATATCAGTGTTGTTCAGTCGGCTATTTCCGATAATATCATCAGCCTGCTGCGGGAAGGGCTGACCATGGTTGGCCTGATTATTTATGCCTTTATCACCGACTGGAAAATGGCTCTGGTCACCTTTGTGGTGGTTCCCGCTGCCGTGGGTCCCGCCTCCGCCATTGGACGGAAAATCAAAAAGTATTCAAGACGCAGTCAGGCCGCGATGGGAACCTTGACCTCACGGCTTCAGCAGAGCTTTTCCGGGATAAAAGTCGTTAAGGCCTTTGGTACTGAAACCGATGAGGTTGATAAGTTTAAGGACGAAAACTGGTCCCTATACCTATTGTTCCGCAAATCCTTTCGCTACAGTGCCGCCACGTCTCCTTTAATGGAAGTTTTGACTTCGCTGGGCGTTGCCGGCGCTCTCTGGTTTGGTTTTAACAGGGTCATGGGCGGTGAGATCACCCAGGGTGAGCTGTTTTCCATTATGGTTGCCGCAGTATTGATGTATGGACCATTGAAAAAATTGGTTAAAGTTAATAACGGGTTTCAGAAGGCGCTGGGGGCAGCAGAGCGAATTTTTGAATTACTGGATACGCCCAATGACATACAGGACCGTGCCGGCGCTATCGAACTGTCTGGGGTTAAAGGAGAGGTCGTTTTTTCCGAGGTCAGTTTTGCTTATGACGACGATCCGGTTTTAAAAGATTTTTCCGTGCAGGCCAAACCAGGGGAAATTGTCGCTATAGTAGGGGCCAGCGGGGCTGGAAAGAGCACTTTTATCGGCCTGTTAAATCGGTTTTATGAACCACAAGCGGGCCGCATTCTGATTGATGGGCAAGATATCAATATGGTGACGCAGGCCAGCCTGCATGCCAATCTTGCTTTGGTTGACCAGGAAACTTTTCTATTTAATGACAGTATCACCAACAATATTCGTTACGGTTGTGACGATGCCGGAATGGAGGCTGTTACGGCTGCGGCCCGGCTGGCCTATGCTGACGATTTCATCTGCGCTATGCCCGAAGGGTACGACACGATCATTGGTGACCGAGGAGTCCGCCTGTCCGGCGGTCAGCGGCAGCGGATCTGTATCGCCCGCGCCATCCTGCGTGACGCACCGATACTCTTGTTGGATGAGGCGACCAGCGCGCTTGATACCGAAAGTGAAGCGATGGTGCAAAAAGCCCTCAGTAACTTGATGCAGAATCGGACGACGTTTATCATCGCCCATCGACTTTCAACCATCATGCATGCCGACCGGATTCTGGTCTTGGACAATGGGCAGATTGTTGAATCCGGCACTCATCAGCAATTGCTCGATGGTAACGGCGCTTATCGGCGTCTGTATGATGCTCAATTCAGTGAGTGACGGTCATGTCCTGGAAAGAGAAACTGCTGTTTGCCACGGTCCCATGGCTGGGAGCTCAGTTGATTCGTGGCCTCTATTATTCGATGCGGGTCGAATTCCTCGGTGAGGAGGGTGTCAGGGAGCTTTGGGAGCGAGGGGAAAATGTGATTCTGGCTTTCTGGCATGAACAGACTTTGATGATGGCCAAGAGTTACCGTGGGCCTGGTGCGAAGCTGTTGATCAGTCAGTCCAAAGATGGTGAGCTGTTAGCCAAGGCAATGACTCATTTCGGTTATGAAGCGATTCGTGGCTCTTCTTCCCGGGGCGGACGGAGTGCCTTCAAGGAGATGCTCAGTATCAGTAAAGAACCTTTTGATCTGGCCTTGACTCCGGATGGTCCCCGAGGGCCACGGCGGGAACTTAAAGATGGGGTTGTGCAACTGGCCAGACTTGGCGGTCGAGCGGTTGTGCCTCTGGCGTTCTGTTGCAATCGGGGGCATCGTTTTTCATCCTGGGATCGGTTTCTACTGCCTTACCCTTTCGCGCGTGCGGTTTATCGCTACGGAGAGCCGGTATATTTTGATAAGGACGCTGGAGTTGCCGATTTCCGTGACCGTCTGGCCAAGGCAATGATGACGAACTTACGCGCTGCTGAAAAGCATCTGGAAGCTTATGGTTTACCTGCTGTATAATTTCATTCTGCTGTTGTCCTCATTGTTTCTGGTCCCTTATTACCTGGTGCATGGCTTGCGTTACGGGAAAAGCCGGCGGGGTATTCGCGAACGACTGGGATATTTTACTGCGGAATTTCAGAGCAAGGTCCAAGGCCGGCGGATTATCTGGCTTCATGCGGTATCGGTTGGAGAAACCCGCGCAGCTATCCCCCTGATAAGAGAGCTGCGGAAGGATTATCCCGATTTTCTGATTCTGGTCAGCAATGTGACGGAGACCGGTCATTCCATAGCTTGTGAAGTGCCGGGGATTGATCATTGTATTTTTTTCCCGTTCGATTTCTCTTGGACTGTCCGCAAGGTTTTTCAGCTGATTGCTCCTGAGCTGGTTATCATTGTCGAGACGGAGATCTGGCCGAATTTTACCCGCCAGGCAAAAAGACTTGGTATCCCGCTGATCCTGGTTAACGGTCGGCTCTCAGATCGTTCTTATCCGCGCTATCGGTTTGCCCGCTTCCTGTTGAGACCGGTTCTTGATTGTTTTGCAGCATTCTGTATGCAGTCACAGACCGATGCGGAGCGAATTGTCTCCCTCGGGGTTGAGTGTGCAAAGGTCGAAAATACCGGGAATATGAAGTTTGATCACGAGCTGAAAAATCATTCAGACGATGTGGTTGCCCAAAGAAAGGATTCCTATCGGATTCCCGAGCAGGCGGCTGTTATCGTCGCCGGAAGTACGCATGACGGAGAAGAACAGCTTTTGCTGGAGTCCTTCCAGCGGATTTCTCAACGAGTCAGCAGAGAGCTTCGCCTGGTGATTATCCCTCGTCATCCCGAACGGAAAAAAGAGGTCTTGAATCTATTCCGCGGTACGGGGTTGCAAGGACGTCTACGGACTGAATTGAAGACCGATGATGCGTTGCTGAATGGCGACGAGGTCCTGGTGGTCGATACTCTTGGAGAGGTGCTCGATTTTTACAGCATTGCTGACATTGTCTTTGTCGGGGGCAGTTTCGTCCCTATCGGCGGGCATAATCTATTGGAAGCCTCGTTGCTGGCCAAGCCGGTTTTGTTTGGCCAGCATGTGCATAACTTTAAAGAAATCTCCAAAAAATTGGTGCGGGCCGGGGCCGGGGTCAAAGTTAACGGGCTGCAGGAATTTGAAGATCAGTGTGTCCTGATGCTGAATGACCCAGCTCGTTGCCAGGCGATGGGTGAGGCCGGTCGCGCGCTGATTGTTGAAAATTCAGGGGCGACTGCGAGGACCATGCGCCACATCCGTGCGGCAATAGGTTGAGCGTGTCCCGGTTGGCAGAGCTACACAAGCGCCTGGTCCTGAACGGACCGAAAACAACAGGAGAAGCCCTGTTGTTTTTTATGCTGATTCCGGTGTCTATCCTCTATGGCGGGGTCAGCCGGATTAGGAATATCTGTTATGATTGTGGTCTGCTTCCTGTTTATCGAGGGCGGATACCGGTCGTTTCAGTCGGTAATCTTGCAGCGGGAGGAACCGGCAAAACGCCGGCGGTCGACTGGCTGGTCAAACAGTTTGCAAAGCAAGGGAAAAAAGCTGCAATTCTCAGCCGGGGTTATGGCGGGTCGCTGACCGCAGCCGCAGGAATTGTTGCCCGCGGAGACGGACGGCTCGAACTGGATGCGGAGACTGCAGGGGATGAACCCTGCCTGTTGGCGAAGAGAAATCCACATAACCCGGTGGTGGTGGCCAGAAAACGGAAAAACGGTATCCGGTTGATCGAAAAATCATTCGATGTCGATGTCATCGTTCTTGACGACGGGTTTCAACATCGCGCTGTGGCGCGTGACTTTGATCTGGTCCTGCTTGATGATGCGAATCCCCTTGGGAACGGCTTCCCTTTGCCCGCTGGAAACCTGCGGGAATTCCCACGCGGACTCAAGCGGGCCGATTATCTTCTGCTGACTCGGTCTGCTGCAACGGGGAAGGCGAGTTTTTGTGGCATTCCAGCAGTTCGAGCCCGTTATCGGTTGGCTGAGAATGCTCTGACTTTAAACGGAGAATTTAAAAGCCTGACTGAACTGAGTGGCCTCAAGCTGGTTGCCTTTGCCGGCATCGCCCATCCGGAAAGTTTTTTCTCCGCTTTGGAATCAGTGAGCCAATTGTCCTTAGTGGGCAAGGTTGATTTGCCCGACCATGCCCACTATGACCAGAATTTTATACGGCGGATTCATGAAGCTGGCCGGGATGCCGATGCGTTCATCACCACTGAAAAGGATGCCGTCAAGCTGGCTCCGGACATGTTTGAACGTCCCTGTTATCAAGTTCCGCTGGTGTTGGACATGGAGCAGGAAAATGACTTGGTTGACCTGATATGCTCACGGATATGGAGATGACCTATGCCGATAAATGATGCTCTTCTGGAAATCCTTGCCTGTCCTAAATGCAAGGGATCGCTAACCCAAGATCTCAATAAGGTCGGGCTTGTTTGCGAGAACTGTCAATTACGCTACCCGATACGTGATGATATCCCGGTGATGTTGATTGATGAAGCAGAGCAGCTTTAACCCCGCTGAGTTAGCAGGGAGCAGGGTCCTGATCCTCAGCGACGGGAAACCTGGACATTTTAACCAGACGGTAGCTTTTGCCCGACATCTCGGCTGCAGCTATGATGTGGTTTCGGTGGCCTTGAGATCAAGGGCCTTGAAATGGCTGAGTTATCTTTTGGACAATTGTGGGATACATCGGTCCTGGCTGTTTTCTGCGACGGTGCCTGAACAGCAATATTCTGCCGTGGTGTCGGCTGGCTCCGGAACTTACTATGCCAACAAGACAATAGCCCGGCAGCTCGGCTGTCCGGCGGTTGCCATCATGTATCCACGGGGGTATCGGTTGGATTTTGATTTGATCGTTGCCCAGGAGCACGATCGGCCGCCAGAGAAAGCCAATATCTTGAGCATACCGGTCAATCTTTCCTACGCTGAGCCGAAAGGGGTGGTTACTCCTGCTCCGGGGGAACGCTATATTGCGTTTATCATCGGCGGCGACAGTTCCCGGGGACGGCTGGAGGCAAGGCCTCTCGAACAACAGATCAAATGTATTCTCGAGCTGTTCCCGGAACATAGGGTCTGGCTCACCACCTCAAGGCGAACGCCAGCGGCCGTCGATAAAATGTTGCGACAATTCGATTATACCAGAGCGGTGTTTTACTCGGAAGAGCAGGTGAATCCGATTGCCGATTTCCTGGCTTACAGTGAGTATGTGTTTTTAACCGCCGACTCCAGTTCAATGATCAGTGAGGCGGTTTGTTCTGGAGCGGCTGCGGTGGAAATTCTGCCTTTGCTGGCAGGACGTCGGGAAAGAGGGAAGTTGAGTTTTCTTATTGAAAGATTAGAGCAATTGGGAAGTCTGCATGTCTTTGATGGCCGGGTCGGTGCAGCTGATCGAAAAATTCACCAGGCGGATATCCTGAACGGCATTGCCAAATGAAAATAATGCAGTTGTTACCTGAACTCAACGAAGGCGGGGTCGAGCGCGGCGTGGTCGAGCTCAACCGCGAACTGGTCAAGCGGGGAATTGACAGCGTCGTCATGAGTGCAGGAGGAAAGCTGGCAGGAACAATTGAAAAAGATGGCGGTCGGCATATCATCTTTGATCTGTGCAGCAAAAATCCACTGACCGCAATGACTCGAGTGCGGCGACTGCGCGAAATCCTGAACTCTGTTCAGCCCGATATCCTCCATGCCCGCAGTCGCGTACCGGCCTGGCTAACGGTCTTTGCCAACCGCAAGCTGCAGATTCCTTTTGTTACGACAGTCCATGGTTACAACAGCGTCAATGCCTATAGCCGGGTCATGACTTACGGGGATATGGTAATCTGCGTCAGTACCGGAATAAAAGCCTATATTCAGCAACACTATTCAATTTCCGATGACAAAATGACAGTGATTCATCGCGGCGTTGATCCGGAGCTATTCAATCCTTCCAGGGTGAACATGTCGTGGTTGGAATTGTTTCAGAAAGAGCATTGTCTTAGCAACAAGTATATCGTAACCTCGGTCGGCCGAATCACGGAGCTAAAGGATTACGAAACCTTTATCCACGCGGTAAAAGATGCTGCTGAGGCAATCCCCAATATTTGCGGGTTGATTGTCGGTGGGGTTCGGCACGACAAACAAGCCTATTTCGAGCGGCTAAAGAAACTAGTTGCCGAGCTGGGTGCTGAGGAGCAGATTGTTTTTGCCGGCAGCCAGAGCGAGATAGCGGCTATTTATGCGCTGAGTAATGCGCTGGTTTCGTGCTCCAAAAAGCCAGAAAGCTTCGGGCGCACCCTGATTGAAGCCATGGCTATGAACACTCCGGTTATTGCTACCCGGCACGGCGGTGCGCTGGATATCATCGAAGAAGGAAAAAATGGTTTCCTGTTCGAACCGGGCAATGTGGCCGAGTTGGCCGAAGCGCTGAAGCGACAGAAAGAGTTGCCCAGCGATGGTTTACGGGAATATGTCCTCAGCCGTTTTTCGCTGGCACAGATGGTTGAGAAAACGGTCGCAGTCTATGTCCAGTTGTTAAAAAAAATATCTTCGGAGCGGTAAGCCCAGAAAGATTTATCAGGTATCAAATATGGCTGAGCAATCTGTCAAAAATGTCATCTGCATGAAATGGGGATCCCTGTATGGTGCGGATTACGTCAATCTTTTATATGCAATGGTGCGCAGGAACCTCGCTGGGCCACTGAGGTTTGTTTGCCTGACGGATAATTCAGCCGGTATTCGGCCCGAAGTTGAGTGCTTTTCCTGTCCTGAAGTCGATATCCCCGCCCCCTATAATTTGAAAGGATGGCGCAAACTGAGTACCTATGCGCCTTCGTCTGACCTGTTCGGTTTGGAAGGTGACTGGCTGTTTCTGGACCTTGATGTTGTGATCACCGGCCGCCTGGATGAGTTTTTCAGTTATCAGCCGGAGAAAACCTTTGTGGTTATGCAGAATTGGAGCCAGCCGGGTCGCGGCATAGGGAATACCTCAGTCTACCGTTTCCGGGTTGGAGAACATCATTACCTGCTTGACAACCTGATTCGGAATCATCAGGAGATCCTGACGTCTTATCCCAATTCCCAAACCTATATCAGTCGCTCGGTAAAAGAACTCAGTTTCTGGCCGGATGACTGGTGTGTACTGTTCAAGGTGCAATGTGTCCCTGCCTGGCCGCAACGGTTCTGGAAGGAGCCGGTACTGCCGCCCCATGCCCGCGTGGTTGCGTTTCCCGGTGTGCCCAATCCGCATCAAGCGGTCAATGGTGAATGGCCGGTCAAAAAGGCGTATAAGCGTCTTTATAAAACTATTCGGCCGGTGCGTTGGATTAAGCATTACCGGAAGGATACATAAATAAAATTTTTATGTTTTAGCTACAAAGAGTATCTTGCCTATGCCGCATGCAGGATAGGAATAGATAAGTCTGAATCCTCAACGAAATGATCGAAGAAGTCTCTGTCGTTGTGGAAAGTGGGTATATGAATGAACTCATCAAAAAAGAACACCCCCAAACTGAATATCCTCTGTTATCGCTGGGGAACAAAATATGGTGTTGAGTATGTGAATACGCTTTTTGCGATGGTGCGGAGGCATCTCTCTATAGAGCATACTTTTCATTGCATTACTGACTGTACTGAGGGGCTTCAGGATGGGATTGTCGCTCATCTTCTGCCTGTCACCGGAGTTACCGGAATATGGCAAAAGCTCATGACCTTTCAAGACAATTTTCTTGGTTTACAAGGTCAATGGGTTGTCAGTCTGGATCTAGATATTGTTGTTGTGGGGAGCCTGGATTTCCTTGTCGAGCAGCCAGAACACGATTTTTTGATAGCACGGAACTGGAGTAAAGATGCCAAAGCAGGAACCGGAGCCAGAGGGAGTGGCTCGGTATATCGATTAAAAGTCGGCTCACATGCCTTCATCTGGGAAAAACTGATCAAGAATTTTGACGGTGCGGTTAATCGTTATCACGGTAAAAATAGAGACGTTGGTGAACAGAATTGGTTGAATGCCCACATTGAAAAATTTCACTATTTTAGCGAAGGAAAGGTCGTTTCTTTTAAACGCCACTGCCACGCTAAAGGTCATAAGTTTTTGGGGATCAATACTGCTAAAATAGGCAAAGCGGTCCCTCCGGTTGAGGCTGCAGTGGTGTCGTTTCATGGAGATCCGTTGCCGCCAGATGTCATGTACTCACACTATGGGGTTTGGCGACATGCTCCATTTGTCAAACAGAACTGGCGCCCCTCCAGGAATGAGTTGTTGCATTTTGGCATTGTCATTCCAACATATAACCGTCCGGATGACCTCAGGGAGGCTCTGGAGTCATTGTTGGCACAAAGTTATCCTCATTGGGTTGCGGTCATTGTCAATGATGCATCAACGGCTGATTATTCTGGTATTGAAAAAAGCTATACAGATGACCGATTCATCTTTATCAGTAAAGATCACAATGGGGGAATTAATGCTGCCAGAAATGTCGGTATTGACTACCTGACGGGACGAGGAATCGATTTTGTATCTTTTTTGGATGACGATGATATCTTTGCTCCTGACTTTTTGGAAAATTCAATTTCGGTCATCAGGCAACATCCTGAATACGACTGGTTTATGTCCAATAATTACGGGGAGCGAAAGACATCACAACGCGACATTGAAAGTATAAAAGTGATCGATTGGATTGATGATTACATTTACGGGAAATTGCGAGGCGATAAGGCTCACTTGTTCGCTATGCCACTGCTAAGCGGCATTCGTCTGGATGAGCGTTTTCGCGCATCCAATAGATGGCGTTTTTTTATCGATTTGAATGAGAGAACTCCGATACTGGCATACCCCAATGCTTCTATTCGCAAGCGTTATCAGGACGGTGGAATTACCAAAGGAGTAAAGGGCAAGTACAAGGGCCCAAAAACAATGCTTGAAATTCGATCCCGCTTTGAGAAACATGCTTATGTTATTAGTCGTCGGCCATTTACTTTTTCCGCGTATAAATATCTCTTACTGGAGTTGCTGAAAACTCCTAAGCGCTTGGTGATGCTTTTTATGCAATAGAAAGGCCGTTATCTTTCTTCGGTAATAGCCGGTATTTTTGGGATGAATCATTATGAAAAATAAAATTAAAGTAGTGCAGGCTTTATTAACTTTAGGTGAGGGGGGAGCTCAAACTTATTTTGAAAAAATGGTTTACGCTTTCCAGGACGATCCCGAAATAGATCAGCGTGTAATAACTGTATCATTATCAAACCGTTTGAAACGATTTGATAATGCGGGAATCAACTATCTCGCGACAGGAAACTTCCGTTCAGATAAAGCGCCTCATCGTTTTGTCCAGTCACTGTTTGCCAAATATAATGATCGGCGGAGAATTAAACGCTATCTTGATGATTTCCAGCCAGAGGTTATTGTGAGTTATCACAATACTGCACCAGAAATTATTCACTATCCTTCAGCAGTCCATATCGCAAGGATGGGGCACGGAAACTCGAAGAGAACCTATGCGAATTGTGATTTTATTGTTGTGAATCAGCCAACACTGCGGCATCAGATTCTAGCCAAGGGCTGGTCCAAACAACGTATTGAGGTGATTTCAAATTTTGCGGAATTTCCGGAGGCATTACAATCTTCAGGGGATATGCCCGAGTTACCATCTGGAGCCAGAGTCTTGCTGACTCTTGGCCGTCTTCATCCCGCCAAAGCGCAGGATACTCTGATCGAGGCGATGGCGCTCTTACCGGAAAATACCTGCTTGTTGATTGCCGGGGCCGGGCGGTTGGAAAAACAACTTAAATTGTTGGTGGAATCTCTGAATCTGTCGCAAAGAGTATTTTTTCTCGGATTGCGGCGTGACGTACCTGCTTTGCTACAAATGGCCGATGTCGTATTACTACCTAGCCGTTACGAGCCCTTGGGCAATGTGATTTTAGAAGCATGGCAAGCCCGTAAACCGATAATCGCCGCCAATAGCGATGGTCCACGTTGGTTGATAGAGAATGGAAAAAACGGACTTTTATTCAATATAGATGAAGTGAAGTCCTGTGCAGATCAGATTAAGTATCTACTGGATATGCCTAACTCTCAGTTGCAGGAGATGCTGGACGCTGGTTCAGAAAAGTTGCAGGAGTATTTCTCTAAAGAAGTGATTGTTGGGCAATACAAAGCTCTTTTTAGAAAACTTATAAATTCTCGTCTTAAATAAAAAAATGATTGGAAAATTATGAATATTCTTCTATTGCGGCCTCTGATTACAATTCGTAATCACAATAGTTTTAAAGAACGCCTGAATGGAAAGAAGAAGCCTGAGAGTCTAAAAAAGATTTTTTTAAAGTCAATAAAAAATATTTCTCTTATAGAAATAAATACTAGAGCTGTAGTATTTTCTGGAAAGGGTAATGGTCCTGCGTTTAAACGAGAAAGAGAATATCTTCATTCAATCCTTCCCGAGGTAGTTTTTTGCTCTACTCAATCTAAGAAAAATTTTTTTAAACGAAGCCTGCTAACCCTATCATTACTTGTCTACATTCTTCCTCTCTTACCAAGATTACTTCGGTTGTTAAAATCTTTTCGTAATAATAAAAGGATAACTGATTTAGATCGAGGGAAGTTTTTTTTATTTCTTATCGATTTCCTTGCCTATCAGTATTTTTTTACGATAAAAGGGGTAAAGCCAAAAGGAGTTATAGCGCATGCCCTGCTTTCTCCTAGAGGGTTATCTCTTATTACTGCTGCCATAAAGGAGCGCATTCCCAGTATATTTATTCTTCATGGCGCATGTACTCCCTTTACCCCCGATATTTCCTATCCGACATTTCCTGTTGATCTGCATCTGTTGAAAAGCCAGGCTAGTTATGATCGTATCGGTATTGAAGCCGATTTAGCAAAACGCATTGTTTTTTATGGTTTGCCTGGGAATGAGGCCCCACTTCGCTCACCGCCTAAGACTATTAATAGATTTGGGATCTGTCTGCCCTATGCAGTTGTTTTGCGGGATTTGAATAGCCTGTTGGATCATGTCTGGGAGACATTCTCTCCAGGAAACATTGTGATCCGTTTTCATCCACGTGATCCACTCGGTAAAACATATCGGAGAGAGAATGTTCAGATCTCCCCAAAGGGTGAGACAATTCAGGGCTTTGCTGAGTCTTGTGATTTGATCATTGCTGGAAATACCTCTGCTATTCTCGATATTTTGAAGATAGGTTGTCCGGTTATTTATGTCGCAAATCTTGATTCCTTTGGCTGGGATGTCTATGGTTTTGTGAAGGTCGGGCTCGTTCCTGGCTTTTCTGCATTTGAAAATATAACTTTAAGAGAACTGGGCATAGTATATCTTGATAATGAATGGCAGAACAAAATGATTTATTTTGATTCGAGTTATGGGAAAAGTAGGCAGGCTATAAATGATGGAGTTAAATCTGAAATTCTTTCGCTAATTGCTAAACAACCTTGCGATTGATTTTTTGCCCTGTTTAGATTTTTTCTGAAAAATACCCTAGATACAAAAGTGATGCCCCTTGTTCTCTTCCAGCCAAGCTTTGACGAGCTTACTGTGATGAACCCACAGGTTGTCCAGAATCAGAAACACTTTGCGTTCAATGGCCTTGATCCTTGACCAGCCGGGATATAAATTTGATCAGCACCTTGGCGGTCATACAGCATGAGCCGTACCTTGCTACGATTGGTGGTTGACGAGATCATATTGATTCGGCTCTTGGCGGTCTTGGTTCGCAGCGCCGGGGTTTTCCTTTGGGAGCAAAGCCTCTGCATGGTAAGTATCGTTCTGGATTTCGATTTCCTAATCACCATGGTGGCGGCCGCACTGCCCTGGCTTGATGGCCTCAAGGCCTTCCCGTTCGTACTTTTTGCAGATGGTAGTGATATGGCTTTGGCTGAGATCGACGATTTCGGAAATGGACTTGCTGTCCAGACTTTATTCGCGTAAACGAACGACCTGCTTATGAAGTTTGTGCTGCGCCTGTTGGCTGAGTTTTCTGGCGTTGAAGTTATTCGACGTCTTAGTAACACATTATAAAGAAAAATCGATTATTCATTCAGCAGGGCAATCTGCTAGAAATCACAGGATATTCACGTAATCCAAATTTGTTATAGAGAAATAGCTCAAGGAATGGCTAAGGGAAATTTTCATATATGAAATTTTATAAAAAATTAAACAAGAAAGTCAAAAAGGTTTCTTGTCAGGTTTTCACTTTGAGGGGACAATTGATAGATTGTTTTTTTATAGAATTTCAAAAATTTTTAAATATTTTTAAAAAAAAGAGGCCAAATTATTTTATTGTTTGTGGGTTTTCAGAAAGAGATAAGCTTCATCTTGTAAAGATGATGAAAGAAATTTTTAAAGATGATAAAGATTATCTTTTTTTCTCTGGATCCTCTGCGTTAGAAACAAAGAGGATTTTAAATAAAAATATAATATCAAATTCTGAAATCGATATTATTGAGTTTGAAAAAATTTCAACTTTATTTGGTTCATCTCGTTGTCTTAAAATTATTTGTTTGGTCAGAGATCCTCGCGATTTAATATCCTCATTTCATCCATCAACACCTGGACAATTTTTCCAAGGATATGACTATCGGTTTTTTTTAAAGGATAATATTAAAAGCTATACTGATCCAGGGATATCGACTATTTATAATTGCATAAAATCAATTGAAAATAACAATGAAGCTATTATTAAAATTAAAAATGAAAATTTAAACGAATCCCTGGAAAAAGAAATAACGAAGTTAGCTAATTTTATAGATTTTGATTTTTCTGGTGGTAGGGAGAAATTTGATGAAATATTTTCTGGTTTAGATATCCCTGAAGAGAAGTTTAAAAAACAGAAAATAGTCTCTGATGCACCGTCATGGGTACAAGATGAAAGGCTTATTCGTGTTGTTAGACAAATTAAATTATGCGGTGCTATTGAAGCAATAGCTTGTTCTCTTGGTTATCTCTCTTTGGATGAGATTCTAGATGAATATGGGATAACTGTTCCTTCCTTAACTATTAACTATGGCACGATCGTTTTATTTTATACTGATGATGATTTATATAAAAATGAAGCAGAGCGATGTATAAAATATATAGAAAAACTAGGTTTGAAATATGATGCAACAGTGATTCCTAAGAAGAGTCAGTGGGTCGAAAATTGTGCTATGAAATCCAAGATCCTTTTAGATGCGAGAAAACGTTTAAGAGGGCCGATTCTCTACGTTGATGTAGATGCTGTGATCCATAAGGATCCGTGGCCGTATTTGTCCCAATATGAGGGTGATTTAGCTGTCTATTTTCATTCAAATGGGGAGCTGATGTCCGGAACGATTCTTATTAATGATACGCAAAAAGCAATGTGCCTGCTCGAAGAGTGGGTGGCCTCGCAGGATAGCAGTCCTTTGGAGTGGGACCAGAGAGTTTTGGAAGAATTAATATCTTCCTATGAAAAAAATGATAATTCAGGGACAAGGAAGATCAATATCCAAAGGCTTCCTCCTAGTTTTTGTTATGTTTTTGATAAATTGTACTCATCTTTTTATGGAGAAATATTTATTGAGCATCTTCAGGCAAGTAGACAGGTTAAACGTCCGCTAGGTTCCGGGTCTGTTCGTAGGGAAAACAGAATTTTGGAGATCCATGAGAATGCCGGTAGTGATGGGAGTTGATGCAAGAGGGGGGGCAATTTTCCTGAAATTACATCGTTCCTATTTAAGAGTTGATTTTATGGCTCCGGAAGGATCTGCTTATTAAAAGCACTTTTTTTAAACTTCATTTGGAGCTAGAGCTGGTGGCCGCGGAAATATTTGTTTAAAGGCCATTAGAGACGCTCCAAGGGAGCCTGCTTAATAATTGTTTGGAGATACTATTCAATTCGAGCTGGTCCAAAAGGGCATATTGATTCACGCCTAATTCTAACGCCCCCAAATTGTAAGATTGGGTCTGTGTAATTCGTTTATTTCTTTCAAGTCGTTCAAAATACATAACGGAGAAGTCCTCTGGCTGTGCATGAATCCGCTTTGGTTGAATCGCTACAACCGGTTTGCCTGATGAAACTGCTTCCGTTACCATTGTTACACTGTCCTGGGTTACAAAGAGCAACTCTGCGCGAGCCATAAAAATATAAAGTTCTCTGCGTGGTTGCTCTGCCCACCAGATGGCATCCTCGAGAATTTCCGGTTTGATGTGTTTTTTTAATAATTTTTCTGTTTCTGCACCAGTCCGGCGAGAAGTTGTCAGCAGCCAGCGGATATTTTTTTTAATTGCGAGCTCGTTCATGCCTTGCGCAATTGCGACCCAGTCATTTTCACTAAAACGCCGGCTGCGTGATGCCCCACCTATAATCATACACCAAAGCCCTTTTTCCGTGGTCCCCTTCTGGGCGATCAGGTCCGGTGTGACAGGAGTGGGGATAAGTTCTATCTCGATAGAATTATCGCAGGCTTCTTTTGGAGCGGGGCTTATAACAGTATGAAACCAACTAGCCGGATAGGGTTTACGCTCTCCAATAAAAATATACGGCACCTTATAGCGTTCTGCCAACGTCTTACCGACAAACACACTTTTACCACCACTTGACACGATTAAGTCTGGCAGCGGGGCATCTGAAGGGATTTTTATATCAGCAATTCGGTGTAGGAGAAAATCGTTAAGCGGCCGACCATGCGGTCCCATAAGCCAGCGTATGATCGGACGGACCCAGCCGCGTAGCGTAGCTCTGCCTGTTATGGTTATGGTTTGCAGTGGTACGAGGATATCAAGGGCACAAGCTAAACCAATGGATTGACTGACATGCCCAGGGCTACCTTCACTAACGATCCAGACTGTTTTCATAATGACAAATGCATATCCGTAAAGTCTCTCAGATAATATCTATGGGCGCCAATGTTTTTCCACCCATGAACAGCGCTGTAAATAGCGGTGTAAATGTTTGCTGCGTTGCTTCCTGGTCGGTTGCGAAAGCGCCCATTTGAAATGATCCAACGGTTGACGATGCTCTTCGCGTTCGCTCCAGCGGCCGGCAATGGCATCCGGTGGTTTAGGGCTGCCCGGGAAGGTGACTATTTTACAGCCCTTTGGTTTCCGAGGGGGGCGAAAATAGCGCACCGGCCAGGGGCCCATGCAATGGCGGCGAAAGTGTTTGGTCCAACCGGCTGGCCAAAATTTGACACCACCTTTAAGATGATGGGTGACATAATTCTGCTCAAATTGATATTTAACACAAAGTTCGGGGTTTTTTTGCAGGTCTTCCAGCATGTACGAGTGTGCCCCGATAGGAAAGCGGAACACTGAGGTTTGTGCTCCGCGCTGCCAGGGCTTGATCCAGTTTCTGGCGGTAATGACATCCTGAGGATTTCCGTATTCAAAATAACCATCAATGGAATCGACGATAACCGAGTCCAGGTCCAGAAACAGGGCTGTTCCGGTCAAGCCGAACAGGTCCTGGTTCCAAAGGGCCTGCTTCGGCCATTTTCCTGGAGCTCCAGGCGGAACTTCGAAACCCAATTGTGGCAAAGGAAGGCACTCAACAGTCGATCTGATTCCGCTGGAATCATCCGTCATGCAGAACAGTTTAAACGCACCGCTGGTATTGCGCTCAACCATTCCGTATAGACAATTGACATACTCAGGGCCATACATTTTGCCCCATTTTATGCATAAGATTTGTTTACAGCTGCCCATTGAGGTCTCGTTTTCGGGATTGACTAACCCGGCCAAGATTAAAATGTCTCGTCTTTTTCTAATTGATAAATTTTGCTCTGGGTTACTCCAAAATGCTGTGTATCTTAATCGTTCGTCTGCGCCCTGTCCAGAAGAAGAGCACTTTACCACAGGCTTTGCATGCGAATTGGATAATTTGCTAGGCTCCCTTGGAAAAAAAATGCTAAGTTACCGGCACAAATGAAGATTGGACTTTCCTAGGCAATCAAATGGTTCCGACAGCTGTCCCGCTAGCGATATTCTGCATTATTATTTCATGTTTTAAGCAATTTCTTATGCGATTTGTACAGTTGATGATCTGTTATTCTGATTGCCGTCTGTTTGGTGAACATGGTTTTTCGCGTAATCCATGCTGACCGGTTTCTTTTGTCTTTTGTCCGTTGCTCCGAACTGACCCAAAATGGCTGTCGGAGTTGATTGGGCTGAATTGGTTCGGAATATAAATGTCAGTATCTTTTAAATATTATTCTGAATATTTAGGACTGCGGATAGTCGCCGGAGTGGTTCGTTTTTTGCCGCGTTCTGCAGCGCTTGTTTTGGGGCGGTTGCTGGGACAGTTGGCGATGAAATTGCTGGCCGGCAGATATCGTCTGGCCTATGACAATATGAGCAAGGCCATGCCTGAGTTGACGGATCGGGAAATCAGACGAAATCTGCGCCAATGTTTTGTGCATTTTGGTATG
Organism: Pelobacter seleniigenes DSM 18267; assembly: GCF_000711225.1. NCBI lineage: Bacteria > Pseudomonadati > Thermodesulfobacteriota > Desulfuromonadia > Desulfuromonadales > Desulfuromonadaceae > Pelobacter > Pelobacter seleniigenes. The sequence continues at coordinate 444,883 of NZ_JOMG01000004.1, forward strand.
AGCGGGATCGATCTGCTTCGCCTTGATCTGTTCAGCCCTGACGAGCTGGATCAATTCTTTAAGATTGAAGGGTTTGATCATCTCCGCCAGGCACTGGAGCTTGGTCGCGGGGTGATCCTGTTGACTGGCCATCTGGGTTTTTGGGAGGCGGGGGCATTTGTCCTGCCGGCCAGCGGAGTTGAGTGTGACATGGTCGGGCGACCGATGAAAAATCCTCTGACTGATGCTTATCTAACCGGGATTCGGACTCATTTTGGAGCGCGGTTATTGAATAGCCGGAAGGGCGGTCGAAGGATTTTTAAATCATTAGGAGCCGGGCATGCGGTTGCGGTGTTGCTTGACCAGCACATTTCACCTCCCGGATCAACGGAGACTGTTTTCTTTGGCCGTAAGGCCATGACATCGACGGTCATGACCCATATGGCGATGAAACATCAGATCCCGGTGGTGCCGATGTTCTGTTTGCGTAGCCCGGATCATCGTTATAAGGCATGGACGGAGCCGATGCTGCTTCTGCAAGGTGAAGGGGAGGCTGCCGTTGCTCAAAATACCCAGCTACTGACCGAGATTGTTGAGGCGGCTATCCGGAGGGATGTGACCCAGTGGTTCTGGATGCATAAACGCTGGCGGGTTAAAAAGGTCAGGAAGAGAAAATAAGATTGCAAAGCCGTACCGTCATGGAAAAAAGACTTTAATTCTTTTGATTGGATATGTTAGGATTTGTTATTGTTTATTGTCTGCTGTAGAGGGGGCCTGTCTCAAGAACTTTTCTCTGTACAAATCTACAAAGTGGAGGGGATCCATGCACATTTTCAGAAGAATGTTTGTCGGACTGCTGTTTGTTTTGCTGCTGAGCTTTGCCAGTCAGCCATCTTTTGCTCTTGAAAAAATCAATATCAACACCGCAACCATTGAGCAACTTGTAACCCTGAAAGGGGTTGGAGAAAAAACAGCACAGAGTATCATCGATTATCGTACGTCCAAGCCTTTCGCTTCGGTCGATGAACTGACCAATGTTAAAGGAATCGGGCCAAAAACTTTGGCAAAATTTCGTGATCAGTTGACGATTAGCGATTAGCATAATTAATTGTTGGCCTATGGGCCGCCTTTACAGATATATTGATAGGGAGAGGGAAGCCTCTCCCGTTTTTTTTGTTTTTTCAGGGCAAGCGAAAAAAGGAATCCTCTATGAAAGTACTTGTTACCGGAGCTGCCGGATTTATCGGTTTTCATCTCTCCCAGAAACTGCTTGGTCGCGGCGATCAGGTGATCGGCCTGGATAACCTGAATGACTATTATGATGTCACTTTGAAGCATGCTCGCTTGCAGCAGCTTGATGCAGATGTCAATTTTCGCTTTGTGCACATGGATCTTGCCGATCGTGATGCTATGGCCGATTTGTTTGTGCAGGAGAAGTTTGATCGTGTGGTGAATCTGGCAGCCCAGGCCGGAGTCCGTTATTCTCTGATTAACCCTTATGCCTACATTGATAGTAATATCCAAGGGTTTATGAATATTTTGGAGGGTTGCCGGCATAATGGTGTTGAGCATCTTGTGTATGCTTCATCTTCCTCGGTCTATGGTGCCAATACCGCAATGCCTTTCTCTGTCCATGATAACGTTGATCATCCGGTGTCCTTGTATGCGGCCAGCAAAAAATCGAATGAGCTGATGGCGCACACCTACAGTCATCTTTATGGACTACCAACGACCGGCTTGCGTTTCTTTACGGTGTATGGTCCCTGGGGGCGCCCGGATATGGCATTGTTTCTTTTTACCAAGGCGATTCTGGCGGATCAGCCTATCGATGTGTTTAATTTCGGTAAAATGAGACGTGACTTTACCTATATCGATGATATTGTCGAGGGGGTGGTCAGAACTCTTGATCGGGTGGCAACGGCCAACCCCGTCTGGGCTGGCGATCATCCTGATCCTGGCACCAGTGCGGCACCCTATCGGTTGTATAATATCGGCAACAACAATCCCGTTGAGCTGATGGATTTGATTCACGCGCTGGAATCCGAACTCGGCAAAGAGGCTCGTAAGAACATGCTGCCAATTCAGCCGGGGGATGTTCCCGCAACCTATGCTGATGTCGATGCGTTGATAGCGGATGTCGGCTTTAAGCCAAGCACATCCATAGAAGAGGGCATTGCCCGTTTTGTGCATTGGTACCGCGATTATTACGCGGTGTAACAATTGCCACCCCGGTCCGGTTTTCTTGTGCACCGATAAAGGTAAGGCTCCGGCTTTTCTGAGTTGACAGGAGCAAATGTTTTTCTTGTTTGTCTTTTGTAAAATCGCTAAGATGCAAAACTTTGTTGAAAATGCTTGGTGGAGAGCTGATTTGCACACAGATTTTTGATTATGCTGCAAATAGTGTCCGGACTGGGCCATAAATAAAGGTTGATTATGATAAAGAGTATGACCGGCTATGGCCGTGGTCAGGCCGAAGCGGAAGGATTGTCGTTTGCCGTTGAAATTAAGGCTGTAAACCATCGTTATGGTGATATTACGGTCAAGGCCCCTCGATTGCTGGCTCCCTATGAAAGCGAGATAAAAAAAAGGGTTGCCGCGGTTTTAAAGCGAGGGAAAGTTGACGTCTATATCAACCAGGAGAACAGCTCCCGGGTAACAATGACGCCGGTGATTGATGAACAGTTGGCGGCAGCCTATCTGGCCGCCTACAAGCATTTGAAATCGGTGACGGGCCTGGCCGGGGAGATCGGACTTGAATTTTTGGCTGCACAGAAAGATGTCCTGACCTTGAAAGAAACCGAATTGGTTGCTGACGACTTGCTGGATTGTCTCTATCAATCTTTGGATCTGGCATTGGCGGCCATGCTTGAAACGCGGCGCTGCGAAGGTGCTGCCACGGCGCAGGATATTTCCCAGCGGCTTGAGGTGCTGGCAACCATTCTCGGGAAAATTGAAGAATGTGCCCCTCTGGTCCCCATTGAGTGGCAGCAGAAGCTCAAGGAGCGCCTGACCCGTTTGCAGGATAACGGCGGGGATCCGCAGCGCATAGCCCAGGAAATTGCGATTTTTGCAGATCGTTGCGATATCAGCGAAGAAATCAGCCGCTTCAATAGTCATTTGGCACAGTTTCACGCTCTGATGGCGGAACAGGAGCCGGTCGGTCGGCAAATGGATTTTTTGGTTCAGGAGTTGAATCGCGAAGCAAACACCATGGGATCCAAGTCCAACGATGCCAACCTGACCAAGCATGTTGTTGCCTTAAAGTCTGAGCTTGAAAAAATCCGTGAACAGGTGCAGAACATTGAATAAGCAGGCGGATCCCAGCAGGAAAGGAATTCTTTTTGTGGTTTCAGCCCCTTCCGGCGCTGGGAAAACCTCGTTGTGTCGGGAATTGATTGACAGCGTTACTGATCTGGAGCAATCTATATCGTTTGCGACACGCCCCAGGCGGGACGGGGAACGGGACGGGGTCGATTATCATTTTGTTCCTTCCGACACCTTCAGGCAGATGATTGAGAGACATCAGCTTGCCGAGTGGGCCGAGGTGCACGGAAACCTTTATGGAACTTCCCTCGCGACTATTGAGGATGCTTCGCTGAAGGGGATCGACCTGCTGCTTGATATCGATTGTCAGGGCGCGGCGCAATTGCGGAAAAGTTATCGGCGCGGAGTGTTTATTTTTATTCTGCCACCGGATTATGATGAGTTGGAAAGACGGCTGCGTGAGCGCGGTACCGACAGTGAAGAGGTCATTCTGCGGCGGCTGAGAAATGCTCAGCAGGAGATTGCCCAGGCCGAGCAATATGACTACCTGGTTGTGAATGATGATTTTTCTGCCGCCAAAGCCAAGCTGATTTCGATTATTCATGCAGAAAGAAGCCGGGCGAATCGTTGCCGGTATTTATTACAAAAATTTACCTCATAAGGAGACAAAAATATGGCACGTGTTACAGTTGAAGATTGTTTGGATGTCATTCCCAATCGGTTTCTGCTTGCTATGGTTGCAGCAAAGCGGTCGAAGCAACTTTACAAAGGCGCTGAACCACTGATTGAAAACAAGTCCGGCAATAAGAAAGTCGTTGTTGCCTTACGTGAAATTGCTGCCAACGAAATCGACTTTGAAATACCGATGCGCAAGCGGTGAAGAAACAAGCCTGTTTTTTCCGGCCCTGAAACCGGATTCAGGGCCCTGAGTTGAATATACTATTGTAGTCATTCAGAGCGTTGAGCCGGATACTTCCCGGTGATAGCTATGATAACTATTGAAGACATTACCGAACAGCTGAGGACGTATTATCCTCAGGTGGATTCAGACCTCTTGGCCCGCGCCGGGGAATTCTGTGCGCGGGCTCATCAGGGGCAGAAAACACCTGATGGGCGTGCTTATCTTCAGCACCCTTTCGAAGTTGCATCCATTCTCGCTCGCTTGAAGGTCGATGTGACAACCATCGTTGTCGGGCTCCTTCATGACTCCCTTGGCACAGGTCAAATCAGCAAAGAAGAACTCTCTGCCGAATTCGGCGAAGAAGTTGTCTCCCTGATTGAAATCGGCAATAAAATCAGCAGCATTCCATATCGGCAAAGTAATCAGCAGCAGGTTGAGAGCTTCCGTAAGATGTTTATTGCCATGGCGCGGGATCTGCGGGTGGTGCTGGTCTATCTGGCGGATCGGCTCAGTGATATGCGGACGATCCTGTTTCGGGATGAACAAGCACAACTCGATTATTCGCGGGAAACCCTGGAAATTTATGCCCCCTTGGCCAATCGGCTGGGGATAAGCTGGTTGAAAGGGGAATTGGAAGATCTTGCGTTGCGGGTCCTTGAGCCTGAGATCTATGCTGACCTCAAACGCAGGATTTCTGCCCACAAAAAAGAGCGTAGCGGCTATGTTACGGAGGTCAAGCAAAAGATCTGTGACCTGCTGGCTGAAAACGGTTTGGCTGGCGAGGTCTCCGGACGTTCCAAGCATTTTTATTCTGTCTATCGGAAAATGGAGCGCACCGGGGTTGATCTTGATCAAATCTACGACTTGATCGCCTTCCGCGTTCTGGTTTCGAGCGTACGGGAATGCTACGAGGTCCTCGGGCTGATCCATTCGGCCTGGAAACCGATTGCCGGTCGGTTTAAAGACTACATCGCCATGCCCAAGTCCAATATGTACCAATCCTTGCATACGACGGTCATTGGTCCGTTTGGCGAACGGATGGAAGTGCAGATCCGGACCCATGAAATGCACCGGATTGCAGAAGAAGGGGTCGCTGCCCACTGGAAATACAAAGAAGGGGGTGTGGTTCCGGTCACCGGGCGGGATGATCATCGTTTTAACTGGCTGCGTCAGGTTTTGGAATGGCAGCGAGACGTCAGCTCCGGTTGGGACGGCAGTGGTCCGGCATCGATAAACCTGTTTCCTGAAGAGGTCTATGTGTTCACCCCGAACGGGGATGTCAAGGAGCTGCCGGCCGGGTCCTCGCCCATAGATTTTGCCTTTGCCGTACATACCGACGTGGGCAGGCGTTGTGTTGGCGCCCGCATCAACGGCAAACTGTGCCCGTTAAAAACAGAGTTGAAAAATGGCGATATCATAGAGGTTCTGACCTCCGCCAACCAGACTCCAAGCAAAGACTGGCTGTCCATTGCCAAAACCTCCAAGGCGCGCAATAAAATCCGCCAATGGATTAAGGAAGAACAACGCGAAAAAAGTATCGAAATGGGCAGGGACTTGCTCGAAAAGGAGCTGCGTAAGCATCAATATAGTTTGAAACGAGCCATGGCGCTGAAATCATTTGATGACACTGTGCGGGGGCTGGGTTTTAAGCTGTCTGTCGACCTGTTTGCGGCCGTTGGTTACGGCAAGCTCTCCGCCGGCCAGGTGTTGTCTCATGTTTTGCCGAAGGAAGAGCTGAAAAGTACTACAACCAAGCCCGGCCCGTTCGGGAAGGTGCTGGAAAAATTCAGCCGCCGGAAATCACAGAGCGCAATTCTGATCGGCGGTGTTGACAACGTGATGGTACGTTTTGCAAATTGCTGCAACCCGCTCCCCGGAGAACCGGTTGCCGGTTTTATCACCCGGGGCCGCGGTTTGACGGTTCACACCAAAGATTGTCCCCAGGTTCTGGCCAGTGATCCGGAAAGACGTATCGATGTCGAATGGGATATGCAGAAAAAAACTTCCCGGCCGGTTAAAATCAAGATTGTCTGTGCCGATCAAAAAGGCATGCTGGTAGGGATTTCCAGTGCCATTAGCGAAGCTGACGCCAATATTGTGAATGCCACAGTACACACCCGTGGTGATCATAAAGGTATGAACCTGTTTGAGATTGATGTTGAGAACCTGGAGCATTTGAACCGGGTCATTCGGGAGATCAAAAAAGTCAAGGGCGTGCAGCGGGTCGAACGGGTGCGCAACTGATGACTGATGGTTGATGGCGCAGCAAGTAGGTCGATGCTGCCCGCAAAAGAAGAGATACGAAGGAGTTCTTATGAATTTGATGAAAGTGCAGACTGATGAAGCGCCGGCGGCCATCGGGCCTTATTCTCAGGCGATCAGGGTTGGCGAATTCCTGTTTTGTTCCGGTCAGATTCCCCTGGATCCGATCAGCGGCGAAATCGTCCCGGGCGGAATCAAGGAACAGACCACCCAAGTCATGAACAACCTGGAAGGGGTATTGGCTGCTGCCGGGACCGGATTTCAGGCTGTTGTGAAAACGACTATTTTTATGGTCGATCTGGCTGATTTTGCGTTGGTTAATGAAGTCTATGGACGCTTTTTCAACGATCCGGCTCCAGCCAGGGCAACAGTTCAGGTCGCCGCATTGCCGAAAGGGGCCTTGGTTGAGATCGAGTTGGTAGCCTATCTGGACGGCCACTGAACGGGGTAGTAAAAAAATAAAGGGGCTGCTTGGAAAAGCAGTCCCTTTACCTGATAACTATCGATGGTCTGAAAATCTCAGACGATTTTTTGCACTTTCCCAGAACGAATACAACGGGTACAGGCCTTGATGGTCCGGATTGATCCATTGTGCTGGGCGCGAACTTTTTGGAGGTTCGGGCTCCAGACAGTCCGGGTTTTATTGTGGGCATGGCTGACATTATTTCCGGTAACGGGCTTTTTCCCGCAGATCTCACATTGTTTTGACATCTCTTCAATCCTCCTGAAAGTTTCGAACGCGCATTACTAGCATATTTTTTTTTGTGATGCAAATTTTTTCAGAAATTTTCTTCATCAAAATCTTCATCACTGCAAATAACCACATTGTGCTGTTTCAATAGGGCTGCGGTCACTCCTTGACCATCAACCTTTTCCTGGCCCAGATAGACCTGATGCGAGCCACAAGAAGGGCTGCGCTCCTTGAGGATGGCCCGGTTGGCCCTGACCAGTTGGGCGATTGTCAGGCATTGCCTGGCGCCGTCCAGAAAAAAACTGCTGACATCCTCACCATTTTCATTCTCGAGTCGGCCGGTTCCGGATAGCAGCGTGGCTCCGTCCCCGTTGGCAAACCAGCAGCGCGGCCGAGGGGTCGGCAGGCCAGCCAACTGTTCCGGGCAGACGGGAATCGCAATCGCCTGATTCCGGCGCAGATAGGCAAGCACCTTTTCGTTTGCTGCAGCTTTTCCGTCATAGCGGGTCGTTAACCCCAACAGGCAAGCACTGACCAAGATTGTTTCTGCCATCGGTCACTCTGCCATTTCCAGGGCCGGGCTGATTTGTGCACCGCTTGCTGGAACAATCCCCCGAACCTTGACCCTGCGCTCCTCGATACTGATTCGCCCTTCAGCAAACCACTGGATCGCCTGTGGATAGATTTTATGTTCCTGCTCAAGAATTCTGGCCGCCAGGGAGTCTTCCGTATCAGCTTCCAGAATCGGTACTGCGGCCTGGATGATGATGGGCCCGGTATCTACGCCGCCATCGACAAAATGTACCGTACAGCCGGAAAAACGTGCCCCGTAATCAAGCGCTTTACGATGGACGTGCAGCCCCGGAAAAGCCGGCAGCAAAGCCGGATGAATATTGATAATGCGGTCCGGGAAGGCTGCCAGAAAAATATCGGAAATAATCCGCATAAATCCGGCCAGAACAATAAGTTCCGCACCTGCGGCCTGTAATTCCGCAACGACGGCCCGGTCGAACTCGCTCCGCGAAGCGAACTGCCGATGATCGATGCACATCTGTCTGATGCCGGCCTGTTTCGCTCTGGTCAAGGCTCCCGCATCAGGATTATTGCTGATGACCAGAACGATTTCAGCGTCCAGTCCGCCTGCGACGGAACGGTCAATAATGGCTTGCAGGTTCGAGCCACTCCCGGAGGCAAGCACGGCGATACGAAGTTTAGGCATGTCGGCTTCCTTTTTTGGAGCGTCAGATAAGTTCGACAACCGGTTCTTCGGCAGGGACAATTTCGCCGATGACCTGGGCCTGATCGCCGAGACCGGCCAAGCGGCCGATGATATCTTCGCAATCCTTACCTGGAACCACCAGAATCATGCCGATGCCGTAGTTGAACGTCCGGTACATTTCATGCTCTGGAATATTGCCCCCTTCACGAAGCATCTCAAAAATGGCCGGTTTGCTCCAGCTGTCTTTCTCAATGACTGCTTTGCAATGTTTGGGAAGGATGCGGGGAATGTTTTCCAGTAAGCCACCGCCGGTTATATGGGCAATTCCTTTGATATTGAAATCGCGCAACAGATTCAGAATGCTTTTGACGTAAATCCTGGTCGGTTCCAGTAGGATGTCCCCGAGGGGTTTGTCCAGGCCTGCCGGGGTTGCCGTCAGGTCCAACTTGAGGGTTTCGAGGAAGATTTTACGGGCCAGGGAAAAGCCATTCGAATGCAGGCCGCTGGAGGCAATGCCAATAATCTGGTCGCCTTTGGTAATGGTCGATCCGTCGATGATTTTGTCGTTGTCGACAACACCGACCGAAAAGCCGGCCAGATCATATTCTTCGCCGGCGTACATGCCTGGCATTTCTGCAGTTTCGCCGCCAAGCAGGGCACAATTGGCTTGTTTGCAGCCTTCGGCGATGCCTTTCAGGATCTCAACCGCTTTTTCCGGTTCAAGCTTTGCCGTGGCCAGATAGTCCAGAAAAAATAAGGGTTCTGCCCCTTGCACGATGATATCGTTGACACACATGGCCACCAGGTCGATGCCGACGGTGTCATGTTTCTCCAGCAAAAAAGCCAGTTTGAGTTTGGTCCCGACTCCATCGGTAGCGGCAACCAGGACTGGCCGTTGGTATTTATTGCTGTTCAGCGAGAACAGGCCGCCGAACCCGCCGATGTCGGTCAATACTTCCGGGCGGGAGGTTTTTTTGACCAGCGGTTTGATCAGGTTGACGAAATGGTTGCCGGCGGCAATGTCGACCCCCGCATCCTTGTAAGTTATCGGATTTTTACTACTCACTTCTGACTCTCCTTGCCAAATAAAAATAGCCCGACATTAGATCATTGCCAGCCGCCCTTTGTCAATGCAAGATGATTAATCCATGCATCCAGTTCATCCCTTAACTGGGCAGGCAATTTACCTGAGCTGGGCAATGCTCGGTGTTATCCTTGAAGTAATCGTTTATATTGCGGGCCATTTGTTGCGGTCAATGGCTTGAATTCGATCATTGTTTGCGGGTTGTTGAAAACGATCCTCCCGGGTTTTTTAAGTAAGGGCGAAGGATTGGTTTTTTTGGACCCAACAAAAGTGATGACTTTACAATCTGTCAACGGCTTTTAGCTCCCGCCAAGGTTCCGCTGGCTGGTGACCCACAACCTGTCAGGGGCCGCTTGAGCGGGTTCGCCACATTGCCGTGCAGGGTTTCATTCGGTGTATCTCTATGCTGTTATTTATGATATTTTCCTGCAAGATTTCCAGCATCGTTCATTAACTGTATTATATAGCACGAAAACAAATAAAGTTGCGCAATCCATTACAGGAAAAAAACATACTCATTCGGGAGGCGACCACTGCTGATCTTGACGCTATCGTAGCTATCGAGCAAGATTGTTACGCTCAGCCCTGGACCGAGCAGATGCTGTATCAGGAGCTTCTCAATCCTGTTGCAACCTTTCTCTGTCTCGCGATCTGTGGTCGTATTTGTGCATATTTATGTTATTGGTTGGTTGCGGGTGAAGTGCAGATTCTCAATCTTGCGACCGCTACTGCCTGGCAGCGCCGCGGATTTGCCGGTCGCCTGTTGAGCGCGGCTTTCAAACGGTGTGCCGCGTCCGCGACAACCGCCTGGCTGGAAGTGAGGGCCGGCAATCAGCCGGCAATCAATCTCTATCAAGGTTGCGGATTCGCTTCTGCCGGGGTACGGCGCGGGTATTATCGTGACGGCGAGGATGCCGTCATCATGGTAAAAGAATTGTCGGTCCAAGAAAAAAATCTGGAGAAATGAATGAAAAACCATAAAACAATTATCCTCTCCAATCAGGAGATATCGCCGGGGTACTACCGGATGCGGATTCTGGCGCCGGATTATACCAAATTGGCCAGACCGGGGCAGTTTGTCATGTTTCGGGTTCAGCGTTCGCTGCCGCCGCTGCTGCGGCGCCCGTTCGGCATTTTCAGGACCGGATTCATGCCTGCTGACTGTGAAGCGATGCCGCCGAAAGAATTTATCGAGATTATTTACAAGGTCGTCGGCGGTGGAACCGAAATCATGCAGGGTTTGCATCAGGGAGATGCCGTTGAACTGCTGGGACCCCTGGGTAAAGGGTTTGATCCCGGACCGCCGGAAGAAGAAAAGATACTGGTCGGTGGCGGTATCGGCCTGGTCCCTCTTTATATGCTCGCCGAGGAACTGGTTGCCAAGTCCAAAGTCCGCTTATTGATGGGCGGGCGAACCCGGGATGACATCATTACTGTCACTGAGTTTGAACGGCTCGGCGTTGAAACCTATGTTTCCACTGAAGACGGCAGTCTTGGTGAGCGTGGCCTGGTGACTCAGGTTCTGGAAAGTAAATTGGCCGGGGCGGGCAAGAATTCGGTGTTTGCCTGTGGTCCGATGCCCATGATCAAGGCGGTGCAGAAAATTTGTCAGCAATATGAAACCTCACTGCAGGTTTCACTGGAGGCCCTTATGGCCTGCGGGGTCGGAGCTTGTTTGGGGTGCGTCGTCAAAGGAGCCGGACACAGCGAAGAGACCCCCAGTTATTTGTGTACCTGCAAAACCGGGCCGGTTTTCAAATCTGCTCAGCTTGACTGGAGCGAGGACGCTGAAGTTGAGGAGGGTCACCATGATCAAGCGTAAAGAGCGGCTTGAGCGGCCGAACCTGGCGGTTGATGTTGCCGGAATCCGGTTGAAGAACCCGATCATGCCTGCGTCCGGGACTTTCGGGTATGGCGAGGAATATGCTCCCTATCTCGATTTGAACGAACTGGGGGCGATCGTGACCAAAGGGCTGTCTCTGCAGCCCAAGGCCGGCAACAAGACTCCCCGTATCTGTGAGACGGTCAGCGGCATGCTTAACGCCATCGGTTTGCAGAATGTCGGTGTCGATGTCTTTATCAAACATAAAATGCCCTTCCTGGAGCAATTCAATACGCCGGTGATCGTCAATTTCTTCGGCAACACCCAGGAAGAATACGGCGAAGTGGCTGCCCGTCTTGATGATCTGCCGGGTGTGGCCGGGTTGGAAATGAATATTTCCTGTCCCAATGTCAAACACGGCGGAATCGTCTTCGGGACCGAAGCGCAGGCCGCTTATGATGTTATTTCGGTGGTACGGAAACGGACCAGCAAGCCGCTGATTGTAAAGCTGACGCCGAACGTGACGGATATCCGGGTTACGGCCAAAGCCGCCGAAGATGCCGGCGCCGATGCCTTGAGCCTGATCAATACCCTGACCGGCATGGCTGTGGATGTCAAAAAACGCCGGCCGGCCCTGGCCAATACGATCGGTGGGCTCTCCGGGCCAGCTATCCGGCCGATTGCAGTGCGGTTGGTTCATCAGGTGGTGCAGGCCGTCGACCTGCCGGTCATCGGGGTTGGGGGGGTTTCCCGGGCGGTCGATGCCCTGGAGTTTTTGATTGTTGGTGCCACGGCGGTGCAGGTCGGGACCGCGAATTTTGTGGATCCGAATGTGATGGCGACCATCATCCGGGACCTTGAGGATTTTTGTCTGCAGGAAGGGGTTGAGGATATCAATGAACTTATCGGGACATTACAGGTCGAATAGGAGTCATTTGCCGGGCAACACGGTCACTGTCAGCCTTCTGCTGCGGGTTTTTTAAGCGAACTCATGGACGTTATAGCGACTCATGTCAATGCTGATTTTGATTGCCTCGGTTCCATGATTGCCGCCAAAAGACTCTATCCTGATGCGGTGCTGGTGTTTCCCGGTGGGCAGGAGCAGGGGCTGCGCAATTTTTTGCTGCAGAGTACACTCTATGCCTACAATATTAAGCGGAGCAAGGATATCGACCTGGCGGAGGTGACCCGGCTGATTTTGGTTGACGTCCGCAGTACGACTCGGATCGGCCTGTTTGCAGATATCGTTGATAGACCCGGTCTTGACATTCACATCTACGATCACCATCCGGTTGACAAACACGCTCTGCGCGGTTCACTGGAAGAGATTCATGATGTCGGCGCCACGACCACTATCCTCACCCGCATATTTAAAGAACGCGGGATCGTCCCCGATTCTGATGAAGCAACCATGATGATGCTCGGTATTTTTGAGGATACCGGGCATCTATTGTTTTCCGGAACCACGCCGGCCGATTTTGAGGCGGCCGCTTTTCTGCTTGAGCACGGTGCAAATCTGAACACTGTCGCTGATTTCCTGGTCCGGGAAATGACCCCGGAACAGGTCGCGTTACTGAACGAACTCTTGAATTCCTGTCGAACGGTGATTGTCAACGGTGTTGAAATTGCGATTTCTCATGCCTCAGTCGATTATTATGTCGGCGATATTTCCAGCCTGGTTCATAAACTGAAAGATATTGAAAACCTGGATGTGCTGATCGTGGCGGTGCGCATGGAAGACAGGATCTTTACGGTCGGCCGGTCGCGTTTGCCCGAAGTGCACGTCGGCGAGGTTTTTCAGGAGCTTGGCGGTGGTGGCCATGCTTTTGCCGCTTCGGCGACGGTACGGGATATGCCGCTGGCGCAGCTGTTGGATCACCTGCAGGCGTTATTGCAAAAGCATGTCCAGCCATCCGGAACTGCCGGGGAGCTGATGTCGAGCCCGGTCAAGACCTTGCCGGAAGTTGCCAGTATCGACAAGGCCCGGCAGTTGATGGCGCGCTTTAATTTTAATGCTGTGCCGATTGTTGATGACCGGCACCATGTTGTCGGCATTATCACCAGGCAGATTGTTGAAAAAGCGGCTCATCACAAATTGGCCAGAATGACTGTTGGCGATGTCATGAACAGCGACTTTAAAGCCGTCAGTTCTTCAGCCTCTCTGGCCGAATTGCAGCAGGGGATCATTGAGCACAATCAGCGCTGTGTCCCGGTGGTGGATGGCGAAATGTTGGTCGGTGTGGTGACTCGAACGGATCTGTTGCGCCATATGTTGGGGGACCAGCAGGAGCGACTGGAGGGTCCGACCGGAATCCTGACTCAGCGCAGCCTGCAGTTGAAACGGAAAAACCTGAAACGCCTTCTTGAGGCACAGCTGCCGAATTATATTAAGAACATCCTTCACCAGCTCGGAGAGGTTGCCGATCGGCAGCAGGTTAAGGTGTTTTTGGTCGGCGGCTGTGTGCGGGATCTGCTGCTGCGGCAGGAAAATCTGGATATCGATGTCGTTGTCGAGGGCAACGGGATCGGTTTTGCCCGCCAGTTTGCCGCAACGGTCGGCTGTCGGATCCGGGAACATGAAAAATTCGGCACCGCAGTGGTGATTTTTCCGGACGGATTCAAGGTTGATATCGCTTCGGCCCGGCTTGAATACTATGACAGCCCTGCGGCTCTCCCTCATGTGGAGCATGCCTCCATCAGGCAGGATCTGTATCGCCGTGATTTCACCATCAATACCTTGACGATCGCTTTGAATCGCGAAAATTTCGGGCAAATGCTCGATTTTTTCGGTGGCCAGCGCGACCTGAAAGATAAGGCGATCCGGGTTCTGCATAACCTGAGCTTTGTTGAAGATCCCACCCGACTCTTCCGCGCGGTTCGTTTTGAGCAGCGCCTTGGCTTTCGGATTGGCCGGCAGACCGAACGACTGATGAGGAGCGCGGTACGCATGAACCTGGTGAAGAGGGTCGGTGGCGCCAGGATTCTCAATGAGCTTGAACAGATTCTCAGCGAAGCGCATATCCTCCCGGCCCTTGAGCGGCTGGAACAATTTGAGCTGCTGAAATTTATCGACCGTCGCCTTAAAATAGATGTGCCCAGCAGAAAGTTGCTGATTGCCGCGGGGCGGGCGGCAAACTGGTTCGATTTGCTCTATACCGGTGAATCCTATCGGCGTTGGCTGCTCTATCTCCTCTGTCTGTTCGGCCAGCAATCGGAAAAAACGGTCAGCGGAATCATCCGTTGGCTGAACGTTCATCCGCGCGATCAGGACCTCTTTCTTGAAAAAAGATCGCGCAGCTTGGTGTTGTTGAAAAAATTGAAGTTTTGGAAGGCGAAGCAGGCCCCTCCAACGAATAGCGATATCTTTCACTGGTTCGAAGGCCTGCCGCTGGAGTTGATACTTTTTTTAATGGCTTCAGCTGAGGATGACGTTCTGCAAAAATGGATTTCCCTGTATGTGACCCGGTTGCGTAATGTCAAAATTGCGTTGACCGGCCAGGATCTGATTAATCTTGGGCTGCAGCCGGGACCCTATTTTCAGGATATTTTCAGGGTGGTGCTGGACGCTCGCCTGAATATGGATGTCACCAGTAAACAGGAAGAGATCGAGCTGGCCTTGAAAAACTTTCCGCCCTAGTGGGCTGTTGAAAAGTCCATCCCTGGATTTTTTCAAGCGAGGTGTGGATAAGGCGATTTTTCCCATATCAATACGTTAGAGCGTCACTATTGATTTTGATCGCTCTTCCATGGGCCCAACATGCTGATTCTCAACAGCTTGCTCGTGCCGAGCGGCCTGTTTTGTTGACCGATCGAGTTATCTCGATTAGACTGAGGCACCGGCTTGTAAATCGTTAACAAGCGCTAAGGCTTGGGAGTGCGAAGCGAAACATATATGGAAAGTGTCATCTCCAAGATTGCAATCATGCTGGTCCCTGCGTTGCTGGCAGTCATGCTGCATGAAATTTCCCATGGCTACATCGCCGAACGTTTCGGCGACCCGACCGCACGGCTGCTAGGCCGTCTGACCCTGAATCCGTTCAAGCACATCGACCCCATCGGCACCATTGCGCTTTTTATTTTCGGTTTTGGTTGGGCTCGTCCGGTGCCGGTCAACCCGGGCAATTTCCGCCATCCAAAGCGGGACATGATCTGGGTCGCGGTCGCTGGACCGGTGACCAATCTTCTTCTGGCCATCGCGTCAGCGATTTTCTTGCGTGGCTTGGGATATATTGATCAGAGTTTTATCGGCGCTGCGGATACGTATATCAAGTTTTCAACTCCGGTGAAAATGATGCTGGGTTTCAGCCTCTATATCAACACCTTGCTTGGTGTTTTCAATCTCATCCCTGTGCCGCCGCTTGATGGCGGACGGATTCTGACCGGGGTACTGCCGGAGCGGCAGGCGGCTCTTATCGGCCGGCTTGAGCCCTTCGGCTTTGTATTGATCCTGCTGCTGGTGTTTTTCACCGATCTCTGGCGTGTGATTCTGGCGCCGATTATCAACACGTTGGTGGTGTTGATGGCGGGCAGCCAGGTTGAAGTGGTTCGGCAGGCAATGCACTTCCTGTTCGGACATTGAAAATATGCCGATCCAGATTCTGCTTGAAAACTTTTCCGGTCCCCTTGACCTTCTTTTGCACCTGATCAAAACCAATGAAATGGATATCTACGATATCCGGATTATGGAAATTACCGAGCAGTATCTATCGATTATCGAACAGATGAAGCAGCTTGATCTGGATGTCGCCGGAGAGTTCCTGCTGATGGCGGCCACCCTGATGCATATCAAATCTCGTATGCTGCTGCCGTCGAGTGAAGAGATTGAAGAAGAAGAGGGAGAAGATCCGCGCGCCGAACTGGTTCGGCGACTGCTTGAATACCAGCGCTACAAGGAGGCGGCCCGGTTATTTGAAAATATGCCGCAGTTGCAGCGTGATTATTTCACCGGTCTGGTCAGGGCTGCCGATTATCTGGAACTGGAAGATGCTGCCGATGAAGAAATCACGGTCGGAATCTATCAGTTGGCCGAAGCCTTTCATCGGATCCTCAGTCATCGGCCGAAAGAGGTCTTTCATGAAGTCGTCCGCGAATCGCTCTCCGTTGCGCAATATATCAGGCGACTTTCTGCCCGATTGGCGGAAAAAAAACGCATGGCTTTCCATGAGTGTTTTTCCCCCCGGGCTTCCCGGATTGAACTCGTTGTGACTTTTTTGGCCATGTTGGAACTGGTTAAAATGAGAATGATCAATATCGAACAGGTGAAAGAATTCAGTGAAATCTGGCTGACCCTGGTGGTCGCTCCCGAACAGCTTGATCAGCTTTCGGCAGTTGAGGATGCTCTTGGTTATGAATAATCTCAAGCAGCTGGTTGAAGCATTTATCTTTGCTGCCGACGGACCACTCAGCCTGGATCGTCTGTGCGCACTGCTTGAGCAACCCCGGGCAGTGGTCAGGCCTGTGGTTGAGGAACTGATGCAGGAGTATCAGCTTAGCGCACGCGGGTTCCGGATTTTTGAAATTGCCGGTGGCTACCAGTTCCGCACCCTTCCTGATTTTGCTCCTTACCTGCGCAGAATGGCCAAGGAGAGATCGGTTAAATTTTCCCAGGCGGCCCTGGAAACTCTCGCCATCATTGCCTATCGGCAACCGGTCACCCGGGCGGAAATTGAGTATCTGCGCGGGGTTGATTCCGGCGGGATTGTCAAGTCGCTGCTGGAAAGAAATCTGTTGCGCATTCTCGGTAAGAAGGATGTTCCCGGCCGCCCCCTTTTATATGGTACCAGTCGGCAGTTCCTTGAATTTTTCGGGCTGCGTGATCTGAACGACCTGCCGACTCTTAAAGAATTTGCTGCTTTGGACCCGGAACTTGTCGAGGCCGAGCCGCTAGCTCCGGAAGGAACCTGATGCCAATGGCAGAAAGAATACAGAAACTCATTTCCCAGGCGGGACTTGCTTCCCGGCGACAAGCTGAGCGCTGGATTGAAGAGGGGAAAGTCCTGCTCAATGGCCGTAAAGCCGGACTTGGTGACCGGGCGGATTTAACCGTGGATAAGGTTGAGGTCGCCGGGCGTGCACTGCAGGCTGCAGAGAAGAAGATCACCGTGCTGCTGAATAAGCCACGTGGCTATATCTCAACCCTGAAGGATCCCGGGGAAAGGCGCCTGGTGACTGAATTGGTTGCGGATATTCCAGCGCGCTTATTTCCGATCGGGCGCTTGGATTACAATACCGAAGGGTTGCTGCTGCTGTCGAACGACGGCGACCTGGCCCTGCGCTTGACCCACCCTCGCCATCATGTGAAAAAAACTTATCTGGTCAAAGGGCGGGGCCGTCTGACTAGCGATATGATCGGGCAGTTGGAACAGGGAGTTATGATTGATCAGTACAAGACCGCTCCGGCTCAGGTCGCAAAAGTGAGGAACTCGGCGACAACCTGCTGGTTTGAATTGACCATCAGTGAAGGGAAAAATCGTCAGGTCAGGCGGATGTGCGATGCTATCGGAATCTCGGTGGTCAGGCTGAAAAGAATTGGCTTGGGCGGGTTGGATCTGGGCGGGTTGGAAACCGGCCGATATCGGCTCCTGAGTGCCGCTGAGGTGGCAAGATTGAAAAAAATTAACTAAGTTTATATTCATTATTATACTTTGTCTTAAGATTGTGCTATGCTCGGCCTTGTTAAGGTTTGAATTCAGTGTTAATGCGGGGCAAGGTAAGTGTATTGTTCCGCTTGACTTTTAAAGGTTCATTGTCTAGCGTGAAATAAAGGTCGAGTTGTTGAAACTGTAAATATCGGAGCATTTTTTTGGCAACGAACAAAGAAAAACTCATCGAGTCGGCACAAAAAAATCTGAAGAAAAAGCAGATTGTTAAGGCGATTAAGGACTACGCCAAGATCGTCGAGCTGGACCCGGCAGATGTTCGTTCCCGGCAGAAACTGGCAGAATTGTTCGTGCGTACCAACAAGCCGGCGGAAGCCTTCGAACATTATGAGGCGGTCGCGAAATATTTCTCCAGTAACGGTTTTTATCTGAAAGCCATTGCCATCTATAAGCAGATGCAACGGCTGGATCCAAGCCAGGTTTCAATCATCAATCGGCTCGCTGAATTAAATGAAAAGCAGGGCCTGGTCGGAGACGCCATGGCTGAATATCGCAGCCTGGTCGACTATTACGCCCGCAACGGTATGGTCGCGGATGAGATCAAGACCCTGGAGAAAATGCGTGACCTTGATCAGAATAATCTTAACGTCCGAGTCAAGCTGGCTGAGGTTTATGCCACCAATGAGCGTAAGGATGACGGCTTTGAAGAGCTGGAATCGGTTCTGGATATCCTGAAAAACAAGAACGATTTTGATAAAGCCCTGAAGCTCTACAAGATGTTCCTGCCCCTTTACCCCAACAATAAAAAACTGCAGATGGGGCTGGCCCTTACTTTTTATGAAAAACGGGATTTCGGCCGGGGGGTTATCATCCTGGAAACCCTGCTGAAGGAAAAGCCGTCCGATCCGGATCTGTTACGTCTTATCGCCAGCGGCTATGCTGATCAGCAAAATTGGCCCAAGGCTCTCGAAATCTATCAAAAGCTGCTTGATCTGGATCCTAGTGACCTGGATATCTGTGAGGCCATCATCAAGGGTGAGATCGGTTCCCAGCAGTATGTTCACGCCTTGTCACAGCTGGAAGAGTGGAAGGATGCATTCTTAAAGGCGGAACGGCTTGATCGGTTGAAAGAATACTATGAGCTGCTCAAAGACAAGCTCGGCGACAACCGGATCGTTCTGCAGACCCTTGACTCCATTTATGAGCTGACCGGCGACGGTGACAAACTGCTCGATATCATGTCCGAAGTTCAAATCGAGACGGACGATGATGTGGTTGAGGAAGAGACCCTGTCTGATACCCTGCTCGGTTCGGCCCAGGAAGACATTTCCATCGACGATCTTGACCTTGATCCCGGCGAAGACGCTGAGCCGATCAGTCTGGATGTGGTTGAGGACGAAAATATCGATCTGGAGCTGGAGTCGCTGGAAGATGTTTTCGGCAATGAGGAAGAGGTTGCCGTTTCGGGCTCTGAGGCCGAAGCGGTGATTGAATTGAATGACGGGGCGGATTTTGATTTTGATTTTGCTGCCGATTCAGATGATGATCTGTTTGGCGCCGCTGAACCCGCTTCGATAAGTCCGGCTCCGGCACAACATAATCTGCGGGCCGATCTTGAAGAGGCGGAGTTTTATCTGCAGCAAGGGTTGTTCAACGAGGCCGAGAAGCAGTGCCGAGATATCCTTGCCTACGCTCCGGATAATGAGGAGTGTCGGCAGAAACTGGCTGATATAGAAAAACAGCGCAATGTTGCTGCGCCGACAGCATCGGCCGCTGATTTTGCCGACGGCTTCGGGGATTTTGATTTTGATACTGTTTTTCCCGCCGACACCGTCGCCAGCCCGGAGCAGAAAAAAGTGTTCCGGACCGATGTCGATGAGCAGATCGCTGCCGACGACATGGAGTCTCATTATAATCTCGGCATTGCCTATCGTGAGATGGGCTTGCTTGACGATGCTATCAGCGAGTTCGAAAAGGCCGAGAAAGAGCCGTCCCGCTATGTTGATTGCCAGACGCTCAAAGGGCTCAGCTATTCCGACAAAGAAGATTATGGCAACGCTGAGATCATGTTTCAGCAGGCTCTTGATTCGCCCTACCTTGAAGAGATTCAGCGGCTTAATCTCGGTTACGAACTCGGATTGCTGTACGAGCGTGCCGGTCGCGCCAACGATGCCCTGATCAGTTTTCAGGATGTGTTGTCTCAGGATTCCAATTACCGGGATGTCAGGGATCGGGTCAAGACGCTGAAAGCATCCCTGGGGTTGGTTGATGAGATCGCAGATAACTCGCTGGATGAGCGTAAGGAGAGGATCTCCTTCCTTTGATAAAATTCCAATCTATCTTTTGAGGCTGACCAGCTGCCAGGACTCATTGCGAGGGTATTTGCATGGGGTATACAGATTATTTTCAGTTCGAGCGTGAACCCTTTTCCAACGCACCAAACGACAAATTTTATTACGACAGTGAGCAGCATAAACAAGCGCTGATGCGTTTGAAATACTCGGTTGATTCGGACAAAGGGTTGGCTGTCTTGGTGGGCGGTGTTGGCACCGGTAAGACAACTTTGGCACGTCGCATGCTGGACAGCCTGCCGATCGGGAAATACGAATCTTCCTTGCTGGTGATGATTCATTCAGGGATTACCCCGGAATGGATTCTGTCGCGGATTTGCATGCAGCTTGGGGTCAAACAGCCTGATGGCAGTCCATTGAGAATGCTTAAACAGCTTTACGAAAGGCTGCTGCAGATTGAACAGGAAGGGCGTAAAGCCGTCGTTCTGATCGATGAAGCGCAGATGCTCCAGACGCGTGAATTGATGGAAGAGTTTCGGGGCCTGCTGAATCTGGAAATTCCCGGTAAAAAACTGCTGAATATCGTTTTTTTCGGACTGCCTGCTTTGAACAATATCATGAAGCTTGACGAACCCCTGGCTCAGCGCGTCGCCTTCAAATACACCCTCAGACCATTGACGCCTGAAGATGCCCAAAAATACATCAACTATCGTCTGCAAGTTGCCGGGGCTGAAAAATCGCCTTTTCACCCTGATTGTTTGCCGCTGATCCATCAGCTGTCCGGAGGGGTTCCCAGGCTGATTAATACCATTTGTGACAATGCTTTGTTTGAAACCTACCTGCGCCGTGATCAGGGGATTACCCCGGCGATCATCAGTAATGTCGCTGAAGACCTCGGCCTGATCGAAATGGATCTGACCAAGCCTTACAATGAGCATAACGATGACGATGATGACCTGGAAATTATTTTTGATGAGCTTCAGGATAAATAAATTCCGGAAAACAGACTGATTCTCAGCGGCCGGATTTCGATCCGGCCGCTTTGTTTTTCCCTTCAAATAAGCCATAATAGCAACCATGGAACCAACAATTCATATTCTTCCTGAAGAGCTATGCAACAAAATTGCCGCAGGCGAGGTCGTCGAGCGACCGTCTTCCGTGGTCAAGGAATTGCTGGAAAACGCCCTTGATGCAGGTGCGAGCGACATCCTCGTTGAGCTTGAAGCCGGAGGGAAAAGGCTGATTCGGGTAACCGATAACGGGTCCGGCATGAATCGCCAAGACGCCTTTCTGGCCTTTGAGCGTCATGCGACCAGTAAAATCAGAACGGATGAGGACCTGTTTGCCCTCAACACCCTGGGGTTTCGCGGTGAGGCGCTGGCTTCCATTGCTTCTGTCTCCCGGTTGCGGCTGAAAACCTGCGCTAACAGCGAAGGGCTTGGCCAGCAGATTTACGCCGAAGGGGGGAGAATCAAAAACGCCGAGGAGACCGGCTTGCCACAGGGAACCGTGGTTGAAGTGCGGAATCTTTTTTTTAATCTACCGGCGCGTAAAAAATTCCTGCGCAAGGAACAGACCGAACTCGGTCACGCTGCGGATGTCGTCACCAAACAGGCCCTGGCTCATCCCGAAGTCAGCTTCCGGTTGCGGCATAATGATCGGATCTTGCTGGATTTAAGGCGGGAAAAGGGCGTTCGGGAGCGCGTGGCCGCTTTGTTGGGACGTTCTTTACTGAAAGATCTGCTGAATGTGGAGAGTCAGTCCGGCTCGGATCTGCGCCTGTTCGGACTTATTTCCGCGCCGCAGCTGAACCGTTCCGCAGCGACTCATATCTATACCTTCATCAACGGCAGGTATATCCGCGATCGGGTTGTGCAGCATGCGGTCATGGAAGGTTACCGGCACCTGCTCATGAAGGGCCGTTACCCGGTTGCCGTCATTTTTCTGGAGATTGATCCGGCGCAAGTCGATGTCAATGTCCACCCGACCAAGCATGAGGTCCGCTTCCGGGAGCAGTCCCTGGTTCATGACTTTATCGCAACCAGTCTGCAGCAGACGTTGAAACCTGCCGACTGGCTGACTGGTTCCGCTGACTCCGTGGATCAGCGGGTTGCCGCGGACCAACCGGCCATGCTTGCTCCCGATTCGACAACTGCGGGTGAAGTCTCCGGCCCCGTGGTTACCGAAAGGTCTGTCGTGTTGAAAGAGGCTCCGGCCGATTATCATTCGACCCTGACTGGAGCAGAGCCCGTCTCAAGGAGCGTCGGCCTCTCATCCATGCCGTTTCCTGAACCCTTGGCCAATGGCGAGGGGAGGGAGGACAACAGTGAACCCGTGCAGTCCTTGCTTCCGGGCGCGTCCAGTGACGGATACTTTAGTCGCCTGCAGATCCTTGGCCAGTTTCATCAGAGTTATATCTTATGCCAGGATGGCGACGACCTGATCTTGATCGATCAGCACGCCGCCCATGAACGGGTTGGGTTCGAAAAGCTTCGCCACTCTTATGCGGCCGGAAATATTCCCAGCCAAACCCTCTTGTTTCCCGAGATCCTGGAGCTTGATTTCAACAGCGCCACCGTCCTGACGGAACAGACCGGAGAATTGGCCGCTTTGGGTTTTGAGATCGAGCCTTTTGGCGGTAAATCTTTTGCGCTGAAGGCGGTCCCGCAATTGCTGGGCAATAAGTCCGCTGCCCGACTGGTGGTTGATGTCGCTCTTGAACTGGAGCGGGTGGGCAGGACAGGACAGCTCCGCGATTCTATCGACGAGGTCCTGATCATGATGGCCTGTCACAGCGTGATCAGGGCCAACCAGGCTTTGTCCACTTTGGAAATCAAGGCGCTATTCAAGGAGCTTGACCTGATTGATTTCAAGGCCAACTGCCCTCATGGCCGCCCGGTTATGCAGCGGTTGACCCTGGCGGAAGTCGAACGGTTGTTCCGGCGTCATTAACGATTGAGACCGATGAAGAGCAGACCCAAAGTATTGACTATCTGCGGCCCGACCGGTTCCGGTAAAACCGCGCTGGCCTTGACTCTGGCGCAGAAGTATCCCCTGGAAATCATTTCCGCCGACTCCCGCCAGGTTTATCGGCGGATGGATATTGGCACCGCCAAGGCCACCGTGGCAGAACAGCGCCAGGCGCCTCATCATATGATTGATCTGATCGACCCGGATCAGGATTTCTCGGTGGCCGACTTTGTCGACCGGGCCCGGCCGTTGATCGAGGCGATTGCTCAGCGCGGACATGTTCCCTGTGTGGTCGGTGGGACCGGGTTGTATATCAAGGCGCTGCTCGGTGGGCTGGCTGCCCTCCCTGAGGGCTGCCAGGAGCTGCGTAACGAATTGCATGCACGGGAACAGCTCGAGGGGGCAGGAACCCTGTATCGGGAATTGCAGGAGATCGATCCTCCGGCGGCTGCGGAGATTCATCCGCACAATCTG
This sequence comes from Pelobacter seleniigenes DSM 18267, assembly GCF_000711225.1. Taxonomy (NCBI): domain Bacteria; kingdom Pseudomonadati; phylum Thermodesulfobacteriota; class Desulfuromonadia; order Desulfuromonadales; family Desulfuromonadaceae; genus Pelobacter; species Pelobacter seleniigenes. The sequence goes on from NZ_JOMG01000004.1 coordinate 468,439, forward strand.
GTGCGCATTGTGCGGGCTCTGGAGGTTTTCCGACTCAGCGGCCGACGGATGTCTGCATTAAAGGAAGAACATCGCTTTGCCGATCGACACTACCCCTCATTTCAGTTGGCCTGCAGCTTCCCGCGCGAGGAACTCTATGCGCGGATTGACCGCCGCGCGCAAGAGATGCTTGATGCCGGTCTGGTGGCCGAGGTCGAGGCGCTGGCGGCCGATTATTCCTTTGCTCTGAAAGCGCTGCAGACCCTGGGCTATCGAGAGGTGGTTCGCTACCTGAAAAAAGAAATTACCGCGAACGAGATGCTGGAAGATATCCGCAAATACACCCGGCAATATGCAAAGCGGCAATTAACCTGGTTTCGTGCTCAACCAGAAATAATTTGGGTTGATTCCACAAAGGAGTCTGGTAAAGTGATACAATCTATTGATAATTTTATACTTCGTTAAAGGAGCGGACATGCCTAAGTCACCATTCAATATTCAGGATCAGTATCTGAATCAGGCTCGTAAAGAGCGCGTCAAAGTATCCATTGTCATGATGTCCGGGGAGACGTTTCAGGGGTACATCAAATCTTTTGACAGTTTTTGTATCCTGGCAGAAAGTGACGGGGATATTTTGATATATAAACATGCGGTGAGCACCATCACCTCTACAGACGGGACCTTCCGATTGCACGGCGGGCGCGATTAACAGATTTATTTAAATCACCATTTACAGGGGGCGTTACGGTTTCAGTGGCGCCCCCTGTTTCTTTTGCACCTGGCCGGGGCTTGCCCAGAGCCGCCGACGAGGTGCTATAATGATCGGTCGGAAGGTCTTTTTCGGCCTGACCGGACCAAGGAATTGCGATGCTCAAAATAGAATCAGTCGAACCAGGAAGTTACGCTGCGGAACTTGGCCTTGCCGCCGGTGACAGTCTTATTGCCATCAACGGCAAACAAATTGATGATCTGCTCGATTATCACTTGACCGTTTCCGCGGAAAAGCTTGTCATCGAGGTCACTCATGATGACGAACTCTGGGAACTGGAGCTGCTGAAGGAGAGGGAAGAGGATCTCGGCCTTGAGGTTGAGCATCCCTACCCCCGGCAATGCGGCAATCAATGTCTGTTCTGTTTCGTCCATCAGCTTCCCAGAGGGATGAGGAAAACACTCTACATCAAAGATGAGGATTATCGTTTTTCCTACCTCTATGGGTCTTATATCACTCTGACAAATGTGCAGGAAGCCGACCTGCAGAGGATTATTAGCGAGCAATTATCACCGCTGTATATTTCGGTTCATGCGACGGAACACGCGTTGCGACAGACCCTGCTGGGAACCGAGATCCCGGACCTCATGCCGCTGATCGAGCGGCTGACCGCGGCCGGCATCGTGCTGCATTGTCAGGTGGTGCTGTGCCCCGGTTACAACGATGGGCGCGCACTGGAAACCACCATCACGGAACTGGCCGGGTTTTATCCGGCGGTGGCTTCGCTGGCGGTGGTTCCGGTCGGACTGACCCGCCATCGGCAGAAACTTCCTCAGCTCCAGCCGGTCACCGAGCGCGAGGCGACAGCATGCCTGGAACTTATTGACGGGTTGCAGGACAGGTTTCGCGGGGAGTTGGGCAGCCGCTTTGTCTTTGCCGCAGATGAGCTCTATCTTAAAGCCGAGCGGGAGATCCCGGCGTTGGATGCCTATGAAGATTGTGCGCAGTTGGAGAACGGTGTCGGCCTGATTGCCCGCTTCCGCCAGCAGGGAGAAGAAGTCCTGCTGGAAGCCGAGCCGCTTGACCTGGGCACGGTGACCCTGGTGACCGGTACTTCGTTTGCCGAAGAGCTGCAGTCTTTCGCTGACCGGCTGGCCTTGCGGACAGGTGTGAAAATGCATGTTCTCGGGGTTGAAAATAACTTTTTCGGAACCGCTGTGAGCGTGACCGGCCTGGTCACCGGAACAGATCTTCTGGACCAACTGCAACAGATCGGGACTACGGATGCCGTTGTTATCCCGGACGTCATGCTCAGACAGGGCGAAGAGCTGTTTCTGGACGATGTCCTGGTCGAAACCATCCAACAGCGCTGCAATTGTCCGGTGGTGGTTATCGAAAGCTCCCCCTGGGGATTGCTGGAGGGGCTTGAGTCCCTGGCGGAAGGGCCGGAAATTATCCATTGCCAAGAATAGAAGACCATGATCACCTATCGAACCACACTTCCCGTTAAAGGGATGAAATGCCAAAAATGTGTTGCCCGTGTCACTGCCCTGCTGACCGAGTTTCCTGAGATTGACGAGGCCAAAGTTTCCCTCGCCGCTGGCGAGGCGGAAATTTTGACCTCGACTGCACTGTTGCCCCATGCGGAAATAGCGGCGCGATTGTCCGCAGCCGGTTTCGAAACCACAGCTACCGTTGAAGCGGAAGCAAACCCCTCCATCGCCGCAGCTGCTCCTGTAGCAGCGACCGCCCCAAGCGAAAATGCAACGGAACTACGTTTTCCGGTTGGCGGTATGCACTGCGCTTCCTGCGCGGCAACTATTGAGCGACGGGTCGGGGCGGTCGCCGGGGTTGAGGCGGTCGCCGTCAATCTGGCGGGCAATTTTGCCCAGGTCCGTTATCGACCGGAGCGGGTGACTCCAGAGGCTATTTATGCCGCTGTTGATCAGGCCGGCTTCAAGGCCATTCGTGGCGCAGAACCTGACCTTGCCGAAGACGCCAGGAAAGAACTGCGCCTGGTCGCGATTGCCGCGGCCGGTGCCGTGCCGATCATGTTGTTGATGTACTTCCCCCTGTTTGGGGACACGACGCTCTACCTTAACGCGGTGTTGGCGTCTATCGTTCAGTTTACTGCCGGCCTCGGCTTTTACGGGAGCGCCTGGAAATCACTCCGTAACCACAGTGCCAACATGGATGTGCTGGTGGCTTTGGGGATTAGCGCAGCTTACGGGTATTCATTGCTGGCACTTTTCGGCCTGCTCGGCACTGGGGCAACGGTTTTCTTCGAAACCAGTGCCATGCTGATTCTGTTCATCCGTTTCGGCAAGTTGCTTGAATCGCGGGCCAAAGGGCGTGCCAGCGCGGCACTGAAGAAGATTCTCCAGCTGCAGGCCGATTCGGCGCTGCTGGTCAAGGATGGCAAGGAGCAGCAGGTTCCCATTGCCGCTGTCGTTCCGGGTGATCTGGTCCTGGTTAAGCCGGGTGAAAAAATCCCGGTTGATGGTGAGGTCGTGGATGGACGCGCTGCCGTCGATGAGTCGATGATCAGCGGCGAGGCAGTGCCGGTTGCCAAAGAACCCGGCAGTGCCGTGATTGGAGCTACTGTCAACCGTTCCGGGCGGTTGATGATCAGGGCAACGCATGTTGGCGAAGCAGCGGTTCTCGCTCAGATCGTCCGCATGGTCGAAACGGCACAGGGCGACAAACCACCGATTCAGCGTCTGGCTGATCGGATTTCCAACGTTTTCGTACCGATTGTCATCGCCCTGTCGCTGCTCACTTTTTGCGGCTGGCTGGTTGTGGGAAAAGAGTTTCTGTTCGCCTTTCAGATGGCGGTCGCCGTGGTAGTGGTGGCTTGCCCCTGTGCACTGGGCCTGGCAACACCCACGGCCATTATGGTGGGAAGCTCGGTCGGGCTTGAACTCGGTATTCTGTTTAAAAAAGCGACGGTTCTGGAACAGATATCAGGCTTGCAGACACTTTTGTTCGATAAAACCGGAACCTTGACCAAGGGACGGTTTAACGTCGAGCAGGTGATCAGTTGTGGTGAGATGGAGGAGCGGGAGCTGCTTGCTTTTGCCGCATCCCTGGAGAGTGCCAGTACCCATCCGCTGGCTCAAAGTATCGTCGAAAAAGCCGCCGCATTGCAGATTCCCGTACCAACGTCCGGCGATATTGTCGAAACCGGGGGGCATGGTTTGTCCGGGACAACGGCCGGAAGGAGAGTGCTTTGCGGCAGCCAGAAGCTGCTGAGCGATCACGGTGTCGATCTGTCACTCCTGCCGAACCCAGATGTCTGTCGCGGAAATTCGCTGATTTTTATTGCGATCGATGATAAATTACAGGGGATTGTGTGCCTTGCCGATGAGATCAAAGATAATGCCGGCAAGGTTGTCTCCGGGCTCAGGCAGCTTGGCATCGAACCGGTTCTGGTCACTGGTGATCGCCAGGAGGTTGCCGAGCGGGTTGCGGCTCAGCTTGGTATCTCTTTGGTCGAGGCAGAGGTCTTGCCGGAGCAGAAACTGGCTGTGGTCAAAAAATACCAGCAGCTCGGGCAGCGGGTCGGGATGGTGGGGGACGGGATTAACGACGCACCTGCTCTGGCCCAGGCGGATATCGGCATTGCCATTGGCAGCGGCACCGATGTTGCCAAGGAAACCGGCGATCTGGTGCTGGTGGGGGGCGATCTGTTCGACATCGAACGGGGGATTCTGCTGGGCAAAAAAACGCTCTGGAAAATCAAGCAGAACCTGTTCTGGGCGTTCTTTTATAACTTGTTGGGGATTCCTCTGGCGGCCGGATTGTTTTTCCCTTGGTTTGGTCTCTATCTCAAACCGGAATATGCCGGTTTGGCCATGGCTTTTTCCAGTGTTTCCGTGGTGACCAACAGTTTGTTGCTGCGGCGTAGTAAACAAACGTTAGCCCAACTGGGGAGATAATGCCGCCGAAACTGATCATCGGCGTGATCGGCGCAGGGTCCGCAACCGCGGCCGGAATGGCCAAAGCCCGTGAAGTCGGCCGGCTTCTTGCCGAAAGAGGAGCGGTGCTGGTCTGTGGCGGGCTTGGCGGGATTATGCAGGCGGCGGCCGAGGGGTGTCACAATGCCGGCGGCGAGGTTATTGGTATTTTGCCCGGAGCCGACGCCGGCGCGGCCAACCCTTATGTCACTTTGCCCATTGTGACGGCCATGGGACAGGCACGAAATGTCATTATTGTTCAGACCGCGCAGGCGTTGATAGCGATTGAGGGGGAATACGGGACCCTTTCCGAGATCGCAATAGCGTTAAAATTGGGTAAACCTATTGTTCAAATCGACAGTTGGCCGCAACTAAAAACTGGCGGACAGGTGGACACTGCGGAAGAAGCCGTCACGATGATTTTCAATGCCCTCAAGGAGAAATCCGGCTGATGAAGAAAGAAGTCCCACTTGTTTCGATTCTCCCCGAGTGCCCGCAGAGGGCGCCGGAGGAAGACATGGTCAGCCAGATGATCGAGTGGCTGCGAGGGCGTGGCAAGGTCCTGATTGTTACCCATGATAATCCGGATCCCGACTCCATCGCTTCAGCGGTCGCTTTACGGCATCTGATCCTGGTGAAAACGGGGCAGGATGCCATACTGACCTATGGCGGGGTGATCGGCCGCAGTGAAAATCGCAAGATGGTGGAACTGCTGGAGATCCCGCTGGTGCCCATCGCCGAACTGAATCTGGAACAGTTCAACGTGGTCTGCATGGTTGATACCCAGCCGCAAACCGGGAATAATTCCTATCCGGCCGGACAACCAGTGCACCTGGTCATCGATCATCATCAACCCAAGCGTGATCTGTCCGCGATCTGTTGGGTTGATGTCCGTGAACATTATGGTGCTTCGGCGACGATTCTTTACGAATACCTGAACAGTCAGCAGGTCTCCATCAATACCCGTCTTGCCACCAGCTTGTTTTATGCCATCAAATCGGAAACCCAGGATCTGGGCCGGGAATGGTCCAAGGCCGATCGTGAAGCTTATCTCAGGCTGCTGCCACTGTCGAACAACCGGATTCTGTTCGATATCATACACCCGCAGGTTTCGAGGGATTATTTCTGCGCCTTTCGCACTGCCCTTGATAATGCCCACCTGCACGGCAAAGTGTTGGTTTTCAACCTGCAGCGGATTGAAAATCCCGATCTTGTCGCCGAACTGGCTGATTTCCTGTTACGTCAGCAGGGTGTTGAGTATGTGTTGGGCATGGGCTGGTTTGATGGCACCGAGATTTTGTCGATGCGGACAGTTGTCCCGGATGCCAAATTGGGGCTGGTTATCCAGCAGATGGTTGCCGGCGTCGGTTCTGCCGGCGGGCACGGCATGGTCGCCGGCGGTCAGGTCAGGGATATGGCCGAAGACCCTGCCGCGCAGAACGAATTGGAAAATTTGCTGACGGAGAGAATGTGCAAAGCATTGAATCTGCCATTGACCGATCCCGAACCGCTTATTTGCCAATGAATGCCGCGGCCTCAACAAGACAGTCCAGAAGAGACCTTGTTCGCCCCATTCCCAGACAACAGCTGCGGCAGTGGCGACCGGTAAATACCGACATGTCCACAATTGAATTTTCTGCATCCGCCGTTGTTGCAAACGTGCTGCCGTTCCCTGAGTGCCCCGTCCCGGATTGACATTGTCTTTGCAGCTGAGCTATAACCAAGCGGTTTTTACAGGAGTCCCGATGCGTGTTTTTTTTCTTATATGCTGTTTTCTCGGCCTAGGGGTGTTGCCTGGCGTTGCTCAGGCTGCAGTGGATATGGGGTTGCGGGGGAAAGATCCGCTGCGCATCGAAGATGTTTATCAGCAAAAAGGGGTTCCTTATATCGCCATTGAAGACGCCCTTGATGTCGTCGGTCTGAAAGGCCACTGGAATTCCATTGACCATACTTTCAAGATCCAGACGCGCAGAGGTTGGGCTGAAATCTCCCCGGCCAGCAGCTACATGAAGCTCGGAGATGAATTCTATCCGCTGAAAGACAAACCCCGCTTTATTGACGGGCGTTTGCGCGTGACCGATAGCTTCATCCTCAATCAGCTCTCCCAACTGGCCGGACAGCCGGTCTATTTCCGTAATCTGGACCCCGACGCAGACAGCGTTCCGGAAGAAAAAAAGAACAGTCTTGAACAGCTGTTTTCGTTTTTGCTCAACCGCAAACCAGCGGCCAGCGGACCTTTGATCAGGGCGGTGGCCCTGGACCCGGGGCACGGCGGGCTGGATACCGGGGTGTTGGCAGCGTCCGGTTATAAGGAAAAGGAGTTGAACCTGGCAGTGGCCGAAAAATTGGCCAAGCAGTTGAAGATGAAGCTGGGCATTCCGGTTTATCTCAGCCGCGACGGCGATTACGAACTGGCCGTGGACCAACGGCTCAAAGCCGCGTCCGGAGAGGATGTCGATGCCTGGATTCTGCTCCACGCACAATCCTCCTTTTCCCCATTGATTCATGGGGTCAATCTGTTTATCCGCCCGGAGCAACCGACGTCGAAATCCGGCGCCGAAGATGATGCCGTCAAGGTGAGAAGCCACAGTTTTCTCCTGGCCTCACAAGTGGCCCTGGCGCTGCGGTCAAGTGCTGTCGAGGTGCAGGGGATTTATCCGTCGAATCGGTTGTCCCTCGGCCAGGGCAACCTGCCGACCGTTTTGATCGAACTTGGTTATCTGAGTAATTCCGCTGAGGAAAAACAACTGGAAGATGCTGAATACCAACGACAATTAGCTGAAGCTATTTTTAATGGAATCAAGAATTACGCCATGCAAATGAAGGAGCAGCAGAATGCAGCAAAATAAATTCGAGCGCAACGATCAACGGCCGGCCAATCAGTTGCGCCCGATCGATTTTCAACGTCATTTTACCAAATATGCAGAAGGCTCGGTGCTGATCTGTTGCGGCGAAACCAAAGTCCTGTGCAATGCTTCCGTTGAAGAACGGGTGCCCCCGTTTATGCGCGGCGAAGGGAGGGGCTGGGTGACCGCCGAATACAGCATGCTGCCCCGGGCAACCCATTCCCGCTCCATGCGCGAAGCTGCGAAAGGTAAGTTGTCGGGAAGGACCCAGGAAATTCAGCGGCTGATCGGCCGCTCATTGCGGGCGATCACCGATCTCAAGGCCCTTGGCGAAAGAACCATCCAGATCGATTGCGATGTACTGCAGGCCGACGGGGGAACCCGGACCGCTTCGATTACCGGGGCCTATGTGGCTTTGCACGATGCGCTTGCCGGTCTGGTCGATGCTGGCCAGTTGAAAAGTATTCCGCTGCTGGACAGTGTCGCCGCCATCAGTGTCGGGATTGTCGGCGGGCAACCGCTGCTGGATCTGAACTATGCAGAAGATTCTTCTGCCGATGTTGACATGAACTTTGTCATTACCGGTTCCGGAAAGTTTGTCGAGGTGCAGGGGACCGCAGAAGAGGAGCCCTTTTCTTTGCAGGAGCTCGATCTGTTACGGGACTTGGCGCTGCAGGGCTGTTCCGATCTGGCCCTGTTGCAGAAACAGGCGCTGCAGCTCTCATGAAATTGCTCGTGGCCACCGGCAACGCCGGCAAGTTAAAGGAAATTCGCAGTCTGCTGGCAGATTGTCCCATTGAAATTATCGGTCTTGATCAATTGCAGAATCCCCCTGAGGTTGTGGAGGATGGTGATACTTTTACCGCTAACGCCTGCAAGAAGGCCCGGGAGATGGCGGCCTTCAGTCAGCTGCTGACCCTGGCCGATGACAGCGGGCTGGTGGTGTCCGGTCTGGATGGCGCACCCGGAGTTCATTCCGCACGCTATGCCGGAGAGCAGGGTAACGACGAGGCCAATAACCGCAAACTGCTTGAGGCGATGGCGTCGCTGCCTGATCATGAGCGACAGGCGGCCTTTCATTGTGTGATGGCCCTGGCCTGGCCGGACGGTCGGTGCGAAACTTTTACCGGGACGGTGTCGGGAATCATTCTGCATGAGAAAAGAGGCGCCGGGGGCTTTGGCTATGACCCGCTGTTTCTGGTTCCCGAATACGGCAAGACCACAGCGGAGCTGCCCCTCGACATTAAAAATCGGATCAGTCACCGGGGCAATGCGTTACGCCAAGTCATCCCCCTGCTGCGCGAGCTGGCCGGTCAACAGGATTGATTTAGTGACAGGATGTTACCCATTTTCTTCCGGAGGATACCATGGAAAGAACGTTCGCAATTATTAAGCCTGATGCTTTTGCCGCCGGGGACGCCGGCAAAATTCTGGCCCGGATTTACGCTGAGGGATTCAAGGTTGTTGGTTTGAAAAAACTTTATCTGAGCAAGGTTGAAGCCGAAGGCTTCTACGCTGTTCACAAAGAACGACCCTTTTTCGGAGAACTGACCGACTTCATGAGCAGTGGCCCGTGCCTGGTCATGGCCCTGGAAGCGGACAACGCGATTCTGAAATGGCGGGAGCTGATGGGGGCAACCAACCCGGCCGAGGCTGCTGAAGGGACTCTGCGCAACGAATTCGGCACCTCTATCGGTGAAAATGCCACCCATGGTTCCGATGCCCCGGAAACCGCCGCTTTCGAATTGGGCTACTTTTTTAACGGGCTGGAATTACTCTAACCTTTCCTTTTGTTGTGGATCTTTCCCAGCCCTTGCTGAAACCGGGTGGGTAAGGTTCAGGTTTGCTGACAATGACCTTGTCAGCCGGCAAGCCCTTCGGTAGAATTCCGGAGGGCGTTTTTCTTTCATCGGCGTATCCTATGGCCATCTTTCATCATGGCCATCCAATCGGGACGCTGGACATAGAGGTTTTATTGAGTTCGGAAAAAGTAGATTTAAAAAGCATGACCCGGCAGCAGCTGGAAGAATTCCTGGCTCGACTCGGCAAGGAAAAGTACCGCACCAAGCAACTGCTGCGCTGGATCTACCAGCGGCATGTCTATGATTTTGAAGAGATGACGGATCTTGCCAAGGACTTTCGCAAGCGACTTGCAAAAAGCGCTTTTATTTCCCGGTGTCGCCCGGAAGCTGTTCAGGATAGTCAGGATGGAACCAGGAAGTATCTATTCCGACTGGCTGACGGTGAAACCGTTGAAGCGGTCAGAATCCCCATGGAAGAGGGGCGAGCTACCCTGTGTCTGTCAACTCAGGTTGGTTGTGCCATGGGCTGTCGCTTCTGTATGACCGGCACTTTCGGCCTGGTTCGCAATCTGGAAGCGGCCGAGATCGTCAATCAGGTCTGTGCTGCGCAGGAAGATGGGCCGGTTGGCAATATTGTCCTGATGGGAATGGGGGAGCCTCTGCACAACATCGATAATGTGGTGCAGGCATTGGAGATCCTCTATCTTGACGACGGCCTCGGTTATGGCACCCGACGGGTCACCCTGTCCACCTGCGGCCTGGTCCCGGAGATTCGCCAATTAGGTCACCGTATCAAGGTGAACCTGGCGGTTTCGCTGAATGCCACCACGGATGAACTGCGTGACCAGTTGATGCCGGTCAACCGCAAATATCCTTTGGCTGAGTTGCTGGCCGCATGTCGGGATTTCGCAGTCGAAACCCGCCAACGGGTCACCTTTGAGTATATCCTCATCAACGGGGTCAACGATTCCCTCGCCGATGCAAAGCGGCTGGTTTCCTTGCTGCACGGGGTGCGCTGTAAGGTCAATCTGATTGCTTTCAACCCCCATCCCGGGAGTGAATTTAAAGCACCGGGCGAAGCTGCGGTGAAAGAGTTTCAGAGCTATCTGCTGCAGCGCAACATTGTTGCTACATTACGGGCCAGTAAAGGGCAGGATATCGCCGCGGCTTGTGGCCAACTGAAAGGTCAGCTGGCAGGAGTCAAGGTCAACAGGGTCTCGGGATGATGAGCGCCGCTGCTGCCAGCGGGCAGAGGCGCGGTTATGAACTGCCAGGTCTGACGTTGGCGTTTTGGGCAAGGTGATGCTTGCAGAAAAAATATGCCTTGGCCCGATGAGGGCCGAGTCTTCACTATTATAGATTGTGTGTGTTCATTTTTTACAGAGAGGACATTTAATTATGCAGGAACCGGTGATCGGTGTTATAGGTGGAAGCGGTCTCTATGAGATCGAAGGGCTGACCGAAGTCCAGGAAGTGACGATGGAAACCCCCTTCGGAGCGCCTTCCGATGCTTTTATTACCGGCCGGCTTGGTTCGGCGCGGATGGTCTTTCTCCCCCGCCACGGTCGCGGGCATCGACTTCTTCCTTCGGAAGTCAATTATCGGGCGAATATCTACGGCCTTAAAAAACTTGGTGTTGAACAGATTATCTCGGTGTCGGCCGTTGGCAGTATGCGTGAGGATATAGTCCCGGGTGATATTGTGGTTCCGGACCAGTTTTTCGATCGTACCCAGGGAAAAAGGGCTTCGACCTTTTTCGGCAACGGCGTTGTCGGGCATGTTCAGTTTGCCGACCCGGTCTGTGCCGATCTTTCCCAACTGCTGGTTGCGGCAGCCCGGGAGGTTGGTGCAACGGTTCATAGCGGCGGAACCTATATCTGTATAGAAGGGCCGAACTTTTCGACCCGGGCCGAATCGAACATTTTCCGTTCCTGGGGCGTTGACATTATCGGCATGACCAACCTGCCGGAGTCACGCCTGGCCCGGGAAGCGGAAATCTGCTATGGCACAATTGCCCTGGCCACTGACTATGACTGCTGGCATGATGGCCATGACGATGTTTCGGTGGAGGCGGTCATCGCCATCATCAAGCAGAATGTGGCCACGGCGCGCAATATCATCAAGACCGCTGTTGAAAAGATTGTTGCCCAACGCTCGCAACGCAGTTGCGCCTGCGCTGAGGCTTTAAAATACGCCATCATGACCGATAACCGCTTGATTCCGGAGGAAACGCTGCAGGCGTTGGAACCGATTATCGGCAAATATGTTTCCAGGTAAGGACAAACCATGAGCATCCTTGTTGTCGGCAGTGTTGCCTTTGATTCAGTCACCACCCCGTTTGGTGAGGCGGATGATGTCCTGGGCGGTTCGGCCAGCTATTTTTCCACCTCGGCGAGTTTTTTTACCGATGTTCAGCTGGTGGCCGTGATCGGCGAAGACTTCCCTCAGCAGCATATCGATTTCCTGACCAGCCGCAATATTGACCTGAGTGGCCTGCAGACCAGCCCGGGTAAGACATTCCGCTGGAAAGGGCGCTACGAATATGACCTGAACGAGGCCCACACCCTGGACACCCAGCTTAATGTGTTCGAATCTTTCAAGCCGCAGCTGCCGGAAAATTTCCGGGATGCTGAATATGTTTTCCTTGCCAATATCGATCCGGAATTGCAACTGGACGTTCTGCAGCAGGTCAGAAACCCGAAATTCATCGCCTGTGATACCATGAATTTTTGGATCGATGGCAAACGTGAAGAACTGATTCGCACCCTGGGGAAAGTGGATATCCTGATTATTAATGAAGCGGAAGTCAGGCAATTGGCCGAAGAGCCGAATCTGATCAAAGCGGCACAGATCGTGCGCGGATTCGGGCCCCGGACTCTGGTGGTCAAGCGTGGGGAATACGGCATTCTGATGTTTTCGGAAGGATCGACCTTTGCGGCGCCGGCTTATCCACTGGATGAAGTGTTTGATCCGACCGGCGCTGGCGATACCTTTGCCGGCGGGTTTGTCGGCTATTTGGCAGCCACGCGGAACCTGGATGAGGCAAATATGCGCAAAGCGACGGTGTTCGGCACGGTTATGGCGTCTTTTACCGTTGAAAAATTCAGCCTTGACCGCCTGAAGGAGCTCGACCACCGGGATATTTCTGATCGTTACCGTAAAATTAAACTATTGACCGATTTTGCTGACCTGGACGGATAACGCCCGCGGCTTGGCGATGGGGGAGCGCACGGTAGCAACCGCTGTACGCCGCCGGGCGGTCGCTGCTGGCCGGCCCTGAAAGATTATGGATTTTGTTTGCAGACGTTCCGGGAGACCCTTTCCCTGACCCCGTTCACGGAGGAGACTGATGTTTATCCAGCACAAAAGTTTGACCAGTCTGAACCTTCCGGCTGAAAAGATAACCCACCTTCATGCTGCGTCCAGCAATGTTCAGCTGGCTTTTGCAGGGTTCCCCCCGCAGCTGTGCAGTGCCTATCTGATCCTGGCCTCGAGTGGCCAGAAGAGCCTGGTACTGATTGCCTTCTATCTCGTCGAGAGTGGGAGTTCCATCTTTTTTGTCCCTCAAAAAGGCGAAGTGACCAGCGATAAAGCTCAACAGCTATATGAAGAGGGGATTTTTTTCGTAGAATCCATGGGGTTTACTCTTACTGAAACGGATTTCCATCTGAAATCTCTGGAGAAGAAGCAGGATTACTGGAAAGCCTTGCCGATTTGCAGGCCATCCCGCACAAAAGCTGCTGTGGCCGGAAAGGCGGTGGCGCAAAATTCTGCTGGCAGCGACTATGATAGCGCATTGCTTCAGTCCCAAAGTCTGGCGAGCCTGGGACGTTTTCTCGGCGCCATGTAATCTGTCGGAGGACCGAAATGAGAAGAATCGAAAGAACCCTGGTGCTGATCTGTGTTTGCCTGCTTTGTTCCTGCGCGGCGACAACACAAGTCGAAAAACAGCATCAGGCTGATATGCATTATAAATTGGCCATAGCACATCTGCAGAGCAATAATCCGACTTATGCTCTGAAGGAGTTGTTAACCGCGGTCAAACTGGAACCGAACAGCAGCTCCATTCAAGTTGCGCTGGCGCAGGCCTATCAGCAGAAACAAGCCTATCAAGAGGCTGAGAAGCATTATTTCAAGGCACTGGAACTGGAACCGGACAATCCGCGCTACCAAAACAATCTGGCTTCGCTTTATCTGGATATGGGAGAGTGGGACAAGGCCATCGAATATTTCGACAAAGCGGCCAATAATCTGTTGTTTTTAAATGTGCACATTGCGGTTACCGGCAAAGGGTACGCTTACCTGCAGAAAAAAGATTATGTCAACGCGCTGGCTGCCTTCAAGGAGGCCGCCAGGATAGCCCCGCGTTATGCCCCGGCCTATTTTCACGAGGCCGATGTTTACCATGCCCTTGGCAAACCGGATTTGGAACTGAAGTCTTTGGAAAAAGCTGTTGAATTTGCTCCGCAGTATCTGGAGGCCCGTTATCGACTGGCGACCTTGTTGATCAAAAAGCATTCCACTGAGGATGCCAGGAAACAATTGCAAGCGATCATTAACGTGGCCCCGTTGTCCGAATGGGGACAGAAAGCAAAAGATCTGCAGGATGCTCTGGATGTGCTTTGAATCTGATGCTGTTTTCTTTCTGGGAGGCGTGGTCAGATGATCATTCAATGCCCTGAATGCCAGGCCCGCTATCGTATCAAAACCAACGACCGTCCTCTGGCTGCCGCCAAGGTCACCTGTCCGAAATGCGGCGTTCGTTTTGCGATCGCCAACGGTGCCGATGAAGCTCGGTCCCGGGCGGCCATCCCGAATATTCTGGTGGTTGACGATGCCCGGTTTTTCCGGGAATTGATCTCGGATCTGCTGGCCGATCGCCAGGCTCATATCCTGATGGCCGAAAGCGCCCGCCAGGCCTGGGAGGCATTGCAGCGCAACAAAGTTGATCTGTTGATTGTCGATGTCAATCTGCCTGATCTGAACGGCTTCAATCTGATAGAAAAAATCCGTGCCGATGGCAAACTTCGCGAGATCAAGATTCTCTGTATCAGTGGAGTCCATCGCAAGGAAATTGATAAGCTCAAGGCGATTGAAGCCGGTGCCGATGATTTCACCAGCAAATCATTCAACCCGGATGAGTTCAATGCGCGGATTGATAGCCTGCTCAATGATAAGTTGTCTTGACGATATCAGCCCGGCGGCCCAAGCGGTGCACAGCCGGCTTGAGGGGTTTCGCCCCGAATGGTGCCTGGTGCTTGGTTCCGGGTTCGGCGCTATCGTCGAACAGTTGACCGATTTTATCGTCATCGACTATGCCGAGTTGCCGGGCTTCCCACCGACCCGGGTGGCGGGCCATGCCGGACACCTGTATGCGGGCAGGTTATTTGACTGTCCCGTGCTGGTCTGGTCCGGTCGCTATCATGTTTATGAAGGGTACAGTGCCTGGCAGGTGACGGCTCCGGTGCGGGTGGCGGCCGAACTCGACAGCGCCAGGATTCTTTTGACCAATGCCGTTGGCGGGATCAATGATGGCATGCAGCCCGGTGATTTCATGCAGGTGACCGATCATCTTAATCTGACCGGCCAGAATCCGCTGATCGGCAGGCCTGATGTCGGCTTTCCTGATTTACACGATCTTTACCATGCCCCGTCTCTGTCACCTGCCGAAGCGGCCCTGCGTCGTGGTGGCGCAAACCTCTGGCGGGGCACCCTGGCCTGGATGAGCGGCCCCAGCTATGAAACCCCGGCGGAAATCCGTATGCTTGAGAGGCTCGGGGCGGATGCGGTTTCCATGTCGACGGTCCCGGAAGCTATTGTTGGTCGTTATTTGGGGCTGCAGGTGTCTGCACTCTCTTTTGTCGCCAATCGCGCGGCCGGCAAGAGTCCACAGCCCCTCACGCATGAGGACGTCCTGGCCGCCGCAAACTCTGCCGGAGATAATGCCGTTACGCTGATCCGGCAGCTTTTGACCGCCTCTTTGTAAACCCTTCTGCCGATTTCCCCTTCCTTTTTCCCGGCTTCGGACCCTTTTTGAATTATCTATTGATTGGTGAGTGAAATCGATAGGTTATTGTCAATTGCCGTGCTTGACAGGGGGGGCTGCACTGCTAAACTTAATAATAAATTGATCGTTCTGGAGTAATCATGGTCAGGGTATTGGTTGTTGATGATGAAGAAAATGCCCGGGTCGGACTGGCAAAGCTGCTCGGCCACAACGGTTATCAGGCGGTTGCGGTTGGTAACGGTTGTGAAGCACTGAGCTACCTTGCGGCTCATCCGGTGGATGTGGTCCTGACCGACATCAAAATGCCGGAAATGAACGGAATGTTGCTGTTGCGCGAACTGCATGAAAAATATCCACAGTCACAGGTGATCATGATTACTGCGTATGGTGGAATTCGCGCATATCTGGACGCCCTGGACCTGGGCTCTCTGGAAGCGCTTAACAAGCCGTTTCGCTTCGAAAAGTTGAAAGCGGTTATAAGCAAAGTCCTCGATCAGCGGGGAAAGCCCATGGATTCGGGTTCTGCCGCAGTCTCCTGAAAGGAGGTTCCCATGAAAGATTTTTCAACTATTCTGGTCGCAATCGATTTCTCCGACAGTTCTGACAATGCTTTTTTTCTGGCGCTGGGCATGGCCAGAAAATATGGCGCAAAATTGGTTGTCCTTCATGTCATTAACGAACCGGTGGATCTGCGCGGATTCTATGTCCCGCATATCTCATTTGAAAAGCTTGAGGAAGAGATAGAAGAAGGGGCCCATAACATGATGGACAGCTTCTGCAGGGAGAAGCTCGCGGACTTCGACAACTACGAATGCCTGATTGTTCCCGGACTTCCCTATGAGCAGATTATTGGTCAGGCAGAAGAAAAGGGAGCCGAACTGATAGTCCTGGGAACCCATGGACGAGCCGGTCTTGACCATGTCCTGTTCGGCAGCACCGCGGAAAAAGTGGTTCGCAAGTCCAGCCTGCCGGTGTTGACGGTTCGCCTTGAAGAAGAAGCGCAATAGTTGAGCGCAGGAACGCCTCCTGCGGGCAGGGCGTCAACGCCTTGTCCGCGGGAAGGCGGACCATTCCTTTCCAAATATAGCCACCGAAACATGAACGGATTTCGGGATGAGATTGAGCAGCCGGGCAGCTGCTTTTTTTTATGGGGCAATGAGACTGTCCGCTTGCCAACAATCAGCCGGGTGGGTATCCTGACATGAATTTAAAGAAGTACGGAGTGTGAGCTGCGGTGATGAACCAGCAACAAAGCCGTTTTGCCGGCGAGACGATCCTGATTGTCGACGATGAAGAGGTGATCGTCGAATTAGCAGCTTTGCTGTTGAAGAAGCGCGGTTTCAACGTGCTCACGGCGAGTAACGGGCAGGAGGGGCTGGCCGCGGTTTCCGCGCATGGTCCAGCTCTGGTGCTGCTTGATTATATGATGCCGGTGATGAACGGTCTTGATGCGCTCAGGTTGATTCGGCAAAATTTCCCCGATACTTATGTGGTGATGTTCACCGGCAAAGGGAATGAAGAAGTGGCCGTTGAACTCATGAAATCAGGTGCTGCGGATTACCTGCAGAAACCTTTTGCCAAGCACAGCCTGCAGGAGCGAATCGATGCGGTGCTGGCGCGACGTTACATCGAAATCGAAAACCGTAACCTGCTGGAAGAGCGGGAAGCCCTGCAGCAGGAAATTGAGCAATGGAATTTCGAACTGGAGCAGCGGGTCAGGCAAAAGAGTTTTGAATTGGAACAGGCTCATAAGGAAATTATTCAGGCGGAAAAACTCGCTGCGTTGGGGCATATTTCCGCCGGCATGGCGCATGAGATTCGCAACCCGCTTAATTCCATCAGTCTGTATGCCCAACTGCTCCAGGCCGACGCCGACCTGTCTGCAGAGCAATGTGAATACATCGATAAAATAGCTGAAGAAGTCGAACGAATTGATTCCATTCTCCGCAAAATGCTGGCTTCGAGCGAAACGGGCGGGGCGAAACGGGAAAGGGTTTTCCCCGCCGCCATCGCGCGCAAGGTGATCAGCGACTATGAGCCGCGGATGACGACCCAGCAGGTCAGATTGCAGCTGGAGATTGCCGAAGGATTGCCGGCCATTGAAGTTGATCCCAATGAGCTCGAACAGATTTTCGTCAACCTGATCAGCAATGCCCTGTTTGAGATGGCGGATGGAGGCCTGCTGCGGATCTCGTTATGTGCCGGCGCTGAAAATGTCATTTTGGAAATTGCCGACAGTGGCCCCGGCATCCCGGCCGAAAATATCTCGCGTATTTTTGACCCTTTCTTTACCACCAAAGACAAAGGAACCGGCTTCGGACTGTCCGTCGTCCTGCGCGTCGTGAAAGGTTGCGGCGGCCGAATCCTGGTGACTGACTGCAACGAAGGGGGGGCTTGCTTCAGGATCGAGTTCCCTCTTTTTCCCCAATCGGTTCATTGAATAATGGCTTTACAACTACGTGAAATTGCTCTGACCCTGGCTGAACAGGAAGAGAGCCTGGGCCAAAAAGTCGCTGATCTGCTCGGTTTGGAAATTAACCGGATCAGCGACTTGAAAATCATCCGCAAAGGGATCGATGCTCGTAAGAAACCGAACGTTTTGCGGATCTATACCGTTCAGTTCAGTTGCCGCGATGAAGCTGAAGTGCTGCAGCAGCATGCTGATTTGAAGACCTTTGCAGCCGTGGCGCTCCAGGAAGATGCAGCCCTGACCGTCATGCCGCTGACCCGCAAAGCGACAGTCCTGGTGGTGGGAATGGGTCCTGCCGGGCTGTTCTCAGCGCTGACTCTGGCCGAAGCCGGGGCCCGGGTTGTCCTGCTCGAGCGCGGTCGGCCGGTAGCCGAACGACTGCAGGAGGTGCGTGCGTTCTGGTCCGGCGCTGAGCTGAACCCGGAAAGTAATATTCAATTCGGCGAAGGCGGGGCCGGAACCTTCTCGGACGGTAAACTGACCAGCCGGCTTAACCATCCGCTGATCCGTCAGGTCCTGGAACGGCTGGTGGAGTTCGGCGCCCCGCAGGAGATTCTCTGGCAGGCCAAGCCGCATATCGGCTCCGACCGGTTGCGTCAGGTTCTGGTGCGTTTCCGGGATCATCTGGTCCGGCTCGGTGTCGATATCCGTTTCTCTGCCCGACTGACCGGTTTGGAAACCTCTGCCGGGAAAGTCCGCGCCGGAATTGTCAATGCTGCTGAGCGTATCCCCTGTGATGCGCTGGTGCTGGCATGCGGGCACAGCGCGCGCGATACCTATCAATTGCTCAGCGAAGAACAGGTCGCCCTGGAAGGGAAGCCTTTTGCAATCGGCCTGCGGGTGGAACATCCTCTTGAACTGATTAATCAAATTCAGTACGGTATGCCCAAGCATCGGCACTTGCCGGCAGCGGACTATCGTCTCGCCTGGAATGATCCAGAGACCGGCCGCGGGGTTTATTCGTTCTGCATGTGCCCCGGGGGGGAAGTGGTCAATGCCTCTTCAGAGGCGGGCGGTCTGGTGGTCAACGGGATGAGTGACTTTCAGCGTGCGGCACCAAGATCGAACAGCGCTCTGGTGGTCAGCGTCACGACCAAGGATTACCCGGGGACCGACCCCTGTGCGGGGATCCGTTTCCAACGCCACTGGGAACAGGCCGCCTATCGGGCGGGTGGCTCCAACTGGCGGGCACCGGCTCAGCCGTTGCTGGAATTTCTCCACGGCCGGGGTGGGCAGTTGGACTCGTCCTGTCGACCGGGGGTCGCGTCTGCCGATTTGAATGACTGTCTGCCGGCGTTTGTCACCATGGAGCTGCGGCGAGCCCTGCCTCAGTTCGAGAAGAAAATGCGCGGCTTTATCTCCCGGGAAGCGAGCTTGATCGGGGTCGAAACGCGGACTTCGGCACCGCTGAGGATCTTGCGGGATGATCATGGGGAATCCTTGTCGCACCAGGGACTGTTCCCGGCCGGAGAAGGCGCCGGTTACGCGGGGGGTATCATGAGTGCGGCGATTGATGGGATAAAAACCGCCCTGGCAATAGCAGCAATTAACGGATAAGGGATTATTTTGAAACACATTTATGTTGATCAGATCAAAGAGCGCGACCAACTGGAAAGCATATTTCTGGTGCGGGATAAAATCATCGCGATGGCCAAAAACGGTAAGCCCTACATGACCCTGAAGCTGATGGATCGCAGCGGGGAAGTCGAAGGTCGCGTCTGGGACCGGGTGGACCAACTTGATGCTCAGTTCGATAAAAATGATTTTGTGCAAGTCTACGGCAAGGCAAGTGTCTACATGGGGAAAATGCAGTTAGTGGTCCAGGATCTGCACAAGCTTGAGGAGAGCGCGGTCGATCTGGCGGATTTTCTGCCCGTCTCCAAACGGTCTCTGGAGGAGATGCGGGCTGAACTTGACGGACTGCTGGATTCGTTGAACGATCCTCATATCGAAGCGCTGCTGCGGGCTTTTTTCGATGACGCCGATTTTTTCAAACGCTACAGCCGGGCGCCGGCCGCCAAGGGGATGCATCATGTTTATCTCGGCGGTCTGCTGGAGCACTCCCTGGCGGTTTCCGCCCTGGCCTGCGACATCGGCTCGCGCTACCCGCAAGTGAATCGGGATCTGCTGATCAGCGGTGCGTTGCTGCACGATATCGGCAAAACCGAGGAACTGGCCTATGAGCGTTCTTTCGACTACACCGACGACGGGAAGTTGCTGGGGCATATTGTCATCGGGGTGCAGATGATCGAAGACCGGGTCAGGCAACTGAACGGTTTCCCGCGGGAGCTGGCCACCATGATCAAGCATCTGCTGCTTTCCCACCATGGTCAGTACGAATTCGGTTCGCCCAAAAGACCCAAGTTCCTGGAGGCGGTCATTCTCAACTTCATCGATGACCTGGATTCCAAGATCAACGGGGTGTCCAGCCATATCGAAAAAGAGCCGGACAACGACAGCCACTGGTCCAGCTATCATCGGCTCTATGATCGCTATTTTTACAAAGCCGATTATAATGGCAGGAAAGCAGAGGCGCCGGTAACTCCGGCGGCGCCGGCCGGAGCTCAAAGAGTCCAGGCCAAACCGGCTGGCAAAGAGCATAACAAAAAAAACTTCAATAAACCGTTGGGGGCAACCCTCGGGGAACAATTAAAAGAGAAAAACCTCGATCTGTTTGCCTCGATCACCCGTAAAGAGGAGTCACCGTGATTCTGGAAAGTCTGCCGAGCGGACCGCTCGAAGTGAATTGTTATATTGTCGGTTGTGAAAATACCCGCAAAGCTGTGGTGATTGATCCGGGTGGGAATGTCGAAGCTATTTTGCGCATTGTCAAAAAGCATGAGCTTGACGTGGTGATGATTATCAATACGCATGGCCATTTCGATCATATCGGCGGGAATAAACAGCTTCAGGAAGCGACCGGAGCCGAACTGCTGGCCCATCGGGCCGACCGCAGTGTCATGGCCCAGGCGCGGGAGCATGCCGCCATTTTCGGTCTCAGCGCTAACCCTTCGCCGGCGCCGACCCGCGAACTGGTCGGCCGGGAGACCCTGCAGGTCGGTGCCCTCCGGCTGCGGGTCATGCATACCCCCGGGCATTCGGCGGGCGGGATTTGTCTGTATGTCGAGGACTGCCTGTTTTCAGGGGATACGTTGTTTGCAGGGTCGGTTGGTCGCACCGACCTGCCCGAAGGTGACTACTATCAGCTGATTTCCAGCATCAGGGAACAGCTGTTGGGCTTGCCCGATGCAACCAAGGTTTATCCCGGCCACGGCCCGGCGACCACTATCGGCAACGAAAAACAGCACAACCCTTTTCTGGTTTAAGGGGGACTCATGTTCAAAGGGAAGAATGTTGTCTTAGGGGTCAGCGGTGGGATTGCGGTCTACAAGGCCGTTGAACTGCTCCGCTTGCTGACCAAGGCCGGTGCCGATGTCCATGTGGTCATGACCCGGAACGCCTGTGAATTTGTAACCCCTTTAACCTTTCAGACCCTTTCCGGCAACCCGGTTCATACCGACCTGTTCAACCTTTACCAGGAACGGGAAATCGATCACATTTCCCTGGCCGATCGTGCTGACCTGTTTATCCTGGCGCCGGCTACGGCCAACCTGGTGGGGAAGATCGCCCAGGGGCTGGCCGATGACCTGCTGACCACCAGCGTCATGGCCACCAAGGCTCCGGTGCTGGTGGTGCCGGCCATGAACACCAATATGTATCAGAACCCCATCTACCAGCGGAATGAAAAGATCCTGGTGGAGAATGGTTACCATGTGCTGGAACCGGCCAGCGGAGCACTGGCCTGCGGCTGGGAAGGGCAGGGGAAGCTGCCTGACCCGGAGGTCATTTTCGAAACTGCGATCAATGTCTTGACCCCCAAGGACTTGCTCGGTTGTACCCTGCTGGTGACCGCCGGGCCGACCCGGGAAGAAATCGACCCGGTTCGCTACATCTCCAACTATTCTTCCGGCAAAATGGGCTTTGCCATTGCCGCTGCCGCCCGCCGGCGTGGTGGCCAGGTCGTGCTGGTGGCCGGCCCCTCGACCCTGGCGGTCCCCGAAGGGGTGCGCTGTCTGCCGGTCTTCACCGCTGAAGAGATGCGCACGGCGGTCTTCAACCACCTGGAAAATGTCGATGTCGTCATCAAGGCGGCGGCCGTCGCTGATTATCGCTCCGCGGACCGTTCGGTCCATAAAATGAAGAAAAACGCCGAGCAGCTGACCTTGACTCTGGAGCGGAATCCGGACATTCTGGCCGAAATCGGTGAGCAGAAAGGCAACCGGGTATTAGTCGGTTTTGCTGCCGAAACCGAGCGGCTGCTGGCCCATGCTGCGGAAAAGCTCAAGAAAAAGAACCTTGATCTGATCGTTGCCAATGATATTACCCGGCAGGGCGCCGGTTTTGATGTCGATACCAATATTGTCCGCTTTCTGCATGCGGACGGGCAGGTCGAGGAACTGGAATTGATGCCTAAGGCCGAAGTTGCCAACCGCTTGCTCGACCGTGTGGCAACCCTCTGGAAATTGAGAAGGCTCTCCAGTCAGCCTTGAGGCCAGCGCATCCTGCCCAGGCAGGGCGGGTGCTCTGCAGCGGCTCGTTAAATGACGGTAAACAGGGGAAGAATCTCGTCCGGATCGGTAATGGCTATCTTAAAGCGATTGTGCAGTTCCTGGATAATCAGGTCGGAGTCCTCCTTGCACAGTTTGCCGTCCAGCCAGAGCAGATTCAGGTTCTTGCGGACCAGATGGGCCGCGGTCAAAGCGCGATCCCCGGTCGGATCCGCATTCCAATAAGGGCTGTTCTCATCGGCAAGAATGCTAGTGATGGCAGCCAGCCCCATGGCCATATATTCTTCATGCTCGGCGGCGTCGAATTCCCACTTTGACCTTTTGGCCATGGAATGGATCAATTTTCGCCAGCGGCGCAGACGGCTGATCATCATCATTGAATTGAAGATCTGCTTGTTGGTTTTAAAGGAAAAAATCGTATCGGAAAGAGCGCTGCTGAGCATCTGGTCATGCCCGCGATTATCCTGTCTGGCGAGTCGCTGGGCCGTGTCCCAGGTGGCTTGTTTGACCCCGTTTTCCGCCCTGATTTCCCAGTAGGCATGATTAAGCAGGACGGTATTGTAGGTCAGGGCCAGTTTATAGGGAACAAAGTAGTTATGGGCGATGGTGTCCGCGGCAAGATGGGCGAGATAGCCGTAAGCACAGGCTTCCGCTGCCGGACCGATCTCCTGCGCCTGATCCAGGATGCGTCGTCCGACCCGCCAGTTATGGCAGTGTTCCAGGTGGTGGGTGTGCTTTTTTCCCAGGGTGATATCCGCGGCGATACAGCCGTAGAGAAAATCCATGGAATGACTTGCCAATAATGACTGCAAGGCCAGGGGGAGCGCTTCCGGTGCGGCCAGCAGCCGCAGGCCGAGGCCCAGATGGACCCCTGCCCCCCAGGCAAAGGCGCTGTCCGGAATCAACAGCAAAATAATGAACAGGATAAAAAAACGCATGATTTACATCTTCAGTCGGATCAGGGTCGAAACCTCAGAGGAACGTTGAATGACGGATAAATTATATCACGAATGTCATGATTTGATCCGCCAGGGACGCGCGGTTTTGCAGGAACTGCAGGAGTGGGGTTTTGAGTCTGTGACGGTCACCGCGTTTGAGCCTACAGAACCAGCCGCGGCATCCGCTGGCAAAAAAACGGCCACGGCCGTGTCAGCCCCGGAAACGCTGGCGGAGCTTGAGGCTGGCCTGCAGGGGTGTCAACTCTGCCCACTGTGCCAGGAACGTAAAAATATCGTCTTTGGCCAGGGCAATCCGCAGGCTGACCTGGTCCTGGTTGGCGAAGCACCGGGGCGGGAAGAGGATGAGCGCGGCTATCCGTTTGTCGGTGAAGCGGGCCGGTTACTGGAAAAAATCCTTTTTGCCATGAACCTGCAGCGCGAGGATGTGTACATCTGCAACGTCATTAAATGCCGACCGCCGCACAACAGAGATCCCGAGGCCGGAGAGATCGCCACCTGCGAACAGTTTCTGCAACGCCAGCTGGAGATTATCAAGCCGCGCCTGGTGATCACCCTCGGCCGCTTTGCCGCGCACACCCTGCTGCAGACTGCCGAGCCGATCAGCCGCCTGCGCGGGCACTGGAAAGAATATCGGGGGATTGCCGTCATGCCGACTTTCCATCCCGCTTATCTGTTGCGCAATCCGGCCGGGAAAAGGGAGGTCTGGCAGGATATGAAACAGGTGATGCAGCGTCTGCAGGGGTAAGGGTTCAGGCAAAAAGACTCAGCACCGATCCCGGCGCCGGGATGTCTGCGGCCAAGGCCTGATAATACCCGCTGCGCTTGTTGCGGGGGGCGACACTGCTGGTGGCAGGGGGGAGATCGTCGGTCTTGTGCAGCAGGGCTGTTTCCAGCTGGCCTCGTTCGGTTGAATCGCTCTGGGCGCTGCGCGCTGCCGGCGAGATGTCGACGTACTCCGCGTCGATGACCGCTGCCGACCCGGCATGATGGGAATAGGCATCCGCCGCGGCCGCCTGCTCGCGGTCGGGTGGTGCTTGCTGCTGTCGCTGGGGCTCGCTATTTCGATAACTGTCCAGCGTCAGCATGAGAGAATGGTCGATACGCACGAAACGTTGCCTCTGCAAAAGATCTCGCCAGTTGTTGCTATTACCCGTTAACTATATGGAATACAGGGGAAAAATACAAGTGGATGAGACTATTTCAAGGGGTGGGCTGGATGGGTTTCTGCTGGGCCGGTTCCGGGGTTACCTGGACCCATTGCCAGCCTTTGGCTTTCATGCACAACCGGGTATAGCGATCAAGTTCGCGCTGGTACGCAAACAGGTGGTCTTGATAATACCAGCTGGAGTAGGGGCGATAAAAGCGGTTGCGATAAAACGGCGCCCCCCAAAAGGGATCATCGAAGTAATAGAGATGCCTGCTTTGCAACGCCTCCTGGCGGGCCAGGTCGCGGCATTCCGCCAGCGCCTGCTGACGTTCTTGCGGGGCCTGCTGCTGGGGATGTTGCCAAGTCCAATAGCTGTTTCCGGCACAGCCGGTCAGCAACAGGAGCAGGGCTGTAGCAGCTAACGGCAGCAAATTATTTTTTCTGCGTCGGTTCATAGCAAGATTATAACTCATTCGACAGGCGGTTGCCTCAATAGGCAATTTTTTCTTCAAGGGAGCGAAATGCGCATCCTCCATACCTCGGACTGGCATCTTGGCCGCCAATTTTACAATCAATCCCTGCTGGACGATCAGCGCCATGTTCTGGACCAGATTTGCACCATTGTTGCCGAACGTGAAGTCGAGGTGGTGATTGTGGCCGGTGATCTGTATGACCGGTCGGTGCCGCCGGCCGCGGCGGTCGAGCTGCTCGACCAGACGGTTTCTACCATCTGCCAGGAACTGGGTGTCCCTCTGATCATGATTGCGGGGAATCATGACGGTCCCGAGCGGCTTGCCTTCGGCGCCCGGCAGTTGGCCGCCGCCGGGTTCCATGTGGTCGGTAAACTGTGGCAGCAACCCCGGCGGATTACCCTGCAAGATAAGGCCGGTCAGACCGTCGCCTTTTATCCGATTCCCTATGTTGATCCGGCCACGGTTCGATTCGCCCATGAGGTCGACGTCAGCAGTCATCAGGAGGCCTTGTCCCATTTGGTTAATATGATTGTTGCCGATATGGACGAGGCGCAGCCGACGGTGTTGATCGCTCACTGCTTTCTGCTCGGGGGGGAAGGCTCCGAATCGGAACGGCCGCTCTCTCTGGGCGGCATTGAATATGTCGACCCGGCGCTATTCAGCCCGTTTGCCTATACCGCTCTTGGCCATCTGCATGGGGCCCAGAGCAGGCAGGAAGGAAAAATCGTCTATTCCGGGTCGCCACTGAAATATTCTTTCTCCGAAGAGCGCCAGCGTAAAACCGTCACCCTGGTTGACCTTGAACCCGACGGAAAACTGATCACAGAGCGGATCGCCCTTAACGCCCGGCTCGATATGCGGACTCTGGAAGGAGAGCTTGCCGAGTTGCTGGCGCTGGGACAGAATGATCCGCAGCGGGACGATTATCTCCAGGTCCGCCTGACCGACAGCAAAGCGATTCTCGATGTCATGGCCAAGCTCAGAACAGTCTACCCCAATATCCTGCACCTGGAGCGCCCCGGGTTGCTGCAGCGTCAGCAGCAGCTCAGTCAGCAACGTGAGCAGTTGCAACGGGGTGAACTGACCATGTTCGAAGATTTTTTCGAGCAGACCACAGGGGTGGCGATGAATGCCGAGCAGAGCGCGATTATTCGTCAGGAACTTGAGCAGCTGCAGCGAGAGGACCACTGACCGATGCGGCCTCTGAGTTTACACATGGCAGCCTTCGGGCCATTCCCTGGGCTGGAACAGATCGATTTCAGCGTTTTCGGGGACAATCCGCTGGTGCTGATCAACGGACCCACCGGGTCCGGCAAAACGACGATTCTTGATGCGATCTGTTTTGCGCTCTACGGCAAGACCACCGGTGACGAACGGGAAGGCGCACAGATGCGTTGCGATCTGGCCGCGGCAGATGTCCTGTGCGAAGTGTCCTTTGAATTCATGCTCAATCAGCGGCGCTTTCATATCCGCCGCGTGCCCGAACAGTTGCGACCGAAGGCCCGCGGGGATGGCTTCACCGAACAGAAACCGGAAGCCTGCCTCAGCGAGATCCTTCCCGACGGGAGTCACAAGCTGCTGGTGGCGAGCAAGGTCAGCGAAGCGACCCGGGAAATAGAAATTCTGACCGGTTTGTCCGTCGATCAATTCCGCCAGGTTATGGTCCTGCCGCAGGGGAAATTCCGGCAGCTGCTCTTGGCTGAATCGGCCGAGCGGGAGAAGATTTTCAGTCAGTTGTTTCAAACCGGCATCTATAAAAAACTGGAAGAACGGCTCAAGGAAAAAGCTGCGGAGATTCGGCGCGAACGCGATGCCCTACTGCAGTTTCAACGGGGCCTGTTCGAAGCGGCGGAGATCGAGTCGGCCGAGGAACTCGATCGGGAAAGCACCGCACTGCAGCCGGAGGTGGCTGCAGCACTGATCGCTAAGCAGCAACAGGATGCCGCATTGCTGCAGGCGCATAAGGATCTCGACCAGGCGCAAAATCTGCTCCGCGATTTTGAGCAGCTGGCTGCGGCGCAACGAGACCTGGAACAACTGCAGTTACGGCACCCTGCCATTGATCAGGACCGGCTGCGCCTCAAGGCTGCCGGACAGGCGCAGAAACTGGCCCCCTGGTTTCGTGAACAGGAGCGCTGTGTGACGGAACTGCAGCGGGTGGAACAGCGTCTTGAACAAAGTCGCAGCGCCCTGAGCGCGGCCCAAGGCAAATTGGCCGACGCTGCAAAAGCCCAGCAGGGGAGTGCCGAGCTCAGCCGAAAGATCGATGGCCAGAAACAGCAGCTTCATCTGCTGGAAGCCCGCCAGCAGCAGGTTGTCAGGTTGACCGAAGTTGCCGCACGGGTCAGGACGGTGACTGGCCAGGCTGATCTTGATCAACTGCTGGTGCGGTATAAAGCGGTCAGTGAGCAGCAGCAACTGCTGCAAAATATCGTCCGCCAGAAAGCCTTGCTGGACAAACTTAAAGTTCAGCTTGAAGATGCTGAACAGACGGGGAAGCAGCTTAAACAAAGCTATGATAACAGCCTGAATAACAATAAGAAACTGGAGCTTTCCTGGCACCAGGGACAGGCCGCTATTCTGGCGCAGGAGCTGCGCGAGAATCAACCCTGTCCGGTCTGCGGCAGCCTGGACCACCCGACTCCGGCGCGGTCTGCGGAGGCGTTGCCCGACTTTCATGCCCTGGAAAAATCGCGCGTGGCCCTGGCCAAAATATTTTCCGATTTGGAAGAGGCCCGCGATCGTTATCGCAATCGCAAAGCGGAAGCGGCCCAGGCGGCTGCAGGGCATGAGGACCTGTTGAGTCGGCTGGGCGAGGCAGGGGTTTCTCCCCAGGCAGTGGACGCTGAACTGAAGCAGCTGGGTCGACAACTGCAGGGATATCCCGCCGCTGAGCTCGCCAGCGGGAAAGCGTTGGCCGCGGAACAACTGGCCACGCGCCTGGCGAGTCGTAAGGAAGAGTTGGCCGGTTTGCTCCGCGAGCAGGAGCTGCTCTGCCAGGACCTGCCGGAAGCGCAGCGTGAGCCGGCCGGACTTGCGGCTGAAATCAGTGCCCTGAGGACCACGGTCGGGCAACTTGAACGGGAACTGTTCGAACTGAATGCCGCTTTTACCTCGGCGCAGGGGGAACTGGAAGCGGCCCAGGCCGCCAACCGTGAGATTGAACAGCAACAGCAGGCCTTGCGCCAGGAGTTGACCCGGGCTGAGCTGGCCTGTCGCAAAGAACTGGCGGACAGTCCTTTTGCCAGCGAGAAAGAGTTCCGGGCGGCTTTGCTGGCTGATGCGGAATTAACGGCGCTGCAGGAGGGGATTGCCGAATTTGATGGCAGCAGTCAGGCCTTGACCGGCGCCCTGAATCAACTGCAGAAAAAATGTGCCGGACAGCAGCAACCGCAGCTCAGCGGTTATGAAGAGAGGCTGGAACTGGCCCGGCAGGAAAAAGCGGCTGCGGAACAGCACTGGCAGGCTCTTGATGGCAGGTTACAGGTGCTGCTGGCAAGCAAGAAGAAGCTGACCGCCAACCTGGCCCGGCTTGCTGAACTCGATGCCCGCTATGCCACGGTCGGAACCTTGAGTGATGTTGCCAACGGCCAGACCGGTTTGAAAATCAGCTTGCAGCGTTTTGTCCTCAGTGTCCTGCTGGACGATGTGCTGCTGGATGCCAGCCGCCGCCTTGAGGTGATGAGCAGGGGCCGCTACCGGTTGCTGCGCAAGGAGGATCGGGCCAAGGGGAACAAGGCCTCCGGCCTCGATCTGCTGGTGGATGACGCCTATACCGGCAAAACACGACCGGTCGCAACCTTGTCCGGGGGGGAAAGTTTTATGGCCGCTCTGGCCCTGGCCCTGGGCCTGTCCGATATCGTTCAGACCTATGCCGGCGGGGTGCACCTGGATACGCTGTTCATCGATGAAGGGTTCGGCAGTCTCGACCCCGAATCCCTGGAGCTGGCTATCCGCACCCTGGTCGATTTGCAGACCGGCGGGCGGATGATTGGCATTATTTCCCATGTCGCGGAGTTGAAAGAACAGATTCCCCTGCGGATCGATGTGCGCCAGGAACGCAGCGGCAGTTCCATCCATCCGGTCGGTTGCGGCCGGGTTGTCCAGTGAAGGGGGCGGGGTGCCGTGCTGATGAGAGTTGCAGATGACTGAGAGTTATAGCGAGATCATTACCGCTTTGGCCGATGGCGACTTGGTGCTGACCGCCAACAAACGCCTGTTCAGGTATTTGCGCGGCTGCTTTGACCAGCAGATGCTGGCTGCCGGGAAGCTGGTCTGGGATACCCCTCAGTTGAACAGTTATCAGGGCTGGCTGCTCAACTGCCTGAACGAGCTGGGGGAATCCTGGCGGCTGCTGAACCCGCAGCAACAGCTCTATCTCTGGGAACAATTGGTCGAGAGCAGCTCGCGGACGGTGGAACTGGAACTACTCCAGGTCGCCAAGACCGCGGAAAAAGCCCTCCAGGCGTACCAGCTGCTCAATGAGTATGAACTGTCCCTGGAGGGGCAGCCGCTGACTGAAGATCAGCTTATCTTCCAGGACTGGTGCCGCCGCTATCGGAGTCTGGCCGCTGAGCAGCAATGGCTGGATCAGAGCGATCTGCCGCGCCTGGTCGCCAGTGCGCTGGATAGCGGCCGGCTGGTTGTGCCGGAGCGGATTCTGCTCGTCGGCTTCGACCAGCTTTCGCCGGGGCTGGAGCGTTTGCAGGCGCAGTTTCGGGCCATGGGAAAACACTGTGAAGAAGTTTCCCTGGCCAATAAACCGGCCGTTTCTATGCTGCGTTTTGCCGCCAAGGACAGTGACCACGAAATTGAGTCCGCTGCCCGCTGGGCGCGGTTGCTGCTGGAGCAGGGGGCAACCTCAATCGGTGTCGTGGTGCCGGATTTGAGCAGGCGTCGCAGCCGGATCGAACGGTTTTTCGCCGCCCAGATCGATCCGGTCGGGGCGGTCCAGCTGGCGGAGGATGAGGCGATTTTCAGCCTTTCGCTGGGTGGTCCCCTGGCGGAACAGGGAGTGATCCATGCCGGCCTGGAACTGTTATCCCTGCCCCGGATCCTGACCATTCAACAGGCCTCAACCCTGCTCCGATCACCTTTTCTGGGCGGGGCGCACCGGGAAGCGGATGCCCGGACCCGCTTTGATGTGACTCTGCGTGGTTTCGGGCAGCAGACCATTAGCGTAGCAAAGATGCGCGCCCTGGCCGAAAATCGTCCGGGCCTTGCCGAGCTGGTTGCCATTCTACAACAGCTGGAAGCGTTCAGCGCGGAAAGCGGTCAGCGTCTTCCCGGAATTTGGGCCGAACTTTTCGCCGGTCAGTTGCATGCCTGCGGCTGGCCGGGAGAGCGAACTCTCTCCAGCCGGGAATATCAGGCGCTTAGCTCGTTCCAGGAGAATGTCCTGCTCATGCTGCCGCACCTCGATGCGCTGCACGCCCCGGTCGGGCGTGCCCAGGCCCTCGGTTTGGTGCGTCGCCTGGCCCGCGATTGCGAGTTCCAGGTGGAAAGTCCCACCGGGCCGGTTCAGGTGATCGGGTTGCTGGAGTCGACCGGATTGCAGTTCGACCACCTGTGGGTCATGGGACTTGGGGAGACCGTACTGCCTGCGCCCCCGCAACCCAACCCGTTTATCCCTTATCAGCTGCAGGTTCAGGAGCGCATGCCCCATGCTAATGCTGAGCGTGAGCTGGCCTATGCCGAGCAGGTCATGGCGCGGCTGGCCGCCGCCGCGGAGCGGGTGGTGTTCAGCTATCCCTGTTCAGATGGGGATACCCAGCTTAGGGAAAGTCCGTTGATCCCGGCCGCCGCCGTGAGCGGTGAACCGGAACTGGCCGAGCCCCGCGATCCTGTTCATCTGGCCCAGCAGAACAGGCAGGCGCTGGAAACAGTGGCTGATCAGCGTGGTCCGGCTTTGGAGCAGCGGCGGGTGGAAGGCGGCACCGGTCTGTTGAAGGACCAGGCCCATTGTCCGTTCCGTGCTTTCGTTCATCATCGGTTGTGTGCCCGGGAATTTGATGAGGCCGTCGCCGGTATCTCACCCATGGTACGTGGCGACCTGATCCATATCGCTCTGGAACGCATCTGGACCCGGCTGCAGGATCATGACCAGCTGATTCGTTTATCCGCGCCGGAAGTGCAAACCTTGGCCGCGGAGCAGGTGGCCGAAGCTCTGGCGACCTTTTTTGCGCAAAGACCGGCGCCGGGAAATACCATGCTGGCTCTGGAGCAGGAGCGGGTGACGGCCCTGGTGGTGGAATGGCTGGAAGAGGTCGAAATGAAGAGGGATTCATTCCGCGTCGTGGAACTGGAACATCCGCATGTCGAGCAGTTGGGCCCGCTGGAAATCAGCATGCAGATCGACCGGGTCGACGAACTGGCCGACGGCTATCGAATCGTCATTGATTACAAAACCGGCAGCCAGCTGCGCGCCGATGATTTTGTCAGTGCCCCGTTGGTGGAACCGCAGCTGCCCATATATGCGGTTGCCCAACAGGATGCGCCAGCCGACGGGATTGTCTTCGCCCAGGTGCGCAAAGGCCATTGTCGTTTGCTGGGGGTGGTCCGGGAGAAAGGCCTGCTCGGCAGGGTGCGGGAACTGAGTACCTTCAGCCAGTGCGAAGATCTCGGCATTGCCGATTGGAACCAATTATTGGTGTTCTGGCAGCAGCAGATCCGGCAGCTGGCCACCGATTTTGTCGCCGGGGAAGCCGCGGTCAGACCGTTTGACCCGCAGAGCAGTTGTCTTTATTGCGATCTGCCCGGGCTGTGCCGGATTCGCGAAGCCTTAGCCGAGGCCGGAGTTGCTGATGATTGCTGATGCCGAGAAGCGCGCCGCTGCCATTGATATATCCCGTTCCTGTATTGTCCAGGCGCCGGCCGGATCCGGCAAAACCGAACTGCTGATCCAGCGGTTGCTGGCCTTGCTCGGCCAGGTTGACCGGCCCCAGCAGATTCTGGCCATTACCTTCACCAATAAGGCGGCCGCTGAAATGCGCCATCGCCTGTTGGGGGCCTTGAACAACGCGGCCCATGCCCCGGAACCGGAAACGGCCCATGAAGCTCTGACCTGGCGGTTGGCCCGGGGCGCTTTGGCCAAACAGGGAGATGCCCTGCTCAAAAACCCGGCCCAACTGGCCATTCAAACCATTGACAGTTTTAATGCATCGCTGGTCCGGAAGATGCCCTGGATGTCCCGTTTCGGCAGTTTGCCGGAAATGGCCGATGACGCTGATTCCCTTTATCTGCAGACGGTGGAAAAGGTGCTCAGCGGCCTCGAAAGTGGTGCCCCCGGCCACCAGCAGCTGACCGTTCTGTTGCGCCATCTGGACAACCAGGTGCCGCTGGTCCAGCGCCTGCTGGTCGATCTGTTGCGGCGCCGCGATCAATGGCTGCGTTATCTGCGGGCCGATGTGGAAACGTCCCATCGCCAGCTGCAGCAGGCCCTGGATGCTCTTTATGAACAGAAACTGGACCGGCTGCATCGGTTGCTGCCCAGCGCTCAGCAAGACGCGTTGCTCGACTGTCTGCGTTTTGCTGCGGGCAACCTGCCAGATACGCCGCTGGGCAGATTTAGCCAGGCCGGCGCGCTGCCCGGCTTTGCTGCCGCCAACCTTAAGGAGTGGATCGCCATCGGCAATTTTCTACTTACCGCCGCCGGTGAACTGAGAAAGACGGTGACCAAGAACAACGGTTTTCCGGCCGGGAAAGCGCACCAGGCCGCCAAAGAGCGGATGCTGGAATTGCTTCGCGAGCTCAGTGGCCAGGATCAATTTATCCATGCGCTGCAGCAGGTCCGGGGGCTGCCGGCCGGGGGTTACAGTGTTGAACAATGGCGAGTCCTGGAGGCGGTCATTCAACTGCTACCGGTGCTGCTGGTGGATTTGTGGCAGGTGTTCAAAAACAAAGGCCAGGCCGATTTTTCCGAAATCGCCTTGAAAGCGAATCAGGCGCTGGGGCTGGCGGATGACCCGAGCGATCTGCTGCTGCAGATCGATCAGGACCTGCAGCATATCCTGGTCGATGAATTTCAGGACACGTCCCGCCTGCAGTATCAGCTGTTGAGTACCCTGACTTCGGGGTGGATGGCCGGGGACGGGCGAACCCTGTTCCTGGTCGGCGATCCGATGCAGTCCATTTACCTGTTTCGGGAAGCCGAAGTCGGGCTGTTTCTGGAGACCTTCAAAGGAAGCTTCGGGGATCTCATGATGCCTTTGCAGCCGTTACGGCTGAGCTGCAATTTCCGCTCTCAGCAAGGGATCGTGGACTGGAATAATACCAGCTTCAAAGCCATCTTTCCGACCCAGACCGAGGTGGTGACCGGCGCGGTGCCCATGGCCGAAGCCGTGGCCGTTAAACCGGCTCTGCCGGGCGCAGCCTGCACCATTCACCCGGCGATCGGCCGCAACGACCAGGCAGAGGCCGAAAAGGTCATCGAGCTGATTCAGCAGGCGCAGGCCGCTGACCCGGAACAGAGTATTGCCGTCCTGGTACGCAGCCGCAGCCATCTGCAGCAGATCCTGCCCCTGTTGCGACGCTTGAGAATGCCTTATCAGGCCCGGGATATCGAGGTGCTGGGGGCGCGGCCGGCCGCCCTTGATCTGGTTCATCTGACCAAGGCGTTGCTGCATCGTGGTGACCGGCTCAGCTGGCTGGCCGTTCTGCGCGCGCCCTGGTGCGGGCTGACCCTGCATGACCTGCATGCGCTGGTTGCCGATTTGCGCAGCACCACTCTGCCGACTCTGCTGGCAGACCCGGAGCGCCGGCAGCGACTCTCTGCGGATGGGCGGGCACGGCTGGCCCGGGTCTGGCCACTGCTTGAACAGGCTCATAATTCACGCGGTCGTCTGCCGCTGCGGCAACTGGTCGAAAAGTGCTGGCTGGGGGTGGGTGGAGCCGCCTGCTACGATGCGGACGGGATTGCCGATGCCCAGCTGGTTTTCGACCTCCTGGAAAAGTTGGATGAGGGGGGAGATGTCAGCGATTTCGCTTTGCTGGAGCAGGGGTTGAAGAGCATTTTTTCCGCTCCGGAGGTCACTGACTGCAAGTTGCAGATCATGACCATCCACAAGGCCAAAGGCCTGGAATTTGATACCGTGATCCTGCCGGGATTGGGCCGCTCACCGCAGCGTGGCAGTAAGCCTTTACTCCGCTGGCTGGAACATCCTGAACTGGGGCTGCTGCTGGCTCCGGTGGCCGCCTATGGGGAGCAGGATAATGACCCCCTTTACCAGCTGATTGCCGAGTTTGAACTGGAACGGGAAAACCTGGAAACCGCGCGGCTGCTTTATGTTGCCACCACCCGGGCAATCCGCCACCTGCACCTGCTGGGGCACGTCAATGAAAACCGTTCAACGGGCACGCTGACCCCGGCCAAGGGGACTCTACTGGAAACCCTTTGGCCGGTTGCCGAAGCCGACTTCGTTGGTTGCGAAGCTCCGCCGGAAGCAGTGGCGGACAGTTTTTCACCGCCACTGTTGCAGCGTCTGTCCGGGAATTGGACATTGCCGGCCATGGAGACGGTCAGCCTGGCTTTGACGGCAACAGCAGGAACCGCTTCGGAAGAGGCCAAGGAGTCCGGCGAGAGCGTGTTCAGTGGGTGGGAAAGTCCGACTCAGCGGCATGTCGGCACTCTGGTCCACATGTACCTGGAACAGCTTGCCCGCCAGGGGAGTGTTCTCTGGGACGAGGCCGAGCCTGCTCAGCGGACCCGGCAGATTGCCCTGATGCTGCGCGGTCTTGGGGTTGCTGCCAGTGATCTTGACGATAGTGTCGCCAGAGTGTGCCGTGCCGTTGAGGCGGCCCTGGGAAGTGAGCGAGGGCGCTGGGTGCTGGCCAGCCACCGGGAGCACGCCTGTGAACAGCCGCTCAGCGGCCTGGTAGACGGCAAGCTGGTCCATGCCATCATTGATCGGACATTTATTGCTGATGGGCAACGCTGGATTATCGATTATAAGACCAGTGTTCCCCGTTCCGGAGAGAGTCTTTCCGCCTTTATACGGCGTGAGGCCGAGCGCTATCGTGCGCAGCTGGAAATCTACGTCAAGTTATATGCGGCCCGTCACGAACAATGTCCGATCCGGGCCGCGTTGTATTTTCCGCTGGCCGAAGCCTGGCACGAATTTTCAGAGTAAATTTTTTTCCGGAGTTTTCATTTATTGGTGAGACGAACGGTTATGCCATGGACGGGGAAAAACCTTTCAGAATTTGACCGGTCAGGTAGCTTTTTTTCGGATTGACCCTGACCAGGCTTTTGATGGTCTGTGAGGCGAGATGCAACCGGAAGGTTGTGTCTTCACGATTGACCAGGGTCAGGTCGATATTTTTTTTCAATGAACCGATCCGCATTTCGGTTTCAATGACATAGCACCATTCTCTGCTCCCGTCTTCAAACGATACCAGCCGTCTGGTTTTCACCGGCATGACCGAGTAGATTTCAACATCGGTGTTGTTCTGAATCGGATGAACTCCAAAGCTGATAATCAGATCTTCGCCTTCCTTGAAGGTTGAAAAATCGAAGATATTCAGGATCGACTGTTTGGAATCCATAACAACCTGGGCTTCTATCGCCGGAATCTTCAAGGCCGGGAACGAAACCCATTCACACCAACCGATGTCAAGCAGGAGCGAGTTTGTGTTTTTCCGCATAATTGCTACTCCTATGATTGGATATTGTTAATATTTGGCATAATAACGGCTCTTCTTTAAAATGTAAATTATTCTAATATTAAAAAAATCATTCTTTTAGGGATTCAAAAATTTAATAATTTCAAAATGTTGAAGATATAACCGTCTCGCGTACCAGATCATGTATTCTGTTGGAAAATGGTTAATATTTGTGATTAGGCATTTCAATTCTCAATAAAATTTTTATATACTTAGCTCCTGTATTCAGTGAAATTGTGATGCTAAGCCCGTTTTTAGGCTTGAGCTTGTGGAGGCAGCATGTCCCTTGCGGCAAAAATCGGCTTGTTTCTGGGGATCCTCATTCTGGGGCTTGCCGGTGTGTTGATCTATGCCCAGACCCAGGTCACGCCGGACAAGGTCCGGAGCTTGCTGGTGCCGCTGGTTGAAGACACCCTGGACCGGCAGGTTGCTTTCGGGGATATTCAGATCGGCTTTTTCTCGGGCATATCGGTCGCGGACCTGAGGGTCAAAAAGCAGAACAGCAAAGAAGATTTCATCACCATCAAAAATGCCAAATTAAGTTACCGTTTCTTCCCGCTACTTAGAGGTCGTATCGTGGTCGACCAGGTGATGCTCGATGAGCCGGTGATCGATGTCAGCAGGTTTACCGACGGGAGCTACAATTTTTCCGACCTGCTTAAAAAGAACCGGAGTGATCGCGGGCAATACCCGCAAGCGGCGCGGGCTCTGGTGAGTGATATCTTCAGCTTGTTTGTGCATGAGGTCAGTGTTAAAAACGGTTCCTTAACTTATACCGATAAATTCAAAAGCCCCAACGTTCCCTATCGCTTTGCTTTACAGCAACTGAATATTCATGCTCGGGAGATTGCTCCCGACCAGGCCTTTCCCCTCGACCTGTCGGTGGTCCTCAACGGCGCCCGGCTCGATCTGTCCGGGCACTACGATATAACGCACACCAGCGGTGATTTTCTGGTTCACTTGGCGGATCTGGACATGGTCCCGTTTTCTCCCTATTACCGGGACCTGCTGCCAGCTAAAGTCGGTTCGGGGAGAGTGTCCCTGAATCTTGAAGTCGATCTTCAGCCCGAACTGCTCAGCTCCAAAGGCAAACTGACCCTTGCTGATCTTGATCTGACCCTTCCCAGCGGCACGTCCCTGCAAAAAGTTCATTTAACCAGCGACTATTCCCTGATCTATGATTTCATGAGGCAACAGCTCGATCTTTCCACGCTGCTGGTCAATTTCAATGATATGGGGGTGGGCATG
Organism: Pelobacter seleniigenes DSM 18267; assembly: GCF_000711225.1. Classification (NCBI taxonomy): domain Bacteria; kingdom Pseudomonadati; phylum Thermodesulfobacteriota; class Desulfuromonadia; order Desulfuromonadales; family Desulfuromonadaceae; genus Pelobacter; species Pelobacter seleniigenes. The sequence continues at coordinate 505,262 of NZ_JOMG01000004.1, forward strand.
GAAGGGCGGTTGGATTTTGCGGCGCAGGAAACGAAGATGGATCTGGCGGTCATTTTTGATCAGCTTGATCTGCGCCAGGCCATGCAAAGCCTTCCTGACAAGCTGATCAGAAACTATCGCAAGTACAGCTTCGCCGGCAGTATCAGCGGTCGGGCACAGCTGGTTGGAACGCTGGGGCAGGGGAGCGGACTGCTTAAGTCGGCTCAGTTGACTTTGAACGGGGTTCAGGCCAGTGTCAAGGACATGCGCGGCGGGGTCAGTGGTGCTCTGTCCTATGCCGATGCTGCGGTCACGGCCCAGAATCTGATGTTGTCTTATGGCAATCAGCAGGCACTGTTAAACCTGCAGGCAACCCGCCAACCCGACGGAGTGCTGCAGGGAACCTTTTCGCTGTCTGCCGAAGAGTTGAACCTGAATGAACTGGTTGCAACCGATTCAACAGCTTCTCCCCTATCCGCAGGGGAGGAGAGCTCTTCCGGTTCTGCCGAGGGGCTCGGGCCTTTTGCCCTCCCTCTGGATCTGCACGGTAATTTAACGGTTCGTAAAGCCCGCTTCAAACAGTTGATCATTGAACAGGTCACGGCGGATGTGAATCTCAGTGACAATAGGCTGCGGCTGGACCGATTGCGCGGAGTGATGGAGCAAGGGAGAGTGCTGGCGGATGCCGAGGTGGATCTTGGGGTGCGCGGCTTTGTTTACCAGGGACAGCTGGATCTCACGGATGTGGACGCTGCTGTTTTGGCGGCGGGATTGTTACCGGATCCGGGCGCAACCCTGGCGGGCCGCTTGCAGTGGCGCAGCAGTTTTCGGGGAAGTGGTGCTTCAGCACAACCCTGGCTGGATCGTTTTCAGTCCAAAGGAGAGTTTTCTTTACAGCAGGGGCTGATCAAGGGGTTTCCCGTGATCGATTCATTGGCCGTGTTTCTTGGTGTTGATGAACTCCATAACTTGAATTTTGAGGATTTTTCCGCCGCTTATGATGTGCGCGATGGTCTGGTTCGGGTGAATGGACTCCTCACCGGTTCCCAGGCCAGACTGGCGCCGATAGGCAGTGTCGGCAGCGACGGGCGTCTGAATATGAACCTGGAGGTTCGGCTGGCGCCGGAGCTGGCCGGCCGGATGGGAGCTTCCGGCCCGTTTATGAAAGTTTTCAGCGATGAGCGGGGTTGGGGGATCATTCCGGTCAGGCTGCTGGGTTCTTTGACGCAACCGGAGATCGGACCGGATACCGCTGCCATTGAAAAGCTGATGATGAACCGGGTCAGCCAGGATGCTGCAGGCAAAGCGGAGGCAGATAATCCTTCGTCAGCGCCGTCGGATCAGGAATCCGTTAAAAAGATGCTCGACAAAACTCTGAACAAGCTGTTTGGCAAATAGCCGGTAGCGTCTGAGACTACCGGCATGCGTGTCGCTCAGCGGTTATGACTGCGGGTCATGGTCCGTAAGGTGACAAATTCTTCCGCACTGGTCGGATGGATGCCGACGGTTTGATCGAAGATCGCCTTGGTGGCTCCCGCTTTCAGTGCAACCGCCACCCCTTGAATGATTTCCGCTGCACCTTCACCCGCCATATGCGCACCGATGACCCGGTCACTGTTGCGCTCAACAATAAGTTTGATCAGGATGCGATCACCGCTGCCGCTTAAGGCATGTTTCAGGGCGCGAAACTCGGTTGTGTAGATATCCACCTGCGGGTAGCGCTGGCATGCCTCTTCCTCACTCAAACCGACACTGCTGAAGGGCGGGTTGCTGAAGACCGCGGTGGGGATCAGTTGATACGACAGCGGGGTCGCGCCCCCCTGGTAGAGGTGCTTGACCAGGGTCATGGCTTCGGCCAAGGCAACCGGGGTCAATTGCATCCGGTCGATCACGTCGCCGAGGGCAAAGATGGAAGGGATCGAAGTTTGATAAAAATCGTCGACCTTGACGGCGCCGGCAGCAGTCAACTCCACCCCGACCTGCTCCAACCCCAGCTCACTGGTGTTGGGGCGGCGGCCGGTTGCGGCCAGGACCAGATCAGTGGTCAGCAAAGAGCCGTCATTGAGGGTGGCGGTATAGCTTCCGTCCGGTTCTTTTTCAACTTTCTCAACATCACAGTTAAAGCGTAGATCAATCCCTTTTCTGCGCATATGCCCGGCCACGAACTCCCTGATCTCGGTATCAAATCCGCGCAGGAACAGGTCACCCCGGTAGAGCTGGCAGACCTTGACTCCCAAGCCGTTGAAAATGCCGGCAAATTCACTGGCAATATAGCCGCCGCCGATAATCAGGATGCGCTCCGGGAGCCGTTCGAGATCGAAGATCTGGTCGGACGAGAGCAGATGCTCGCGCCCCGGAATGGCGGGGAAAACGGGATGACTGCCGGTAGCGATGAGGATCCGTGCAGCGCTGCAACTGGTCCCGGCGATCTCAACGCTATGCGCTGTTTGCACCCGCGCCCGACCACGAATCAGCTCTGCTCCCGACTTGGCGAGCATGTTTTCCATGGCCTGATTGGAGGTGCTGAGCAGGGCAGATTTGTTGTCACGCAGGGTTGCCCAATCGAACGCCGGAGTTGTCGCTTGCCAGCCAAACCCGGTCGCTGCCGAAAAAGCGGCGCCGTATTCGGTTGCATGGACATACAGTTTTTTTGGAACGCAGCCGAGATTGACACAGGTGCCGCCCGTCCTGGCCTGTTCGGCGACGGTGACTTTGATGCCGGTGGCGGCGGCCATCCGTGCGGCTCTGATACCGCCGGACCCCGCGCCGATGACAAAGAGGTCATAATCATATCTGGACATGCGGTTCCTCCTTGGCCGGCGGTTTGGAACGCGCCGGTAAAGCCCATCATCGGGCCGGTAAAAGTAATGACAAATTGTTCAGTTGTTAACGCCATCAGGTCCGAAAACAAGCCTGCTCTCAGCGAATATGCACCTGCTCTGGGTTGTCCTTTGTGCCAGCCTCTTAACCGACTTCATTATACTCGCGAGCCCGGAAATCCACACCCAGCTCTTGCGCCACCCGGCTACAGGCCTCCATGTCGACCCCAGGATAGCTGACGGCGCTGGCCGTGACTTCAGGGATGACCTGCGCGGCCTGGCGCAAAAAATCCTTGACGGCGGCATAGCTTTTGCTGCCATAGCTGGATTGGCACAGGCTCTGGTAGGTGGCTTCGTCCGGGGCATTCAAGGAAACGGAAACGGAATCGATCAGCCCTGCCAGCTCCGGTAAAATATTGCGCCCGTAAACAAGGTTGGCCTGGCCGTCAGTGTTAATTCTTACCTTAATCCCCTGCTTTTTCAACCAGGCAGCAATGGTTTTGATCAGCTCCAGGCGTAACAGCGGTTCCCCGTAACCGCAGAAAACAACCTCGGAATAGTGTTTTGGGTCGCCGATGGCGGCGATGACCTCCTCGGCGGAGGGTTCATGGTCGAGCTTGAGTTCATGACCTTTAACGATGAAGTCCCGGAACTTGGTACAGAAGATACAGCTGTTGGTGCAGCGGTTGGTGATATTAAGGTAGAGAGAATCGCGGATTTTATAGGCGATTTTGTGGCTCTGATCGATCACGCCGATGCCGAACAGGTCGTAACAATTGCGACTGGTGATGCGGGCCACGTCTTCCAGAGTTAAGCCCTTGATCGCCGCAATTTTCTCTGCGGTCAACCGGACATACGCCGGTTCGTTGCGGCGGCCGCGAAATTGCTGGGGGCTCAGGTAGGGGCAATCGGTTTCGACCAACATACGATCGATGCTGATACCGCTGACGACCTGACGAATCTCTTCGTTCTTCGGGTAAGTGATGGTTCCGGTAAAGGACAAATAAAAGCCCAGTTCGATACAGCGTCTGGCCATTGCCAAATCGCCGCTGAAGCAATGCAACACCCCGCCGACACTGGCCGCCTGCTCTTCTTCAAGGATCTGCAGCACCTCATCATGGGCGTCCCGGTCATGGACAATGATCGGTTTCCCGGCTTCCTTCGCCAGTCGGATCTGCTGCCGAAACGCTTCACGTTGAATATCCTGGGGGCAGTGATCACGGAAATAGTCCAGACCGATTTCGCCGAGGGCGACGACTTTGGGATGCTGGAGCAGTTCCCGCAGGCGCTCCAGGGCTGCGGCATCAAGTCCGGCGGCATCATGGGGGTGAATGCCGACGGCTGCATAAATGTGGTCATATTGTTCGGCCAGGGCGACATTTTTTTCCGAGCTTGCCAGGTCGCAGCCGATACTCAAAATGTGGCTGATACCGTCGGCTGTGGCTCTGCTGATGACCTCGTCGCAGTCAGTCGCGAACTGACTGTGGTCAAGGTGAGCGTGGCTGTCGACCAGCAAAGGATGTTGTTCGGTCATTTTTTTGCTCCAAAAAATCGGGGCGCTGTAGTGCGCCCCGCAAGAACCATGCAAGTGATAGCTCTAATATTACTCGGTTTCTATCCGCGGGAAAAGAGGCGCGGCTTTTTCAATGGTGGTGCCGGGTTTCAGTCCACCCCACTGATCCTGTCCGTCCAGGGCCAGGTTGGTTCCGTCAGCACCAAGCAGGGAGCTGATCTTGGCGCCGGTTTCGGGCATGAAGGGTGCCACGATCAGGGCGATCAGGCGCAAGGATTCCAACAGGTTGTACATCACCGTTGCCAGGCGCTCACGCTGCTGAGGGTCTTTGGCCAGGGTCCAGGGGGCGGTTTCATCAATGTATTTATTGCCGGCTGAAATCAGCTCCCAGATGCTCATCAACGCCTTGTTGAAGGCCATATCTTCAAGCTGTTCATCAATTTTAGTCAGGTTGGCGGCAAATAGCTCGATCAGTTTTTCATCGATTTCGAGGCGTGCCCCCGGTTCCGGCAATTCCCCGGCAAAATATTTGCCAAGCATGGCCGTTGAGCGGCTGACCAGGTTGCCCAGGTCGTTCGCCAGGTCGGAGTTGATGCGATGGATCAGAGCGCTGTGGGAAAAATCGCCGTCCAGTCCGAAGGGAACCTCGCGGAGCAGGAAGTACCTGATGGCGTCGACGCCGTATTTGTCGACCAGCATATTTGGCTCGACCACATTGCGCAGGCTCTTGCTCATTTTCTGCCCCTCCACGGTCCACCAGCCGTGAGCGAAAACTTTCTTTGGCAACGGCAGGCCCGCGGCCATCAGGAAGGTCGGCCAGTAAACGGCATGAAAGCGCAGAATGTCTTTGCCGATCACATGAACCGCCGGCCAGAATGTTTCGAAATTGCCGTCTTTGTCCTCCGGGTAACCGAGGGCGGAAATATAGTTGGTCAGGGCGTCAAACCAGACATAGATGACGTGTTTATCATTACCTGGAGCCGGGATTCCCCAGGAAAAGGAGGTCCGGGAAATGGACAGATCACGCAGGCCTTCCCGGACAAAGCTGAGGATTTCGTTGCGGCGTGATTTCGGCTGAATAAAGTCCGGGTTGTTCCCGATATATTCGAGGAGCTGATCCTGGTATTTGCTCATGCGAAAGAAGTAGGACTCTTCCTTGAGCTTGGTGGTCGGCCGACCACAGTCCGGGCAGTTGCCGTCGAGCAGCTGGGTTTCGGTCCAGAAGGTTTCACAGGGAGTGCAGTACCAGTCCTCATATTCCCCAAGGTAGATGTCTCCCTTGGCTTCAATAGCTTTGAACTGCTCCTGGACCGTATGCTTGTGGCGTTCCTGGGTGGTACGGATAAAATCGGTATGGGAGATGTTGAGTTTTTTCCACAGGGCCTGGAAGCGTTTAACCACCCGGTCGGCAAGTTCAAGGGGGGTCTCCCCGTTGGCTTTGGCGGCGGTTTCAACTTTTTGCCCATGCTCATCGGTACCGGTCAGAAATGCAACCTGATAACCGCGCGCCCGTTTGTAGCGGGCCAGCACGTCGCAGGCCAAAGTCGTGTAGGCGTGGCCGATATGCGGAACATCATTGACATAATAAATAGGTGTCGTGACGTAAAAGGTTTTTTCCATTATTTACTCCCATCGCGAAGACGAAAAAAATTACATGTCATTTCATGACTTGGTTTCAGGATTTTTGGGGCGGTTCGAACGCCGTCGGGGTCTTCTGCGCCGTCGTTGGGGCTTGCCTTGAGCATCCTGTTCAGCCGGAGTGCTGTTATTGCTACTGCTACTGCTCGGAGGTTGAACCGGGGCGCTGTCACGGCTTTCCGTGGTTTTCTTCTGCACCGGGGCCGGGCGGCCTTGCGGTTTGGCGCGTCGCTGGCTGCGTCCCGGTTTTTTACCCGGGGGGGATTCCGGGGCCGTTTTGCCGCTCTCTTCTTTGGGGGCCTTGGGCTCGGTTTCCTGTGCCGGCGGTGCTGCAGCCTGATTGTCGATTTCCTGTTGCAGCTCTTTGATATGCTTCTGGCAACGCTCCCCGTCATGGCAGACCAGAGTAACCTTCTGGGCCAAAATATCGAGGGCGATAACCTCAGCCTTACCGTCTTTAAGCTGCAGCTTCTTGCCGCACTTCGGCAGATTTTTCTTCAGTTCGTTGTAGGTTTCGTATTCATAGGCCAGACAGCACAGCAACCGGCCGCACTGACCGGAGATCTTGGTGGGGTTGAGGGCCAGCCCCTGAGCTTTGGCCATTTTGACCGACACCGGGGCAAATTCACGCAGATGACTGCAACAGCACAGTTCCCGGCCACAGATACCGAGTCCCCCGACCAGCTTGGCTTCATCGCGAACGCCGATCTGGCGCATTTCGATTCTGGTTCGGAAATGTTGGGCCAGGTCGCGAACCAATTCACGAAAATCGATGCGGCCGTCAGCCGTAAAGTAGAAAATGATTTTCGACCCGTCGTAGAGGTATTCGGCGCGGACCAGCTTCATGTCCAGTTTGCGCTGCTGGACCTTGTCCTGACAAAACAGCAGGGCTTCCTTCTCGCGCTGGGCGTTGCTGTCGGCCATCTGCTGATCGCTTTCTGTGGCGATGCGGATGACCGCTTTCAGTTTGGGTGGTGCTTCCGCGGGGGAGATTTGCCGTGGTTTGGTAATGACCGTTCCCAAAGCACGTCCCCGCTCGGTTTCAACGATGACTTTGTCTCCAGGGACCAGTTCCAGCTCCTTAACTTCAAAGTCGAAGATTTTTCCTGCCGTATGAAAAGCGATACTGACTATTGTAAGAGGTTCCATAAAACCCAGATCCTTTGGTATATATCGAAAAAATCCGCTGGGGACTTTTTCATGTATGGGCGGAGAAAAGATTCTTTTTCCGCCTTATGAAATCAACAACAGGCAGCTGCGCGGCTGATGTTACGGCCCTGTAAAAAAGGGCAATCAAGGTTGTTACTGCCTGATGTGACAGAGCGTTGCTGCCGCCAATATCCCTTGCCTTCAGGCGGCGGCGATTCCCAGCAGCATCACCTCCATGGTCAGCTGCCGATTGACATTTCTCTGCAGATGAAAGCGTGCCTGGTCAATGGTTTTCAGCTTGGCCAGCACGCTTTCGACGGAAGCTCGCTGAACTTCCCGATTGAGCAATTCCAGAAGATCCTGATTCACCAGATCTTCTTCCGGGCGGCCGTATTTCAGCAGCAACAGGTCGCGGAAAAAAGCCTGGAAAATATCCAGGAAGTCCTGCAGGCTCTCTTTTTCCTCGGCCAGTTCCTCAGCCAGGGATAACGTCGGAATATTACTTCCTGGGGACAGTGCTGACAAGGCTTGAATCAGTTCGCGGCGTTTTTCCAGAAACAGCTGCTGTTTTGGCCCCAGGGCTTTTTTGAAGCTACCGTCCGACAGGGCAGCCAGGACTGCAATCTCGGTCTCATTGAAATCGAGCCGCTGACTCAGGAGCGTGGACAGTTGGCGGAGCGGCAGCCTGCGGAACGGGAGCCGTTGGCAGCGTGACCGGATGGTCGGCAGCAACTGCTCCGGCCGTCCGGATAGAAGAATCATGACGGTATTGGGCTGCGGTTCTTCCAGTGTCTTCAGGAGTGCATTGGCTGCCCCGGCAGTCAGATATTCGGCGCCGTCAATCAGGCAGACCTTGTATATCCCTTCCAGCGGACGCAGTGACAGTTGCTGCTGCAGTTCGCGGATCTGATCGATCTTGATCGCCGCCTCTGCGCTGTCGATCAGATGGACATCCGGGTGATTGTTGTGGTCGATCTTGCGGCAGGCGGCGCAATCACCGCAGCCGGTTCCGTGCAGACAGAGCAATGCCCGGGCAAAGGCCAGGGCCATCAGTTTTTTACCGATCCCTTCGGCCCCTTCGAAAAGATAGGCATGGGCGATCCGCTTATTGGCCAGGGCCCGGCGGAGAATATTTTTCTGCTGCTCGTGCCCAGCTATGGATGCAAAGGTCATGGAGGTTCCGAAGCAAAGTGTAAACGAAAAAAAACAGACGGTTCAGAGTGTCAAGTGGCCAGGTGTTAACCGAAGGTTGAACCGTCTGCCATCTTCTGTCTGCGGTTGATACCCGGCAGAGCTCGCGACTGTTTTCTCTGGACTGGCTAAGCCATGTTTTTTATTTCAACCTGTCATTATAGGTAGACAATTCTGCTTGAATCAAGGAGAAAGGGATAAAAGTACTGTAAAGAAATTGAACTGCCGGGTGCTTTTGGCTATACTCCGCGACAAATAAGAGAATGGGAAATGGAGGAGCAGTGCCGAAGTTTTTGGATCATCTTGAAAATGCTTTGAATTACACTTTTTGCGACCGCTCTTTGCCGCTTCAGGCGTTGACTCATAAATCCTTCAGTAATGAACAGTCCGAATTTGTTCTGCATAACGAACGTCTTGAATTCCTGGGCGACGCAGTTCTTGAACTGGTTATCAGTCAATGGGTTTTTCGGCAATATCCGGATATCCCGGAAGGCGGCCTGACCCGGATCCGTGCCGAGGTCGTCAGTGAAAAGGGGCTCGCCGAAATCGCCCGCGAACTGGACCTGGGGCGTGGGTTGAAGCTTGGTCGAGGCGAGGAACGAAGCGGGGGACGGGAAAAGCCGAGCCTGCTTGCCGATGCGCTGGAGGCCCTGTTGGGGGCGATCTTTCTGGACGGAGGTTTTGCCGCCGCCTGCCAGGTGGTGGAGCGGCGGTTTGCCGCTGCGATAAAAAAATCAGCACTGCTGCGTTACGGCAGTGATTATAAAACCTGTCTTCAGGAAAGGTTGCAGGCCTGTTATAATCAGTTACCCGAGTATATCATGACCCAGGTCTCCGGACCTGACCATGACCGGATGTTTTCCATGGAAGTTCGCTTTAGCGGAAAGCTGCTCGGCAAAGGGAGTGGCAGCAGCAAGAAAAGTGCTGAACAAAAAGCCGCGGCTGCAGCCCTGGATCATCCTTTATTAAGATCGTTGGAGAAATAATGACCCAAAAGCAGTTCAGATCCGGGTTCGTCGCCATGGTTGGCCGACCCAATGTCGGCAAATCAACCCTGCTGAACCGGATTCTCGGCCAGAAAATCGCCATTACCTCGAATAAACCGCAAACGACCCGCAACCGGATTCTGGGGATTCACAATTTCCCCGGTGGACAGGCGCTGTTCGTGGATACCCCGGGTATCCATAAGGCCAAAAGCAAGCTGAATCGTTTTATGGTCGATCAGGCGATCGGGGCCTGTGCCGATGTTGACCTGATCCTGTTTCTGGTTGAGGCGCAGACCGCGTTGGGTCCGGGAGATGAATATATCCTCAACCTGTTCGAGAAAATGTCGGTGCCGGTTTTCCTGGTGATCAATAAGATTGACCTGGTTGAACCACCCAAGCTGCTTGGGCTGATCAGCTCTTATGTGGAGCGTTTCGAGTTTGCCGAAGTGGTCCCGATTTCGGCACGCTCCGGAGACGGGGTCGAAAAAATCCTCGCTTTGGTAGAAGCGCGCCTGGAAGAAGGCCCACAATATTATGCCGGCGATGAATTGACCGATCTGCCGGAACGTTTTATTGCCGCTGAACTGATCAGGGAAAAGATCATGCGGCGGACCAACGAAGAAATTCCCTATGGTGTCGGCGTCAAAGTCGAGTCTTTTGAAGAACAGCCGGAAAAAAACCTGGTTGTCATTCAGGCGACGATCCATGTTGAAAGAGACAGCCATAAAAAAATCATTGTCGGAAAAGGCGGGCAGATGATCAAGAAGATTGGCCAGGAGGCGCGCCAGGATATTGAGCGTATGCTGGCCACCCGGGTTTTCCTTGAGCTGTTTGTCCGGGTTGACAAGGACTGGAGTCAGAGTGAACGCATGCTGCGTGAACTTGGCTATAGCCAGAACTAGCTGAACATCCCGGCTTTGGGGTGGTTTGTCAGCCTAATTGATCTTTAGAAAGTAAATGAAGAATTTATGTTGAAGACAGTCGCTATTGTCGGTCGCCCTAATGTGGGCAAGTCAACCCTGTTCAATCGCCTGCTGGGAAAACGCAAGGCGATTGTCGAGGATTTTCCAGGGGTGACCCGGGATCGGCACTACGCCGAAATCACCCGTTTTGCCAAACCGTTTCTGCTCATTGATACCGGTGGGTTTGAGCCGGCCAGCGAGGACCGGCTGCTTGCGCAGATGCGTGAACAGTCACAGCTGGCGGTGGAAGAGGCTGACATCATCCTTTATCTGATGGATGTCAAATCCGGCCTGACGCCATCCGATATCGAAATTGCGGAAATGCTGCGGCGGGTCGATAAGCCGGTCTTTTATCTGGTGAACAAAGTCGATGGTGACAAGCAGGAAATCGCCGCGGCTGAATTCTATGCCCTGGGAATCGAAAAGCTGTATACGCTTTCCGCTGAGCATGGCCGGGGAATTAACGATCTCATCGATGACCTCGAAGAGCTGCTGCCGGCCGGTCCCGCGACAAGCGAGCCGACCGAAGAAGTGCGCATGGCTCTGGTCGGCCGGCCCAATGTCGGCAAATCTTCCCTGGTCAACCGGTTGCTTGGGGTTGAGCGGGTGGTGGCGAATCCGGTTGCCGGAACGACCAGGGACAGCATCGATTCGCCGTTTCAGTACAATAACAAACGCTATGTATTGATCGATACCGCCGGGATTCGGCGCAAGGGGAAAGTCAGCCAGGCGCTGGAAAAGTACAGTGCAATTACTGCGTTGAAAGCCATGGATCGGTCCCATGTTGTGCTGATGGTGCTGGATGCCAGTGAAGGCGTGACCGACCAGGATCTGGCCGTGGCGGGCTATGCCTACGAAAAAGGACGTGCGGTGATCTTGTTGGTCAATAAATGGGACTTGCCGGAAAAAGACGATCAGACCATGGGAAAATTCGTCGAAGAAGTGCGTCGGCGGTTTAAGTTTTTGCCGTTTGCCCCGCTACTGTTTGTTTCCGCCCTGACTGGTCAGCGGGTGAACAAAGTGATGGCCCTGGTTGAAAGTGTTGCTGCCGAGTTCAATCGGCGGATTCCGACTCCGGCGCTTAATCAGGGGCTGGAGGAGATCGTCTCCAAGCATCCGCCGGCTATGGTTCACGGGCGCAGAATAAAATTCTATTATGCGGCCCAAAGTGCCGTTCGTCCGCCGACTTTTGTTCTGTTTACCAACAACCCGGATGACATCCATTTTTCCTATCAACGTTATCTGACCAACGGCTTCCGGGAAAAGTTCAAGTTTAACCAGGTGCCGTTGCGGCTGGAGTTTAAGGGCCGCTGAACCGGACCGGGATGAGAAGGAAACAAAGCGCGAGAAATGACCGATCGACTTGATGGATATTTAGAAGATCTGGGTATCCGCGATATTCTGCAGATCCTCAGCCTCAGTAAAAAGTCGGGAACTTTGCGCCTCGAATCTCAGGGCCATGCCGGGCAGGTGATTTTTCATGCCGGGCAGATCATTCGGGCCTCCTCCAGTCAGACCCCGCTTGAGCTGGGGCAGATGCTGATCGCCGCGGGACTGATTTCCGACAAACAGCTCGAAGATGCCTTGCAGTATCAGCAGGGACCGGGCTGTCATCGACCGCTGGGGGATCTGCTGAGCGAGCTGTATCAGGTTCCTGCCGCGACTATTGAAGAGATCGTCGCTCAGCAGATCGAAAAAATCGTCATCAGCTTCTTCTCCTGGCGTAAGGGGCGCTTTCATTTCAAGCTGGAAGAGCCGCAATCCTTCGGCTCGGCACAGTTGAACCCCCTCGACATCATCCTTGAAACCGGACTCAGCCCACAGCGGCTTGCTTTAAAAGGGCAGCGCTTTATGGAGCATAGTCCGGTCGATGAGGATAGCCTTGAGTTGGAACTGGCTGAAATCAACAAACGCCAGGCGCAGCAGGGGCATCATCTGCTGCGTGGCATGTTGGCGGAATTGCGGCATCCGGAAATGGGCGGGGGGATCATCCTGCTCATTCTCCGCTATGCCAGCGAAATCATGCAGCGGGCGGTTGTTTTTGATGTTCGCGGCACCAATCTGGTCGGACTGGGACAGTTCGGTGTTGACGAGTACAATAATCGGGCTGACGAGATCGTTCGGAAGATGCGCCTGCAGGTTGAGCCAGGTTCCTTGTTTGCTCGAGTCATGATAGAGAAAAAGGCGATTCGGGGGGCACTGGGGCAGAGCCGGGCAGAGTCGATGCTAACCAATTTCCTGGGGCACCCGAAGGAGCAGGTTCTCCTGGCACCTCTGCTTAGCGACGATAAGGTCGTTGCCCTTTTGTACGGCGAGTTAAACGCTGAGGATGGTGATTCCCAGCGCCTGCAGGCCTTTGAAGTTTTTCTTTCCCAGGCTGGTCTGGCCATGGAGCAGGCCTTGTCGGGAAGCTGAGGTTCTTTCGCCTCGGTTGCCATGCCTGTTTGTTTCGTCACCGCGACATGTATAGATCTTCTGTTATACTTGATGCAAAAAAGAATCTGATCTCAGGAGGTCAAGCCCATGCAGAAAAAAATACTCATTGTCGAGGATGAAGAAAGTCTGTTGAAGCTGGAGAGCATCCTGTTGACCACGAAAGGCTATCTGGTGAGGGGTGCGACCACCGGTCCTGCAGCCCTTGAAGCGATTGCCGAAGAACGACCCGATCTCGTTCTTTTGGATATCATGCTGCCGGGATTGGATGGGTTTGAGGTCTGTGAACGCATCAAGGGCAACAAGGAGACCCGGAATATCCCGGTCATCCTGTTGACAGCGAAAAAAACTCCGGAAGATGTGGCCCGGGGTGTTGAGGTCGGCGCTGAGCAGTATATTACCAAACCTTTCAAATCCGCCAAAGTGATGGAAACGATCGAAACCCTCCTGAGCCGGAATTAAGATTCGACAATTCAAAACCTTGCCCGGTTGCTTAACCTGGCCGGCTGCTGAGTTCCGCGACTGGGCATGACTCTCGGTTAAGTATCGTCCCGCTGTTGTTGAACTGAACCTGGAGGACCCGGCAACGGGCCGACCAACGGGCAGTGACGGTTCGCTGCCCGGTTACTTCTTTAACTGGTAATTGTCTGCACTTATTGATAAAATGAGCAGGTTTGCATATCTTAACCCAGTATTGAACGGAGTCCGGACAGATTATGTATGCCGCACGGGTTTTGGTTGTAGATGACTCCCCGACCATGAGACAGTTTGTCATTTTCGCCCTGCAGCGGCTTCCCGGTCTGCAAATTGACGAAGCTGAAGATGGTGTCAGTGCCCTGAAAAAACTGGCAGAAGAAAAATATGATCTGTTATTGACCGATCTGCACATGCCGTTGCTGGATGGACTCCGCCTGATCGGCCTGCTGAGAAACGATCATAGTTATAAAAGTCTGCCGATAGTTGTTATTACCACCGAAAACTCCCAGCTGACCAGGCAAAAGGCCCTGGCTGCAGGCGCCGACGAATACCTGACCAAGCCTCTGCAGACGGCGGGTTTGATCAATGTGGTCAGGAAACTGTTGGATCCGGAAAAGCGCAGGCCTTAGCTGTGGAAGCGCTTCGGGTCGGGACTGGCCTGAGGAGCTATGCGAGAGGGGTTTTTTCGACCGGGTGATGGTTGGCGGTCCGCCAGACTTGACAGCTTGCAGTGAACATGTAATAAGTCGCCAGTATAAAATTATCAGTAACTATTTTCAGGAGGCACAGTTGGCAAAAGAAGAAGCAATAGAAGTCGAAGGGACAGTTGTCGAGCCGCTCCCGAACGCCATGTTTCGGGTTAAACTCGACAATGATCACGTTGTTCTTGCTCATATCTCCGGCAAAATGCGGAAGTATTATATTCGGATTCTTCCTGGTGACCGGGTGACGGTTGAACTGTCTCCTTATGATTTGACGCGCGGGCGTATCACTTACCGGTCCAAATAAACGACCCAGGCTGCGAATCCGGGCGGTAAATACGTAACGCCGGGAAACGGGAGCTGTTTTGCCCCTGAAAATTTTGATTGGATACGATGCCGGCCTGCGCCGGTTTTCGTGTATCTGCTGCAGAGATATTTTTTGAATTTAAGTGGCGAAAGCGAGGCTCGCCACGGAGGATTTATGGAAAATCACTACAACCCCAAAGACGTCGAGGCCAAATGGCAATCATTTTGGCAGGAACAGCAAACTTTTCGTGCCGGCGAAGATCCAGGCAAGAAAAAATACTATCTGCTGGAAATGTTTCCGTATCCGTCAGGCCGTATCCATATGGGGCATGTCAGAAACTATGCCATCGGTGATGTGGCCGCCCGTTTCAAACGGATGCAGGGGTTCAATGTGCTCCATCCCATGGGCTGGGATGCTTTCGGGATGCCCGCTGAGAACGCGGCCATCGAACACGGCATTCATCCGGCCAAATGGACCTATGAAAATATCGACAGCATGCGGCGGCAGCTGAAAAAAATTGGCCTTTCCTATGATTGGAAACGTGAATTTGCGACCTGTGATGCGGACTATTATCGCTGGGAGCAGCTGGTCTTTTTGAAAATGTTCGAGAGGGGGCTGGCGTATAAAAAAGGCTCCTCGGTGAACTGGTGTGATGACTGTCAGACGGTCTTGGCCAATGAGCAGGTTGAGGATGGCTGCTGCTGGCGCTGCCACAACCCGGTGGAGCAGAAAGAGCTCGAACAGTGGTTTTTCAAGATCACCGACTATGCCGACGAACTCCTCGAATGTGCAGACAATCTGCCCGGCTGGCCGGAGCGGGTGCTGGCCATGCAACGCAATTGGATCGGCAGGAGTTACGGGTGTGAGATCGTTTTTACGGTCGTCGACAGCAGCTGTCAGATCAAGGTCTTTACCACCCGGCCGGACACTCTTTTCGGAGCCACCTTCATGAGTCTGGCGCCGGAGCATCCGTTGGCGGAAACTCTGGTGACCGAAGAACAACGCGCAGCGGTCAGCCAGTTCATGGAAGAAGTCGCCGGCCAGGACAAGACTGCCCGGATCAGCGGAGATCTGGAAAAGAAAGGTGTCTTTACCGGCTCGTACTGTTTGAATCCCCTGACCGGCCAGAAGATCCCGGTCTTTTTGGCTAACTTTGTGCTTATGGATTATGGGACCGGTGCGGTTATGGCGGTTCCGGCCCATGATCAGCGGGACTTCGAATTTGCCCGGAAATATGGTCTGCCCCTGCAGGTTGTCATTCAGCCGGAAGGCGAAGACTTAGCTGCCGAGCAGTTGCCGGAAGCCTATGTCGGCTCCGGTGTGCTGGTCAATTCCGGCCAATTCGATGGCCTCGACAATGAGGCGGCCAAGGAGAAGATCGCTGAATATCTCGATTCCCGCGGGGAAGGACGTAAAACCGTCAATTATCGGTTACGCGATTGGGGGGTCTCCCGGCAGCGCTATTGGGGTACACCGATCCCGATCATTTATTGTGACAGCTGTGGTGCCGTGCCGGTCCCGGAAAAGGATCTGCCGGTCACGTTGCCGATGGATGTTGAATTAACCGGAGAGGGTGGATCCCCCCTGGCCAAGCATCAGGAATTCATGCAGGTAGCCTGCCCGAAATGCGGCCAGCCGGCCCGCCGGGAGAGCGATACCTTCGATACCTTCGTGGAGAGTTCCTGGTATTTCGCCCGCTATGCCTGCCCGGACTATCAGGATGGACCGCTGGATAAAGCGGCTGCAAATTATTGGTTGCCCGTCGACCAGTACATCGGCGGGATTGAGCATGCGGTCATGCATTTGCTCTATGCCCGGTTCTATACCAAAATTCTTCGTGACCTCGGGATGATCGATGTCGACGAGCCCTTCACCAATCTGTTAACCCAGGGGATGGTGTGCAAGGAAACCCAACGCTGCAACGAGCACGGCTGGCTGTACCCGGAACAGGTCGTGGATGGGAAGTGTGTGCTTTGCGAACGTCCGGTGAGCTTCGGCCGCACCGAAAAGATGAGCAAGTCCAAAAAGAACGTCATCGATCCCAACCAATTGATCGAGCAATACGGGGCAGACACTGCGCGGCTGTTTTCACTTTTTGCGGCTCCCCCGGAGAAGGATCTCGAATGGAATGAGCAGGGGGTGGAAGGGTGCTCCCGTTTCCTCAGCCGGGTCTGGCGTGCCGTCGGCGACAACCTCGAAGCGATTGCCGCGGCCGATATGCCCGCCGAGGTGTCCGGTGAAGCGGCCGAACTAAAGCGCAAAATCCATCAGACAATTAAAAAGGTCAGTGAGGACATCGACGGTCGGTTCCATTTCAATACCGCTATTGCGGCAGTGATGGAGCTGGTCAATGCCATCTATGCATTCAAGTCGACGGCTAATAATCCCGGGATCATGCGGGAAGCTCTGGAAACGGTGGTGCGGTTGCTGAACCCCTTTGTTCCGCATATCTGTGAGGAGCTTTGGCAGCAGTTGGGGCATACCGATGGTATCGAAGCCGCCGGCTGGCCGAGCTGGGATGACCAGGCGCTGGTCGCCGATGAAGTGACCATGGTGGTTCAGGTCAACGGCAAGGTGCGTGGCAAGCTGGCTGTGGCAATTGATGCCGAGCAGGCCGCTATTGAACAGGCCGCGCTAAGTGAAGCCAATGTCCAGCGGTTTATCGAAGGCAAACAGGTGCGGAAAATAATTGTTGTCCCCGGCCGCCTGATCAACGTCGTGGTCGCTTGATGAGACCCTTCGCGCTTGTTTTTGTTACCCTGTTGTTGCTCAGCGGCTGCGGTTATCATTTTGCCGGGCAAGGAGGACACTTGCCCGGCGGGCTCAGTAAGATTTATGTCGCACCGATCAATAACCTGACCAGCGAACCTTATCTGGAAACGAGACTGATCAGTCGTGTGACCGATGAATTTGCCCGGAGCAGGCAGATTGCCGAGGTTTTTAATTCTGCCGCTGCCGAAGCGATTTTGACTCTGACCATCCGCACATATTCCAGGCAGGCCATCTCCTATGACAGCCATGACGACATCGCCGAATATGATTCTGCCATGACGGTGGATGCCCGGTTAACTCGTGTCAAGTCCAATCAGGAACTTTGGCAACAGCGCATCAGCTGGAAAAGCTCCTATTCCGTTTCCAGTGATAAGGCGGCTCAGGACAGTGCCGAGGCCAAGGCGATTGCAGAAATCTGTCAACGACTGGCGGAAGAGTTGCGTTTTCGTTTGCTGAGTAACTAGCCTATGACAGTTGAGGAATTCAATCGCCTGTTGCGTGAAAAACGAGTTCCAGAACTGCTCTGTCTGTATGGCGAGGAAAGCTTTTTAGTGAACCAGGCCGCCAAGCGGGTGCGCCAGGTTCTTTTTCCGACCGGGGTTGATGATTTTAACGATCATCGCTTCGAAGGGAAAAGCTGTCGGGCCGAGCAGGTTCTTGATGCCGCCGAAACCCTCCCTGTTTTTGCGGCCCGAAGACTGGTCACCATCAGTGATGCTCATTTGCTGCCTGCTGCTGAACAGGATCGGCTGATGGACTACCTGGGTAATCCCGTGCCCGAAACCTGCCTGCTGCTGGTTGCCGAAAAAATCGATGGTCGGCGGAAATTTTTCCAGCAATTCAAAAAAGTCGGTGTTCTGGTTGAATTCAAAGGGCTCTCTGAAAGGGACCTGCCCCGGCATGTGAAAAATTATCTTGATGAGAAGGATATCGAAATCTCGGCCGATGCGCTCAGCCTGTTCTGTGCGACCGTTGGTGAGCGATTGCAGGAAGTCCATTCTGAGCTGGATAAATTGATCACTTACATTGGGCGGGCGCGCTTGATTGACAGTAAGGATGTCCAGGCTGTGGTCTCCAGGGGGCGCGCTGAGAATATCTTCAATCTTGGCAATGCGGTTGGCCGTGGAGATACTGCGGGGGCCCTGGAGCTGGCTAAACGGCTGGGTGGGGCGGGGGAGGCTCCGCTACGAATCCTGGCGCTGCTGGTCAGGCATTTTCGCCAGCTCTGGAAGGTCAGGGAGCTTAGTGCTCAGGATTGTCCCCAGAAAGAGATCGCGAGTATTGCCCGGATTCCCTTTTTTGTGGTCGATGGACTTATTCAGCAAGCCAAACGGTTTTCCCGTCAGGATTTCATGACCGCTTTTGAACTGTTTCTGGAAACCGATCTGGCCATGAAATCGAGCGGCGCGGATGCGGATGCTTTACTGGATAGTTTGATCCTGCGGCTGACCAAACGAAAGACGAACTAAAAAAACAAGGAGATTGAGATCTCCTTGTTTTTCAATCGTTCATTGCGGGACAGCGGCCTGGTGACAGCGCCGAATGTCCCTATGTCATCCCGGTTCAGGCCAGGCTGTTGACCAATTTGCTCAGGCGGGAAATTTTGCGGCTTGCGGTCGCTTTATGGATAACGCCTTTTGCTGCGGTTTTGTCGATATAGGGAATTGCTTTGGCCAAAGCGGCCTGGGCAGCGTCTTTGTCCTCAGCCGCAGCAGCTTCCCGGATATTTTTGACCAGGGTCCGCATGGTTGAGCGAATATGGGTATTGCGGGCGTTACGGATCTGGTTCTGCTTATTGCGTTTAATTGCCGATTTATGGTTTGCCACGAAAAAAATCTCCTTACGCGTTGAAATGGGATATTGTCACAAGTGGCGGCGATATTATGCGTCTTATCTCTTCCTGTCAAGTTAGAAAATTTTTAATTTAAATAAAAAGTAACGCTTCTCCAGGAACTTATCTTCTGTATAAAAAGGATTAAAATAGAATAATGACAAGTCGAAGAACCATAGGCTGGTCGACCGTCACCATGGCGATGGCGACCCTGCTCAGCCGCATCGGCGGTTTGGTGCGGGATGTCCTGGTGGCACGCCTGTTCGGTGCCGGCCTGGCAACGGATGCTTTTTTTGTTGCCTTTACCATCCCCAACCTGTTACGGCGCTTTTTTGCCGAAGGCTCTTTGAGTGCGGCTTTTGTCCCGACCTTTTCCGAAGTTCTGCACCAGCGAGGCGAGGAGGAGGCCCAGCGGCTCGCCAATCGCTGCATGACCCTGCTGTTGCTGGTCATGGTTGCCATTGTTGCCCTGGGGATTATCGGCTCTCCCTGGATCACCAAAGTGATCGGTTACGGTTTTTCCGAAATTCCCGGCAAGCTGGAATTAACGGACCGGCTTAATCGCATCATGTTTCCTTATATCGGGCTGGTTTCCCTTTTGGCTCTGATTACTGGCATTCTTAATGTCCGGGGGCATTTTTTTCTGCCCTCCTTGTCGCCACTGTTTTTGAATCTGATGATGATTATGGCGGCATTGAGCCTGCGCCAGCTGTTCAGCGTGCCGATTTATGCTCTTGCCATCGGCGTTTTGCTGGGCGGGGTCCTGCAGTTGCTGCTGCAATATCCGTTGTTGCTGCGCTATAAGATCGTCCTCAAGCCGGATTTCAGATTCAGGAATGATCCGCAATTGAAAAAAGTCATGACCCTGATGATTCCGGGGATCCTCGGGGTCGCCATTTATCAGATCAATATCATCGTCAGTCGCTTGCTGGCCTCTTTTCTGCCCGACGGCAGTGTCAGCTATCTTTATTACGGACAGCGGCTGTTTGAGTTCCCGCAAGGGATATTTATCGTTTCCCTGGCCCAGGCAGCGCTGCCCATGATGAGCCGGCAAATTGCCGAAAAGGATGTTGCCGGGATGAGGGACTCCCTGGCTTTTTCTTTGAGTCTGGTCACGCTATTTACTCTGCCGGCGATTACCGGGCTGATTCTCTGTGCTAAACCGATCTATGCACTGTTTTTTTTCGGCGGTGAATTCGCAATGACCGATGTCGCCAATACTGCGACGGCATTGGTCTGCTACGCCCCGGGCTTGCTCTTCGTCGGTTTCAGCCGTATTGCCGCACAGACATTTTACGCTCTCCAGGACACCCGAACCCCAGTGATCGTGTCCTTTTGGACGCTTTTGGTCAATGCGGTAGCGGGGTACTTGCTGATGCTGTGGTACGGCTACAGCGGCCTGGCCATTGCCCTGACTATTTCCTCTATATTCAATGCTCTGTTGCTGGTCTGGCTGTTGCAGCGGCGGGTCGGTGGATTTTTACACAAAACTTTCTGGCTGCCGGTGGTCAAGGTGGTTCCGGCCTGTCTGCTGATGGCAATCGCTGTTGATCAGGCGCTTGGCTTTGCGGATTGGCAGGCGGCAGGGAACCATCTTCAGAAGGGGCTGGTGCTTGCTGCCGCGGTCGCTAGCGGCTCATTGGTATATTTCGGTTGTTGCTACCTGTTCAGGATTGAAGAAGTCAGAAGCGGCTTGCAGGCTCTGCGCAGAAAGCGACGCGCCTAATGACCTTTCATAAGTCCCATGGCAGATTGCCCGTCGGGGCGGCACTTAAGTCAACAACTCCTTCCCGGTCGTCAGGGCCTCCTCTTCCCGCGAGGAGACCTCTGTCGGCTGTTAAGGGGAGGCTGTCCGCAAGGTGACGATCAGTTAAGGCGACAGTCTTTCTGCGGCTGGCGGATTCTGAGTTGCCTTGCAAATGCTTTTCCCCGGCCATCAACCGTACCCACGGATGAATCATGTCATGAGCCGGTCAAAGCCGGTTGATACGGATCTCGCCCCGCTGGATTTTCTTGGTAAACCAGTCCATCAGCCATCTTTTAATAAACTTTCGAGTAAAAGGCGCCAATAGGCAAAAACCGAACAGGTCGGTGCAAAAACCGGGAGTGAGCAGTAATAATCCGCCGGCCAGGATAATTGCACCATCGGTGAGTTCATCGGTAGGCAGCCTCCCCTGATTCAGCTCGGTTTGTATCTTTTGTAACAGAGAGAAACCCTGTGACCTGGCCAGGTAAGCGCCTGCAATTCCGGTTAAAAAAATCATGGCGATGGTTGCACCGGCCCCGATCTGCCGACTGGCTTCAATGAGGACGTAAAGTTCGATGGCCGGTATCAGAATGAAGACGCCAAGCAGCTTTATAAACATGTATACACCTTTCATAAAAAATCATAAATTAAGAAATGTACAAATTTTAGGTCATTGTTTTCAGAAAAAGACGACTCCTGTAACTGCCTGGAATTACGCTAAAATAAAATTGAACAAAAAATAGGCAACGTGGTGCCTCATGCAGTTTTTACTAACTCTCGGATAATTTCAACAGGTTTTTATACAGGTTTTCCACAGCCGGTGTGGACGGTGCTCAAAACCGATTGTTTTTCACGAACTTTGCTATTGATGACCTTCTTGGGTTTGTTTTTTGTGGTCAGCGGCAGCGATCAGGGTATTGTTTTTCTGGCGCAGGGCATCCTCTGCGTCGACGCCCAATGTTGTTGCGAGCTGAACCGTTTGATACAAAATATGACCAATGATTGCGGCCGGTGATTCTCCACCGTCCCGAGGTTCGTCTTGCTCCATTTGACCGGATAAGCTGACCCAGCTGTTCTGAATCTGCTCATGCAGCAAGATTGCCGTCGGCAGGGGACTCTTTTTGCTGATTTTCTGGGCCGTTTTCAGGGCCGGCAGTGTCTTGGGAAGCCGCTCGGCCAGGCTGTGCCCCTGACCGCGGGTTTCCCTTTCCTGATGTTTGATGGCTTCCCAGCGTTCGGCATGGTGTGCCTGATCGGCCTCGCCGAAGACATGGGGATGGCGGCGAATCAATTTGTCGGCTATGGATTTTGCCACGTCGGCAAAGTTGAACAGGCCTTGCTCCTGATAGATTTGGGCAAGAAAGACGACCTGGAGCAGCAGGTCGCCAAGTTCGTCGCAAACCTCGGTTGGGTTGTGGTGGTCGATGGCGTCGAGGACCTCGTAGGCCTCTTCGAGCAGGTATCCTTTTAAGCTCTGCGGAGTTTGCTGGCGGTCCCACGGACAGCCTGTTTCAGAGCGCAACGTGGACATGATGTTGATGAGACGGTTTATTTCCATATCGTTTGCGGGGTTGGACATTGATTCGTCAAATCCTTTAAGAGAGTTGATGGCATTTTTGCTGTGATGTTTCGTACTTGGTATAAATTACCAGTCTTCGGCAGTTCCTGGGGGAAAATAAAAAAAACCTTGCAAAACAAAAATGAATGGGCTAGAAAGTGCGCCATTCTGAACAGTTGGGAGCATCCCTTTTAGCTTGACATGATTTGATCGCTCTTTATACTGTTTCTTTCGCCCTGGTGAGGATGGATTGTGCGTCTGGAGTTGAAAGATATCAAGGGCGGAGTCCTTGAACAAGATTATGTTTGCTCGGCAGAGGATTTCCCCGATTTGGTTGCGGTTGCAGAAGAGGGCGGCCCGGTCTATGACGGGCCGATCCGGTTTTTTCTGAGATTGCAACGCAGTGGGCAGATCGTTGAGGTCGATGGGCGGTTTGAAGCTTCGCTCCTTATGCAATGCGGACATTGTCTGCAGCCTTTTCAGCGCGCTCTGGCCGAATCCTTCTCGCTGACCTTTACCCCTTGTGAGGGGCGTGAGCAAGAGTTGGAGGAGGAGGTCGAACTGGAGGCTTTGGAACTGGACATGATTCCGTACCATGATGAGGTGCTTGAGCTGCGTCACCCTCTGCAGGATCAATTAGTCATGACGATACCGATCAGTCCGCTTTGCTCGGAAACCTGCAAAGGACTCTGTCCGGAATGCGGCGCTGATCTTAATCAGAAGCAGTGCGGCTGTACCAAAAAACCGTTTAACAGCAAATTTTCAGTGTTGGCGGGGATTAAACTGAAGGAGTAACAGGGATACAACTTTCGGCAGCGAGGCCGTCAGAAGATCTTTGTTGAATCTACTAGGCATATAACCGCCGGACAGGATGTCAATCCGCTGGATGTCCGGCTGAAGGAGAAAGATCATGGCAGTACCAAAGAAGAAAACTTCTAAAGCGAAAAAAAATATGCGTCGCGCTCATGATGCAGTGACCGCTCCAGGGATCTCCACTTGCCCGCAATGCCAGGAGCCGAAACGTCCTCATCGGGTCTGTTCTAATTGTGGAACTTATAAGGGCAAAGAAATCGTTAGCAGCGACGAAATCTAAGCCGGCCGCCGTCAATGACCGTCAAAATTGCTGTTGATGCCATGGGTGGGGATAACTCACCTGTTGCTGAAGTAACCGGCGCTGTTGCTGCTTGTAAAGAATGGGGATGTCAGGTTGTCCTCGTCGGCGATACGGAAAAGATTCAGGCTGAGCTGGCAAAGCATGACACTGCCGGTTTGAGCTTGGAAATTCAGCATGCCAGTGAAGTTGTCGGCATGCACGATTCACCTTCCGATGCTGTACGAAAAAAAAAGGACTCTTCTATTCGAGTCGCTTTTGATCTGGCCAAGCAGGGAGCGGCATCCGCCGTTGTCAGTGCGGGGAACTCAGGTGCGACAATGGCCGCCGGAATGGTGGTTTTTGGACGGGTCAAAGGCATTGAGAGACCTGCCATCGGCACCTGTCTCCCCAACCTGAATGATCAGACCATGGTCCTTGATATGGGGGCCAACGTCGATTGTAAGGCCTCGCATCTTTATCAGTTCGGACTGATGGGCAGCGTTTATGTCGAACATCTGTTCGGTAAACCGCGACCTCGGGTCGGGCTCCTGTCGAATGGTGCTGAAGAGAAAAAAGGGAATGAGCTGACACGCGAAGCTCATTGTCTGCTCCGGGACTCACAGCTGAATTACCTTGGCTATGTCGAGGGTGGTGATGTCTATAACGGTGCAGTCGATGTTGTCGTCTGTGACGGGTTTGTTGGGAATGTTCTGCTGAAAGTTTCCGAGGGGCTTGCGGTCGCTGTGGGCACAATGCTCAAACAGGAAATTGAAAGACGCTTCCTGGCCAAGGTTGGTTATCTCCTCAGCCGCTCTGCGTTTTCAGCTTTTAAGAAAAGAATTAATCCTGCCGAGTATGGTGGTGCGCCCCTGCTGGGTATCGCCGGAACGGGAATCGTCTGTCATGGCAGTTCCGACCCTGTTGCAATCAGTATTGCAATTCGGCAGGCAGGTGAGTACGCTCAGGTTCGCTTTGAAGAGAGACTGGCAGCGTTGCTGTAAGTTTTACTTTCAGGAACCGAAAACGGAGACTCTAATAAAATGAAAGCTCGAATCATTGGAACCGGTTCTTATCTGCCGGAAAGGATCATGACTAATTTCGACTTGGAGCAAATGGTCGATACCAGTCATGACTGGATTGTCGCCAGAACCGGCATCAAGGAGCGTCGGATTGCCGCTGAAGGTGAGTGTACTTCGGATATGGCGACCATCGCTGCTCAGCGCGCCCTCGATATGGCCGGAATCAAAGCCGAAGATATCGATCTGATTGTCATGGGAACGATTACCGGAGACTATCCCTGGCCGGCCACGGCATGCATCATCCAGGCTAAGCTTGGGGCGCAAAATGCTTTCGCTTACGACCTGTCCGCTGCCTGCAGTGGCTTCCTTTATGCTCTGTCTGCTGCCAATGATTACCTGGCCAATGGCCGCGGTAAGCGGGCGCTGGTTATTGGTGCGGAAACCCTCAGCCGAATTGTCGACTGGACCGACCGGAACACCTGCGTCCTGTTCGGGGATGGGGCTGGTGCGGTTGTGCTGGAAGCTCAGGACGGCGAGTCCGGTATTCTGTCTACCCACCTTCATTCTGACGGCAATTACCTTGAACTGCTTTATCAGCCTGGATTCGGCTCGCGAAATCCTTCCTCTCCTGAAGGAGTTGATGCGCGCTTGCCTTACCTGAAAATGCAGGGGAACGAAGTGTTCAAAGTGGCTGTGCGCTCATTGACTGATGTCTCCAAAGAAGCCCTTGATGCCAACGGCTTTTCCAGCGCGGATGTCGGGCTGTTCATTCCCCATCAGGCCAATCTCCGCATCCTCGAGGCCACGGCCAAACGGCTGGAACTGACTGAAGAGCAGAATTTTATCAATGTTGATAAATACGGCAACACCTCTGGAGCGACCATTCCGATTGCCATGGATGAAGCCTTCCGGCAGGGACTGCTCAAAGAGGGGGATCTGCTGTTGTCTGCAGCTTTTGGTGGCGGTTTTACCTGGGCTTCAGCTCTGATTCGCTGGTAATCTGACTATTTATTTAGGTGTTGAAATGATTGCATTTGTTTTTCCGGGCCAGGGGTCACAGTTTTCCGGAATGGGAAAAGACCTGGCCGATAATTTTGCTGTTGCTAAAGATATTTTTGCCGAAGCCAATGATGCCCTCGGCTTCGATATCGCTGGAATGTGTTTTTCCGGTCCCGATGAGGCTCTGAAGCTGACCGCCAATACCCAGCCGGCCATCTTGACGACCAGTGTCGCGGCATTGCGCGTGCTGCAGCAGGAAAAGGGACTTAAACCAGCCTATGTGGCCGGCCATTCCCTTGGCGAATATTCAGCCCTGGTTGCAACCGGTGCGTTGGCTTTTGCCGACGCGGTTAAAACTGTTCATCAGCGTGGTACTTTTATGCAGGAAGCTGTGCCGGTTGGTACCGGGGCTATGGCCGCGGTCATCGGCATTGATGCTGCCGAACTGGATCAACTCTGCCGAGAGGCCGCACAGGGCGACGCCGTTGCTCCCGCCAACTTTAACAGCCCGGGGCAGATCGTTATTGCCGGCCATGCCGCTGCGGTGGAGCGGGCCCTTGAACTTGCCAAGGAACGCGGGGCCAAAAGAGCCATGCTGCTCCCGGTGAGTGCACCGTTTCATTCCAGCCTGATGGCTCCGGCAGCGCTTCGCCTGCAAGAGGTTCTGGCACCGTTATCCGTCAATCCTCTCAGCGTTCCCTTAGTCAGTAATGTCGAAGCAGCCCCCTACCAGGATCACTCGCGAGTCAAGGAACTGCTGGTCGAACAGGTCTGCGCTCCGGTGCGTTGGGATGAATCAGTACAGTGCATGCAGCGCCTGGGGGTGACCCGCTATGTTGAAATAGGCCCCGGTAAAGTGCTGACAGGTCTTATCAAGCGGATTGATCGCCAGGCTGAACTGGTTAATATCTGCGACCTCGACAGTTTAGCCAAGGCCTAGAAAGAGTGCTATATTTATTCAATATCTTGATTTAGGAGAGTCGATTATGGTTAAAGAAAGAGTTGCTCTGGTGACTGGTGCTTCCCGCGGTATCGGGCGGAGTATTTCCCTGGCCCTTGCTGCTCAGGGTGCAAAGATTGTTGCCGTGGATATCGATCTTGCAGCGACTGAAGCCTTTGTTGCCGAGTTGAAAGCCGCTGGGACCGAGGCGATTGCCGTACAGGGCAACGTTACCGTTGCCGACGATGTCGAGCGGATGGTGAATGCCGCTAAAGAAGCTTTTGACCGTATCGATATCCTGGTCAATAATGCCGGGATTACCCGTGACGCACTGTTGCTGCGCATGAAGGATGAAGATTGGGACGCTGTTCTCAATGTCAATCTCAAAGGGGCCTTCCTTTGTACCCGTGCGGTCGCCAAGGTCATGACCAAGCAGCGCAGCGGGCGGATTATCAATATTGCGTCGGTGGTTGGCCAGATGGGCAACGCCGGACAAGCGAATTATTGCGCCAGTAAGGCCGGCTTGATGGGGCTGACCCGATCGAATGCGCGTGAACTGGCAAAACGCAATATCACTGTCAATGCCGTAGCACCCGGATTTATTGCCACGGATATGACCGATGCCCTGCCGGAGCAGAAGCGCCAGGAATTGGCTGCGCAGATTCCTCTGGAGAGGCTCGGTTCCGCCGATGATATTGCCTATACTGTTCTTTTCCTGGCGTCGGACCAGGCCGGGTACATTACCGGTCAGGTGGTCGGCGTTAACGGCGGAATGTACATGTAAACAAGTTGGCTTACAAAGTTGGGCCGAAATAACACACGAGGAGGAAAGCAAATGGCTTCTATTGATGAAAGAGTTAAGCAGATTGTAGCAGAGCAACTGGGTGTTGATGAAGATCAGGTCACGACCGATGCATCGTTTATGGACGACCTCGGTGCTGATTCCCTGGATACCGTTGAGCTGGTTATGGCTCTGGAAGAAGAGTTTGATGTCGAGATCTCTGACGAGGATGCTGAAAAAATCCAGACCGTCAAAGACGCTATCGAATACATCAGCAAAGCTTCCTGATCTTTTTGATTTGATGGCGCCGGATTGCGGTTCGGCGCCATCTGAAGCTTCCTGCCGTTAAAAACATGTATATTCCATCCAAGCAAACGTCAATGAATTATCAAGGTGAGATGACTTATGCGTAGAGTTGTAGTCACCGGCCTGGGAGTTGTCTCCCCCTTGGGCACCGGTGTTGAGAAGAACTGGGCCGCACTGACCAATGGCCAATCAGGGATCGCTACCGTGACCCGGTTCGATGCCTCTGATCTGGCCACACAGATCGCCGGCGAGGTCAAGGATTTCGTCGCCGAGGATTTTATTGAGAAAAAAGAGATCAAGAAAATGGATCTCTTCATCCAATATGGTCTTGCCGCGGCTGATATGGCGCTGAAAGATTCCGGCCTGGAGATCACCGAAGAGAATGCCGAACGAGTCGGGGTTTTGGTTGGCTCTGGTTTGGGCGGGCTGCCAGCCATCGAGCAATATCATAAAGTCTTGCTTGAGCGGGGCTACAAGCGGATCAGCCCGTTTTTCATTCCGATGCTGATTATCAATCTTGCGCCTGGTCACATTTCTATCAAGTTTGGCGCCAAGGGACCCAATCTTTCCTCGGTTTCAGCTTGCGCGACCGGAACCCACTCCATCGGCGACGCCTACCATATGATTGCTCGCGGTGATGCCGATGCCATGTTTGCCGGTGGCACGGAATCGACGATCACGCCGCTGGGCATCGGTGGCTTCAATGTCATGAAAGCCCTGTCGACCCGGAATGACGATCCGCAGACCGCCAGTCGTCCGTTCGAGAAAAACCGCGATGGATTTGTTATGGCTGAGGGTGCTGGTATTCTTATCCTCGAAGAGTACGAAAGTGCTAAAAAACGCGGTGCAGACATTTACTGCGAGGTGGTCGGTTACGGCCTGAGCAGCGATGCGTTCCATCTGACCCAGCCTGCTGCAGGCGGGGAGGGGGCTGCGCGTTGTATTGCCATGGCTCTGAGAACCGCTGGTTTAAACCCCGAAGATATAGACTATATCAACGCCCATGGGACCTCGACCTATTTTAATGATCTTTACGAAACCATGGCGATCAAATCGGTTTTGGGTGATCATGCCAGAAAAACCCTGATCAGTTCCACCAAGAGTATGACCGGGCATGGGCTTGGTGCCGCCGGTGGTATCGAGGCGGTGTATTCGGCTCTGACCTTGAAAACCGGGGTGGTGCCGCCGACCATCAACTATTTTGAGCCCGATCCCGAATGCGACCTCGATTATGTCCCGAATGAAGCGCGTGAAGCCGATTGCCAGGTCGCGCTGTCGAACTCATTTGGCTTCGGAGGCACTAACGCCACTTTGGCTTTTAAAAAGATCTGAGGCTCTCAATGATTGCAATTGCCAGCGACCATGGTGGGTTGGAACTGAAGACAGCTATTGTTGAACTTCTTCAACAGCGCAACATGGCCTATGTTGATCATGGTACTCATGGTCAGGATTCGGTCGATTATCCGGACTATGCCGCTTTAGTTGCCAAAGCTGTGACCAGCGGAACTGCCGAGGCGGGGATCCTGATTTGCGGCACCGGAATCGGGATGTCCATTGCGGCGAATAAATTTCCGGGGATCCGTGCCGCCCTGGTCCACGATGAGTTCACGGCGCAGATGGCTCATGAGCATAACAATGCCAATATCCTGGTGCTGGGGGGGCGTTTGCTGAGCCCTGAGCAAGGGCGGAAATTGGTTGAAGTCTGGCTTGATGCGGACTATGAAGGAGGACGGCACCAAAACCGTCTGGATAAAATCGCGGCTCTTGAACAGCCGTAAAGGGAAATGGTTCATCACGACGGGGCAGGCTGCAGCGCCCCGTTTTTTTTATCTTTGCCGGCGAGGAGATTTATTTTCCTGGAAGAGTTTTTTCTGCTGGCTTATAAAAGAGCGTACTATTAAAGCATAGTTTTTATGGAGGAAGCATATGACCGGTCCGAATTTAGCATCTTTTGATCCCGAAATTGCCCAGGTTGTGGCGGATGAAACCCGTCGCCAGGAATATAATCTTGAATTTATCGCCTCGGAAAACTTCGTCAGTGAAGCGGTTCTGGAAGCACAGGGTTCTGTCCTGACCAATAAATATGCTGAAGGCTATCCGGCGAAAAGATATTACGGCGGTTGCGAATGTGTTGATGTTGCAGAACAACTGGCGATTGATCGGGCCAAAGAGCTATTCGGTGCTGAACATGCCAATGTTCAACCTCATTCTGGTTCTCAGGCGAATATGGCTGTTTACATGACGGTTTGCCAGCCTGGCGATACGGTTTTAGGGATGAACCTTGCCCACGGCGGACACTTGACTCATGGTTCGCCGGTCAACTTTTCCGGCAAGCTCTACAATATTGTTCCCTATGGACTCAAGGCCGAAACCGGGACCATCGACTATGACGAAGTCGAAAAACTCGCCAAGGAACACCAGCCCAAACTGATCGTGGTCGGAGCCAGCGCCTACCCTCGGAAAATCGATTTTCCGGCCTTTCGCAAAATTGCCGATGCGGTTGGTGCCGTCATCATGGTCGATATGGCACATATTGCTGGCTTGGTTGCCGCCGGGGTCCATCCGAATCCCGTTCCTTATGCAGAATTCGTCACCACCACGACCCATAAGACCCTGCGTGGTCCCCGCGGTGGAATGATCCTTTGCACTGAAGAGTGGGGCAAAAAACTCAACAGCAATATTTTTCCGGGTATTCAGGGGGGGCCGCTGATGCATGTTATTGCAGCCAAGGCCGTGGCTCTGAAAGAAGCCCTCTCTCCGGAGTTCAAAAGCTATGCCGAGCAGGTGGTGAAAAATGCCCAGGCCCTGGCCGGCGGACTGGTGGAGCGCGGCTATAAACTGGTGTCCGGCGGGACGGATAATCACCTGATGCTGGTTGATTTCACCGGTACCGAGATTACCGGAAAGGTCGCCGAGCATACTTTGGAGGAAGCCGGTATCACGGTAAATAAAAACGCGGTTCCCTTTGACACCCGGTCGCCGTTTGTGACCAGTGGAATTCGTATCGGCACCCCGGCGACCACGACCCGCGGGCTGAAAGAGGGGGAAATGGTCAAAGTTGCCGAGTGGATCGATCGCGCCTTGAAAAATATTGATAACCAAGCGGAGCTTGAAAAAATCAGAGGCGAAGTCAAGGACCTGTGCCTGCAGTTTCCACTTTACGCTCATCGCTTGAAGTAACGAGGACCATGATGCACCGACCTGGCTGGGACGAGTATTTTATGGATATCACGCATTTGGTGGCGACTCGCTCCACCTGTATGCGTAGGCAGGTCGGTGCTGTTCTGGTTAAGGAAAGAAATATTCTGGCGACGGGCTATAATGGCGTACCGAGCGGCATTACCCACTGTGACGTAAGCGGCTGTCTGCGGGAGAAGTTGAAGGTCCCTTCCGGGGAACGCCACGAGCTTTGTCGTGGACTGCATGCGGAACAGAACGCCATCATCCAGGCCGCGCGTCATGGCGTCAATATTGCCGGCGCAACAGTGTACTGTACTGATTCGCCATGTATTATCTGTAGTAAAATGCTGATTAATGCTGGGGTCGCCGAGGTTGTTTATGCACGCGGTTATCCTGATGAGTTATCTTTGGAAATGCTTGGAGAAGCGGGAATAAAATTCCGCCTTCATGGGAAGAGTAGCGACGGATGAATTGTCCATTCTGCGGTTATGACGATACCAGGGTTGTTGATTCCCGGCTCGGCAAAGAAGGGAATAACGTGCGCAGGAGACGGGAATGCCCATCTTGTGAACGGCGCTTTACGACTTACGAACGGGTCGAAGAAATTTTGCCATGGGTGATCAAAAAAGATGGTCGTCGGGAGGCTTTCGACCGCTCCAAAATCATTGCCGGAATGCAGCGCGCTTGTGAAAAAAGGCCGATTTCCATTGAAGAGATTGAAGCCATGGTTGACCAGCTTGAGCGTCAATTTCAGGAGTGCGGAGACAAGGAAATCGCCGCCAGCCAGATCGGTAAGGCAGTCATGGATATTCTGCATGATGCCGACGAAGTTGCTTATGTTCGGTTTGCATCGGTCTACCGGCAATTTAAAGATATTAATGAATTTATGGCTGAACTGAACGATCTACTCAAAAACTCCAAATGAATCACCCTGTCCTGTTGCAACAACCGGGATCCCAATTCCTGTACGGTCATTAGGCAGACAGGACTTCAGGGTATTCCGGTTTGTTTTTTTTTGAGTGACGGATAACAATGATGGTTAGCGACCAGCAGTTATATTATATGCAATGCGCCTTGGACCTCGCTTGCCAGGGCGTGGGCAGAACGGCACCTAATCCGGCGGTTGGTGCAGTCATCGTTAAGGATGGCGAAATCGTCGGTCGCGGTTTCCATCCCCGGGCCGGTGAGCCGCACGCTGAGGTTTTTGCGCTCAGGGATGCTGGCGCGCGTGCTCGGGATGCCGATGTCTATGTGACCCTGGAACCCTGTTCCCATTTTGGAAAAACCCCGCCTTGCGCGGAAGCCTTGGTTGCTGCCGGGGTTAAAAGAGTGTTTGTCGGCGTAACCGATCCGAACCCGCGGGTTGCCGGTGCCGGGGTCGCCAGGCTGGAACAGGCGGGTATCGAAGTTCGGGTTGGGGTGCAGGAAGAGCAATGTCGGAGACTGATTGCGCCATTTAAAAAACATATCCTGAGCGGTCTGCCGTTTACCATCTATAAAACCGCCATGACTCTTGATGGCGCGACCGCAACCTGGAGTGGAGATTCGCAATGGGTCTCCTCCGCTGCGAGCCGGCGGCATGTTCACCATTTGCGGGATCGGGTGGAGGCAATCATGGTCGGCATTGAAACGGTCCTCCACGATGATCCGTTGTTGAATACCCGCTTGGATGACGGGGCAGGACGGGACCCGCTCAGGGTTGTTGTCGACAGCCGCTTGCGGATGCCACCCAGCAGCCGGATGTTGAAGCAGTCCTCGGCCGCGGCCACCCTGATCGCCACTGGAGCTGAAGACGCAGCCAAAATCAGGCGACTGGAGGAGGCCGGTGCCGAGGTTTTAGTGCTGCCGTTGAACGGTGCCAAAGTGTCGTTACCGGCGTTGTGGCGGGAACTCGGGCGGCGTCAGGTTCAGCGGTTGCTGCTGGAAGGCGGGGCGACCCTTGCCACGGCGGCATTGAAAGAGCGGCTGATTGATCAACTGATGCTGTTTGCGGCTCCAAAAATACTTGGCGGTTTACCGACCCGGGGCATTTTTGCCGGCCCAGGTTGTGATAAAATGGCAACTGCCGAGGTTCTTACGGATATCCGTTTTGAACAGATCGAAAACGATTTATTGATAACAGGAGACTTGAATCCATGTTTACCGGACTGATTCAAGCGGTTGGAACCGTGAGCAAGCTTGACCGTCGCGGTCATTCAGCCCAACTGCATATTTGCAGCAGTATGGCGGCTGACAACCTGGAATTGGGAGAAAGTATCGCTGTTAACGGCGCCTGTCTGACCGTGGTCAGTTGGAACGCTGAGTGCTTTTGTGTTGATGTCTCGCCCGAAACCCTGGACCGTACGACCCTTGGTCAGCTGCGCCCCGGCAGTGAGGTCAACCTGGAGCGTGCATTGCGCCTGGCCGATCGCCTTGGCGGCCATCTGGTCAGCGGTCACATCGATTGCACTGCTACGGTGCGCCGCCGCTACCAGGATCAGAACTCCATCCGCTTCGAATTTAACGTTCCGCAGTCGGCCCTGCCTTATCTGGTTGAAAAGGGGTCGGTCGCCATTGACGGGATCAGCCTGACCGTCAATAAAGTTGATGGCAATGGCTTTGCGGTTGCGATTATTCCACATTCTCTTGCCCACACCACGTTACGCTCATGTCGGGAAGGGACTTCGGTGAATATCGAAACCGATATCCTTGGGCGCTATGTTGAACGGTTGCTGCGGTTTCAATCTGGTAAGGACGAGCCGCAAGGCGTTAGCCTTGACTTCCTTGCCAAAAACGGATTTCTGTGAGATAACAGCCGACTACGACCGCGGGTCATTCTGCTGATTGAATTCTGCTGCAAAGATGATGGGTGTCGGCGCGCCGGCACAAAAAAAAGGATAACGTCATGCCGATTTCAAAGATAGAAGCTGCTCTGGAAGATATCCGTCAGGGCAAAATGGTGATCCTGGTTGACGATGAAGATCGCGAAAATGAAGGCGATCTGGTCGTCGCTGCCGAGTTGATCACCGCGGAAAAAATCAACTTCATGGCCAAAGAAGGGCGTGGGCTGATCTGCTTGTCCTTGACTGAAGAACGTGCGGACGAACTTGATCTGCCGTTGATGGTCTCGGACAACAATTCGTCTTTTGGGACCGCTTTCACCATTTCCATCGAGGCCCGGCGCGGCGTCACGACCGGTATCTCGGCTGCAGACCGAGCCCATACCATTCAGGTTGCCGTTGCCGATGAGACCACTGCGCGCGATTTGGCCAGGCCGGGACATGTCTTCCCGTTGCGGGCTAAAAAGGGCGGTGTCATGGTGCGGGCCGGGCAAACCGAAGGGTCAGTGGATCTGGCTCGCTTGGCCGGTTTGAAACCCGCCGGGGTGATCTGCGAAATAATGAATGAGGACGGGACCATGGCCAGGATGCCGCAATTGGAAGTTTTTGCGGCCCGGCATGATCTGAAAATCATCTCCATCGCTGAACTGGTGGCTTACCGGATGCGCAAGGAACTACTGGTGCGGCGCGCGGCGGAAACCACCCTGCCAACCCCCTTCGGCGGTGATTTCAAGGCCATTGTCTATGAAAACGATGTTGATCATGCTCAGCATATGGCTCTTGTTAAAGGTGAAATCAATCCCGAGGAACCGGTTCTGGTCCGGGTGCACTCCGAATGTCTGACCGGTGACGTGTTTGGTTCGCAGCGTTGTGACTGTGGCGAGCAGCTGCATGCCTCCATGGCTCAGATCCAGAAAGAGGGCAAGGGGGTGGTCCTCTATATGCGCCAGGAAGGCCGTGGCATCGGCCTGGTGAACAAGCTGAAAGCTTATGCGTTGCAGGATCAGGGGCATGATACGGTTGAAGCCAATCATGTGCTGGGGTTTGACGACGACCTGCGTGATTATGGGCTGGGTGCGCAAATCCTGTCTGAACTGGGCATCCGAAAATTACGTCTGATGACTAATAACCCCAAAAAGATTGTCGGGCTGGAAGGCTACGGCCTGGAAATCGTGGAGCGGGTCGCCATCGAAATGCCGCCCCACAGCAGCAATTTGAAATATTTGAAGACCAAACGTGAAAAAATGGGCCACCTGCTGGAAAATCTCTAGCAGAAGGCAAAGTCTGGAGGAATATATGCCTGAGATTATTGAAGGAAAACTTGATGCCAAGGGCTTTCGGTTCGGCCTGATTGTCAGTCGTTTCAACAGTTTTATCTGTGATCGGCTGGTGGAAGGAGCGCTTGATACCCTGGTTCGCCATGGCGCAGAAGAGACCAGCTTGACGGTCGTTAAAGTGCCCGGTGCTTTTGAACTGCCCTTGGTGGCAAAAAAAATGGCCGGTTCCGGGAAATACGATGCGTTGATCTGCCTGGGGGCAGTGATCCGTGGCGGAACTCCTCATTTTGAATACGTCAGTTCTGAAATGACCAAAGGGATTGCCTTGGCTTCTCTGGAGTCGGGGCTGCCGGTCGCCTTCGGGGTGCTGACCACGGATTCAGTTGAGCAGGCCATTGAACGGGCCGGGACAAAGGCCGGGAACAAGGGCGTTGAAGCTGCTATGAGCGCCATTGAAATGGTTAACCTTCTGGGAGCGGTCTGAGACGATGTCCTATAATCGGCGCGTAGGGCGCGAGTGCGCGTTAAAAATGCTCTATGCACTGAAGTTAGAGCGTGAGCAGGTAGATCCGGGGCGTTTGCTGGATTCTTTTTGGGATCATTTCCGTTTTGCCGATGACGCCCTTGGCGAGCCTCTGGACAGCATAGAGGAGCCCCTGGCCACGTCGACACGGATTTTTGCGGAGACCCTGGTCAAGGGGGTTGTCGAGTATCGGCCGGTTCTGGATCGCAAGATTTCCGAAGTTGCCAAAAACTGGTCCTTGGAGCGAATGACTCCGGTCGACCTGTCGATCCTGCGGATGTCTGCTTACGAGTTGCTCTATCTCCCGGAAATTCCGGTCAGTGTCTCGATCAATGAAGCGATTGAAATAGCCAAGCGCTATGGAACGGAAGAATCGGCAGCCTTTATCAACGGGTTGCTGGACAAGATTGCCAGGAATGTTGAAAAGGGAAGCCTTTAACACGTCCTTTAGACGAGAGAAATTTTCAGAATTGAGGTTGTCATGAAATCCATCAAGGTGGGATTGCTTGGCTTCGGAACGATTGGAACCGGGGTCGTCAGGGTTTTTCAGAACAATGCGGATGTTATTGAAAGTCGACTCGGGCACAGGCTTGAGCTGATCAAAATAGCGGATCTGGATATCACCACCGATCGTGGCGTTCAACTTGATGCTGGTATCCTGACCACGGATGTTGAACAGGTCATCAGTAACCCGGAGGTTGATATCGTTATCGAATTGATCGGCGGTTACGAGCCGGCAAAAAGCTTTATTCTGAAAGCGATCAGCCAGGGCAAGCATATTGTCACTGCCAATAAGGCGCTGATGGCTCTGCATGGTCAGGAAATTGTTGCGGCGGCCAATGAAAACGGGGTCTCGGTCATGTTTGAAGCCGCTGTCGGGGGTGGCATTCCGATTATCTCGGCGATCAAGGAAAACCTCTGTGCCAATCGGTTCAGTTCGGTGCTTGGGATTCTCAACGGTACCTGTAATTTCATTCTTTCCAAGATGACCGATGAGGGGGGCGACTTTGCGCCGGTCCTCAAAGAAGCCCAACAGTTGGGCTATGCTGAAGCCGACCCGACCTTTGACATCGAAGGAGTGGATACGGCCCATAAAATAGCCCTGCTGTCGGCCTTATGTTTCGGCACCACTGTCGATTTCAATCAGGTCTATAGGGAAGGAATCAGCAATATCGACGGGATCGATATTCGCTTCGCCAGCCAGATGGGGTACAAGATCAAGCTGCTGGCCATCGGTAAGAATTATGGCGACCAGATTGAGGTTCGGGTCCATCCCACCATGATTCCCGACACCTACCAGCTGGCGGAAGTCGACGGGGTTTTCAATGCGGTGCGGCTGACTGGAGATTTTGTCGGTCCGACCTTGTTGTACGGCAGCGGAGCCGGAATGGATGCCACCGCCAGCGCGGTGATGGGCGATGTCATGGCGATCAGCCGTGACCAGATTGCCGGGGCGCGTCCCCGAATTCCCATCATGGGCT
This sequence comes from Pelobacter seleniigenes DSM 18267, assembly GCF_000711225.1. Taxonomy (NCBI): domain Bacteria; kingdom Pseudomonadati; phylum Thermodesulfobacteriota; class Desulfuromonadia; order Desulfuromonadales; family Desulfuromonadaceae; genus Pelobacter; species Pelobacter seleniigenes. The sequence goes on from NZ_JOMG01000004.1 coordinate 541,743, forward strand.
ATTGTGCAGAGCAGATCCGGACATTGCCGGTCAAAGCCATGAGCGAAATTGAAAGCCACTATTACCTGCGCTTTACTACCGTCGATCGTCCCGGTGTGCTGGCCAAGATCGCCGGTTGCCTCGGTCGGCATAATATCAGCATCCAGTCGATGCTGCAGCCGGAAAGCCATGAAGCCGATTCCGTGCCGATTGTGTTGATGACTCATGCTGCATTGGAAGCGGATATCTCTCAGTCCCTTGCTGAGATCGAGGAGCTTGACATTATCGTTCAACCGACCCGCCTGATCAGGGTTGAAAACGACCTCGGGTAAATTGTGGCCGGACAGGCCTGCGGGAATGCGCGGCTTGTCGGCTTCAATCCATGGTTTTGCACACCAAGAGCGCGCTGCACTTCTGTAAATCCAGACCAGCTGAAATCACGTTGCTGTCAAATAAAAAGCCCCGCTTGGAATGAGCGGGGCTTTGGCGTATTTTGGCGACCGGTTACGGTGACGGTCAGGTGGTGGAAATTTCCGGCTCCACAATGTAGCGCTTGATTTTGCGCGTTGTTGTTTTCGGGAACTCATCTTCCCGAAGGGTGAATTTTTTGACCCTTTTATAGTCGGCCAGGGCCTTGCCGTAAGTCAGGATTTCCTTGCGAATCAAATTCTCGATTTCGGCCGCTGACATCGGTTTGTCGTCGCGATCCTTGACCAGGGTGAACAGGGCCTCTTCATCCGGGTAAATGACGGCATAGACCTCTTCCGCGGTCCGCCCGACTTTGTGCCCGTAGACCATGATCTCAGCGATATAAGGGCTTTTCAGAAGTTGGTTTTCCACTTCTTCCGGATAGACATTTTTACCGTTCGGGGTGACGATGAGGTTTTTGACCCGCCCGCAGATGGAAAGCATGCGGTCCTCATCAAAGCGGCCGAGATCTCCGGTGTGATACCAGCCATCGCGCAGCACATCTTCCGTGGCCTCGTCGTTTTTGTAATAGCCGAGCATGACGTTGGGACCTTTGACCAGAATTTCGCCTTCGCCATCCTGGTTGGGATTCTCGATCCTGACTTCTACATCGTCCAGCACTTCACCGACGGTACCCGGTTTCCCTTTAAATGGACTTTCCGCAGAGATGACCGGGGAGGTCTCGGTAATGCCGTAGCCTTGGAGCAGGTTGAGACCGAGTGCTTTGAACCCCTCCGCAATATCAGGATCAAGGGCGGCCCCGCCGCTCACAAAAGTGGTCTCCTCACCAACCGCTTTCTGAACTTTTCCGGCTACGATTTTTCTGGTCAGACTGAATTTGTAGAGCAGCCGTGACGTCGGGTTGGCGTTGATGTTTTTGATGATACGGTCATAGAGCAGGCGAAAAACGGCCGGTACGCCGAGCAGAAAAGTGGGTTTGATTTCGTTGAGATTGTCACCCAGCTTTTTAATGGATTCGGCAAAGGTGACTTTACCGCCCAGGGACAGCGGAAGCAGAACCCCGCAGACCTGCTCGAAAACATGGTTGATAGGCAAAAAGGAGAGGGTTGCGATGTTGTTTTTGAGTTGAAACCGCTGGGTGACAGCTTCAATGTTGCTGACAATATTGCGATGACTGAGCATGGCCCCTTTGGCTCTACCGGTCGTGCCTGAGGTATAGAGGATAATGGCGACATCGGTGGCTTTGACGGTGCTGGGGGGAAGCCTGTCCGGATTGAGGATATCCTTATAGGCAAACAGACGTTTTTCTTTCCGCAGGCGATTGCGCAAGCGTTCGGATTCGGAGAGGAAATTGGGTTTCTTCTTTTCGGTGGCGGTGGTCTCGTCCCTGCGAGTCAGCAATGCGTGGGCGTGAATGACCGCCTCTTCGATTTTATTTCTTCGCGCGGCCGGGATGTCGAGATCAAGCACCAGATCGTGCCAGAGGGTGGACAGGTCTTCAAGGGCCTTGGCGATGTCCCCCTTCTCACTCAATTCGGACAATGGAGTGTCGAGGAGGATGATTTTTTTCAATTGAGGCAGATCGTCGATCACATCAAGCAAGGTCTCAAACTGTGGCTGGGCGACGAATACCGCCTCAGCGTCCGAATCGTTAAGAATATGGCGCAGCTCAGCCGCCTTGAGTTCCTTGTCGACCGGGACGGCGATGCAGCCCGCCCGCATGATTGCCAGGTAGGAGGTCACCCAGCGCGGGGAAGAAGGGCCGAGCAAGGCGATGTGTGAACGTTCCGCTATTTCCAGCTGGCGCAGCCCGGAAGCGATTTTTTCGACTGTGTCCCAGAGCTTTTGATAGGTTAGCGGGGTCCAGCGGTTTTTATGTTTGTGTTGCAGGGCAACTCTATCTTGATGCTGGCGGCAGCTCAGCTGAATCAGTTGGTCGATTGTTTGCACCTTGGTGACTCCCTTGTCTTGTCTGCTTCCCCACAGGTAGAAAGATGAAAAACCGATATTGTTCTATTGCTATTCAGTCAAAACAGTGATTTACTTTATCTTTGTCCTCTAAATCAGGCAAGCGTGAAATGTTTTACTTCGTTAAAGGTTGCGATTCGTTTGGTATGTATAAAAAAACGAAGTGAAGTTAAGAAAACAGCTTGACAGTTTATCTGGCGATTTGATACAAGAACGCCGCAGCTGGTTGCAGGCACGTAGCTCAGTGGGAGAGCACTACCTTGACACGGTAGGGGTCGGCGGTTCAATCCCGCCCGTGCCTACCAGAACCTGGCAATCAGATAAAACTGTCCTGACACGAGGCATCGCTTAGATGCCTTTTTTCGTTTAGGGAGATTGATTATGTCATTACTGGAGATAGAACTTCCAGACGGGACCAAGAAGGAAGTGGCGCCGGGAACCACTCCCTATGATGTGGCCGCCTCTATTGGTGAAGGCCTCGCCCGGCAATCGATTGCAGCAAGATTCAACGGCCGATTGGTTGATGTTGGCAGGCCGCTGGAGGAGTCCGGGAGTTTATCTCTTATCACTCAGAATTCCCCCGAAGCTCTTGAGATTATCCGTCATTCATGTGCTCACTTGATGGCTCAGGCGGTCAAAGAACTTTACGGAGATGAGGTTCAGGTCACCATCGGCCCCGCTATCAAAGATGGTTTTTACTACGATTTTTACAGCGAAACCAAAAAGTTTGTTCCCGAGGATTTCCCGGTTATTGAAAAGAAAATGGCGGAACTCGCCAAGGCCGATCTCCCGGTCACCCGAGAAGTGATGACCCGGGATGATGCCATTGCCATGTTTCGTGGAATGGGTGAGTCCTACAAGGTCGAGCTGATTGAAGACCTGCAGGAACCGACTGTATCGCTGTATCGACAGGGTAACTTTGTCGACCTTTGCCGGGGACCGCACGTGCCGCGTACCGGTGTCCATAAGGCCTTTAAACTGACCAGTCTGGCCGGAGCTTATTGGCGTGGTGACGAACATAACGCGATGTTGCAGCGGGTTTATGCAACCGCCTTTCTCAACAAGAAAGACCTGAACATCCATCTGGAAAGATTGGAAGAGGCCCGTAAGAGGGATCACCGCAAACTCGGTCGTGAATTGGACCTGTTCTCCTTTAGTGAAGATGCCGGCGGCGGGCTGGTGCTCTGGCATCCGAAGGGGGCCATGCTCAGGACCATTATTGAAGATTTTGAGCGCAAAGAGCACTTGAAGCGTGGTTATGACATTGTCGTCGGTCCGCAGATTCTAAAGACCGAGCTCTGGAAGATGTCCGGGCACTATGAGAACTACCGTGAAAATATGTATTTCACGGAAGTGGATGAGCAGGGTTACGGCATCAAGCCGATGAACTGCCTGGCTCATATGCTCATTTATAAGTCCAAGCCGCGCTCTTACCGGAATCTGCCGGTTCGCTATTTTGAGTTGGGCACGGTTCATCGCCATGAGAAGTCAGGCGTTCTTCATGGGTTGTTGCGGGTTCGCGGATTTACCCAGGATGATGCCCATATCATCTGCCGACCAGACCAGATCGACGAAGAAGTCAAAGGCGTCATGCGTTTTGTCCAGGATGTGGCGGCGATTTTCGGCTTCCAGTACACCATGGAGCTGTCCACCCGTCCGGAAAAATCCATCGGCAGTGACAGCGACTGGGAGCAGGCGACCAGTGCTCTGCGCAGTGCCCTTGAGGACAGCGGTCAGCCGTATGATATCAATGAGGGGGATGGAGCGTTTTACGGGCCCAAGATCGACGTCAAGCTGAAGGACGCGCTTGACAGAGAGTGGCAATGTGCTACAATCCAGTGCGATTTTACCCTGCCGGAACGTTTTGACCTGACCTATGTTGGAACTGACGGTGAGAAACATCGACCGGTTATGTTACATCGGGTCATTGTCGGCTCCATCGAACGTTTCATCGGGGTTCTGATTGAGCACTATGCCGGCAGTTTCCCTCTCTGGCTATCGCCGGTTCAGGCGATCGTCGTGAACGTGACCGATAATCAGGCCGATTATGCCCAGCATGTTTACGAACAACTGCGTGCGGCCGGGATCAGGGTTGAAGTCGATCTGCGTAATGAAAAGCTCGGATTTAAAATCCGTGAAGCGCAGGTGGCTAAAATCCCGTACATGCTCGTTATCGGTGATCGGGAAATGGCTGAAGAAACAGTCGCTCCGCGTTATCGTGACGGTAAAAATCTCGATTCGATGAAGGTTGATGAGTTCGTTGATTTTGTCAAAAGTGAAGCGGCAGCGTTCAAGTAATATAAAAAAAGACCCGTTGTGGGTCTTTTGTTGTTGATTTCCAGAACAGCTGTAATAATTCCAATCACGATACGCGAAGGAGTAGAGCCATAGCTAAAGAAGCGAATATCAACGAAGCCATCAGTGCACGGCGGGTCCGGGTGATTGATGATGAGGGTGGCCAACTTGGAATCCTTTCCATTGAGCAGGCGCTGTCCCAGGCTGCAGAGTCTGGACTTGACCTGGTGGAAGTTTCGCCTCAGGCTGATCCCCCGGTCTGTCGGATTATGGACTATGGGAAGTACAAATACCAGCAGGCCAAACGTGCTTCCGAGGCGAAGAAAAAGCAGGTCAAGGTCGAAATCAAAGAAGTCAAGATGAGGCCGAAGACTGAAGAGCATGATTTCTCTTTTAAAATCAAACATGCTCGTCGTTTTCTCGAAGAGGGGAACAAAGTCAAGCTGACCATCATGTTCCGCGGCCGTGAAAATGCCCATCCCGAGCAGGGAATGATGCAACTGGAAAAAGCTGTTGAAGCACTAAAGGATATCGGTCAGGTCGAAGCGCAGCCCAGTAAAATGGGCCGTTTCATGACAATGATGATCGGGCCGTTGAAAAAGTAGGATCATTTTTAACCGAGAAAGAAAATCGTCACAGGAGAGACCAAATGCCTAAAATCAAAACCAACCGTGGTGCGGCTAAGCGTTTTCGCAAGACTGGCAGCGGTAAAATCCGTCGGAACAAGGCCTTTACCAGCCACATTCTGACCAAGAAGACCACCAAGCGTAAGCGTGAATTGCGTCAAGGGGCTCTCGTTGCCAAGGCTGATGCCCGCAACATGGCTCAATTGATTCCTTACCTGTAACACTCGCCTTTCGGGGCGGGTCTGGTTGTGAACTGTGGGGACATCTCCCCCTGCAGATCCGACCGCGGCATAAGCCGAAACAACATTATTTGAGAAGGAGCAAGTGAGATGCCAAGAGTAAAAAGAGGCTTTAAGGCCAGACGTCGTCGTAATAAAATTTTAAAACTTGCTAAAGGTTACCGTGGCGCCCGCAGCAAACTGTTTCGGTCGGCGACCGAAGCGGTTGATCGCGCCTTAAACTATGCTTATCGCGACCGTCGCGTTAAAAAGCGGGATTTCCGTGCTCTCTGGATTGCACGGATCAACGCTGCCGCGCGTGAGAATGGTCTCTCCTACAGTCGCTTGATACATGGTTTGAAGCAAGCTGATGTGGCTCTGGACCGCAAGATCATGGCTGATCTTGCCGTCAATGATCCGAGCGGGTTTGCCGCTGTTGTCGATACAGCGAAAGCACGATTGCAGTAGCCGGGGGATAACCCTTCCTGGGAGATGGAGTTGCTACTTCATCTCCCTTTTTTTTTGGAAACACCTTGTTTTTGATATTCAAACTGTCAGCTGTGATGACAGGCAGGGCAACTCCTCTGCCGCTGTCATAGGATACGGATTGTTTTATGGAAAAGCGTATACAACAATTGCAGGAAGAGGCATTGTCTGCTCTTGATCAGGCGGCTGATCTGAAAACTCTGCAGGATATCAGGGTCAGCATTCTGGGGAAAAAAGGCGCCTTGACGGACGTCATGAAAGGCATGCGTGAGCTGTCTGCCGAACAGCGCCCCCGGATCGGGAGCCTGGTCAATACCCTGAAGGATCAATTCGAGCAAAGCTTCAGCCAGCGGCAGGAGGAATTGCAGCAGCTTGCCATCGCCGAAAAATTGGCCAGCGAGAAGATCGACGTCACCTTGCCGGGGAGACGACAGGTTGCCGGTAGTCATCACCCCATTACCCTGGTGACGCGGGAAATCTGCGATATCTTTTCCCGGCTCGGCTTTTCAGCTGAGGAAGGACCGGAAATTGAGAAGGATTTTTTCAATTTCGAGGCGCTGAACATCCCCAAGGACCATCCGGCCCGTGACATGCAGGACACCTTCTATATTCAGGATGAACTGGTGTTGCGAACCCATACTTCACCGGTGCAGGTCCGGACCATGCTCAAACAGGCTCCGCCGATCAGAATCATTGCTCCTGGGACGGTCTACCGGCGAGACTCGGATTTAACCCACAGTCCGATGTTTCATCAGGTTGAGGGCTTGCTGGTCGATGAAAATGTCACCTTCGGCGACCTCAAAGGCGTGTTGATTCATTTTCTCAACGAATATTTCGGAGCTGATCTGGGCGTTCGTTTCAGACCTTCATTCTTTCCTTTTACCGAACCGAGTGCCGAAGTCGATATTGCCTGTGTCATTTGCGGCGGAAAGGGCTGCCGGGTCTGTGGCGGCACTGGCTGGCTTGAAATTCTCGGCTGCGGCATGGTCGATCCCGCGGTGTTTGATTCAGTGCATTACGACGCTGAAAAATACAGTGGTTTCGCCTTTGGGATGGGGTTGGAAAGAATTGCGATGTTGAAATACGGCGTCAATGATTTACGGTTGTTTTTCGAAAATGACCTGCGTTTCCTTAAGCAATTCTGACTTTCAGCAAGGACTTGGATAAATGTTAGTCACATATAACTGGTTAAAAGATTTCGTCGACTTCGATGATTCGCCGCAGGGCCTCTGTGATCGTTTGACCATGGTCGGCCTTGAGGTCGATTCCCTCGAGGCCATCGGTGCCGACCTTGATACGGTCATTGTTGCCAAGCTGGAAGATGTTGCAACCCACCCCGATGCGGACCGGCTTACGGTTTGCCAGGTCAATAACGGGCAGGAGACAGTGCAGGTGGTCTGCGGGGCAACCAACCATAAGACCGGCGATCTCGTGGCCCTTGCGCAACCCGGTTCGGTTCTGCCCGGTGAGTTCAAGATCAAAAAATCCAAAATCCGTGGCCAGGTTTCCGCCGGGATGCTCTGTTCAGAGAAAGAACTCGGTCTTTCCCATGAATCGGCAGGGATTATGATTCTGCCGGCCGGACTAACGCTGGGGCAACCCGTGTTCGAAGCTCTTGCGCTGAAAGATTATAAAATCGAAATCGGCCTGACTCCTAATCGTCCGGATTGCCTCAGTGTCGTCGGCGTTGCCCGCGAGGTCGCGGCTATCTACGGCAAACCATTGCGACTGCCGAGCAGCGACCTGAAAGCGATCTGTGCCGAACCGATCACTGAGCAGGCTTCTATCTCTATTGAAGATGCGGGCGGCTGTCCGCGCTATGCGGCCCGAATGATTAAAGATGTTGTTATCGCTCCCTCGCCCGACTGGCTGGTGCGGCGCCTGGAAGCGGTCGGGATGCGCTCCATTAATAACGTCGTTGATGTGACCAACTATGTCATGATGGAATTAGGACATCCTCTGCACGCTTTTGACTTCCGTTATTTGGAAGAGGGTCGGATTGTCGTCAAAAAAGCTCAGGAAGGTGACCTCTTCACCACTCTGGACGGTCAGGACAGGACCCTGAGCGGTGAAGATCTGATGATCTGTGATGGTCGCCGACCGGTCGCTCTTGCCGGAGTGATGGGAGGATTGAATTCCGAAGTTCAGGATGATACCAGTACCATCCTGCTGGAGGCCGCTTATTTCAAACCGACCTCCATCCGCAGAACCGCTAAACGGCATGGTTTGCATACCGAATCATCCCACCGCTTCGAGCGGGGCGCTGATATCGATATGATCCCCATCGTTCTTGACCGGGCTGCGGCATTGATCGCCGAGCTGGGGCAAGGGGAGATCCTCTCCGGGATCATCGATAATTATTCGCAGCCGCTGCCAACCCCGGTGCTGGATATCAGCGTCACCAAAACTTGCCAGCTGCTGGATGTCGTCGTGGATCGCGAGACCATCGCCCAGCTGTTGGGATCGATCGGTCTCAGGGTCGAAGTTGGGGCCGATGCGGATGACCTCCGGGTCACCGTGCCCAGCTTCCGTCCGGATATCGAACGTGAAATAGACTTGATCGAGGAAGTTGCCCGGCTTTATGGCTACCATCGGATTCCGGTGACGATGCCGAAAGGGATCGTTGATGCCAAACAGCCGCCCAAGCGGCAACAGATCAAAGATTTGTTGACTCGGTTCATGGTCGGCGCCGGTTTTGCCGAAGCAATCAACTATTCGTTCGTTTCGGCCGATTCCATCAACCGTCTCGGCCTTGCTGCCGATGATGACCGGTTACGGCTGATTCCGCTCAGAAATCCTTTGTCCGAAGATCAGGCGGTGATGAGAACAAGCCTGGTTCCCAGTCTGCTGGAGACGGTGGCGCGCAATCTCAATTACAAATCAACCGATTTGCGGTTGTTTGAATTGCGCCCGGTGTTTCTCGATCTGCTCAACCTGCCTGAGGATGGCTGCGCTGAAAAATTGTCGTTAACTGCAGTGCTGACTGGCCGCCGCGAGCCGGAAGGTTGGTCGCAGTCTCAGGCCAATATCGATTTTTATGATGTTAAGGGGATTGTCGAGGAGTTGTTGACCGGTCTCTCCATAGACCAGGTCAGTTTTGATCCGACGGCTGCTCAACCTTATCTGCATCCTGGCAAATCCTGTGGGTTGATGGTGCGAGACGGTCTCTCGCTGGGAGTCATGGGCGAGTTGCATCCTCAGGTGCTGGGACGGTTTGATATCGACCAGCCGGTCTATCTTATTGAACTGGACGTTGAAGGCCTGATCGCTTGCTGTGAAGATTCCCGGAAATTCGTGCCCCTTTCCAGGTATCCCAATGTCATCAGGGACAGCGCCTTGCTGGTGGCGGAATCTGTCAGTGCCGCTCAGGTCCTTGATATTGCCCGGAGCATCAAACAGAAGACCATCGAGGATGTTACCCTGTTTGACGTCTATACCGGCAAGGGCATCCCGGAAGGGAAGAAGAGTATGGCCATCAGGGTGCGTTATCGGGATTTGGAAAAAACTCTGACCGAAGAAGAAGTGAATAGATCCCATGACAAGCTGATTCGGACCATTTGTCAGCAATTGGGTGCGGAAATTCGCTGATAGGCCTTGCAGTGTATTTTTCTGTATGGTATGAATCTAGAAAAATCAGATAGATAGTAGAACTTTTAACACCTGCTTAAGCGGGAGGGAATATGACCAAAGCAGATCTTATTGAGAGCGTTTACCTGACAACAGGTTTTTCGAAGAAGGAATCGGCAGCGATTGTCGAAATGGTTTTTGATTTGATGAAAAATACCCTGGAGAGTGGCGAAAAAATCAAGATTGCCGGTTTCGGCAATTTTGTTGTCAAAGAGAAAGCTTCCCGGCGCGGACGTAATCCGCAAACCGGAAGCGAAATTGAGATCTCTGCACGGAAGATCTTAACTTTCAAACCCAGCCAGGTTCTTAAGGCCGCCATCAACGAAACCCCATAAGTTCCAGTTGAGCCGAGCGGTGATTGAAATACCTGACAAGCTCTATTATAAAATAGGCGAAGTTGCAGCACTGTTGGAGCTGAAAACTCATGTGTTGCGTTACTGGGAAACCGAATTTTCCGAGTTGTGTCCGGTAAAAAGCCGCAGTAAGCAAAGGCTTTATCGGCGTAAAGACGTTGAAACGGCCCTGCTGATAAAGGATCTGCTTTATCAGCAGGGCTTTACTATTGCCGGGGCAAAGAAGCAACTGCAGAGCGAGCTTCAGGCCTCCCTGCCGTTTGATGCTCCCGAGCAGACAGCCGAGCATCTCCTCAAAGTTATCAAAGCGGATCTTTTGCGCATCCGTAAACGACTTGCAAATCCAGCCAGCAGTGAAGAGTGATTTGTGCTGATTCTTGTGACCAATGATGACGGTATCAGGTCTCCCGGCCTGAAAGCCTTGGCGCAGGCCCTGCAGGATCTGGCCCGGGTAGTGGTGGTGGCTCCTGATCGCAATCGCAGCGCCGTGGGCCATTCGGTGACTCTTGAACGGCCGTTGCGGGCTGACGAACTGAAGGCGGATGTGTTCGCCGTTGACGGTACCCCGACGGACTGCGTGCATCTCGGCATTCACGGGTTGATTCGGCAACGTCCTGACTTGGTTGTTTCCGGGATCAACCGCGGCAGCAATGTTGGCGATGACATTACCTACTCGGGGACGGTTAGCGCGGCCCTGGAAGCGGCTCTAATGGGGCTTCCGGCCTTCGCGGTGTCCCTCGATTCCGACCAGTTTCTGACTGAAAATCTGGACCGGGCGGCTGCTTTTGCCCGGAAGCTGGCCAAGCTTGTCCTGGCACAGGGGCTGCCGCAGGATACCTTCCTGAATGTCAATGTCCCGGCTGGAACCTGTCAGGGGGTTGAACTGACCCGGCAGGGGAAAAGACGTTACGGGGAGGCGGTGGTCTGCAATGAGGACCCCCGCGGACGGAAATATTACTGGATCGGCGGTTCACAGGCTGCTTTTCAGGATATTGCCGGAACCGATAGCTTTGCTTTGCAGCAGGGTCGTATCTCGGTGACCCCGTTACGCACCAACTTTACTCATGAACAATCCTATCACCATCTGCAAGGGTGGTTGGACGCAACGCACAAGGACAACTAATGGACTATTCCGTTGCCCGCCGAAGGATGGTTGAGCAGCAGATTGTCGCCCGTGGCATTGATGATTCGCGGGTGATTCAGGCTTTGCTTGATGTGCCACGGCACCTTTTTGTCGAACCGGGCCTGCAGAGTCATGCTTACAGTGACGGGTCCTTACCGATCGGGGAAAAGCAGACGATCTCACAGCCTTATATCGTTGCAGTGATGACCGCGGCCCTTGGTTTGAGCGGCTCGGAGCGGGTTCTGGAGGTGGGGACCGGTTCCGGTTATCAGACTGCGGTGTTGGCTAAACTGGTCAAACGTGTGTACTCCATTGAACGCATCCCTTCGCTTGCAGCCAAAGCCCGCAGAATCCTTGATCAGCTCAGGTTGTACAATATTAATATCAAAATTGCCGACGGAACCATCGGCTGGCAGGATCAGGCCCCCTTTGACGCTATCCTGGTTGCTGCCGGATCCCCCGAAATCCCCCAGAAGTATTTGGATCAGTTGGAAATCAATGGCAAGCTGATCATGCCGGTCGGAAACCGGGAGACCCAGGAGCTGGTGCTGGTGATAAAGCGAGAAGATGGTCGCTTCGTCCAGCAAACCCTGATGGGATGCCGGTTTGTGCCGCTGATTGGGGAGAATGGCTGGCAATCTGATCCGGTGTGAGCTAGCTGGTTGTCATCCGGAAACACTGGATGATAATAATCAAGTTTTCAGATTGGAAACAAGCTGGATGCTTATGAACCGATTTAGCCAGCTCTGCGATTAGGCTTTGTCCTGATCTGGGACATTTATGAATGGCGTTAGTTTAAGAGTTGCTGGCAGCAAAGCCGGGACTGTCCCTGCACGGGGGCTGTCCCAGGTCTTTGCGGTGTTAACCGCGACAGTTTCATGGCTCGCAAACTCTTGGGACAGCCCCCGATGATCCTGGGGACAGTCCCGAGTTTACTGCAACGTTACTTCACCTAGTGCCATTCTGGACGTTTAAGGTTTTTTCTGGTGGCTGCGCTGTTCTATTATTTTGGCGCCAGCGCCCGCGCATTGATAGAAAAGTACTTTAATCTTTTATCCTTTTTGTTGCTTGTTGTCCTGATCGGAATCATACTGCTGATAAAAATTTTCTGATGACAACTTCCTGTGGCTTATCATGATGGACTATACAGTCACGCTTTTTCGGATATCTGAGCCGGCGATCCTGGCCGGGCAGGTGAGGAACAGGAAAAAGTCATGAAATTTTATATAATTATTGCCGGATTGCTGGGACTGCTGCTGGCTGGTTGCCAAACCGGTGTTTATCATACGGTGACCAAAGGGCAGACTCTCTACCGCATCAGCCGAACTTATCAGGTCAACGAAACCTACCTGGCCAGAGTCAACGGCATCTCCGATCCGAGCCAGCTTCGCATCGGGACTCGGCTGTTCATTCCCGGCGCAACTCGCCAAAGAAGTGTTCCGGTCGTCCGTCCTGACGTCCCTCCGGCCCTTGCGGTTGTCCCGCAGCCCGCCCCGAAGTCTCAAGTGGCCAAACCAGCGGCCCCTGTTGCGCCCGCTGCTCCTGCCAGGCAACCGTCACCCCCCAGGGGAACGGCTCCCGACAATACTCCTGCTGTGTTGGCCAGCAAGGCTCCACCGGCGACCACCGTCAAAAAATTACAGTGGCCACTACGGGGGAAAATTGTCAGAACCTTTAGTGATCAGGGGAAAGCCGGCGGCGGCAAGGGGATTGAGATCGCCGTGCGAGCCGGTTCGGATGTCTCTGCGGCGGAGGCCGGAAAAGTCATTTATAGTGGGGATGGGGTCAAAGGTTACGGTTTCCTCGTCATATTACAACATGAAAATGATCTTTTCACCGTCTACGGCTTCAATCAGCGTAACCTGGTCCGCCAGGGAGACTATGTCAGCAAAGGGGAAAAAGTTGCGCTGTCCGGAATACCGCCAGGCGGCGGCAAGCCGCGACTGCACTTTGAGGTGCGGAAAGGAAAGACCGCGGTCAACCCGATTTTGTACTTGCCTTGAATTATTGGCCTCTCTACACTTGGTTTAATGAGTGACCGTCTTTTCCTGCGACGGATATGAAAGTTCCATTGGTTTACCGAGGAGGTTGTAATGGATGATTTCAGTAAAGATGTAGATTCTGAAGACGATGTCGTCGAAGATCAGGAGGAAATGGACGGTTTTTCAGAGGTTGAATTCGATGATGAAGAGGATGCGAAATCGTCCAAAGAGACCTCTGCTGATGATGAGCAGGCGACGGCTGATGCCATTAAGCTTTATCTGAAGGAAATTCAAAAGAGCAAGCTGCTGACCGCCGAAGACGAACGCTATCTGGCCGGCCTTATCGCCCAGGGGGATGATGCGGCCAGGGAGCGGATGATTGAGTCCAATTTGCGTCTGGTGGTCAAGATTGCCAAGCGCTATATGAACCGGGGACTGCCTTTTCTTGACCTGATTGAGGAAGGCAATATGGGGCTGATCAAGGCGGTTGAAAAATTCAAAGTCAGCAAAGGCTGCCGCTTTTCAACCTATGCGACCTGGTGGATTCGGCAATCCATTGAGCGTGCTCTGGTCAACCAGAGCCGCACTATCCGATTGCCGGTGCATGTTGCCGATGATATCAATAAGTTGGCAAAAGTCAGCCGTGAACTGGTCCATCGCCTGAAGCGCGATCCGGAAATTGATGAGGTCGCCGAGGCCATGGGAACGGATGCCCGCTATGTTAGGCGGATGATGGTGCTGGTCAAAAAGACCTTCTCCATCGAGCATCCGATGGGGGATAATGAGGATTACAGCCTGATCGATACCATTGAAGACAAGAATCTTGTTGATCCCGGCAGTATGATAGAAGATCTCGATCGCTATGCCCATGTGATGGAATGGATGGCAGAGTTGAACGATAATGAACGGGAAATTCTGGCCATGCGCTTCGGGCTGGACGATCGCGAGCCGCAGACCCTTGATACCATCGGCCGAAAATTCGGGGTCACCCGGGAACGCATCAGGCAGATCGAGGCCAAAAGTCTGGCCAAATTGAGAAGAACAGTTCAGGAACGTTTATCTGACGAAAATGAACATTAGTCCGAAGAAAGATTCAGGAGTGAATTGAATGGACGATTTAAAACAGATTATCAGGGATATCCCTGATTTCCCCAAAAAAGGGATTATCTTCAAGGATATTACGACCTTGTTGGCGGACGCGAAAAGCTTTCAGCGTATGGTCGATCTGCTGGCCCATCGCTATATCGGCGAAAAAATAGATCAGATTGTCGGGATTGAGGCGCGTGGATTTATTTTGGGCGCCGCGCTGGCCTATAAACTGGGAACCGGTATTACCTTGGTGCGCAAACCAGGTAAGCTGCCTTACAAGACCCGAAGTATCAGCTATGAGCTTGAGTACGGCAGTGATTCCCTGGAAATTCACGAAGATGCCTTCAAGCCGGGGGACAAGGTGATTGTTGCTGACGATCTGCTGGCCACCGGAGGAACCATGGCGGCTGTTGTCGACCTGGTGGAAAAATTCGGGGCCGAAATTCATGAATGCGCCTTCATGGCGGAACTTGAGTTTTTAAACGGACGGAGTAAACTTCCAGACGGCAAAGTTTTCAGTCTGATGAAATTCTAAATGGGGCAAGGGCAAACTGTCGCTCGTCGGCAAGTCGCTGTAAGGCAACGACTGCGACTGCAGTTGTTGCTTTTATCCAGTGAGAAAGCCCTTATTTATCAAGCTTCGATTGAATCATTTGCGAAGGGGGTTTTATAAAGGATTTGCCGGGAGATTTGTCGTCTTGGTTATTTAGCCGCGAGAAAAATTACCGGCTGGGGCTTGTCAAAAATCGATAGCTGGGTTATAAGCGTGCCCACGGCCCCGTAGCTCAGTTGGATAGAGCGGCACCCTCCTAAGGTGAAGGTCGGAGGTTCAAATCCTCCCGGGGTCGCCATTTCATCGTCCGGAAACAGGCTGGATTCCTTATTTAGATCCCCTTGGTGAGCTTTTTAGGTAGGTTTTATGACTGCAGCTGCTGGCTTGCTGTCGGTTGTTGATTAAAGTTCAATTTTTTGGGCTGCCGACTGGTTTGTCCCAGGAAATGACTATTATCGAATTATTAATACAGGAGAAAATATGAACCTGACAATTATCGGAACCGGGTATGTCGGCCTGGTCAGCGGTGCTTGTTTTGCTGAAATGGGCAATCGGGTGAACTGCGTTGATGTCGATCAGGAGAAAATCCGCGGTCTGCAAAAGGGCAAGCTGCCGATTTACGAACCGGGCCTGGAGGGGATTGTTTCCCGTAATTTTTCCGAAGGGCGTCTGCATTTCACCACCAGCCTGGCGGAAGCGGTCAAAACCTCCAATATCTATTTTATCGCGGTTGGTACACCCCCTGGAGAAGATGGCTCGGCTGACCTGCGCTATGTTCTCGCTGTAGCCCGCGAGATTGGCAGCCTGATCACCGATTATTCAGTGATTGTCGACAAGTCAACGGTTCCGGTCGGTACCGCCGACCTGGTCCGGGCCGCAGTTCAGGAAGAACTCGATAAACGCGGGATCAAGGTCGAGTTTGACGTGGTCAGTAATCCAGAGTTTCTGAAAGAAGGCGCGGCCATTGATGACTTCATGAAACCGGATCGGGTGATTGTCGGTACCGAAAGCGATCGGGCCAGGGAGCTTATGCATCAGCTGTATGCTCCTTTCAACCGGAATCACGAGCGGACCATCTTCATGGGGGTGCGCGATGCCGAGATGACCAAATATGCCGCCAACTCCATGCTGGCCACCAAAATTTCCTTTATCAACGAAATTTCCAATTTATGTGAACTGATGGGGGTTGATGTCGAGAATGTGCGGCGCGGGATCGGTTCGGACAGCCGCATCGGCTTCTCGTTTATCTATCCGGGCTGCGGTTACGGCGGATCCTGTTTCCCCAAGGACGTTCAGGCTCTTATCCGCATGGCCCAGGATTATTCCTATCAGCCGGAAGTCCTGCTCTCTGTGGAAAATCGTAATAAACAACAAAAGCAATGGTTTTCCCGGCAGCTTGAAAAACGCTTTGGCAAAGATCTGAGCGGGCTGCGCTTCGGCCTTTGGGGGCTGGCTTTCAAACCCGGGACGGATGATATGCGCGAGGCTCCGTCCAAGGTGCTGATTGCCGACCTGATTGCCGCGGGCGCCAAAGTGATTGCCTATGATCCGGTTGCCATGGAAACGGCGGTCAAGGAATTACCCGCCCAGTGGTTCGAATCCGGTTCCCTGACCCTTGCCAACAATCAATACGATGCCTTGGTCGATACAGACGCTTTACTGCTGGTGACGGAGTGGAAGCCGTTTCGGAATCCTGACCTGGCGGCGATGCGCAAGAGCATGCGCAAGCAGGTCATCTTTGACGGACGCAATCAGTATGAGCCTGAATACATTGTTCGGGAAGGGTTTGAATATTTTGGTGTCGGGCGTCTGACCCATGGCTGAATCCGGGGAGGTGCTCTACAAGGATGATTCTGCGTGTTTTGTCTGTGGCCGGAATAACCCCCTTGGCTTGCAAGTCGTTTTTCAGACCGATCCCGCGGGTAACACCAGTTATGCGCGCGTGACTCTGGCATCCGAATACCAGGGCTGGCAAGGGGTGGTGCATGGAGGAATTCTGGCCACCTTGCTGGATGAAGCCTGTGTCTACGCCTGCCGCAATCTGGCGGATCAATGTGTTACCGCCGAAATGCAGGTCCGTTATCGCAAACCGGTCCCGGTCGGGGTGGAGGTCGAACTGTTCGGTCAACTGTTGGAGCATAAGCGCAAGATCTGGAGTGCCTGTGCTCAGGTCAAAGTTGACGGGACTCTTTATGCTGAAGCCCAGGCCAAAGTATTTGTTTTGGATAAGCATTAAATCGTTGCGGATAAAAAAGAGCCAAATCTCGCATTGACAGTCCGGTTGGTTATTGCTATATAAGAGCCCTCTTGGGCGTTTAGCTCAGCGGGAGAGCACTGCCTTCACACGGCAGGGGTCACTGGTTCAATCCCAGTAACGCCCACCAAGAAAAAACATGCAGCTATTCGGTCATGACCGGGTCGCGATAATAAAAAAGTCGGCAACTGTGCCGGCTTTTTCTCTTTCCTGAGTTCCTCCCGACATTATTTTTTTCCTGCATCGCTGCTGTCCTTGACTGAATGAAACTGCAACAATTTTGCAACACTGTGTCTTCCTGACCTCTTCCTTTCCGCGACGGTTTCTGCCATGCGAACCATTTCTGGTCAACTCTGGTCGATTTTCTCATTAAATCAGCTGTTTTTTCTTCTGGTCATGAAATGGTCGAATCTGTTATTTCAGGCACTTGTTTTGCACCCATTAAGTGGGAATATATTCCAGATCAAATGTGAGAGGTTTTTTAAATGAAAAGAACGATCGTTGATGCAATGACAGCAGCTATTGTTTTGGTTCTGCTGGTGACATTGCTTGGTGTAGCAGGGCCGGTACAAGCCGATGATTTTACTTTTCAGCAGGTGATTGACCAGGCCAGGCAATTGGCGGGGGAAAGTTATGTTCCGCCGCCGCCTTTACCCGAGTTGCTCCGGAACATGACTTACGATGAATGGAGAACCATTCGACAGCGTCGGGATAAAGCTTACTGGCATGCTCAAAAATTTCCCTTTGAACTGCAGTTTTTTCATCCCGGTTTTGTTTATGATCGGACTGTCAAACTCAATGCCGTTACCCCAACGGGGGTTGTGCCCATTGTTGCCGAGCGCAGCTGGTTTGACTATGGCGGCTTGCCCCAGTCACCACAGATTCCAGAACAGGTCGGTCTGGCCGGATTCCGGGTGCATTCTGCCATAAAAACGACTGACTACCTGGATGAGTTTCTGGTGTTCCTTGGCGGGAGCTATCTACGTGCGGTCGGCAAAGACGATGCGTATGGCCTTTCTGCCCGTGGTCTCGCCATCGATACTGCATCCTCCCATGGTGAAGAATTTCCCTGGTTCAGGGAATTCTGGATCGTTCAGCCCAAGCCGACAGATAGTGCCTTGACTATTTTTGCGCTGCTGGACAGTCAGCGTGTCACCGGGGCGTATCAATATACCGTGGTTCCAGGTCCGAATACGATTATCAATGTTTCTAGTCACCTGTTTTGCAGGGAAGCGGTTGACAAGCTCGGCATTGCCCCTCTGACCAGTATGTATTTTTTCGGTGAGAATAACCGGCTTCCGGGAATCGATGATTTCCGTCCTGAGGTCCATGATTCCGATGGGTTACTGATCCATTTCGGTTCCGGTGAATGGTTATGGCGACCATTGAGTAACGGCAGGTTGCTACAGGTGAACGGTTTCAAGGGCCTTTCCTTCAAGGGGTTTGGATTACTGCAGAGAGACAAGAGTTTTGATCACTACCAGGATCTTGAGGCCCACTATGAAAAGAGACCAGGGCTGTGGATCGAGCCTCTTTCTGAATGGGGTCCGGGGCGGATCGAACTCATTCAGATTCCGACCAAGGATGAAATCCACGACAATGTCGTCGCCTTCTTTGTGCCCGATGCCCCTCCCCAGGCCGGCAGCGAGTTGCAGTTTGACTATCGCATGTGGTGGGGAGGCGGGAACAAGATCGATTCGCCCGGTGCACGTGTGGTCGCCACCCGTATCGGGCGGGAGCAGGATGCTTCCCGGTATCGGTTTGTCATCGATTTTGCCGGCGCGGGCCTCAAGCGATTGTCGGACGAGCAACCTGTTGAGGCGGTTGTCAGCGCCGGGGCAGGAGGGCGGGTTGTCATGCAGACCGTGCAAAAGAACCCGCTTGATCAAAGCTGGCGGTTGGCCTTTGTTCTGGCAACCGAGCCCAAAACGGCGCTGGATAAAGTGCTGCCGGATAATGGCCGCGGCATTGAAGTGAGGGCATTCCTCAAAAACGGCCCTGATGTCATCTCCGAAACCTGGAGCTATCTGCTTGGCAAAAAGGGGGGGCCGTGAGCAATTTTAAACGCCTTCAGAAGGATAAAAGTGCCTGTGCCGATTCCATAGCACAGCGTTGTCTGACCTTTCTACGTTGCTGGCCCATTTCGGAAGTGCGACGCTACGAACTGGTTATGGCGGCATTGCACAGTTTTAAGCATAAGAATGAATTGAGCGATGGCGCAATCCAAGCCGAGGTCCTCCAGGATTTGCGAGCAAAGATCCAGCAGGAAGTCGGTGGTGATGACTTGGCTGCGGTTCCCCGACTCAAGCGGCGCAGCATGTCTGCCAATCCCTGGGCAAGCTTTAAATCCTGGCCGAAAAAGCACACCGGCGGTCAGTCTCAACAACGGTCTGCCGTGGCTGATGGGTCGGCGGCGACCGCGTTGCCAGCGGGACGATTCGCCTGGCAGGGCAGGGCCTTGCGGCGCAGGCTGCTGTTGGCTCTGCTGGTTTTCCCACCGGCCCTGCTGGCAGCCTGGGGGGTATCGACGGTGCTGCCGTTTCATGGTGGCAGTGCTATAGAAAAAGCTCTCATCGTGGTGTCCGGCCTGTTGTTTGCCTGGGTATCGGTCGGCTTCTGGGTGGCCCTGGCCGGCTTTGTCGTGCTGACCAGGCGCTCGGGGCGCGACCTGCTGGGCAGAGACCTGCCTGTACTGCCGACCGCGATTTCCCCGGGCTGCCGGACCGCGATTCTGTTTCCCATCTGTGGTGAGGATATGCGTCGGATCAGTGCCGGCGTCTTTTCCGTTTATCGGTCCCTGCAGGAAACGGGTCAGATGAACGCCTTTGATTTTTTCCTTCTGAGTGATTCCAAAGATCCCGATGCCTGGGTCAATGAAGAAATCCAGTGGCGGCAATTATCTAGCGACCTTGGCGACCCGGGGAATATATTTTATCGGCGCAGGCACCTCAATATTAAGCGCAAGAGTGGCAATGTCGCTGATTTCTGTCGCCGTTTCGGAGCCGCTTACCGGTATATGATTGTTTTTGACGCGGATAGTGTCATGAGTGGCACCAGTTTGGTTAGACTGGTGCAATTGATGGAGCATCATCCGGATGTCGGGATCATCCAGACCCCACCTGCCGTGGTCGGTCGAGAAACCCTTTTTGCCAGAATGCAACAGTTTGCCAGCCGCGCTTACGGACCTCTGTTCGCTGCCGGACTGCATGCCCTGCAGCTTGGGGATGGCAGCTTCTGGGGGCACAATGCCATCTTGCGGGTTGAACCCTTCATGGAGCATTGCAGCCTGCCGAGACTACCGGGGAAAGCCCCGTGGGGAGGCGATATTCTCAGTCACGATTTTGTTGAATCGGCATTGATGCGCCGGGCTGGCTGGACCGTCTGGCTGGCCTACGATATGGATGGCTCTTATGAAGAACCGCCGCCGACTCTGGTGGATGAAATCAACCGGGATCGGCGCTGGTGCAGCGGTAACCTGCAACATTTGCGTCTGCTGTTTGTCGACGGATTCTCGGCGGCCCACCGTTGGTTGTTTATCAACGGGATCATGAGTTATGTTTCGGCCCTGCTGTGGATGGTTTTGTTGCTGCTTTCCTCCGCCGCAGTTATTGTTGAAGCCTTTCGTCCGCCGGAATACTTTCCGTCTGGGCGGGCTTTGTTCCCGCAATGGCCGGTCTGGGATCCTTTTGGCCCGCTTGCGCTGCTGACCGTCACTGCCGTTTTATTGTTTTTCCCTAAATTTTTGGCGCTGCTGACGATCGTTCGGCAAAAGCGCTGCAGCAGGTTTGGTGGGATCTGCGGGATGTTGAAAAGCCTGTTTGTCGAGTCGTTGTTGTCGGTCTGCCTGGCGCCGCTCAGAATGTGGTTTCATTGTAAATTTATCGCCTTCCATTTCCTGGGGATAAAAACCGGCTGGTTGCCGCAGAATAGAGAAGACTTGAGTACCGGCTGGCGGGATGCCACCAGATTTCATGGCTCTGGGGTGCTGTTCGCAGCGCTTTGGACGGTCATCCTGGGGCTGATCAGTCCAGGTTTTTTACTCTGGATGATGCCGATTGTCATTCCGTTGTTACTTGCGGTCCCTATCTCGGTCTTGACCAGCCGAACCAATTTAGGCCAGGCGGCCAGAAAGCACCGGTTGTTTCTTATCCCGGAAGAAACCGCACCGCCTCCTGAACTGGTCGCGCTGATGAACAGGCAGGTTGTCTTGGCTCGTTCCGAATCGCCTCTGCGCCTGAAGCCGACTGACGGATTTGTTCGGGCCGTTTTGAATCCGCGGATAAACCTTCTTCATCGGCGGTTGTCAGGGAACACTATCCAGTCCAGGCTGGCTGCCGGTCGCCGTTTTCTCCTCTTGAGAAAAGCGTTGAATTCAGGCCCGGAGGGCTTGAGTGTTGAAGAAAAGAAACGTATTCTACGGGATAGCCTGACCCTCTGGATGCTGCACAAGGCGGTTTGGTCTTTGCCTGAGGGTCCGTTGACCGCCAAATGGTTTGGCCGTTATACCCAGCGAACACCTTAGCGGATGATTGGCCAATCGTTTATTGAACCTGCGGAGGGGCGATCCAAAACCGCCTAACGATACTTTTCCCGCGGCCGGTTTACTGACCCGGTAATGAGGTGGAAAGCGGCGTCTTGGCAGGATAAAAGGAATGACACATATGGCACCCTCGTTAATGGAAACCCCGCTGGTTGTTGTGGACTGGGGAAGGCTGGAATACGAGACAGCTTTTTCTCGGCAACAGGACATGGTCAGCGGTCTGCTGGCAGGGACGATTCGGGATAACTTGATCTTAGTCGAACATCCGCCGACTGTTACTTTGGGGCGCCGGGCAACCGGTGCCGATCTGCATTGCTCGGAGCAGGCCTTGCGTGCCCAGGGGGTGGTTTTACAGCGGATCAACCGGGGCGGCTTGGCAACGGCCCATGAGCCGGGCCAATTGGTTGCTTATCCCATAACCCGGCTGAAACGGCACGATGTGCGCTGGTTTGCCGACAGCTTTCTGAATGTGGTGGTGAGTGTGCTGGCGGATTTCGGGGTCAAGGGAGAGTTGAAGCAGGGGGAGCCCGGTGTCTGGGTGAACGGGAAAAAAATCTGCAGTTTCGGGATCGCTTTGAAAAAATGGATATCCTCCCACGGCATCGCCGTAAATATCAATAATTCCTTGGCCACGTTCAACCTGATAGTCCCCTGTGGGCGGCCCCGCGAGGTCGTGACCTCCTTGCGGCAGGAGTTGGGGCATGAGGTCGATATGAACCTGGTAAAGAAGCGTTTTGTCGGACATTTCTGCACCGCCTTTGCTTATCGGGCCGCTGCTCATACGGCCAACGAAAAAACAGGAGAAGAATATGCGTTGTCATGAAGTTGATTACCGGATTATCGGTGATGATATGCAGCTTGTCGAGGTTGAGTTGGACCCGGGAGAAACCGTGGTTGCCGAAGCCGGTGCCATGACCTATATGGAAGATGGAATCAGTTTTGAGGCGCGCATGGGAGACGGCTCGGAGCCGGATCAGGGTTTGTTCGGCAAGCTGCTCGGAGCGGGCAAACGCGCTTTGACCGGTGAATCGGTTTTTATGACCCACTTCACCAACCAAAGCCGGGGGAAAAAGCATGTCGCTTTTGCTGCTCCCTACCCGGGGAAAATCGTTCCCTTGGATCTGGCGACCATCGGTGGCGGCGGGATTCTCTGTCAAAAGGACTCCTTTCTGTGCGCCGCTTATGGGACCCGTCTCGGCATCGCTTTTCAGCGTCGTCTCGGAACCGGTTTTTTCGGTGGCGAAGGTTTTATTTTGCAGTATCTGCAAGGTGACGGGATGACTTTTGTTCATGCCTGCGGGACGATCATCGAAAAACAGCTGCAAGGGGAGACACTCCGGGTCGACACCGGTTGCCTCGTCGCTTTCGAGCCCACCGTCGACTACAGCATCGAGCGCGCGGGGAATTTAAAAAGCATGTTCTTTGGCGGGGAAGGGCTGTTTCTTGCGACTTTGCGCGGGACCGGACGGGTCTGGCTGCAGAGTCTGCCGTTCAGTCGCCTGGCGGATCGGATTATCGCTCACGCGCCAGCGGCCGGAGGTACTCAGAAAGGTGAAGGATCGCTGTTGGGAGGGCTTGGCCGGATGCTCGATGGAGATTGACCAGGCGCTTCTGACCTGATCTCGGAGAAGCCACAACCGGTTTAAAATACGCCGCGAGGCCGATGACAACCTGTGGATTTTTTTACCGGAAAGCAAGCCCGTTCTTTTAATCCGCAGCCGGTCCAGCCGGTTCCTGATCCATTGTCACACCATCCTCTTGAAGACCGTCTCTGTATAAAAAAGATCTGCCGCGATTGTTTCACTGTGTCTGGTCATTTTATACATGATTTCATGCCGTGATTTTGCTATTGTTAGCTTATTATCATAATTGGCTGTTAAGGAGAACAAATGTCAAACGATTTTCAAACCGTCGTACGCTCTATTCGCGATTTACCGCCGATGCCGGTGGTTGCTTCGAAAGTCCTTGAATTACTTGGCGACCCGGATGTTGATTATCGAGGCGTTGCACAGGCCATCTCCAGCGACCCCGCTGTTTCGGCACGGTTGCTGAAAGTGGCAAATTCCGCCTTCTACAGCATGAAACGACAAATCAAGACCTTGGACCATGCCATTGCCATCGTTGGGGAGCGCACTCTGCGCAGCCTGGTTCTGGCCGCAAGTCTTGAAGGAATGAATAAATCTTACGGACTGCTGGAAAAGATGCTGTGGGAAGACGCCATGGGCTGCGCTATTGGAGGGCGCATCCTCGCCCGCAAGTTTTCTTCTGCCGATCCTGAAGAAGCCTTTTTGGCTGGCTTGTTCCGCCATCTTGGTAAAATCGTCATGAATTACAGTGACCCTGACACGTATCGTGCGCTGGTTGAGGCCGCTTATTCCGAGGGGGTCAGTACCACTGAGCTTGAAGGTCGTTTTTTCCCCTATTCCCATGAAGTGGTCGGTGCCGCGGTTCTTGAAAAGTGGAACTTCTCCAAATCGCTGGTCATGGCAGTGCTGCATCATGAAGATCTGAATATTGCCAGCGGCGATGATGAAACCGATGATTTTGGTGACTTCGACAGCAAGGCAGTGCTGGCATTGACGGCTACTGTCAATCTGTCGGGACATATCTGCCTTAAATTGGGTCTTGGGCAGCGTGAACCCAATGCGGATTTGAATGCTTTTGCTTGCCTGGGGGCCCAGGCGCTGAATTTAAGTGAAGACCAGGTTGACGATGCCGTTTCTGAAATAAACGAGGTTTTCAGCGAAAACAGAGACTTTTTTATTGGCTGATTTTTCCGATTGTCGGAAGATTACCTGTTGGACGCGCAAAGGGAGCTTAGGCTCCCTTTTTTATTTGTTGACAACTCCCATTTTTGTTTCTTTGGGGAGAAAGTAATCGCGCCTTGGTCATTTCGCAAAGGCACGGATTGAATGGCTTGCAGATTTACTCACCCTTACATGATCAGGTCGACTGAGAGCAACGGTCTGGTCTCCCTTTTATGGGATTAAATGGCTGTTGAGCCGCAAATAATTTGCACAATGGCCCCAGAAAAGGCTATTTTTTATGTTACCGATGGTCATCGTCCTGAAGTTGTCAGCTGGCCGACGGTTTTGGCAATTACTGACTTGGAGTTGATGGCAGTCAATGAAGGAGCGTCTTGATAAATTGATGGTACAGCGAGGCTTGGCCGCATCCCGGGAACGGGCGCGTGCCCTGATTCTGGCCGGGCAAGTGGTGGTTGACGACCATCGGGTCGATAAAGCCGGCAGCCAGGTTTTTGACCATGCGGAGATCCGCCTGAAAGGTGATGATATCCCGTTTGTTTCGCGCGGAGGGTTGAAGTTACAGAAAGCTTTGCGGGAATTCCAACTTGATGTGCATGGGATCATTGCCCTTGATGTCGGAGCTTCCACCGGCGGCTTCACAGACTGTCTGTTGCAGAACGGAGCGGCAAAAATATATGCTGTCGATGTCGGTTACGGACAATTGGCCTGGTCACTGCGGGAAGATCCCCGGGTCGTCAACCTGGAGCGGTGCAATATCCGTCATTTGGACATTGAGCAATTCGATGAAAAGCCATCCCTTGCCGTTATTGACGCATCGTTCATTTCCCTGTCCAAAGTGTTACCGAATACGCTTGCTTTAATTACTGAAAACGGTCAGGTTATTGCACTGATCAAGCCCCAGTTTGAGGTCGGTAAGGGACTGGTCGGTAAAGGAGGGATTGTTAAGGACCGCACCTTGCATGAACAGGTTCTGGAACAGATTCGTCAGGTTGCCGAAGAACTCCACTGTCAGGTCCTGGGTATCATCGACAGTCCCATCCTCGGTTCCAAGGGAAACAGGGAATTTCTGATCCATCTGCGAAAGAGCAGTTGAAATCCTGCTTGCCTTCCTATTATTGTTAAGACAGATAAATTGAAAGACCAGGGCTGCCGATGACAAACTTTTTCTATTGTCAGTGCGCTGCGAAGTTAACTATAGGGGGTGCCTCATGAGCTCAGATTGTTTATTTTGCAAAATTGTTTCCGGGGAGATTCCGGCAAAAGTCCGTTATCAGGACGAGCTGGTTATGGTGATTGAAGATATCGATCCTCAGGCTCCAGAGCATATGCTGATCATCCCGAAAAAGCACATCAGAACGACTCTGGATCTAACCACGGCTGACAATTCCCTGGTTGGTCATGTTTTTCAGATTGCCGGGAAAATGGCTCATGACTACGGGTTTTCCGAAGACGGGTTCAGGGTCGTCAATAATTGTAACCAGGCAGCTGGGCAAACCGTCTGGCATTTGCATTTTCACTTATTGGGCGGGAGAGAGCTGACCTGGCCGCCAGGATAGATCAGTCACTGGATGGTATGACAGAATTCGACAGTAAAACAGAACAACGCCTGATGACCGACATTATGGAGCTTTTGGTCACGCATCATGCTGCCGAGCTATCGGAAGATGATCTTGACCGTGAATTGATACAGGTTCAACAGGCCTTGCAGGACGCACGTACGTCTCATAAGGGACAGCTGCGCAAATCGGGCGAGCCCTATATTTTCCACCCGCTTCGGGTCACGCACCTGGCCGCCCGCCATTGGATGGACTTCCCTTCCGTGATCGCTGCGCTCTTGCATGATGTCGTTGAAGATACTCCGGTGACGTTGGCCCAGGTGAGAAAAAAGTATGGTGAGGAGGTCGCCAACCTGGTTGACGGACTGACCAAGGTCACCTCCGAACTGATGAGCCGGGAAGACCTGAAAAAGGAAACTTATAAAAAAACCCTGCTGGTTGCCATTAACGATATCCGGGTTTTATGTTTGAAATTCTGGGATCGGATAGATAACCTCTGGACCATCGATGCGCTGCCGATGCATAAGCAGAAGCTGATTGCCGAGGAGACCCGTATGGTTTATGTTCCTCTCGCCCAGCACCTCGGCATGGGTTATGTCGCGACCGAGTTGGAATCCCTTTCTTACTCATTGTTATATCCAAAACGCGCTAAGAGTTACGGTGACAAAATTGCCCAGCTGCAGGAACAAAATCTGGAATTTCTGCGCAAACTCCGGGCGAAAATTAATAATTCCTGTGAAAAACATAAAATTTCAGTGCTGCTCAAAGACCGCTGGCGACCGTTTTCCGTCGCTGCGGCACAGGGGATGAGCCGGGGGTTTTCCACTCTGTTTACTCTGGAAGTTCAGGTTGATCGGATGATGGACGCCTATCTTTTTTTGGGGATTCTTCACGGACTCTTTCCGCCCATTCCGGGGAAATTGCGTGATCATCTGAACATGACGTCAAAGTACGGTTATCAGGCATTGAAGACTACCGTTCAGGCTGGGGAACATCGCTTGCGGGTCGAAATCACCACCCGGAAACTGGCCCGCTTCAACGAATCGGGTGTGCTTGCTCCCGGCTTTAAATTTCGTCACGAGAATTTTCGGGAGCTGATGCGATCGCTTATGGAAGGGGAATCGGCGTTTGATACCGAATCCCTCAAGCTCGCTTCGGCGACGATCCAGGTTTACACTCCGCAAGGCGAGATCCGAACGCTGCCGGAAGGGAGCAGTGTTCTTGATTTTGCTTTTGAAATTCATGACTCTCTCGGTTTGCATGCCCGGCGCGGAATCATTAACGGGCGCACCCGACAATTAAAAACCCGCTTGATCGATGGCGACCAGATCGTTGTGGAAACCGCAGAGCAGCCGGAAGTTTTACCAAAATGGCTGGAGTGGGCCATCACCCCCAAGGCCAGGAACAGCATCCGTCGGTATCTGCGGAATAAAGTCAGGGCCGCATGATGAAACGATTTTGCTGATGAAACACAACCTCTTCTGGCTCGTATTTGCGGCTATTTTTCTTTCCTGCTTACCCGGAAACGTATTCGGAGGGCAGGTCAATACCTTTATTTATCATCGTTTCGATGAAACCCGATACCCTTCGACCGATATCTCTTCCGATATTTTCCGCCGCCAGCTTGAGTATGTCAGAGCTCATAATATTCAGGTCCTCTCCCTGGATGAGATCGCCCGTCGCCTCGCCGCTGGAGAGCCGTTACCCGATCAGGCGGTGGCTTTTTGTGTTGATGATGCTTTTGAATCGTTCTACAAGGTTGCCATGCCGATCATCCGTGAGTTCGGCTACCCGGTCACTCTCTTTGTCAACAGTGACTCGGTTGGGGGCAAAGGGTATATGGGCTGGGATCAATTGCAGGATGTTGTCAGCCAAGGCATCACGATCGGTAATCACACGGCAACCCACGCTTATCTGGTTGAAAAACAGCCAGGGGAGTCGCAAGAACAATGGCAACAGCGGGTCCGGGCGGATATCCTAGCCGCACAGACAGCCTTTCAGAAGCACCTGGGCCGCGTTGCGACCCTGTTTGCGTATCCTTACGGGGAATATTCGGCCAGTCTCGTCGATATCGTCAAAGACCTTGGGTTTAGCGCGGCTTTTGCCCAGCAGTCGGGCGTTATTCATTCCGGTTCCGACCGTTTCACCCTGCCGCGATTCCCGATGGGAGGGCCGTTTGCAACCATCGCCGGGTTTATCAGCAAGTTGAATATGACCCCCCTGGTCATTGCTGACCAAAAGCCCTTTGACCCGGTGGTGCGGAACAACCCGCCCGAATTAAAATTACAGCTTCCTGCGGATTCAGCTTTTCGTCTGGGCTCGGCAAACTGTTTTGTGCAAGGGGAAAATAGCTGCCATATCGAAAAATTACTGGACCTGGGTGAAGGCTGGTATCGGGTTGTCGCTGAGAAACCTTTGAGCGGGCGGCGGAATAAATATACCGTGACCTACCTGGATGTTCAGGGGCATTGGCACTGGTTCAGCCACCCCTGGATTCTGGCCGATCGTCCGGCTGATTAATCTTCTTCACCAACGCAGTCTGCTGAGTTTTCGCTGATCGTCTTGATGGATTTGCTTTGCTGCTCCGGCGAGCGGTCGCAGAACCGGCATCCGCTTCAACCGAGTGAAGTACGCCCGGGTTTAAACGATCAGCAGGCGGTTTGAGCGCGACGACAGTGATCAACGGCGGGGGGAGGTTGGCTTGTTGCTCTCAGATGCTTGTGATTCGCAGTTTTGCCTGCGCCAGGCGATCCAGCCGGTTCTTGCGAATCATTGCCTTTAATTCGTTGACGTATTCCTCGCCCCTGACCGAATAACGCAACAAGCCTTCAGCCAGAGCCAGCCCGTTGGGTTTCTTCCCCTCTTCGCGCAGCTGTTCGCGGATGTTACGGAGATCCCGATAGGCCGGGTGGGTGTTTAGATTGTGCAGGTAAGAGCGGACTGAATCGTATACGGTGTTAAATTTCTGCACCTCGTAAGTTTCGCCCTCGGGTCGGCCCAGAGGCACAATCCCTTGCCCGGGTTGGAACGTCCATTCCCCGAACAGGTTGTTGGCGACTCGTGAAAAGCGAGAGGTGCCCCAGGCTGATTCATTGGCCGCCTGGGCCAGGGCCAAGTCAGCAGGGATGATGTCGATCCGGCGCTGGAGTATCTCCAGGGTGGATTCGGTATCCTCCTGAGTAAACTTGACATCATAGCGGTCTGCCAGGGAGGCGAGGATATGTTCCTGGGCTGAATCGAGTTGCTGATGAGCTGTATAGGCCCTGCTGATTTTTTCCAGTTTCTGCCGCTCGTAGTGAATTTCGTTGTTGGCCAATAGGACCATCGGCAAAAGGGATTTAAGGAAGATGCTTTTTCTTTTCCTGCTGGAGTTGATTTCGGAAAGATCATCGGGCAGACTACGCAATATCAGCGGGGGGATGCCGTTTTCAATATTGTCAAGTCGATAACTGTAACGGTTGAATTTGGTTTCAAGATCCCGATAGGAGGTTTCCCCTAAAATCTGGACCTCGGGACCTCGGTAAACCGGAGCCGAACTCTCTGTGCAGCTTGCCACCAGCAGGCCGATGACGAAAACCAGTGGAAGCAGATATGTGTTTGATTTTATTCGTTTCATAATGTAATGAGTGGTACGCCGCTATGCAGCGACAGCGGATTTTTATATAGAAAATAACGACATCTGTCAACTCTCGAATGATCTTTTTCTTTATATTTTACAATAACTTTAGTAAAAATCGATAATTCCGGTTATTTTTTCAGCGGAGGCTTAATATGAGGTCATTTAGAAAGGAGCTGTCTTTCAATATTCCCAGCCGGCGAGGCTTTGTCAACATCACCGCACGGGTCCGGGAGTGTCTGCAGGAAAGCGGGATCCGCGAAGGCCTTTTGCTGTGCAATGCCATGCACATCACCGCGTCTGTTTTTATCAATGATGATGAGTCCGGGCTTCATCATGACTTTGAGCGTTGGCTCGAACAGCTTGCTCCGCATCAGCCCCTCGATCTTTATCGGCATAATAATACCGGTGAAGATAACGGTGATGCTCATTTGAAAAGAACGGTCATGGGGCGTGAGGTTGTCGTTGCGGTGACTGGGGGACAGCTCGATTTCGGTCCCTGGGAACAAATTTTTTATGGCGAGTTTGACGGGCGCAGAAAAAAAAGAGTCCTGGTGAAAATTATTGGCGAGTGACTCCGGAATCATGGTTGTGCTAACATTCAGAAAATGAAATATTGTTTTATGGAGTGAGGGAATGGAGACGATCAAAACTGCAAGTTTCGAGTATCTCATCAGTCTTGCCAAGGAGAATCCGGGCGGCGGATTTACGTTTGCCCTGGACGGGGAGACTTATCAAATCCAGGACGTATTGGAAATTTCCAGAATCGCCGAAAAGCATGGCTACATCGTGATCTATTGATCATGGTTCCTGGTTTGATGGGGCGATGACTGAAGTGTATGCATCGACCTGAATAGCTGATTTCGTATTTCATGAACCTCTTAATGATATCGACTAAAGGAGAAGGCGATGAGCAGTGATCAGGGAAGCGGAACGGAGTCTGTTAAAGCGGTATGTTACACGCTTGAAGTTGCGTTGGAAAAGGCGATTGCCATGGAAGAGCGTGGCTTTCGCAATTATTTGAAAGCTATCCAACTGGTTAAAGACCGTCAAGGCAAAGCTATTCTGAGGGATGCGGCCAAGGAAGAGCTTGACCACAAACAACGCATTGAACTTGCCTTACTGGAAGGGCATGACAGCAATGCCGCCATCCTGCATCAAGAACTGCCGACCATGAACCTTGACTACGTTTTTGAGCAGAAGGAGATTTCCCCGGATGCCGATGCCAGGACTGCTCTGGCATATGCCATTCATTTGGAAAAACAGGCGGTTGATTTTTATAAGGCCTTGATCAGCGGTTGCGAGGGCGCACCCATGGCTGGCCTGTTCAAGCGTTTGCTGGCCGACGAAACGCGCCATTTGAAAAATCTTGAGGATTTTTATGAGCGCTATTTTTTGACTGAGAACTGAACCAAGGATTGTTCAGCCAAGCTTATTATCAGTACAGCTCCCGGAGTGTTTCCGCCGGGAGCTGTGTTTTTATCCGTAGCGACAAAATATTTTCCATTGACCAGGGCCGCATTGCGGGGGACTTGAAGGCAGCGCAAGGGAGGGTACACTTTATAAAGAAGGGGATCGCGGAAGGTAGTTGCTATGGATACAAATCTGGTCATGGCCATATTTGCCGTTTATATTGTTTGCGTCTCCTTACTGCGCCTGTTGTCCGAACGGGAATATTTTCGCCTCACCGCCATGAAGAAAATCTGGGGCCGCAGTCGCGGCCTGCTCCTGCACTTTCTCACCAATGTGATCCTTCCTCTGTTGTTCGCGCTGATTTATTTTTGCCGTGGGATTTTGGCGCTAGCAGCGGTTTCGTTCTGAACTCGCTCGTTGGTGTTCTTTCTCGCCGGAAATCTTTGCAATTCTCATCTCCTGCTGCTTTGATCCCATAATACCCACCTTGACAAAGTTCCCTTCAATTCTTATTCTTATTGATTGCTTAATCAAAACAATTATTTAAACAAGGAGGACGACATATGTCAGAAGAGATGAACAGGGAAGAAGGCAGTATTTCCATTCATACGGAAAATATCTTTCCGATCATCAAGAAATGGTTGTACAGCGACAAGGATATCTTTCTCAGGGAATTGGTTTCCAATGCCGTTGATGCGATCCATAAGTTGCAGAATATCAACCTTATCGAAGGGCTCAAGCTTACGGATGAGTACAAAGTTGATATCCATATCGACAAGGACGCCGGAACCCTGACGATCAGCGATAACGGGATCGGCATGACGGCGGATGAAGTCCGCAAATATATAAATCAGGTTGCATTTTCTTCTGCCGAAGACTTTGTTGAAAAGTTCAAGGATCTTGAAGATAAAAACCAGATTATCGGTCATTTTGGCCTCGGGTTTTATTCCAGTTTCATGGTGGCCAATCAAGTTGAAATTAAGACCCTGTCTTATCAGCAAGATGCCGAGGCTGTGCACTGGACCTGCTCGGGTACGACCAGCTATACCTTGGAAAAGACCGAGAAAAAGGGGCGTGGAACCGACGTTACCCTGAAGCTGAACGACGATGAAAAAGAATTTCTCGACCCTGCCAGGGTTCGGGAAATCCTCAAGAAATTCTGTAATTTCCTGCCGGTATCCATCTCTTTGGAAGGTGCTGAGGTCAACGACAAAAATCCGCTCTGGACCCGTGCGGCTTCCGAGGTGAGCGAAGAAGAATATAAAGAGTTCTACCGCAAGCTGTATCCGATGTCGGACGAACCCTTGTTCTGGATTCATTTGAACATCGATTTTCCTTTCAATCTGAAAGGGATCGTTTATTTCCCGCGCCTGCATAATGAGTTTGACCTGACCAAGAGTCATATCAAGCTGTTCTGCAACCAGGTGTTTGTGTCCGACAACACCCCGGAACTGATCCCGGAATTCCTCACTCCGCTGCAAGGCTGTCTGGATGCCCCTGATCTGCCCCTCAATGTGTCGCGCAGTTATCTGCAGAACGAACCCCAGGTCCGGAAGATTCGCGAAGTCATCAGCGGGCGGGTGGCCGCGAAGATTGTTGAGCTGGCCAAAATGGAGCGTGAGCAGTTTGTGCCGATTTGGGAAGATATTCATACCTTCGTCAAGTATGGCATGATGCGCGAAGACAAGTTCTATGACAAAGTCAAGGATCGGGTCATTTACCGGACCACGGCAGAAGACAAGTACACGACGCTGCCGGAATACCTGGAACGGGCCAAGGACAATCACGAAAACAAGGTTTATTATGCCAATGATGAAGGGGCGCAGGCCACCTACCTGAAGCTGTTCAAGTCACAGGGGATGGAAGCCTTGATCCTTGATTCGATGATCGATAGCCACTTTATCCAGTTTTTGGAATCGAAAAATACCGATCTCAAGTTTGAACGGGTCGATTCCGACATCACTGAAAACCTGCTTGAACAGGATGCCGGTAAGAAGATCGTCAGCGGACCGGACAATAAAACCAAGGAAGAGCGGATTGAGCAGGTTTTTAAAGACAAGCTTGATATCAAAGGGCTGTCGGTGCGGGTTGAGACCCTCAAGGATGATTCTGTGCCGGGGATGATCCTGCTCAACGAGCAGTCGCGGCGACTCAAGGAAATGATGCGGACCATGGGGCAAGGGGAGATGCCGGATATGTTTTCCGAGCACACCCTGATGGTGAATACGGCCAGCCCGGCGGTTGCAAAAATCCTGAAACTGCAGGACGAAGGCGATGCCGAAACTGCAGGATTGCTGATTGAACAGATTTATGACCTGGCCATGTTGTCCCATCAGGCGATCAGCAAGGAGCGCATGGCCGGCTTCCTGGAACGCAGCAGCAAGCTGATCGGTATGATCTGATTCCTGGTTAAATGTGCTTATGGCAGGCTGTTGAAAAACAGCCTGCCAAGCCTCAGCTTGGACTTTTTCAGCAACCCGCCAAGGGGGGGATTATGCAGGGTCGGCAAGCTGCCCGGTCTGGCGGAGCGCTTCATAGAGAATAATCGCTGCAGAGTTGGCCAGATTCAGGCTGCGCACAGCAGAATTGAAGATAGGGATTCGTAGCGCGTGTTCCTGCTCCGCTTCGAGCAGATCCTCTGGAAGACCCTTGGTCTCCTTGCCGAATACCAGAAAATCTCCCGTGGAAAATTCCACCTGCGTATAATTCCGGCTGGCTTTTTTGGAGGTGTACCAGAACTTTGCATCAGGATGCTGTTGTTTTAATTCCGCAAAGCTATCCCAGCGGGACAGCTTCACTTCCGGCCAGTAATCCAGCCCGGCCCGTTTCAGATGTTTGTCATCCAAAGAAAAACCGAGGGTTCCCACCAAGTGGAGATGGGTGCCGGTGGCGGCGCACAGGCGACCGATATTCCCGGTGTTGGGGGGGATTTCCGGCTCGATCAGAACAATATGAAAAGGGGTAAGGTCTCGCATAGCGCGGAACCATAGCATAAACAGGTCAACCGGGGGAAGAAAATGCTGCGATCGATTTATGAGAAACCGATAGAGGCCTCAAGCTCAAGATTCCGCCGCCGTCGTTCCGGGCCGGCATAAGACGGCCGCCATCTTTTGCCGCGGACCTGGTCCGAATCGACATCCACCCAGCCATCGCTGCGCTTGAACTTCTCGATCCTGTTCTCTTCAATCAGTTTGGTTAGGAGGAATTCTTTCACCATATCGTGTCTGCCGTCTGGATAGATCACTGGAATTAGCATCAATTGCTCCTTGGCCGGGACATATATACACACCAAACGCGGCATCAAAAATATAAAAAAATACTGTTTGTGATCAACTATGCAATATTGTTGCCTTCTTTTTAACATGCTGGGATCGCGAATGTTTTTGTTATGGAATAGACTTTTGTCGGAAAAACTTACAGATGAAAAGCCTAAACGGTATATCCTTGGCAGGCCGTCGAAAGCAGCCCGCTGAATCTATGGATAGTTGGGGAATTTAATGGCAGATAATCAACTCATTGATTTTGTGAGGTCGAGGCAATCGCATTTCGCCCGATTGTGTTTAACGAAGTCTCCCAGCGAACTCTTCACCAACCCGTTACGGGCAACGGGTAATTGCAGCGGTAGACCCGCCTCCCGGCGCCGGAACCAGTTGCAGGCTGTTCTTAATGCAGGGGATCCGGTCTTCCGGATGATGGGTCACGTATAAAATCTGGGTCCGACCTGTGGAACCAAGGATGTCAATCAGTTTCAGGACCATCTCCCGGTTGATCTCATCCAGCCCCTGGCAGGGCTCGTCCAGAATCAGCAGTTGCGGCTGTTTGATCATGGCCCGGGCGAGCAGAACCAGACGTTGCTCGCCGAAAGATAACCTTTGAAATGGAGTCCTGGCCAGTTCTTCCATGTGAATGAGCTGTAGCCATTGGTCCGCCAGCTGTTGTTGTTTTTTCGACACGTCGTGATAGATGCCGATGGAATCAAAGAAGCCTGAGAGCAACACCGCTGAAACCGTACCCGGGACCCGGTAGCTGCGCTGAAAAGCGGTTGAAATATAGCCAAGCCGTTGTTTGATCTCCCAGATACTTTCACCGGAGCCTTTTTTTCTGCCGAACAGGGTGATGTCATTGGCATAGGCCTGAGTATTTTCTCCGCTGATAAGGTTCAGCAGGGTCGTTTTGCCGGACCCGTTCGGCCCGGAGATGCTCCAGTGTTCACCAGGCAGAACCTGCCAGGATAGATCCGCCAGGATCGGTTTGTCGCCATAGCGGACCCAGACCCTGTTCATGCGGATGAGCGGCTCCTGGTTGTCGTTTGTCGGCATGGGCTGTTCTGTAGGGGGGGAGGGGAGTTGTACCGACCCTTGGCTGTGAAAGTGGTGAACCCGATTCAGCGCTGTCGATGCAAGCATTTTTTCCCGCGGGCCCCAAAGCACAATACGGCCGGACTGCAGGTAGGCCAGATCGGTAATTTCCGGGACAATTTCACTGAAACGGTTGAGCAGCAGCAGGATCTGGGTACCGGCCCTGGTTATTTTGCTGATCAGATCTTTGAGGATGGCGCAGGAGGATTGGTCCAAACCGTCAAAGGGCTCATCGAAAACGATCAATTGCGGTTTCTTTAAGAGAGCTTTGCAGATAACCGCTTTGCGCATTTCCCCGGTGGAGAGGAACTTGATCCCTCGCTCAAGCAGACCTGAAAAATCAAACTCTTCGGCCATAACCGCTAGCGCCGGTGCCAGTTCCGGTTGGCCGTTGAGGATGAAGTCACGGGCGGGCGTGCCTGGATCGGCCCCGCCACAGACATTGGAATCGTCGTTGTAACGTTCCTGGTCAAGGGCTTCGGTGACGGATTCGAAGGACACAAAGGCGGTTTTCTCGGGTAACGTGGCCGTGCCCTCCTGGGCTTTCAACTGCCCGCAGAGCAAACGGCCTAATGCGGATTTTCCGGAACCGTTGGCGCCGATTATTGCCCATTGCTGATTTTGGGTTACGGTGAAATTGATGTCACTGAGGCAGGTTTTTTTGCCGATTCTGCTGGTGATGTTGACGAGGCTGATAAGTGGCAAGGTGATGTCCCCTGTGTACTGTTGCGAAGTGCCCGTATTCAGCGGGCGGAAAGAGCGATTGTCGCCCGCTTTGGCGGCGCGGTTTTCAGTCTGCCATGGATGAAGGCTTATTGGTCCGCCAGGGGCGTTCCAAGGGAGGGCATTAAGGGGAAGGCTCCACCCTTAATGCCCTTGGCTAATTGTTACTGCTGACTTGCAACAATGGCCTGCTCAATGTCGGCCCAAAGATCATCAATATGTTCGATCCCGACCGAAATACGGATCAGCCCGGGGGTGACTCCGGCCGCTTTTTGCTGCTCTTCATCCAACTGCTGATGAGTCGTCGAAGCCGGATGGATCACCAATGTCTTGGCATCGCCGATATTGGCAAGATGACTGGCCAATTTCACATTGTCAATGAATTTTGTCCCCGCTTCAAGCCCTCCGGCGATTTCAAAGCAGATAATTGCTCCCTGTCCTTTGCCAAGATACTTTTGGGCGTTTTTAAAATCCCGATGGGTCTCAAGGCCGGGATAGTTGACCGCCTCGACCAGCTTGTGCTGCTCCAGTTTGCGCGCGAGTTGCAGGGCGTTTTCACAGTGGCGTGGCATGCGGACATGCAATGTCTCCAGTCCTTGCAAAAATTGGAAAGCATTGAAGGGCGACAGACAGGGGCCCATATCACGCAGCAAGGTGAGTCTCATCTTCAGGATATAGGCCAACTCTCCCAGGGCCTCATGGTAAACCAGACCGTGATAGCTGGGGTCCGGGTTGGTGAACTCTGGGAAGCGGCCACTCGACCAGTCAAACCGGCCGCTGTCGACGACGGCTCCGCCAATACTGGTGCCGTGCCCACCGATGAATTTGGTCAACGAATAGCAGACAATATCGGCGCCATGCTCGATGGGCTTGAACAGTACCGGCGTTGCGACCGTGTTATCGACGATCAAAGGGACTTTGGCCGCATGGGCTATCGCTGCGACAGCTTCAAAATCATCGACATTATTTTGCGGGTTGCCGATGGTTTCCAGATAAACGGCTTTGGTCCTGTCATCAATGGCCGCGGCAAAATGATCAGGGTTGGAGCTGTCAACAAACTTGACAGTGATCCCCATCCGTTTGAAGGTGTGATTGAACAGGTTGTAGGTCCCGCCATAAAGGGAACTGCTCGACACAATATTGTCCCCGGCCTGGGCGATGTTCAGGATTGCCAGGGTGATGGCCGCCGAACCCGATGCCAAAGCCAATGCCCCAACTCCGCCATCCAGTTCAGCCAGGCGTTTTTCCAGCACATCTGTGGTCGGATTCATCAGCCTGGTATAAATATTCCCCATTTCTTTCAGGGAAAACAGGTTGGCGGCATGCTCAGCTGAATTGAAGGTGTAGGAACTGGTCTGATAAATCGGCACAGCACGGGAGTTGGTGGTCGGGTCCGGGATTTGCCCGGCATGTAAGGCCAGGGTATCGTCACGATATGGTCTCTCATTCGGCATAATTTACTCCTTGATATGCGTGTTGAAAGAAATGATTATGTAGTAAATTGGTAAAGAATGAATTATCTATATCAACTCATAACGAAGTTGGCAAGGGATAAAAGAGATTTAGGTCAGAAGAAGCCAGTTGTCAGGAATGGTTCTAGTTTGAGCAACTTTGCAGTAAACTCGGGACTGCCCCCAGGGTCATCGGGGGCTGTACCAAGAGGTTGCGAACCATGAAACTGTAGCGGTTAGCACCGCAAAGACCTGGGACAGTCCCCGTGCGGGGACAGTCCCGGTTTTGCTGCTATCTACTCTTTAAACTACCGCCATTCCCAGTTGTCCCCCCATCAAGTACTTGATAAAGGGACAACTGGCGAGCAGGCAGGGTGTCAGCGGCTTGCCGCCAAGGCCTGATCGACATCCGCAATCAGGTCATCAATATTCTCGATGCCGACGGAAAGTCGGATCAGATCCGGGGAAACCCCGGAGGCAATCTGCTGCTCTTCCGTCAGTTGTCGGTGGGTGGTGCTGGCCGGGTGCAGCACGCAGGAACGCGCATCACCGACATGAACCACCATGGCGATGAGCCGGCAAGCTTCCATGAATTTAATACCACTGTCACGGCCGCCTTTGATACCGAAGGTCAACACTCCGCTGGCTCCTTTGGGCAGATACTGCTGAGCCAGGGCGAAACTGGAATGGCTTGCCAGCCCCGGGTAGTTGACCCAGGACACGCTCGGGTGAGCGTCCAGGAACTTGGCCAGGGCCAGGGCGTTGCTGCTGTGTCGCTCCATGCGCAGGTGCAGGGTGGTGAGCCCGTGATTGAACAGGAAAGAGTTCTGGGGGGCGGGGGTGACGCCCAGGTCACGCATGTATTGAGCCCGTGCCTTAACGATGTAGGCCAGCGGACCGAATTTCTCCAGATACTTCAGCCCGTGATAGGACGAGTCGGGTTCGCAGATTTCCGGGTACTTTTCGGGCGTCCAGGCAAAGCGGCCGCTGTCGACGATAACTCCGCCAACGCAGGTGCCGTGGCCGTCAATGTACTTTGTGGCCGAATGAACGATAATGTCGGCACCATGCTGCAATGGCTGGCAGAGGTAAGGGGACGCCAGGGTGTTGTCGACAATCAACGGAACCGCCATCTCCCGGCTCAGGGTGCTGAACTTCTGGAAATCAAGGATATTCAGGCCAGGGTTGCCGATGGTCTCTGCGAACAGGCAACGGGTTTGCGGGCGAAATGCTTTTTGCATCTCTTCCAGGGAGCTGTTGGGATCAACGAAAGTGACCTCAATGCCGAGCTTTGGAAAGGTATTGGCGAACAGTGAAAAAGTTCCCCCGTAAAGGGTGCTGGCGGCAACGACATGTTGCCCGCTGCGGCAGATATTTAATATGGCCAGTGCCGTTGCCGCCTGGCCGGAGGAGGTGGCGAGCGCGGCGACGCCCCCTTCCAGCAAGGCTATTTTTTCTTCGAAAACACTGGTCGTCGGATTCCCCAACCGGGTATACATGGGGTCTGGACAATCCAGGTCAAACAATTGTGCCATATGCTCGGCTTTGTCATATTTAAAAGTTGTGCTCTGATGAATGGGAGGGGTTCTTGACTCCGCCGCTTTGGGCTGATAGTTCCCCTGGACCGCCTGAGTTTCGATGTGCCAGCTTTTCTGCATGAGTTTCTCCTGTTGATGGCATAAAATATGCCGGATATTAGCAGATTGAACAGTCAAGTGACAATTATCTCCTGAATCTGAAAGTCTGTTTTGATGGAATATTTGCTTCTCCAAAAAGTTGTCGCTGAATTAAGCGATCGAATCTGTCCGTCCAAAGTGGCCAAAGTCTACCAGCCCGATGCCGATATGGTGATCCTGCGTCTCTGGAATGGCAGGGAAACGCTGCGCTTGTTGCTGAGTGCTGAACCCGGCCGCAGCCGCATTCATTTGAGCGACCAGGATTTTTTGAACCCGCAGCGGCCGCCGCGCTTTTGTCAGTTATTGCGAGCCAGGCTGGCACGGATTGAGGCAATCACTCTGGTTGACAACGATCGGATTGTTTTTGTCGAGGGGAGCGGTGGGGCCGGCCCCTGTCGTTTAATTGTTGAATTGATCGGCGGGAGCAGTAACCTGATCCTCTGTGGTCCGGAGGGGATGATTATCGATGCGCTCAGGCGTTCGCCCGCGGCTGGTTCCGGGCGAGCAATCATGGCCGGCCAGCCTTACCAGTTGCCGCCGGAACGTCGTCAGGACAGGGATAAGGCTGGAAACATTGAAGTTGAGCTGGAGGCCGGGCAGTCGTTTAACCAATATGCTGCGAAGTGCTATGGAGGTACGGGAGACTCCGATGGGGGGAAGGTTCGGCAGGATATTCATGAACAGTTACTGAAAACCGTTCAGCGGCAGAGGAAAAAGCTGGAAAAACGGCTGCAGAATATCCGTGCGGATTTTGCAAAACAGCAAAATCCGGACAGCTACAAAATTCGGGGTGAGCTGCTGCTGGCCAATCTTTACCGGCTCAAACGGGGGATGGATCAGGTTGTTCTAGAAGACTATTATCATGACCCGCCACAATCCATCACCGTCACCCTGGATCCGAAACTGGATCCGCAGAGCAATGCCGAAGGGTATTTTCGGACCTATAAAAAGCTGCGGCGGGGTTTTGAGCATACCCGCAGGAGATTGGAGGAGACAGAGACTGAATTGTCCTGGCTTGGCGATCTTGAATATCAACTGAAAGAAAGTGTAAGTAAATCCGACATTGAGGATTTGGCCCAGGAACTGAAAGATGTCGGCCTGTTCAGGGAATCCGGTAACCTGCATGCAAGGCGGACGACTGTAGCCTCCGTTCCTCGTCAACTGGCCAGCCCGGGTGGCTTTGATATCCGTTGGGGGAGGAATAACCGGCAGAACGACGAGGTTTCGACCAGGATTCTGAAAAAAGGTGATCTATGGTTTCATGCGCATAATATTCCCGGGGCTCATGTGGTTCTAAAAGCCGGGGAGAAGAATGTCCCGGTTCCCGAAGCCGACCTGTTGTATGCCGCATCCCTGGCTGCCGGCTATTCAAAAGCCAGGAATGATTCCAAAGTTGAGGTGATGATGGCCGAGGCGGGGCAGGTGAGAAAACCTCCCGGAGCCAGGCCCGGGCAGGTTTTAGTCAAACACTTCAAGACCCTTTTGGTTGAACCGCTGCGGGTGGATTGAAAGAATTTTTTTTTAAGTGATATTTTTTGTTGCAAAGGGAAATCCCATTTGCTATAAACACCCTCGCTTCACGCCGAAGTGGTGGAATTGGTAGACACGCTAGGTTCAGGGTCTAGTGTCCGTAGGGACGTGGGAGTTCGAGTCTCCCCTTCGGCACCAAATAAATTATATAACCCGGTTACTTTACTTGAGTAACCGGGTTTTTATTTTCAGGCGCTTTGGCTGGAATTCGAGGGTCTACACCAAAGAAAGGGGCAGGTAACTTTATCCCACCACTAAACTGATCAAACTTCTGCTATTTTTTAACCGCACAATACCTTGACGCGCAACCTGTAATTTTCAAAATTCCTAAAGCCGTATGCTCGCCGTTGAATCAACTTCATCTTGCGATGAAATCCTTCCACAATTCCATTGCTCCGATAATATCGAAACATACAAGCTATCGGCTCTAGCCAACTGGTCAGAGTTTTGTGTCGGTGATTTTTACAGTAGAGGGGGATTGTTTTGAAAGTGACATTAAATCAATGTGTTGAAATGTTGGTACAGGCTGTGCATGAACTGCGATATAAGTTATCTGGCTAATCTACCTTGCAGGAGGATTCAATGAAAAAATTATTAGTTTTAACGGTTCTGATCGCTCTTTGGGCCGTTTCAGCCACAGCCAGCACAATACCCTATTGGTCTTCAGCATCTTCAAATTCAGAGTTTCTGCTGTTGGATAACGATGCCGCTTTAGCTTTCGGCATCTATACTGTTGATGATTTTAATAACCCTGATCTGGAAAGTATTCAACTGACCACACTGTTTAGTGCCGGTTCTTCTCTTTTTGCCAACAATCAGATTGATGCCGCGGATTATAATGTTTTTGGGTTCTATGTTTATAATGTTACTAATAATAGGATCTGGTTGTCTGATACAACCCTTTCCGGCAATGCTGCTTCCGGAGACCTGTACGGTTTGACTGTGAATTTGCAAACTGACAGATGGATAATGGATGCAACGAATTCAGAAAATGTTTGGTATCTTTCCTTTACTAAACTTGATGGTGCAACGGTCAGGCTTAAGGTTTACAGCACTGATATTGCTCCGGTTCCAGAGCCTGCAACGTTGCTGCTTCTTGGCTCGGGTTTGATAGGGCTCGCATTTCTTAAAAGAAAAAAATAGATTATTTGTAATATTTAAAATCTAATAATAAATAACAAAGAAAGAGCGAAGGCAACAAAGTCTTCGCTCTTTCTTTGTTAGGAACAATATATAATTTTGTCGAAAGCTTGCATTTTTAGGCTTATAAGTTATAAATTATAACCTGATTATAATATTCAGGTAGGCAGGCTTCAATAGAATGATTTCTGTTAAATCCTTATTGATTTTAAACATTTTTCTCTCAGGCGGGGGCCATGATGCGCTATCTTCTTCTATTCACTTTTCTTTTTGTTGCAGCTTGTAGTGGCCAAACCAAGGAAGAGTTGGCCCAGGAGGGTGCCGATTTAGCTGCTGCAGGAAACTACCGGGGGGCGATCGTCCTTTACCGGAACGCTTTAGAGAAAGATGCCGATTATCTGGCTGCCCGCAAGGGGCTTGCTGATGTTTATCTAAAGAGTGGAAAATTCTCCCAGGCAGAAAAAGAATATCAAAAAGTTCTATTACAAAACCCCTCAATGGCAGAGATCCGTCTTGATCTGGCCAGTGCTTATATTCAACTCAAGGAACCTGAAAAAGCTCTTTTAGAGTTGGACGCCTACCATTCTTCCGGCAAAGAGACCGTTGAATCGCTGGTTCTTTATGGCCGTGCCCACGGTGCCGCAGGTGATCTTGCCACCGCCGAAAAATTTTTCCAAAAGGCCATGGCTTTGGACCCTCAGGCAGTCGATCCGTATCTTTACCTCGGCCGAATGTCTGTCCAAAGACATGATTTTGATAAAGCAAAACAATACCTGCAGAAAGCTATCGAAATTGATAAGAAGGAAGATCAGGCTTATTATCTGCTTGCAGATATTTATGTCACGGAGGGGGACCGGCAGAATGCCTTAAAGACCTACTTGAGCCTTTCTCACGAAGTTCCCCAGCAATTACAGGCTTACTATATGGCCTGTATTCTGCAGATCGATTTGAATGACATCCCCGGTGCCGAAGATACCCTGCAAAGGTTGAGGGAAAAATTCCCTTCAGCTGCTGAGTCGTCACGCTTAAAAGGGATTTTGCTCTACAGGCAGGGGGATTTTGAGCAGGCCAAGGTGACCCTTGAGGAGTCTCTCAAAAAAGAGCGACATGTCCTGTCTTATTTTTTCCTGGGGTTGAGTTACTATGCTCAGGAGCAGTATGAGCTTGCCTTGAATCAGTTCCAGAATGCGCTTGACTTAAATCCTGATTTTGAACGAGCCAGGCTTCTTGTCGCGACAACGTTAGTGAAGCAGAAGCGGCTCGATGATGCGGTCATAGAGGTTCAGAAAGTCCTGCGCGCTGACCCTAAGAATGCCTATGCCCATAACATTCTTGGCAGTGCCTATCTTGCCCAGGGCGAATACGATAAAGGGATGACTGAGCTGGACAGGGCGATTGATCTCGATCCGTCCCTCGCGGATGCACACATCCGGCGAGGGCTGTTTCATTTGTCCAAAGGAGAGGGGGCCAAAGGGGAGGCTGACCTGGTCAAGGCGGTGGAAGCTGCTCCCGAAATCCTTAATGGCAGGTTGATGCTGGTTTCACACTATTTGCGGAAGAAGAACTATTCGGCGGCGATTCAGGCTCTGCAGGATGGTTTGAATGGATCAAAAGAAGACGCGCTGCTTTATAATTATCTTGCCGCTGCTTA
This sequence comes from Pelobacter seleniigenes DSM 18267, assembly GCF_000711225.1. Lineage (NCBI taxonomy): Bacteria > Pseudomonadati > Thermodesulfobacteriota > Desulfuromonadia > Desulfuromonadales > Desulfuromonadaceae > Pelobacter > Pelobacter seleniigenes. The sequence goes on from NZ_JOMG01000004.1 coordinate 585,147, forward strand.
TTTTTCACAAAAGAAGAATGACTTAGCCGTTTCGGCGCTGGTGAAGGCAAAACAGGCGGATAGTCATTATCTGACTCCCTATTTTACTTTGGCTGCTTTTTACTCTTCTCAGTCGCAGTACGGGAACGCCATTGATGAATACCGGCAGATTTTAACGACTGATGGACATAATATCCGGGCGCTGTTGGGGCTTGCAGGGATTTACCGTATCCAGGGACAAAAAGTTGAACTGGAAAACATTTACAAATCTTTGGAAAACACAAGAACGGAAGAAGGGTTTTATTATGCTGCGCAATATCAGTTTAAAATGGGTCAAAAAGATGAGGCCTTGGCTGTCATTGATCGTGGGCTGCAGGTCTTTCCCGACTCTCTCCCTTTGCTGGAAATAAAAGGGGCTCTTTCTTTTGAAATGAAGGATGTGGCGCAGGCGCAAGCGGCTTACGAGAGGATGGCGTCTGTTGATCCGGAGAGAGGCTACGGTTTGCTGATGCGTCTTTATCTTTCTACCCGGCAGCTTGGACAGGCCGAAAAAATGGTTCAGGATTTGATGGCGTCTGATCCAGGTAAAGAATACCCTTATCTTCTTAAGGCCGGGTTGCTGCGCAGTCAGCAGAAAACAGATGATGCCCTGGCTGTTTTACAGACGGGTATCAACACTCTTATCAATCCGGTACGGCTAAAGATGCAATTGGCGCGTCTTAAAGAAGAACAGGGACATGCGGCTCAGGCCGAGCAGATTTATCTGCAGGTTATAGACCAGGAAGACAACTACGCTCCAGCCTACGTTGCCCTCGGAGTGCTTAGGGAAAGGTCGGGCGACAAGGCTGCCGCGCTTGATGATTACCGCAAGGCGGTCAAGTATGATCAGAAGAATGTTCCTGCGCTTAATAATCTTGCTTATCTCTTGGCCGATAACTTTGGGGAGTCTGAAGAAGGGCTCAACTATGCGTTGATGGCTTTTCGCCTGGAGCCGAATGACCCCCGGATCATGGATACTTTGGGCTATCTGCTATTGCTGAATGAACGCTCTGATGATGCCGTCAAAGTTCTTGACCGGGCTCATCAGATGTTGCCGAAGGAGAACGCAGTAGCGCTTCATCTGGCCCAGGCTTTGTTGGCGACAGGGAAGAAAGAAAAAGGGCGGGAGGTGCTCCAGGACGTTTTGAAAAATGGCTCCCCCCAGGAAAAGGCCCAGGCAAAAACGATTTTAAGCAAACAGTAGGCTTTTTGTATGATCAGACCTAAATATTTATTGCTGTGCCTCGATTTATGGTGTGCCTATCTTTGTCTGGTTGCGGCATATGTTTTGAGATTGGGTCTGCAAAGTGATTACCAGGAACTCTGGACCACCGGCATTTTGAAGGCAGCGTTGCTACTCGCAGTCATTGCCTTCTCGAGTTATTTTTTCGAGCTCTATGACAGTCAAAAATTCTTTGCAAAGAAATTCCTTCTTTATCGCGAGGGGGCAAACTTACTGACCTTGTTCTTTTTGCTGTCCGCGCTCTTTTACCTCTTTCCATCTCTGCAATTAGGCAGAGGGGTCATGTTTTTAACACTATTGATGTTTGTTGCGGTTCAGCTCGGAATCAGGGGGCTGATCCGGAGGTTTTCAAGTAGCGCACAGTTTGCTTCGCGTATATTTATCATCGGAGCAGGGCAGTTGGCCCAACGTATTTATGATATTGTCCCCAAAGATCATAATATTCATAGCTATATCAGATTTGTTTCTTGCACTGAGCAAAAGCCGTTTGTCGATTCCAGTCTGGTCGTGGGCGATATCAAAAGTATCGATGACCTGATTCGTGATTATCGCCCTCAAAAAATCATTACTGCCTTGGCTGAGCGCAGGGGAAATCTACCGCTGCGGGAATTCATGCACAGTAAATTGAAGGGAATTGATGTTATTGAGGCAACCACTTATTTCGAACAGGAGAAGGGTTGCCTGCTGGTGGAGCACATGCAACCCAGCGCCTTCGTTTACACCCATCGTTTTCGAATGACTCCGTTTATGCGCAGTTATAAGCGGATTTATGATGTGGTCTTTTCTACCATAGGACTGATTTTAACCGCGCCGTTGTTTCCATTATTGTCCGTTCTGATCAAGCTGGATTCTCCAGGACCGGTTTTTTTCAGGCAACTTCGTGTCGGAGAGGGAGAAGTTGAATTTTTTGTTTATAAATTCAGAACGATGGCCCAGGATGCCGAAAAGAAGACCGGAGCTGTTTGGGCACAGAAAAACGATCCCCGGGTAACCCGTTTGGGAAAGTTTATGCGTAAAACCCGGCTGGACGAAATCCCGCAGCTGTATAATGTTTTGAAAGGTGACATGAGCTTTATCGGCCCCAGGCCTGAACGGATGGCTTTTGTTGAAAGGCTTAAAGAGACCATTCCTTTTTATTCAACAAGACACTTTGTCAAGCCGGGTGTCACCGGCTGGGCCCAGGTTTGCTACCCCTATGGCGCATCGGATGAAGATGCCCTTGAAAAGTTGCGTTATGACCTGTTCTATATAAAAAACTACTCAATTTTGTTGGATTTCAGGATTATTGTCGACACTATTCGGGTGGTTACTTCCGGTTTTGGAGGGCGTTAGTTGTGAGACGAATTATTGTTTTTATTCTTTTAGTGCTTCTTGTTGTCCCTGCGGTTGCTTTTGCTGAAGATTATCTGATCGGCAAGGGCGATATCCTTGAGGTTTCTGTCTGGGGCGTTCCGGAGATGAGCCGATCGGTCACTGTGCGGCCAGATGGCAAGATTACTCTTCCCGCCGTTGGCGATGTTCTGGCGGACAGGAAAACGCCTGAAGAGCTGAGCCGTCAGCTTTCTGCGCGGATGAAAGAGTATGTTAAGCAGCCGATCGTCACGGTCTCCGTGCAGCAGATTATCAACAACCGAATTTATATTACTGGTAGCCAGGTTTCCCGTGTTGTTGATATGGTCAAAGAAACGACCCTTCTTAAGTTACTCAGTGAAATGGGGGATCTGTCAGGCACCGATTTGCATAAAGCCTACCTGTTGCGCAACAAGAAGAAAATCTCCACTGATTTTTTTGCCCTGTACTACAAAGGGGATATCAGTCAGGATATTGAATTGCAGGCCGAAGATATCATTTTTCTCCCCAGTAACCAGTTAAATGTCGTCTATGTCTTGGGGGCTGTCAAGACTCCGAAGACTTTGCAGTTTTATGATGGCATGCGCATTATGGACGCTATCCTTGAAGCAGGTGGGTTTACCGAATATGCCAAGGAAGATTCAGTTTTTGTCATTGATGCCGAAAAGAAGAAAAAAAAACTTGATCTTAAACAGCTGATTCGCGGTAAGGATATGGAATCCAATATTCTGTTGAGACCGGGGGATTATGTTATTGTGGATGAAAGTCTTTTTTAAGGAAATTTGGGATGGAAAATTTTAAAGAGATTTTTCGGTATCTCAGGGCTCTTTATCGATACAGGGTTTTGTTTGTCACGGCCTTTCTGCTCGTTATGACCGGTATCGGGGTGTACAGCCTGACCCTCCCCAAAATCTATAGTGCTGATACCACGGTTTTTATAGAAAGAAACGTTATTGACAGCCTGGTCAAGGGGATCGCCATATCTCCCAGCATTGACGACCGTCTCAAAGTGCTGCGCTATGCTTTGTTGAGCCGGGACCTTGTTACCAAAACTCTGGAACAACTGAATTCTCAGATTTTTACTAAGTCTGAGGCGGAACAGCAGGAGTATATTTCAAAGCTGATCGACCGGACCAATTTGCGCGTTCGCGGGCAGGAATTGTTTATGGTTTCAATCAAGGACAAATCTCCACGATTTGCCCGGGATTATGTCAACACTCTGGTCGGCAAATACGTTGAAGAGAATATCTCTGCCAAAAGGGAAGAAACTTACGGGGCAAACCGTTTTCTTGCCGAACAGATCGAGGTCTTCAAAGGAAAGCTTGAGGCGGCTGAAGATAAAATTATTCAATTCAGGAAAAAAAATGGGGTGTATTTCTCGGTCGATGAGGGGACCACTCTGGCGAATATCCGGGAGTTGGAAAAACAGATTGAAGATATCGGCCTTTCCCAGGATACCTTGCGAGCGCAAAAAAAGCAGATTGAGCAACAACTCAGTAATCTGCCGGAAACCATCGACACGGTTACTGAAGCCGCAGACAATAACCGTCTTACCGAGATGGAAAGCCGGCTGAATACACTTCTGCTTCGTTATACGGAGAATTATCCTGAAGTGATCAGGCTCAGGGCTGAAATCGACAGTTTGAAACAGCGGCTTGAGCAACCGGGAAACCAGGAAAAAACCTCGGGGACAACACGTTTGACGTCCATGAATCCCCTCTATCAGGAGTTGCAGGGGAAGGCTTTTCAGATCGATGCCGAACTGTCTTCACTGGCCGCTCGCAAGCTGAATTTACAGAAAACGATTGCGAAGCGTGAAAATGAATTGCGGGATGTCCCGACGACCCGCAAAGAGCTGGGGTTGCTTGTTCAGGAAAGAGATTCCATCAAAAATATCTATGATGATCTGTTGGGCAGGATGAGTCAGTCGGAGGTCTCCAAGCAGATGGAGATCAGCAATAAGGCTGACACGTTCCGTATTGTTGACCCTGCTGTTCTGCCGAAGGTCCCGGTCTCGCCAAATATGCTGAAAATGTTTCTCCTTGCCGTTGCCGGCGGGTTGGGTTGTGGTCTGGGGCTGGTTTTTTTGCTTGAAAACATGGATAACCGGATTCGGGATATTGAATTTTTAGAGGATGCCGGTTATGAGGTTTTGGCGATTGTTCCCAATATTGTAGACCCTGCAGTCGCCAAAAAACAAAAGTTCGGAAATGTTATGCTCTTCGCTGGTTCAGGTCTGTACTTCCTGTGCTTCTCCGGTGTTTTTGCCTATCTGATTTTTGTCAGCTAGGCCGCTTGAAACGTCATCCATTACCCATAGTTGGTTGCCATCCGGAAACTCCGAAGGGCAACGGCTAAGTTTTCAGATTGGAAACGAGGAATTTTTCGTTGTGGCTAAAAAATAAAGGGGTTGCGCGGAGGCGTAGTCCTTTACGCCGCACAAGAAAACCCGCAGATTGGCACCGCCACAGCGGAAAAGGGCCGTTTCCGGATGAAAACTAGTTGATAGCAGATAGGTTTAAAAACGATATGAGCCGTATTGAAGAAGCGTTAAAGAAAGCTGCACATAAGAGGCAGATGCCTGCCAGTGAAGGGGGAGAGAGGCCGGCACCTTCCCCTGCTTTTTCCCGAACAGCTCAGCCATCACAGCGAGTTGATGTGCTGCTTGAGGTCGACCCTTTAGAGATCGAAAACGTGCTGATTGCAACGGCCCGCGAGGAAAAAACCGTGGTCGTTGAAGAGTACAATAAGCTGCGTTCTGCGATCATTGCCTTGACCAAGGGAGACAAGGCAATGAATACCCTGCTGGTGACGAGTACCGCAAGCCAGGAAGGGAAGTCGATGACCTCTCTCAACCTGGCCATCTCCTTGGCCAAAGAACATGACCATACTGTTCTTCTGGTTGATGCGGATTTGCGGCGCCCTTCCTTGCATCGGTACCTGGGAATCAAACCGGAAGTTGGTTTGGTGCATTGTTTAAGGGATCAACTCCCGCTGGAAAAAGCGCTGATCAAGACCGGGATCGGCAAACTGGTCGTGCTGCCTGCGGGTGAAGCTATCAAGGACCCGTTGGACATGCTCTCTTCTAATCAGATGAAGGATATCGTTCGGGAATTAAAAGAACGTTATTCTGATCGTTATGTCATTTTCGACACTCCCCCTGCTTTGCCGTTTGCCGATGCGGGGGTTTTATCCGGAATGGTTGACTCAACGCTGTTCGTTGTTCGGGAAGGTGTTGCCAACCGAGACGACCTGCTTAAGACGCTGGCTGATTTTAAGGATCATAATCTGTTAGGTATTGTTTATAACGACGCCCATGCTTTTATGAAAAAACAGGATTATTACTATTACTGATTCATAACGAAGGGGTTGCCAATGAAGATGATCCGATTGATGCATCTGCTTTTAGTTGTGTTATTTGTCTGCTGTACCTCCTCGCTCGCTATGGCGGCTGCTGAGTTCCATCCCAGGGTGACTGTTGAGGAGGAATACAACGATAATATTTATCTGAGTGATTCAGGTGAAGAAAGTGATTGGATAACCACCATCGAGCCTGGTATCCAACTGCTTTACAAGGGGCGTTCGATTGATGCGACAATCGATTATTCTCTTCATTATCGATTCTATCTGGATAATAACCAGGAAAATGAGGAATCTTTCAAGGATGTGCAGCGCGCCAATGCTTCGGTGCTGTTTTTTGAAGGTCGGCCATTTACCTTGCAGCTCAATGAAACCATCAGTCGCGAAACCTTGGATGAGCGCCGCAACAGCGCAGCCTATAATGATATTGTCAACCGGACAACAGCCTACCATACAGTTGTGAGACCTCAGTATCGTCTTGAATTCGACCCAACCCTGGCGTTGATTTTAGGATATAGCTATGACCGTAAGGATTATGTTGACCCTCGTGGTAGCGATACTGAAGAGCACTCCGGGGATGTCACCCTTGAGAAAATTCTTTCCTCGGCTACAACTATTTATGGTGGTTACGCTTATCGCGTCTTTAATTCAGATGACCCGGCCGAAGATTTTGACCGCCAGGACTATCATTTGGGATTTCGCCACCACCTCGGCGCCAGAACGACGCTTGCGTTGCAGGGTGGTTTCAGCAATATCGACTATGACAGCGGCTATAGTACTGACAGCACCACCTGGCTGGGCGAGCTTTCCTACCAGCTCACTCCTGCGGTTCAGTTGGCTCTGACCTATTCCCAGGATTTTACCGTGACGGTGACCGAAGGCGTTACCAAAGCCCAGGAAGCTGCTTTTGCGGTGAATTATGTGAAAGACCCATTTACCGCAGAAAGCAAGCTGTATTGGACTAACTCTGATTATGTCCGCCAGAATAGAACCGATACCGCTTACGGCTGGAGTGTCGGTTTTTCTAACCATTATTCTCGGGCGTTCACCTTCAATGTCGATACGGAACTTGAATACGCTCAATATGAAGAGGCCGGGATGGCCGATGAAGACGTCTATCGGCTGACCCTGGAAACGTCCCTTGATTATGAATATCGACGTTTTCTGGCTTCCTGCGGATATCGGTATCGCATCAATAATTCAGATGTCGATGGCAATGATTACACCAATAACGTTATTTTTCTGAGTGGGACAATGCGGTTTTAATTTATGTATACAGAGTTTTTTGGCCTCAGCGCCAAACCGTTCGACCTTTTGCCCAATCCCAAATTTCTTTATTTAAGCAAAGGGCATCGTAAGGCATTAAGCTACCTGCAATACGGAGTTCAGGAACATGCCGGCTTTACTTTGCTGACCGGGGAGGTTGGCTCGGGGAAGACCACCCTGTTGCGTGATATCATTAACAAAATCAGTCATGATACTACTCTGGCAATGATTTTTAACACCCGGGTTGAATCTCAGCAACTCATTGCCATGATCAATGAGGACTTTGGCCTGCAGGTTGATGGTAAAAACAAAGCCCAGCTGCTCAGTGACCTGAATGACTTTCTCCTTAAAGAGTGCAGCGAGGGGCGACAGCCGATTATCATCGTTGATGAGGCACAAAATCTTTCCGAGGACGGTCTTGAAGAAATTCGCTTGCTGTCCAATCTCGAGGCGGACAGTTTTAAGTTGGTGCAGATCATTCTGGTTGGACAGCCAGAATTGAAACAGCTGATTGCCAAGCCGTCGTTACGGCAATTGCGGCAGCGCATCAGTATCAGCTGCCATCTCAATCCCCTCAACCGGGAGGAGACCGAAGAGTATATTTTCCACCGTCTGGCCACCGTAGGAAACCGGAATTGTGTCACCTTTCTCGACGGTGTCATTGATCGTATTTATCGCTTCAGTGGCGGCGTGCCACGTCTGATCAATCTGATCTGCGATTTTCTGCTGTTGTCGGCATTCGTTGAAGAGTCACGTGAAATTGACCTCGAACTGGTCAATGATGCGGTCAGTGAACTCTCTTTTGAAGATGCTTCCCTGCTGTCGGGAGATTTTGAAAAAGAAGCGCAGCCGCATCAAAGACTGCAGAACGCTTCCAGTACTGATGAGCGCCTGGCGCGCATTGAAGAGAATTATGCCAAACTGAATGCAACACGTTCAGAACAGGAGGCGATTCTTGAAAGGCTGTCCAGTCAGGGGAGCATCCTTGAATATCTGATCAACCAGCAACAGAGTCAGTTCGGTCGAATTGAAGAGCAACTGAAGAAAACAGCAGCCCAGATAGATCGCTTACGGGCCGCTGTGCTAAGCGATGGGAAAAGGTCGGTTCAGCAGGAACCGCTGCATTTTGATGAGGTGTTGAAGAAAAATTGTTAATTGGCTACAGATTGACGCAGATGGACACGGATCTGGACGGAAATTCATTTGTTTTGTCAGGATATGGATCTTGATTTGTAACTATCTGCGTTTATCAGCAGCAAAAATTGAAATTTCACATTTTATGAACTAATCAGGATTAAAAATAATGCTTGTTGATAAATTATTAAAAAAAGAGGCGACTTTAGCCGTTGTTGGCCTTGGTTATGTCGGTTTGCCGTTGGCAGCAGCGTTTGGTAAAAAAGTGCCGGTCATCGGTTTTGATATTCACACTGGCAAAGTTGAACAATTAAAGCAGGGTTTTGATGCGACCGGCGAACTGACCTCCGCGGATCTGGCTGCGACGACCATCCAGTATACGACGGACGCTGTGGCACTGAGGGCTGCCGATTTTGTCATTGTGACCGTGCCGACCCCGATTGATCAGAATAACAACCCCGATTTGACTCCCGTGGAGAAAGCCTCACGGACAATCGGTCAAAACCTAAAATCCGATGCGATCATCGTTTATGAATCAACAGTGTATCCAGGAGTGACGGAAGAAATCTGTGTGCCGATTCTTGAAGCCGAATCCGGCCTGAAATGTGGTGATGATTTCAGGGTTGGCTATTCGCCCGAACGAATCAATCCCGGAGATAAGGTTCATACGGTCGATAAAATTACCAAGGTGGTATCCGGCATGGACGCAGAGACCCTGGACCAGGTCGCCGATGTTTATAGCCTGGTGGTCACTGCCGGGGTGCATCGGGCCTCCTCTATCAAAGTTGCGGAAGCGGCCAAGGTGATTGAGAACACCCAGCGTGATTTAAATATCGCCTTGATCAATGAACTGGCTCTGATTTTCAATAAACTCGGCATTTCCACTCGTGACGTTTTGGCCGCGGCCGGTACCAAATGGAATTTCCTCAAGTTTACCCCGGGCTTGGTCGGTGGGCACTGCATCGGTGTCGACCCTTATTATCTGACTCACAAGGCTGAACAGATCGGTTACCTCCCCCAGGTTATTCTGGCCGGCCGGCGGATCAACGATGGTATGGGGAAATATGTCGCTGAGCATACGGTCAAAGAAATGATCAAGGCCGGAAAAGTCATCAAAGGATCGCGGGTTCTGATTCTGGGACTGACATTCAAGGAGAATGTTCCTGATATCAGAAACACCAAGGTTGTGGATATCATCCATGAGTTGTCCGATTACGGTATTGAAGTCATGGTTCATGACCCGATGGCAGACGCTGAAGAGACCAGGCATGAATATGGCATTGAGTTGATCAATCTGGATCAGGTTGACCATGTCGATGCTATTGTTTATGCCGTCAGTCATAAGGCCTTTAGTGACCTAAGTGCGGCAAGACTTGCAACCATATGCTCAAATGGGTCAGGTCCAGGGGTGTTGATTGATGTGAAATCTGTTTTTAACCAGGACGAGGTGGAAGCTGTTGGGCTGAGTTATTGGTCTTTGTAAGAATTATGTCCACGGAATTCACTGAAAACACAGAAATCAAAACAAAAGGACGACAACTTCTTGAAAAGGAAAGTAACGCTCTTCGTGGTGCTGTTTTTGAGGGCTGTCGGGAGCTTGGATATGATCTCCTGGTGAATTTCGGTTGTTATCCAAAAGTAACAGTCGAAAGAATAGTTTTGTAAAATGATTTTTCCGATTCGAGCTTATTTCGTCAGGTGAATGGGTGCTTTTCACTTATCTTCCGGGACTTCAGTGTTTTCCGTGGACTTGGGTAATATGAAAAATTTCATGACCATTGATGTCGAAGACTATTTCCACGTATCGGCATTTGAAACTATTTCCAAGCCCGCCAGTTGGGCGACGCGCGAAAGCCGGGTTGAGCGAAATACCGACCTGGTTCTGGAGCTTCTGGCTGAGCACAATGTGCTGGCAACCTTTTTCATTCTCGGTTGGGTCGCTGAGCACTTTCCGGGGGTGACCAGAAGAATTGCAGAGCAGGGGCATGAAGTGGCCTGCCACGGCTATCTGCATCAACGGGTTGCGGTTCAGGATCGCCAGATCTTTCGCGAAGATATTCGTAAAGCGAAAGCAATTCTTGAAGAGCAGGCCGGACAGCAGATTATTGGTTACCGTGCTCCCAGCTACTCCATCACCAGATCAACGGATTGGGCTTTTGATGAACTTCTTGAGGCCGGTTTTCAGTACGATTCAAGCATTTTCCCGATGAAGCATGATTTCTACGGTATCCCTGACTGGCCCCGTTTCGCAGGGTATGCGGTTAAAGAGAACAGTGGCTGGAAGGCGGAAGATGAGCCCTCAAGCCGTGAACGCTCAATCCGGGAGATTCCGATTACAACCCTGCGTTTGGGCGGGAGGAATCTGCCTATTGCCGGTGGCGGCTATTTTCGTTTGCTTCCTTATAATTTGACTCGCTGGGGGCTGAGCAGAATTAATCGGGTGGAGAAGAAGCCTTTTGTTTTTTATCTTCACCCCTGGGAGTTTGACCCGGCCCAACCGCGCATGAAGGGGGCTAGTGCTAAAAGTCGATTCAGGCATTATCTGAATCTGAGCAAGACGGAAAGCCGTTTCAAACGGCTGCTGCAGGACTTTCATTTTGAACGAATGGGGGCTTCTTTCGGCTTGTAGCCAGTTTCTTTTTCACTATTTCGGCTGAGCTCGAAGCAACTCTCAGAATGGGCCTTTTCAATGGTCTGTTCACCTAGTGTCCTGTTCGGTTCGTTGTTTGTATAAATTCTGAGTCATTTTTACTGCTGTCAAGGCGTGCCGCCGCAGGCCTGGCCGAAGCCAAGCCGAGAAGGCAGAACGTAGACAGCAGTAAAAAGGGCCAGAATTGGACTATAGAACTAACCGCACAGGACACTAGGGACAAACAACATTGTCTCTTTGCTATGACCAAGGTGCCACAGATGCAGATCAGGAAAGCGGGCAAAGCGGATCAGGATGTTTGGGATAAGTATGTCCTGCAGCACAAGGATGGACTTGCCTATCATCTGTTTGCCTGGAAACTGGCTGTCGAGCAAAGTTATGGTTGGCACGGTGTTTATTTGTTGGCCGAACAGGATGGGGTTGTTCGTGGCGTTCTTCCGGCTGTAGATTTTAGAGGCTTAAAAGGGCGCAGCTCTTACATTTCCCTGCCGTATTGCGATGCCGCCGGTCCTTTGGCGGATAGCCCCCTCATTGAAGACATGCTGATTGAGCATTTACGTTCCCTGGCGTTTCCGCACAAAAGACCCTGTGAAGTCCGCTATCCTATCGTCCGAGAGAACTCACCTCAAGCGCAGGGGGGCAAAGTCCGGATGCTTCTGCCGTTGCCGGATGACTCCGCCTCCCTGTTGGCCGGGTTTAAATCAAAATTGCGCAGTCAAGTCAGAAAGCCGATAAAGGACGGGTTGACGGCTCAACTTGGCGGGGCTGAGTTAATCGATTCCTTTTATACTGTGTTTACCCGCAACATGCGAGATCTTGGCTCACCTGTGCACAGCCGGGCCTGGATCGAATCGATCCTGTCTCATTACGGTTCGCAGGCGCGGGTTGCGATTGTTTGCGCTCCGGATGGAGCGGTTGCCGCCGCCGGTATTATCCTCCTTCACAAGACAACGGTCTCCATCCCCTGGGCATCCTCGTTGCAGGACTATAATCGGCTGAATCCGAATATGTTGCTGTATTGGACTTTTCTGTCTTTTGCTGCGGACAATGGCTACGCTTTTTTTGACTTTGGCCGGTCGACTCCCGGAGAAGGAACCTATCGCTTTAAGGAACAATGGGGCGCTCAGCCGCAGCCATTGCAATGGCTGCATTATCCTATCGCACAGGCTGATCCGGAACCAATCCTGCAAATAAAGCCGTCCAAACTGCGCACAACTATCGCGGGGGTATGGCAGAAATTGCCTTTGGTGGTCTCTGATACTGTCGGGCCAATACTGCGAAAGCGGATCAGCTTATGACAGAAAGGTCGCTCGGGTTAGGTATGAAATCAGTCAAAAGAATCGGCATCTTTGGCCACTATGGCAACAGAAACCTGGGGGATGAGGCGATTATTCAGGCCGTTATGCAGAATTTAAAAAAGCGCCTGCCCAAAGCCGAGCTGGTAGGATTTTCACTAAACCCAGAAGATACTGCTTCGCGCCATGGGGTCGAAGCGTTTCCGATCAGGCGGCGATCCTCTCATCAAAAGATGACTGCAACGGAAAAGGACGATGCTGTTTCAGAGCGGGTTTCTTCTGCATCTACAGATTCTTCTGTCGATAGAGTCAAGGCGTTGATCAAGAGAATTCCTCTGCTTAGACATCTCGCTAGACTGTGTTTGTCACTCCTGGCAGCCTTGAAAACTTTCTTTCTTGAGGTTCGTTTTCTTTTTCATGCATTTCAATACATGAAAAAGATTGACGTGCTGATAGTGACCGGCTCCAATCAATTTCTTGATAATTTTGGTGGACCCTGGGGATTCCCATACACATTGCTGAAATGGGCCTTATTAACCAGACTCGTGAGGGCTCGACTTTTATTCGTGAGTGTTGGTGCTGGCCCTATTGCCGGGATGTTGAGTTGCCGGTTTCTCCGTTGGACCTTACGCTTCGCTGACTATGTTTCGTTGCGGGACTATTCTTCACAGCAATTGCTGCGTGAACTGGTTGGCTTTAAAGGAAAAACACATGTTGCACCTGACCTCGCGCATAGCTTGTTGACCGAACAGGTGAAACCGGTTTGTTTGCCTCAAAGCAGGAGGCTAAACGGTTTGCCTGTTGTTGGTATCAATCCCATGCCATTGTTTGATCCCCGCTACTGGTGTGAACCTGTGGATTCCAAATACAAGCAATATATCGGTAAGGTCGCTGATTTCTCGCAAAGGCTTTTGGAAAATGATTATCCCGTATTTTTTTTTCCGACCCAGGAAAAGGACCAGGGAGTCATTATTGACATTCTTGATATCTTGCAAGAGAGGGGATCGTTGAGCGCACCCCGGGAAGATTATGTCCTGACCAGCGACTCTGTCGACGACTTGCTTGCCAACATCGCTGCCTGTGACCTCACCGTCCCGACCCGCTTTCACGGGACAGTTCTTTCCTTGCTGCTGGAAAAACCGACGCTGGGCATCTGTTATTATCAGAAAGCTAAAGAGCTGTTGAGTGTTGCAGGGCAGGCCGAGTTTGCCTATGACCATGAGCAGTTTCAGGCAGAGGATTTATGGTGCGGGTTCACCAAACTGGCGGGAGATATTGATCATGTTAAAGGACAAATACGGCATAGGAATTCAGAACATACTATTGCTCTTGAGCGGCAATATCATGAAATTATTGAGTTAATAGCATAGTCTCTTCAAAAAAGGATATTCATGGCCTCGACGTCATTTAAAATTAGTGTCGGAATGCCTGTCTATAATGGTGAGCGGTATTTAGAGTCGGCCATCAAGGCAACTCTGCAGCAAACCTACAGTAATTTTGAACTGATCATCTCCGATAATGCTTCGACGGATAAAACGGAAGTTATATGTCGTGACTTCGCGGCTTCAGATCCTCGCATAAAATACATTCGTAACTCTGTAAATATTGGCGCTGCTGGCAATTACAATCAGCTTTTTCATTTGGCCGGAGGGGAATATTTTCGCTGGTTCAACGCCGACGACCTCTGCTCGGAGCATCTGCATGAACGCTGCCTGAAAGTTCTCGAATCGCGACCGGACGCTGTGATGTGTTATGGCAAAACCGATATTATCGACGGGGAAGGGCGTCTGCTTCAGCACTATGATGACAATCTCGATCTGCAGCATGATGACGTTGTCACGCGTTTTAAAACCTATTTCGAAGTCGTCGGTCTGACCAACGCCATTTATGGCCTGATGCGCCATTCAGCCCTTAAACATACCGCGCTGATGGGCAATGGCAGCTTTCATGCCGCCGATACCAACCTCATGGGGGAACTGACCTTGTATGGAAAAATCGTCGAGATTCCCGAAACCCTGTTTTTTCGTCGCATGCATGAAGACGCCAGTTCCTGGGATCGCAAGAATACCAGTGTTCAACAGACTTTCTGGACGGGACAAAATAAAAAATTCGTCCTGCCAACCCTGAAGAAACACCTGGCCTATATCAAGGCCATTCAGAAATCCCCCAATGGTTTCATGGGAAAGTTGCAGATGGATCTTTACATTCTGCGCAGAGTTGTCTGGCACAGGCAGTTGATCGGAGCTGAAATCTCCCAGTTTTTGAAAACCCGAGGTGAACAGCAGACATGAAACCGATTTATCTGTCAGTTCTGCTGATTCTAGTTTTTTCCGGCCTCGCCGTCGTTTTTCACGAGCGTTCCGGTGGTTCTGAATCGTTTGCCAGGATCCCCGTCGATGCACACGGCCCCAGGGATCTGTGGGGCAAGTCGGTTGGGGATGAATATCATGACGGAGCACAGGCTGTTGATATCGATAATGATGGGGGCCTTGATATTGTTTCCATCGGCTGAGGGCATGATCGGTTGGTCGTTTATGG